>CALUJF010000005.1 GCA_944320855.1 uncultured Phocaeicola sp.
AGGGCACTGGCATCTGTAGGTACGAACTTATTTGTGAATTACTCATATGTATAAAATTAATTTTGAATAGTTACTTACTATAAAGGTCTTTTATTATATACCGGATAATCGTGAAAGGGAATCTATGCAGGTTATAGTGGGATTTCACGGTAATGATAGGGATTGCTCTTATTGGATTGATACGTGGAAGGAATATGCTGATAAAAAAGGATTTATGTTTTTTATACCGTGGTTCACACATGATGCTTTTCCAACAAGGCGTTACCAGGAACTTGGTGTAAAAGATGAAAACGGTAATATATTGTCATCGGAATTCCGTACATCGGCATTGGTGGATAGTTTGCTATGTTATATTCTACAGACTTCAGGAACAAAAGAAAATAAGGTAACAATATACGGACATTCAGCGGGCGGCCAGTTTGTTCACCGTTTTATGCTGTTGAATAATTCACCTTTTATCAAGAAAGCCATCATTGGAAATCCCGGATGGTTTACATTCCCTTCTGTCAACGATAATTATTCTTATGGGATTAAGGATTTAGAAGATGTGGACAATAATCAGATTCGTAACTTACTGGCCAAAAATATTATATTGCAATTGGCTGAAGGTGATACGCTCCGTGAAAGCTTCCTAAGAAAAACCTCGGAAGCCGACAGGCAAAGAGCAAACAGGCTTGAACGTGGCAATAAATATTTTGACACTTTAAAATCTATTGCCGATGCGAACCATTGGGATTTTAGCTGGCGTAGGATATATGTGCCGGACGTAGGGCATGAGGCTGTAGCCATGAGCCGTCATGCCGCAGAGAATCTTCTTTGTGATTCTGTGTCCGTTGATGGTATAAAAACTGACACAGATTGGCTTCACAGATATGATGATGATATTGTTGGCTTAGTAGATGTCAGTGATTATGATACGGATACTATATGTGATGTGCTTTTTGTGGGAAGTTCTTCAATTCGTTTATGGTATGACTTAAAGGATGTGATGAAACCTCTCAATGTGAAGAATAGGGGATATGGTGGAGCTACGATGCGTGATATGATGATTAATTATCACAGGATTTTTGCACACTATAAGCCTAAAGCTGTGGTATTATATTGTGATAATGATATTTGCGGATGGGAGGAAGGTGGCTTGCAGGTTGAAGATGTGTTTTCTTTGTACAAGGCATTTATTAATAGAATACATTATGACTATTCAAGTGCAGTAGTTTATTTCTTGTCTATAAAACATTCTACATCCCGTGAAAGATTGCGTGAACAGCAAGAAGAGCTTAACCTTTTAATGCGGGATTATGCCGCCAATAATCCTAACTTAATATATGTAGATGTTTCTTCCTTATTATTAGATAAGGATGGCAATGTTAATAATGCTTTGTTTATGGATGACTATCTGCATCTCAATCCGAACGGGTATGAAATGTGGAATAAAAAATTAAAACCGTTACTGGTAAAACAATGTAAAAATGAATAAAATGAAAAGAATATTTGTATCAGCAATTTTAATTACGGTATGTGTTTTTAAGACATTTTCATTAGAACAAGTTTATCTTGATGAAACACGCCCTATTGATGAACGTGTTGAGGATGCTTTGTCAAGAATGACAATAGAAGAAAAAGTGGCAATGCTTCATGCGCAGTCTAAATTTTCATCAGCAGGTGTTCCCCGTCTCGGCATTCCTGAATTTTGGACAACAGACGGACCTCATGGTATTCGTCCGGAAGTGTTATGGGATGATTGGGATCAGGCCGGCTGGACTAATGATTCATGTGTGGCTTTCCCTGCATTGACATGCCTGGCTGCAACATGGAATCCGGACATGGCTATGTTATATGGTAAAAGTATAGGGGAGGAGGCAAGATATCGTAAAAAAGACATTCTTCTTGGCCCTGGGGTAAACATATATCGCACTCCATTGAACGGACGAAATTTTGAATATATGGGTGAGGACCCTTATCTCGCTGCAAAAATGGTTGTTCCTTATATTCAAGGTGTTCAAAGTAATGGCGTGGCTGCATGTGTTAAACATTATGCGCTTAATAATCATGAAGCTAACAGACACACAACAAACGTAGTTGTAGATGACCGTGCGCTTTATGAAATTTATCTTCCCGCTTTTAAGGCTGCAGTTAAGGAGGGTGGTGTATGGACTATTATGGGAAGTTACAATCTTTATAAGAATCAACATGCTTGTCATAACCAATATTTGCTAAATGATATTCTGAAAGGTGAATGGGGATTTGACGGTGTTGTAGTGTCTGACTGGGGAGGTACTCACGACACTTATCAGGCTATAACCAATGGTCTTGACATGGAATTTGGTAGCTGGACAAACGGATTGTCAAATGGAGCAAGTAATGCTTATGATAATTATTATCTTGCAGCACCATATCAGAAGTTGATTAGAGAAGGAAAAATTGGCACGCAGGAGCTTGAAGACAAGGTACGTCGTATTTTACGTCTTGCTTTCAGGACTAATATGAATAAGAATCGTCCTTTTGGCTCTTTATGTTCTCCGGAACATATTGAAGCTGCAAGTCGAATAGGTGAAGAGGGTATTGTTTTGTTGAAGAATGAGAATAATATTTTACCTATCAATATGAATAAAATAAAGAGGATAGCTGTGATTGGTGAAAATGCGATTAAAATGATGACTGTCGGTGGTGGAAGCTCTTCTTTAAAAGTCAAATATGAGTTGTCTCCTTTGGATGGTATAAAGAAAAGATTTGGTGACAAAGCAGAAATAGTCTATGCTCGTGGTTATGTGGGAGACCCGTCAGGAGAATACAATGGTGTTGTTACCAATCAAAATTTAAAAGATGATAGAACTAACGAAGAGATTCTTTCTGAAGCTGTCGAAATAGCTAAACAGGCCGATGTCGTTATTTTTGTAGGTGGATTAAATAAGTCATCGTATCAGGATTGTGAAGATTCTGATAGAAAGGGATTGGGATTGCCTTACAATCAAGATAATGTAATAAGTAAACTTGCGAAAGTAAATAAAAACATTGTAGTTGTAAATATATCAGGTAATGCTGTTGCGATGCCTTGGGTTGAAGATGTTGCTGCTGTAGTACAGGCTTGGTATTTAGGCACAGAGTGTGGGAATGCAATAGCTTCAGTATTATCCGGTGATGTCAATCCATCCGGCAAACTTCCGATGACATTTCCTGTTGCTTTGTCAGATGTTGCTGCACATGCAAAAGGTGAGTACCCTGGAAAATTGAGAAATGATGGTACTGATATAGTGGATTGTAATTATTCGGAAGGAATTTTCGTGGGCTATCGTTGGAACGATATAAACAGAATCACACCGCTGTTTCCATTTGGACACGGGCTTAGTTATACAAAGTTCAAATATGGCAAGCCTGTCGTAAGTTCTAATACTATGGCTTTGGATGATAAAATTGTAATTAAAGTTCCTGTGACTAATATAGGTGATTGTATAGGTGCGGAAGTTGTACAACTTTATATAAATGATCTCAAATCGTCATTGCCTCGCCCAATAAAAGAACTGAAGGATTTTAAGAAGATAAAGCTTGAACCAAAACAAACTATTGAAGTTGAATTTACAATTACTTCGGATAAGCTTGCTTTTTTTGATGATAATAAGCATGAGTGGGTTGCCGAGTCAGGTGATTTCAGAGTTTTAATAGGCTCATCAGCTACAGACATACGACAAACGGTTAGATTCAAGCTCTCTGATGACAGTATTATAGCTTCAAAATGATAAAAGTAATACTGAACGCCATAAAAATATCATTGTTGTCCGATAAAAAATGAGAAAACACAAAAAATAGGAACCTTTCCCCCTCATCGGGATTGGTTCCTATTTCCATTTTGATCCAATTATTTCAGAATGTTTCTTTACGTTTCCCACTTGTAAAAATCAGGTATATACCGAGTAGGATGAGCGGTACACTGAGCCACTGGCCGATATTGAGGGTCATGCCAACTTCTTCTGCCACTTGCGGATTCTTGATGAATTCAAGTCCGAGACGTGCTCCAAAGAATATCAGAAGTGAAACTCCGGTGATAAGTCCTATTCTTTTCTGTAAGCCAAATTTGTGATATGCCAGCCATGAGAAGATAAAGGCTACCGCACAATATAGCATTTCGTATATCTGTGTAGGATGGCATGCCTGGGCCACTCCGTTCTGGTTGTACAGTTCCTGCCATTCGCGTGAGCGAACAAACTCAAATCCCCATGGAAGGTCGGTAGGATAGCCGAATATCTCGGAGTTCATCAGATTCCCGAAACGGATACAGGCGCAGACTACTGCCACTGCAGGTATAAGACGGTCGAACAGCCACCACACGCTTTTGTGTGTAACCTTTTTTGAATACCATATCAGGGCAAGTATCAATGCGAATACTCCTCCGTGACTTGCCAGTCCGCCTTTCCATATTTTAAGTATCTCTAATGGATGCGAACCGTAATAATCCCATTCGTAGAACAGACAGTGTCCTAAACGTGCTCCTACAACGGCACTCACTATGCAGTAAACAAACAGTTTGTCTGCCCAGTCGTCAGGGTGACCTTCTTTCTTGAAAAGGCGTGAACCCATTTCGTAAGCCAGGATAAATCCCAAGCCCCACATTAGTCCGTACCATCTCAGCTCTATAGAACCAAGACGGAGAAGTATGGGATCGACGTCCCAAACGATGCTTCCTAAAATCATGTTTCTGAGTTTTTTTGAATTATATATGCAAAGGAAATAAAAAAATCTCTCTCCCAAAATTAATAGGGAAAGAGATTTTATGGAAAGATTGATAAATAGTCTGATGATTATACCAAATGAGCGATAAGTTCTTCGCGGTCGCCTTCAAGAAGGTCGATAACCGGAACTTCAATCATTGTGTAACATCCCGGCTGCTGGCGCATAGAAGCACGTGCCACACAAACCAATACCTGAGCTGTAAGAGCCGGGTTGTTAATCTTCATGTCGAACTCGAACAACTGGTTGTGTGTCTTGCCGGAAACACCTTTGCGTACAAGGTTTACACCGTGACCTACGTCATTGAGGTCGTCAACACAAGGAACCTGGATAACGTGAGTTTCATCGTTTACGAAATATGCATCCGACTTGATTGCTGCTTCAACTGTCTTGAAGTCTGCACCCTCTTCAAGTTCCACATATACCATACGGCGGTGGATACCTGTACCTACAGGAATTGTCATTGACAATGCGTCCTTAACACCTGCGATGGCGCGTACTGCAACAGAGTGTCCCATGCTGCGGCCCGGACCGAAGTTGGTGTATGTGATACCTTTTGGGGCAATTGCTTCAAGAAGTGTACGGACTACAGAGTCGCTTCCCGGATCCCATCCTGCAGCGATGATTGAAACTGCATTGTGTGCCTTTGCTGTTTCGCCCAATGTGCGACGCAAAGATGTGATTTGTGTATGTATGTCGAAACTGTCTACTGTATTGATACCCAATGCAAGGATTTCTTTTGCGTACTGCTCTACGCTGCGTGTAGGAGTTGCAAGGATAGCTACATCGACATCTTCAAGTTCCTTGATGTCCTTTACTACTTTATATGGAGCAAGTTCTGCCGGCTTGTTTGCGTCACCATTACGGCGAACTACACCTGCAATTTCAAAATCAGAAGCAGCTTCAAGTGCTTCAATAGTAAACTTTCCGATATTTCCGTAACCTACTACGGCAGCTCTAATCTTTTTCATAATTTTATTGGTGTTTAATTATTTGTTTCTGTTAATTTTGATACAAGAAATTAATCCAGTATTTTTGACGGTGCAAAAATAAAAAATTAGAATTGTTCTAAAGAGAAAAAAAGGTACGTTTTTTGAAATATTTCGAACGTAACTTACGATTTATAACTTTGTTGTCTTTATTTTTGTCGTTAAATTATAATTTATAACAAAAATATGATTGAATATATAAAAGGAAAACTTGATGAAGTTACGCCTACCATGGCGGTAGTGGACTGTAACGGAGTGGGATATGGAGTGAATATTTCGCTTAATACTTTTTCTGCCATACAGGGAAAGGGCGATGTAAAACTATATATATACGAGGCTATCAGGGAAGATGCGTATGTCCTTTACGGATTTGCCACAAAGCAGGAAAGAGAACTTTTTCTGATGCTGATAACTGTGTCCGGTATAGGTGGAAATACAGCCAGAATGATTTTATCGGCTTTAAGTCCTTCCGAGTTATGTAATGTGATAAGTTCCGGAAATGAGAAACTTCTGAAGATGGTGAAGGGTATCGGACTGAAGACAGCCCAGCGTATAATAGTGGAACTCAAGGACAAGATACAAAATATAGGTGTAGAAAGCATCGGAAATGTTTCTACACCTATATCTGCTGCCAATAATGAAATATATGAAGAGGCAGTTGCCGCTTTGACTATGTTGGGATTTGCACAGGCACCCTCGCAAAAGGTTGTCGGACAGATTCTTCATGAAGAACCTGATGCACCTGTGCAGAAAGTCATTAAGATAGCTCTTACGAGATTGAGGTGACGGTGGATTATTCCACAGTCACCGATTTTGCAAGATTTCGTGGACGATCGACATCCAGTCCTCTGCATACGGCTATATGGTATGCCATGAGTTGTAGCGGAATGGATGTTACCAGAGCGTCCAGACACTCAGGTACTGCAGGCACAGGGATACTGAAGTCGGCAAGCGAACTGATTACCGTATCTCCTTCTGTCACAATTGCAACTACTCTTCCGCCTCGTGCCTTTATCTCCTGAATGTTGCTCAGAACCTTGTCGTACAGAGGTGAGTTGGTAGCAATGACTACTACAGGCATTTCCGCGTCGATAAGCGCAATAGGTCCATGTTTCATCTCTGCAGCCGGATAACCTTCGGCATGTATATATGATATCTCTTTTAGCTTCAGTGCTCCTTCTAATGCGATAGGGAATGAATATCCTCGTCCTAAATAGATGAAATTGCGTGCATAGGTAAACATCTTAGACAGATTTGCTATATAATCGTTCTGTTTCAGAACCTGGCGTATCTTTTCCGGAATGTTGTTTAGCGAAGAAACAGTTTCGGTATATTCATATGAAGATATAGTACCCATTTCCCGGGCCAGTGAAAGTGCGAACATCAGAAGTACAGTCACCTGACCGGTGAATGCCTTTGTCGATGCAACACCGATTTCAGGGCCTACGTGTATATAAGAGCCGGAGTCTGTAGCACGTGCAATGGATGAACCGACTACGTTGCATATTCCGTAGACAAATGCTCCGCAATTATGTGCAAGTTCTATTGCGGCTAATGTATCTGCCGTTTCGCCGCTCTGCGAAATGGCTATTACTACATCGTCAGACGAGATTACCGGATTCCGGTAACGGAATTCTGAAGCGTATTCCACTTCTACGGGTATGCGGCACATTGTTTCTATAAGCTGTTTTCCTATTAGTCCTGCATGCCATGAAGTTCCGCAGGCAACGATGATGAATCGTCGTGCATTGACAAATTTTTCTCTGTGCTCTTTTACAGCCGAAAGCAATATTGACATCGTTTCAGGATTAAGACGGCCGCGCATACAGTCGGCTATACATTCTGGCTGGTCGAATATTTCCTTTATCATAAAATGAGGATATCCGCCTTTCTGAAGCTGGCCGATGTTCAATGCTATGGTTTGTGCCTCGTGCGAACATTCCACATTGTCCAAATCTACTATCCTGACAGGTTCTCCGTTTCTGAGTACTGCTATCTCGCCATCCGAAAGGTAAATTACCTTATTGGTATATTCCACTATCGGAGTGGCGTCCGATGCAAGGAAGTATTCGTCTTCGCCTATACCTACTACCAAAGGACTGCTCTTTCTTGCTGCAATTATTGTTTCCGGATGATTTCTGTCTATTATTGCAATGGCATATGCGCCGATGACTTCTTTCAGTGCTAACTGTACAGATGTCAGAAGGTCAAGATTTCCTTCTGTCTGGATATAATCGATAAGCTGTACAAGAACTTCTGTATCTGTACTGCTTTTGAATTCATATCCCTTGTCTATGAGTTTTTGTTTCAGGAGAGCGTAATTTTCAATAATTCCATTATGTACCAAAGCCAGACGGCCGTTCATGGATGTATGGGGATGAGAATTGGCAGTACTTGGCTCGCCGTGGGTAGCCCAGCGTGTGTGAGCTATACCGGTTGAGGCTGATGTGTCTTTGCCTGCAACAACTTGTTCCAAGTCTGCAACTTTTCCTACTGATTTGTAAATCTTTAAGTCTCCCGGAGTATTTATAAGTGCCACTCCGGCACTGTCGTATCCCCTATACTCCAATTTGCGAAGACCTTCTACAAGCACAGGCCATGCCTGACGCTTGCCAATGTATCCTACGATTCCACACATATATTTATATACTTGTTTTCATTCAATACAAAAATAGGTATTTTCAGTTTTATATATATGTTCTATAATATGCTTTTTTGAATAAGATTAAAAGTAAAGTTTTAAAATGAAATTAAAAATGGGAGATTTTGCTTTAAAATGAAATGTATCGTATGCTATAATCTTGTTTCTGTAAGCAATTTTTTAGGCGTAGTATCTTTTTTTTCAGAAAGAGGATATAAAAAGACTCACAAAAGATGGAATTTTATACTTTTGCGGTACAAAATAATACATACAAACGAGATTTTAATACATAAAGAAACCAAAACACAATGAAAGGGAATCATTTTATCAGAGAAAATGCTCCTCAAGGATTGTATAGTCCGGCAAATGAGCATGACGCTTGTGGTGTAGGAATGATAGTAAACCTCCACGGCATCAAATCACACGAACTGATAGACTCAGCTCTTAAGGTTCTGGAGAATATGAAGCATCGTGGGGCAGAAGGAGCCGACAGCAAGACAGGTGATGGTGCGGGTATCATGGTTCAGATACCTCATGAATTTATTCTGTTGCAAGGTATTCCTGTTCCGGAAAAAGGCAAATACGGTACGGGTCTTGTGTTTATGCCTAAGGATAAAGACGCTCAACAGGAGATAATGAGCGTAATGATAGAAGAAATAGAAAGAGAAGGCATGACGCTGATGCATGTGCGCGCGGTGCCTGTCAATTCGGATATTCTTGGTAAGGATGCGCAAGCTACAGAGCCTGACGTGAAGCAGATTTTCGTTACGGCCGGAGCAGACGAACCGGAGCTGGAGAAGAAACTGTATATCATCAGGAAAAAGATAGAGAATAGAATACAACACAAAGACTTCTATATAGTGTCGCTCTCGAGCAGGAACATGGTGTATAAGGGAATGCTTACTTCTACGCAGCTTCGTGAATATTATGCAGACCTTACACAGCCATACTTTACCAGTGCGCTGGCTTTGGTACATTCGCGTTTCAGTACGAATACATTTCCTACATGGAGTCTGGCACAACCTTTCCGCATGATGGCCCACAATGGCGAGATTAACACCGTGCGTGGTAATCGTGCGTGGATGGAGGCGAGAGAAAGCGTGCTTTCGTCGGAGAAATTAGGCGATATATCGGAGATACGTCCTATAATCCAGCCTGGAATGAGCGACAGTGCGTCGATGGACAATGTACTGGAATTTTTCGTTATGTCGGGGCTGAGCCTGCCTCATGCGCTGGCCATGATGGTGCCTGAATCCATAAACGAGAAGAACCCAATCAGCCAGAAGCTTAAAGACTTCTATGAATATCATTCCATACTTATGGAACCGTGGGATGGTCCTGCCGCACTGCTTTTCAGCGACGGAAGATATGCCGGAGGTATGCTGGACAGAAACGGTCTGCGTCCTGCCCGATGGCTGGTTACGAAGAACGGAACAATGGTAGTGGCCAGCGAAACAGGCACTATAGGCTTCAATCCTGATGAAATAGAAGCCAAAGGAAGACTCCAGCCGGGAAAGATATTATTGATAGATACCCAGGAAGGCAGAATATATTACGACCGTGAGGTTAAGGAAGATCTGGCATCGGCTTTGCCTTACACTGAATGGCTGGCTGCCAACAGGATAGAGCTTGATACGCTGCGGAGCGGACGTAAAGTGGAAAACTCCGTGAAAGATGCAGGACGTAAGCTCCGTATTTTCGGATATACGCGCGAGGATGTGGAACGTACGCTTGCCCCGATGTGTGCCGCAGGTGCGGAACCTACGGCGTCGATGGGTAACGATACTCCTCTGGCGGTACTGAGCGAAAAGCCTCAGTCGGTGTTCAATTATTTCCGTCAGCAGTTCGCACAGGTTACTAATCCGGCCATCGACCCTATACGTGAGGAGCTGGTCATGTCGCTCACGGAGTATATCGGTGCTGTGGGAAACAATATTCTGAGTCCGAGTGCAGGACACTGCAAGATGGTGCGTCTGCCGCATCCTGTGCTTACGAATACTCAGCTTGACATTCTCTGCAATATCAGATACAAGGGTTTCAGCACAGTGAAGCTGAAAATGGTGTTCCGCGCCGGGGATGGCGAGGACGGGTTCCGCCGTGCGATAGAAAGCCTGTGCAAGAGTGCGGAAGAGGCTGTCGACGGGGGTGCGAACTATATAGTGCTTTCGGACAGGGATGTGGATGCGGAATATGCGCCTGTGCCGTCGCTTATGGCTGTCAGCGCGGTACATCATCATCTGATTTCGGTGCAGAAGCGTGTGCAGACGGCATTGATAGTGGAAAGCGGCGAGGCGCGCGAGGTGATGCATGCGGCATTGCTCTTGGGATATGGAGCGAGTGCAATCTGTCCGTATATGGCTTTTGCGGTGATAGACGGGCTGGTGAAGAAAGGCGATGTGCAGCTTGATTATGCTACTGCTGAAAAGAATTATATAAAGGCTCTCTGCAAAGGATTGTATAAGGTGATGAGTAAGATGGGTATCAGCACGATACGCTCATACCGCGGTGCGAAACTGTTCGAGGCTGTGGGTTTGAATTCCGAGGTTATGAGAAGATATTTCGGTACTGACGTGTCTACAATAGGCGGAGCCGGTATCTGCGATATAGCCCGCGACTATCTGAGATTCCATCGTTCGGGTGTTGCTATATCTGAAAATGAGGCCGGAGCATTGCTCGACCATATCGGACTCTTCTCATACAGAAAGGATGGCGAACAGCATGCATGGAATCCTGATACTATAAGTCTGCTGCAGCTTGCTACCCGTACAGGAAGCTATAAGAAGTTCAAGGAATTTACAGCTAAGGCAGACAAGAAGGAGAATCCTATTTTCCTGCGCGATTTCTTCGGCTTCCGCAAGGCTCCTATAAGCATCGACCGGGTGGAACCTGTAGAAGATATAGTGAAGCATTTCGTTACTGGTGCAATGTCTTTCGGTGCAATCAGCAAGGAAGCTCATGAGGCTCTGGCGCTGGCGATGAACAGCCTTGGTGCAAGAAGCAATACAGGCGAAGGTGGTGAAGACAGCAGCAGATTCTCTGATGTATGGCATGCCGAAGAGGGTGATATCAGCCTGTGCAGCAAGACGAAGCAGATAGCTTCGGGACGTTTCGGCGTGACTACGGAATATCTGGTCAATGCGGAGGAAATCCAGATAAAGGTGGCACAGGGAGCAAAACCCGGTGAGGGCGGTCAGTTGCCCGGATTCAAGGTGGACGAGGTTATTGCGCGTACACGTCATTCCATTCCGGGTATCTCGCTTATCTCGCCTCCGCCACATCACGATATATACTCTATAGAGGACCTTGCACAGTTGATTTTCGACTTGAAGAACGTGAATCCGCGTGCGGCAATAAGCGTTAAGTTAGTTGCCGAGAGTGGCGTTGGCACGATAGCTGCCGGTGTGGCAAAGGCTAAGGCGGACCTGATTGTGATTTCGGGTGCTGAAGGTGGTACGGGAGCATCGCCTGCTTCATCAATGAGATATGCCGGTATCTCGCCTGAGATAGGTTTGAGCGAAACCCAGCAGACTCTTGTGCTGAACGGACTGAGAGGTCAGGTAAGGCTTCAGACTGACGGACAGCTCAAGACCGGGCGCGACATAATCAGCATGGCTCTGCTTGGTGCCGAAGAGTTTGCTTTCGGTACTGCGGTGCTGATAGTGTTGGGATGTGTGATGATGAGGAAATGTCATACCAACCTGTGCCCTGTGGGTGTGGCTACTCAGGATGAGAAACTGCGCGAGCATTTCCGCGGACACTATAAATATGTGGTGAATTATTGTCGCTTCCTTGCTGAAGAGGTCAGAGAGTATCTGGCTGAAATGGGATTCACAAGGCTTGAGGATATCGTAGGACGTACTGACCTTATCGAAATTGATTCTTCGCGCATGACAGGAAAGATGGCCGGACTGGATTTCGGCAGAATCCTGCATATGGTGGACGGCGCCGGCGACATTCATCACACGGCAGACAAGCCTTTGGACTTGCTCGGCATTAAGGACAGGGCGATGATAGCTGCCGCAAAAGACGCTTTGGACAGCAAGAAGCCTGTGGAACTGGAATATACCATTTCGAATACGGACCGCTCGGCAGGAGCAATGCTTGCCGGAGAAGTGGCAAGAAGATACGGACATGCCGGTTTGCCTGACGGTACCATCAACGTGAAGTTCAAAGGCTCGGCAGGACAGAGTTTCGGTGCGTTCCTTACTTCGGGAGTGACATTCCGTCTTGAAGGCGAGGCTAACGACTATGTGGGAAAAGGTCTGAGCGGCGGACGTATCTGTCTGTTGCCTCCTTCAGGTTCGCTGTTTGATGCATCGAAAAATACTATAGCCGGAAATACGCTTATGTATGGTGCAACGAAAGGTGAGGTTTATATCAACGGACGTGTGGGCGAGAGATTTGCAGTGAGAAACTCGGGTGCCATTGCCGTGGTGGAAGGAGCGGGCGACCACTGCTGTGAATACATGACCGGCGGACGTGTGGTGGTTCTCGGCGATACGGGAAGAAACTTTGCTGCCGGTATGAGCGGCGGTATAGCATACGTGTGGGATCCTGAACATAGTTTCGACTATTTCTGCAATATGGAGATGGTGGAACTGAATCTGCTTGAGGACTCTGCATCGCGCAAGGAACTGAAAGAACTGATAGAGCGTCACTGGAAATATACAGGCTCTAAACTGGCCCGTACGCTTCTTGACGGATGGCAGGAGCATGTAGATGAATTCATCCAGGTTACTCCGATAGAATACAAACGTGTCCTGGCAGAGGAACAGATGAAGAAACTGCAACAGAAGATTGCGGAGGTACAGAGAGACTATTGATTCAGTTACAAGGCTTCAGTTACAAGGCTTCAGTTACAAGTTGACAAGGCTCTCCATCCGGATGTAACCAACGGTCAGCGAAGCTAAACCTCGTCAACTCGTCAACTCGTCAACTTGTCAACTTAAAAAACCTCGTCAACTTGTCAACTCGTCAACTCGTCAACTCGTCAACTTAAAAAACCTCGTCAACTTGTCAACTCGTCAACTTGTCAACTTAAAAAACATAAACATCATGGGAAATCCAAAAGCATTTCTAAATATACCTCGTCAAGAGGCCGGTTACCGTCCGGTTCATGAACGTGTGACCGATTATAGTGAAGTGGAACAGACACTTAACACAAGCGAGCGCAAATTACAGGCCAGCCGTTGCATGGACTGTGGAGTACCTTTCTGCCATTGGGCATGTCCGTTGGGCAATCGTCCTCCTGAATTTCAGGATGCACTCTGCAAGGGCGACTGGCGCAAGGCTTACGAAATATTGAGCGCAACAAACGACTTTCCTGAATTTACAGGCCGTATCTGTCCTGCGCTGTGTGAGAAATCGTGTGTACTGAAACTCTGTATCGACTCTCCGGTAACCATCCGCGAGGACGAAGCTGCCGTTATAGAGGCTGCGTTCCGCGAAGGATATATCGCGCCTAAGAAATACGAAAGAAACGGAAAGAAAGTGGCAGTGATTGGCTCGGGACCGGCCGGACTGGCGGCTGCAAACCAGCTGAACCGTCGTGGATACGAAGTTACGGTGTTCGAGCGCGACGAGATGCCTGGAGGCCTTCTGCGATACGGCATTCCGAACTTCAAGCTTGGAAAGAACATCATAGACCGCCGTATCCGGATAATGGAAGCCGAAGGTATCGTCTTCAAGACTAACGCGGAAATAGACCTGACGAAGCTGCCTGAAGGATTTGATGCGTATGCCATCTGTACCGGTACTCCGCAAGCCAGGGATTTGGCGATACCGGGACGCGAACTCTCTGGTATTCATTTTGCAATGGAGATGCTGGCACAGCAGAACAGGGTGCTTGCCGGCCAGAGTATAGCTGAGAAAGAAAGAATCTCGGCTCGCGGAAAGCATGTGCTTGTTATCGGTGGTGGCGATACGGGTAGCGACTGTATAGGTACTTCGCACCGTCAGGGAGCACTGAGTGTGACTCAGATAGAAATTATGCCTAAACCTCCTGTAGGACACAATCCGGCTACTCCATGGCCACAGTGGCCTGTTGTGCTGAAAACCAGCTCAAGCCACGAGGAAGGATGCGAGCGCCGCTGGTGTCTGAACTCGAATAAGTTCATAGGCAAGAACGGAAAAGTCACTGCCGTGGAAGTGGAGGAAGTGGAATGGAGCCCGGCAGCAGACGGCGGTCGTCCTGTGATGAAACCTACGGGCAAGAAAGATACTATAAAGGCAGACCTTGTACTGCTTGCAATGGGATTCCTGAAACCGCAGCTTCCTGAACTGCCGGCAAATGCAGTGGTAGCAGGTGATGCCGCTACAGGACCGTCGCTCGTAGTGAAATGTATCGCTGCAGGACGTAAGGCGGCGGCAGAGATAGACAGGATGATAATGAATAATGAATAATGAATAATGAATAAGTTTTTAATTGAATAAATTCTTAATTACAACCATGTGTGGTATAGCATGTATCTTCAATATAAAGCAACAATCGCCTGAATTAAGACAGAAAGCTCTTGATATGGCGAAACGCATACGCCACCGCGGACCGGACTGGAGCGGAATATATTGCGGTGGTTCTGCCATCCTAACACACGAACGTCTGTCAATAGTAGACCCTCAGAGTGGAGGACAGCCATTGTTCTCGCCGGACAGAAAACAGATTCTGGCTGTGAACGGAGAAATATACAATCATCGCGACATACGCGCTGAGTTCGCAGGTAAGTATGAATTCCAGACCGGAAGTGACTGCGAGGTAATACTTGCCCTGTATCGTCAGTATGGAGTGGATTTTATAGAGAAACTGAGCGGTATCTTCGCATTTGCACTTTATGACGAGGAACGCGATGAGTTTCTTATTGCACGCGACCCTATAGGCGTGATACCTCTTTATATAGGACGTGATGCGGACGGCAAAGTATATTGCGCAAGTGAACTGAAAGCTCTTGAAGGGATGTGCGACGAATATGAGCCTTTCCTCCCGGGACATTATTACTGGAGCCGCGAAGGAAAGATGAACAGATGGTACAAGCGCGACTGGACGGAGTATGATGCGGTGAAGGACAGATATACAGGAATGTCTGACGACGAAGCATACAAGGCACAGGTGGACGATGTCCGTACCGCTCTCGAAGATGCCGTGAAAAGACAGCTGATGAGCGATGTGCCATACGGAGTCCTGCTTTCCGGCGGACTTGACTCGTCTGTTATCTCTGCCGTAGCGAAACAGTTTGCCGACAAGCGTGTGGAAACCGACGGAAAGCAGGATGCATGGTGGCCGCAGCTTCACTCATTTGCGGTGGGGCTGAAGGGTGCGCCGGACCTGGAAAAGGCCCGTCTTGTGGCGGAACATATCGGAACCGTGCATCACGAGATAAACTATACCATCCAGGAAGGGCTTGACGCGATACGCGACGTGATTTATTACATAGAAACTTACGATGTCACCACCGTGCGTGCGTCCACTCCGATGTATCTGCTTGCAAGAGTCATCAAGTCGATGGGTATAAAGATGGTACTGAGCGGCGAAGGTGCCGACGAGGTGTTCGGCGGGTATCTGTATTTCCACAAGGCACCGGATGCCCGTGCATTCCATGAGGAAACAGTGCGCAAACTGTCCAAGCTGCATCTTTATGACTGTCTGCGTGCCAACAAATCGCTTTCTGCATGGGGAGTGGAAGGAAGAGTTCCTTTCCTCGACAAAGAGTTCCTGGATGTGGCAATGCGTCTGAATCCTGCAGTCAAGATGTGTCCGGGCAAGGAGATAGAAAAGAAGGTGGTGCGCGACGCGTTCTCATCTCTTCTCCCTCAGGAAGTGGCATGGCGACAGAAAGAACAGTTCTCCGACGGTGTGGGCTATTCATGGATTGATACTCTGAAAGCGATGACTGCTGCAGCTGTATCAGACGAACAGATGGCACATGCGGCAGAACGTTTCCCTGTCAATCCGCCTCAGAACAAGGAAGAATATTATTATCGCAGCATATTCGAGGAACATTTCCCAAGCGAATCTGCAGCCAAATCGGTTCCAAGCGTACCGAGTGTGGCATGCTCAACTGCCGAAGCTCTGGCATGGGACGCATCATTCAAGGGAATGAACGACCCGAGCGGACGTGCTGTGGCAGGAGTACATGAAGCGGCGTACTGAATTTGAGTTCTTAATTTTTAATTTTTAATTCTTAATTCTTAATTCTTAATTATCAAAAATGAACATCAGATTTACAAAAATGCATGGTGCAGGCAATGATTATATCTATGTCAATACCATTCAATATCCGATAGAGAATCCGGAAGAAGTGGCTGTGGAATGGAGCAGATATCACACCGGAATAGGCAGCGACGGACTGGTTCTTATCGGTGCATCAAAGACAGCGGATTTCAGTATGCGCATATTCAATGCCGACGGTTCGGAAGCCATGATGTGCGGAAATGCGAGCCGATGCATAGGTAAATATCTGTACGAGGAAGGATTGACTGCAAAGACGGAAGTTACGCTGGAAACACTTTCCGGAATAAAGATTCTGCGACTCCATCTTTCGAAAGATAATCGTGTGGATGCTGTGACCGTCGATATGGGACTTCCTGAGGTTATGGGGAAGGTTCAGTTGGGCGACGGCTATGGCTTTGCGGAGGGTATCTCTGTGTCAATGGGAAATCCTCATCTGGTGATATTCGTAGACGATATATCCGGAGCCGATATCAACGGACTCGGGCCTGCCCTGGAGAATCATCCTCTCTTCCCGAATCGTGTAAATGTGGAATTCGCACAGATACTTTCGAATGGCAATATACGCATGAGAGTATGGGAACGCGGTTCAGGCATTACAATGGCATGCGGAACAGGAGCCTGTGCTACAGCCGTGGCTGCGGCATATACCGGCAAGTGTGGCAGAGAATCATCTGTGATAATGGATGGCGGTACACTTAAAATTAAATGGGACGAAACGGATGGACATGTATATATGACCGGTCCCGCCGTAAAAGTCTTTGATGGAGAAATGGTTCTTTAAAAACTCACAAACTCATATGGCACAAATAAACAATAATTTTCTAAAGCTGCCCGGCAGCTATCTGTTCTCGGACATAGCCAAGAAGGTGAACAGTTTCAAGGCGGAGAATCCCGGCATCGACCTTATCAGGCTTGGTATAGGCGATGTGACCCGTCCGCTTCCTGAAGCATGTATCGAGGCTATGCATCGTGCTGCGGACGAACTGGCTTCATCTGCATCATTCCATGGATATGGCCCGGAGCAGGGATATGACTTCCTTATAGAAGCAATCATAAAGAACGATTTCGAACCACGCGGGATAAAACTTTCCAATCACGAAGTGTTTATAAATGACGGCGCAAAGAGCGATACGGGAAACATAGGGGATATCTTCAGCCGTGACAATAAGATAGCGGTGACCGACCCTATCTATCCGGTCTATATCGACAGCAATGTAATGGCCGGCAGGGCAGGAGAGTTGGGCATTGACGGATGTTGGAGCGATATTACATATATGCCCTGTAATGAAGAAAACGGTTTTGTCCCTTCGCTTCCGTCCAGGCATGCGGATATCATCTATCTGTGTTATCCTAATAATCCTACGGGAACAACGCTTACGAGAGAGGAACTGAAAGTGTGGGTAGACTATGCGCTCAAGAATGGCTCTATAATATTCTTTGATGCGGCATACGAGGCCTTCATTCGCGAGGACAACGTTCCGCATTCAATTTATGAGATTGAAGGAGCAAGACACTGCGCGATAGAATTCAGAAGTTTCTCTAAGACAGCCGGATTTACCGGAGTGCGTTGCGGATATACCGTGATTCCTGACGAGGTTACAGCCACTGCGGCAGATGGCTCTAAGGTGCAACTCAACAAATTGTGGCTGCGTCGCCAGTGTACAAAATTCAATGGCACCAGCTACATCACCCAGCGGGCAGCCGAGGCAATATATTCTCCTGAAGGTAAGGAACAGGTAAAAGCGAACATAGACTATTATCTGGAAAACGCACGTATCATGCGCGAAGGCTTGAAGAAATCCGGTATGACGGTTTATGGAGGAGTGAACTCACCGTATCTGTGGCTCAAGACTCCTGAAGGTTACGGCTCATGGAATTTCTTCGATACTTTGTTGGAAAAAGCCAATGTAGTAGGTACTCCGGGAGTAGGTTTCGGTCCGTCCGGCGAAGGTTTTCTTCGTCTTACAGCCTTCGGAAAGCGTGAGGACTGTATAGAGGCAATGCGACGTATTGAGAAATATATATAAACATGTCATGTCCTGCCAAATTGCATGGCATTAATTACAATCTGTTTTGGTTTTATATGTATTTAGTAGAAGCGAAACTGCAGCGATGTAGTTTCGCTTTTTTATTAATAATGTTTCATCTGCTTGTAAAAATGATACATGAAACGAAATTTATTGTGTATGAAACATATTTTATATGCCATTATTGTTGTTAACTTATATATTTGCAGTGATTTCAGTTTAAATATATTTTTGTTTAATGCTTAAAATTATTTTAGTATGAAAAATGTAATTTTACTTCTATCATTATTCCTGATTTTTTGTTCTTCATGCAGTAAAGAAGAAACGCAAAATGAAAATTCAATTAATCCTGTTATTGTAAGTTTTGAATCTCAAATTTCCCGTGTGGTTGGAACTTCTTGGGAAGATGATGATGAAGTGGGAATTTCTGCTACTGATGGTGGTGAAGTGACATATGCAAATGTGAAATATCTGTCCGACGAAAACGGTAATTTCGCAGTAGCTGAGGGTGTGCAGCCAATATGCTTTACCAATAAGAACCCGATGTCATTTACCGCCTATTATCCTTATTCCGCAGACGGGGGAATCATTTCTGCAAATACGGCTACAGCCCAGGATAAATGCAACTTCCTTTGGGCAAAACAGGATAATATGTCTTATTCTGAGGCTCCTGTTGTGAAGTTTGTCTTTAACCATTCCATGAGTGAAGTCGTTTTTAATATATCTTCAAGCGAAGGTTTGCCTTTGACAGACTATCAGAATCCTGCAGTGATAGGTTTCAAGCATCAAGGTTCATTCAATACTGCTACAGGCGAAGCCAAAATTGATGATACTGCCCAAGCTGAAGAATGGGCAATCAGTATGGAGCAGGGTGAAGGCAAGCTCACATATGCTGCTGTTCTTTTCCCACAGACTATAAACGGTTTGAGTCTAAAAGTCGGTGACAAGGTTTATTCGGTGGAAATCACACCATCGACTATTAATCTGATTGGCGGCAAGACTTATAACATCAATCTGGATGTAAAGCCTGAAAAGATTTCTGCTGAAGTATCAATCGTAGGTTCTGAAATAAACGGATTCGGCCCGGGTGAGGATTTCGACGCTTCGTTTACGGTTGAAGAATAATGAAAAAGCACATAAAATTAAATTAAACCTATATGAAAAAGACAATTCTTAATTTATTACTTTTTCTTGCGTGCATGTCGTCATGCAGTAAGAATGATTCTTTTGAAAAAACAGAGGAGTTATCTAATCCGGTCACTGTTAGCTTTATGACTAATATTTCGCGTGTAACCGGTTCTTCATGGGAGAATAATGACTCGGTTGGAATCTCTGCTACAGGTACTGATGACGTAACGTACACAAATGTGAAATACCTGTCCGATACAAGTGGCAAGTTTACAGTTTCTGAGGGTGTTCAACCTATTTGTTTCAAAAATATGAATCCGATGTCATTTACCGCATATTATCCATATTCAGATAATAACGGTACTGTAAGTGTTAATACATTGGAAAACAACTCTGATTGTAATTTTATATGGGCAAAGGCCGATAATGTACCGTATTCTGAAGCTCCTACGGTAAATCTTCAGTTTAACCATTCTATGGCAGAGTTGCGTATAGTAGTGAGTGCTCAAGATGGCGCGTCTTTGCAATCTTTTAAAAATATGACAGTATCTGGTCTGAAACATGATGGTAATTTTACAACAGCTGACGGTAAAGCTGCAGTACTGGCTGATGCACCGGCCAAGAACTGGGATATTTCATTGACAGAAGTAAATGATAAATTGGAGTTTAAAGGTTATGTTTTACCTCAGGCTATATCCGATTTGTCTATACGTGTGAATTCTGCTTCTCATAATATTACTTTTGATAATAATAATAGTTTTGAAGCAGGATTTTATTACACTATTAATGTTACTGTGAATAGTGATAATACGGTGAATGTAGAGACAACTATATTCGGTACTACTATCAATGGGCCGTACGATTCTTCAAAAGCCAAAATAGGTTATATCGATGTTGATGCAGTAAGCAATGATGATGATATGGCTGCTTCAAAAGCATGGTTTAAAAAACAATATCCTTATGGAGAGGTTTTGAGCCTTTTAGAATCTTCAGATTGGAATTTGTCACAGTTCTCGGTTATATGGATACATATTGATAGAAATGGAATCAACTCGGGCTGGGAGAATTTGAAAACAGGTGCATTTGATGATAATGTGATTAATGCACTTAAGGATTATTATACAAAAGGTGGAAACCTTCTGCTGTGTAATCATGCCACACAGTTATTGGTTCCTTTTGAAAGATTGAATGCAGATAGAGCACCAAATTCATTTGGCTCTGGTGATGGCTCTTCAAATGTAGATATTTGGGGTATAAACGCAATTATAAATAAAATGTATGATCGGAGACAACATGCTATATATGAAGGACTGTTCACTACAGGAGCTGGTGACCATGATATGTATCCTTTAATTGGTTCGGGGATTAAAGAAGACCATAATTGTATGTGGGATTTTAATGCTTTTCGATATGACAAAAAAGTAAAAAATAATATATTATGGTTTGAAGAGGAAAATAATGCAGTTATTTTAGGTACCTGGGAACATGTTGTAGATGATGCTGTTGCAGGTATCATAGAATTTAACCCTACAGAAAGTATAAATGGTAGATGTATTGCAATAGGTGTTGCTGCTTACGAATGGCATCAAAATGACGTAAATAATACATACCAAAGCCATATAGAGAAAATGACACAAAATGCCATTAAGTATCTTGATGACAAATGGTATGAAAGAGTGAATAGTAATAACTAATTTTTAGGTATATAAATATGTTGGATTTAAAGAGGTTATTTTCTCTAATGCTTTTCACGGTTATTTGTTGTGTTATTTCTGCACAGCAAATAACTGTAAAGGGTACAGTTCTGTCTGCATCTGACAACTTTCCGGTTATAGGTGCTACAGTAGTGGAGGAAAACAATTCAAATAATGGAACAATAACCGATATTGATGGAAATTTCAATATTACGGTTGGTGCGAAGAGCAATATAGTAGTATCTTTTGTCGGATTCAAACCGCAAACTATTAAGGCTACAAGCATTATGAATATATTGCTACAGGAAGATACTGAGGTGCTTGATGAAGTTGTGGTGACTGGATATATGTCAGAAAAGAAAGCCAGTCTTACAGGTTCAGTTGCCGTAGTGAAGATGAAAGATGTGGCAGATATACCTACGGGTAATGTAATGTCGGCTCTGCAGGGTAGAGTGGCAGGTATGAATATTACTACAGACGGTACTCCTGGTGGAATGAATACCAGTACTTTGGTACGTGGTACTACTACTATCAACAATAGTTCGCCATTATATATCATAGACGGTGTGCAGACACGTGACAATGTAGCGTCAATATTGTCTTCGAATGATGTTGAGTCAATTCAGGTACTTAAAGATGCAGCTTCAGCTGCCATTTATGGTGCACAGGCAGCCAATGGAGTTATCATTATAACAACAAAGCGTGCCAAGGAAGGGGATGTGAAAGTCAATTTTGATATGTCACTCACAGCACAGACATTCGCTACAGGTTTCGATATGCTTAATACTCAGGAATGGGGAGAAGTTTATTGGCAGGCTTACAGAAACACAAACTGGATGTCGACACCTAACAGCGTAGTATATGGAAATGGTGAAGAACCTGTAGTACAGGAATTCTACTATGACAAGGACGGTATTAAAATCAGGACTGCAGATACTGATTGGGCAAAAGAAATATATAGAACTGCATTAATGCAAAATT
The DNA here is from genome assembly GCA_944320855.1 of uncultured Phocaeicola sp. GTDB lineage: Bacteria > Bacteroidota > Bacteroidia > Bacteroidales > Bacteroidaceae > Phocaeicola. The sequence continues at coordinate 22,407 of CALUJF010000005.1, forward strand.
ATAATATGTCATTGTCGAAAGGCTTTAAAAACGGTAAGGCCTCACTGACAATGAACTATATGGATCAGGATGGCCTTATTAGAAATAGTGATTTCCAACGCTTTAATACAAGACTTGCTACAGATTTTAATTTTCTTGACAATCGTGTAAGGGTAGGTGAGAGTTTTGCTATTAGTTATTGGACACGTCATTTAAGTCCAGGAGGAATAGAGGAAAATGTTATAGCACAGCATCCGGCTATTCCTGTATATGATGAGAATGGTGGCTACGCCGGTGGATATGTTGATATATTGGGTGATAAGGCTAATCTTATTAGATTGACTGATAATGAAGCTAATAATCGTCATAAATACTGGAGAATATTTGGTAATGCATACATAGAAATCGAGCCTTTGGAAAAATTGATTTTTAAATCAAATTTCGGTATGAACTATTACAATGAGTTTAATTCTACTTTTGTGCCGGCATGGCAGGAAGGTAGCAGATCAGTAGATGTTAATGAACTTAACGTGACTCATAATTATAGTCTGCAGTGGATATGGTCCAATACATTGAATTATTCATTAAGTGTTAATAACCATAATTTGGTGGCTTTGCTTGGTATGGAAGCAAAAAAAGAATTTGGTGAATCTTTGTCTGGATATGGAAAAGGTCTTGCTATAGAAGACTTGAACTACAGGTATCTTGATGCTACTACTACAGGCCAGATTGTAGGAAACAATGCCAGCGAGTATGCTATTTTGTCATATTTCGGAAAAGTAAATTATGATTATGAGAGTAAATATCTTGCTTCAATGACAATCCGTCGTGATGCTTCTTCACGTTTTGGTATGAATCATAATTCTGCTATATTCCCTTCAGCTTCGGTTGGCTGGAGAATTTCAAGTGAGGACTTCATGTCAAATATGTCTGATTGGTTATCGGATCTTAAGATACGAGCATCATGGGGTATCAATGGAAATGATATGATAGATAATACAGCCACATATGATAAATATTTGGTCAGCCTAAAAGATGCTTCTTATAATTTGAACGGGGATGGTAAATTCTTAACACCGGGAGCTTATAAAACTGCAACAGGTAATAGTGACTTAAAATGGGAACAGACAGAACAGTGGAATATTGGTCTTGACGCATCTTTCATAAATAATAAATTGGGACTTACATTGGATTATTTTAATAAAAATACTTCTGACATGTTGATACAGCGCCCATATATAGCTATAATTGGTGAAGGTGGTTATTATTGGTATAACGGAATATCTATGAATAATAAAGGTGTTGAGGCTACTTTGTCATGGAGAGATGAGGTAAATGATTTCAGCTATGATGTGTCATTGAATATGTCATACTACAAAAATGAAATAACAGATTTGCCTGAGGATATATATTATACATACGGAGGAGGTAACGGTGTAGATTTGACTATAGTCGGTCAACCTTTCGGCTCATGGATGGGATATAAGACAGATGGACTTTTTCGAACAAAAAAAGAAGTATATGACTATATGACTACTTATGATGTGAGAATTGGTGATCCTGATGTGGGAAGAATAAAATATGTAGATGTGAATGGAGATAAAATAATTGATACGTCAGACCAAACATGGCTTGGTTCCGATCAACCTAAAGTTATTGCAGGATTGAATATAGGTGCATCTTGGAAAGGTTTTGATTTTAGTATGTTCTTTAATGGAATGGTAAGAGATGCTTATAATAATTCCAAATTTTATACAGATTTATTCCAATTATGGAGTGGAAATCATTCTACAAGGCTACTTGAAGCTATGGATGCATGGAAGGAATATGAAGCCACTGGAGTCTATAACTGTGATATTCCGGCATTGACAGCATCGGATACAAATAATGAAGGTAGGCTATCGGAATATTTTATAGAGGATGGCTCATATATAAAAATGAAAAATTTGACATTGGGATATACGTTCCCTAAAAAAATTACAGATAAGATAAAATTAAGTAACTTTAGAGTATACTTCCAAGCTCAGAACTTATTTACAATCACAAAATACACAGGAGCAGATCCGGAGAATTTAGGTTATGCGTATCCACAGCCTAGATCTTATACTTTAGGTCTTTCAGTAGGTTTTTAAGATATAAAAAATGATTATGAAATTAAATTATATAGTATTATTATCAGTCTTAATCTCTGTTACAAGCTGCAATGAAAGTAAATTTCTTGACATTCAGCCTAACAGTACACTGAATAACGAAAATGTTTATTCTCCTGACGGAGTTGAATCTTTAATTACAGCTGCTTATGCGGCACTTCAGGGACCTGCAGGACAGTCTGGTAGCGTATGGTTGATTCCAATGACTAACTGGAGTTACGGTGACGTTCGCTCTGATAATGCTTACAAAGGTGGAGGTGGTATTGGTGACGTAACAGATATACATAAGCTCGAAACATTTGATGTGGATGCGACATTGGGCAATGTTGATAGCAAATGGTTTCAGTTATATAGTTGCGTACAGCGTTGTAACTTGGCTTTGAGAGGATTAAATACATTGACAGTTGAAGATTTTCCCGAACTTGAAATTAGAAAAGCCGAGATGCATTTCCTTAGGGCACATTTCTATTTTGAATTGAGTCGTTTATTTAATAAAATTCCGTATTTTGATGAGAACGTAGAAATGGATCAATATACCCAAATTTCAAATGATGAATTTACACGTGACGAGATATTAGGTAAAATAGCTCAGGAATTTGTGGATGCAGCATCAATACTTCCGGAGAAACAGACTGAAATAGGTAGGGTTAACAAATATGCAGCGTTTGCTTATGCTGCCAAAGTGAAGTTATATCAGGCATATAAGCAGAATCCTGAAACAAATCTTGTTACTGAGATAAACAAGGACTTGTTGGCGGAAGTTGTAAATTTATGTAATGAATTGGATGGTAAGTACGATTTGCTTGATGATTTTCAGCAACTTGATATGCTGGAATATGAAAATGGTAAGGAATCGGTTTTTGCTGTTCAATATTCAATGAATGACGGTTCACCTGATGGTGGGCGAATTAATTGGAGTAATTTGCTAAATGCTCCACTCGGCCCTTATGGCGGTGATGGCTTTTTCTTGCCAAGTCAGAATCTGATCAATGCTTTCAAAACTGATGCAAATGGATTGCCATTATTTGATACATTCAATGAATCGAACTATGACGTAATAACTTTCGATTATGCAGGAAATCCTATAAATAATAATGTCGGAGATCCGGTTGATCCACGTATAGATTTTATTGTTGGACGTCCTAACATACGTTGGAAAACTTATACAGAGTCGCCATGTATGAATACATGGGTAAGACATCAGGGGGACTATGGCTATCATTGTTGTAAACGTTTCTATCTTTCGCCTGAAAGTTCGGATGTGTATGATGGTTGGCCATGGGGAGCTTCCGGATTGAACTGGCAGATAATACGTTATGCTCATGTATTGTTATGGAAAGCAGAAGCTCTTATTGAAATAGGTGAACCTGCCGGACTTGATGAAGCAAGACAGATTATTAATAAAGTTAGGGCAAGAACTAAAGATAGCAAATATGTAAAAGACTTTAAAGATGAAAATAGAAATGCTGCTAATTATAATATAGGATTATATCAGGCTACTGGATGGACACAGGATTATGCACGCAAAGCTTTAAGGTTTGAGATGAGATTAGAAACTGCAATGGAAGGTGAAAGATTTTTCGACCTTGTACGTTGGGGAATAGCTGGTCAGACTATTAATGAATATATTCTTAAAGAAAAAGAACAACGCGTTTACTATTCAACAGCACAATTCGAGGTAAGTAAAGATGAGTATCTGCCAATATCAAAATCTCAGTATAACTTCTCCGGAGGAAAGTATGTTCAGAACCCGGGATATGGAAACTTCTAAAATAAAAAATTAATTATATAACTAATAAATATGAAAACGATTAATTATCTTCTTGGACTATTGTTTATATCTCTTTTAGCCTCATGTACAAAAGAATATTATACTGTTGAGGGTGAAGCGAGCAGCTATGAATATGTAATAACAGATTATGGAGCAGATGCTTATGGCGGTGGCGACTGCTCTGGTATTATAAACAAACTTATAGAGGATATGCCACTTTCTGGAGGATGTATTGTTATTCCTGAAGGGACATTTGTTTTGGACAATCCAATAGAAATCAATAAGAACTATATCACAATTAAAGGTGTTAATTCAGGTATGAGAAGTAATATCGATGTGAAAGAACTTGATTTGCTTATTGGTGCCGGTGGTGGAAGTAAAATAGTATTGCGTAATACTGATTGTGCCTTCCATATACCTGTTATGGAAAATGTAAATAATTCCATTAATCGTATAAGTGGAGTTGAGATTAAAGATTTGATGATTTCCGGAGGGGAAAAGAATAATGGAATAGGTATTTTCATAGAACATGATAACGACAGATGCCAAATATCAAATGTTATAGGGATTAACCTTCAGAAAGGTGTAGAAGCACATAAATGTGATGCTCTTATCATTAAAGATTCGTGGTTCTGTGAGATGCAGAGTGGTATAGAACTTTATGATGGTATTCAGAATAAGATTACAGATTGTCAGTTGGGAGCACAGCCTGATGGAATTACTTGTTTGTTGCAAAGTGAACAGAACTTGGTATTTAGCAATAATCATGTTTATCCAGACGGTGGTATAAACTTGAAACTTTTAGATTGTGATTTTGTTAATATCACATCCAATAATTTTAAGAGTTATTATAACGGTATCATTGATATTAAGGGTAACAATAACCTGCTTAATGGTAATATTATATGGTTAGTAAGTAGTGATAACCAGACAACAGCAAAAGGTGAAGATTATGGAGTTGTGAGAGTTGAAGGTACTTCAAACTTCATAACCGGCAACACTGTTAAATGTGAATGGAAAAATATTGTAAACCCTGTAACATTCAGATCTGTAAATGCAAACGGTGCCAATACATTCTCTAACCTTTCTGTAGCAGATTTAAACAGCTCAAGAGTATTCTACGTTCAGTATGGTGATAAAATCGAACAGTGTGGAGTTACTCCTTCAAAAACGATTTATGAACAGGTAAACTATAGAGGAAAAATAGGTTATCTTGATGTCGATGCTGCAGACTCTGATGATCAGACAGCTTCTAAGGAATGGTTCATGGGTCAGTATCCACAGGGAATCGTTATAGACCCATCTAATTTAGGAAACTTGAACGAATATTCTGTTATATGGATACATATTGATAGAAATGGAATCAACTCGGGCTGGGAGAATTTGAAAACAGATGCATTTAATGATAATGTGATTAATGCACTTAAGGTTTATTATACAAATGGTGGAAACCTTCTGCTGTGTAATCATGCCACACAGTTATTGGTTCCTTTTGGAAGATTGGATGCAGATAGAGCACCAAATGAATTTGGTGCTGGTGAGAGTTCTTCAAATGCAGATATTTGGGGTGTAAACGCAAATATAAATAGAAAGTATGATTGGAGACAGCATGCTATATATGAAGGACTGTCCACTGCAGGAGCTGGTGACCATGATATGTATCCTTTAATTGGTTCGGGAAATAAAGAAGACCATAATTGTATGTGGGATTTGAATAAATTTGAATATAATAAAGTCGAAAAAGATAATATATTATGGTTTGAAGATGAAAATAATACTGTTATTTTAGGAACCTGGCAACATGTTGTAGATGATGCAGTTGCAGGTATCATAGAATTTAACCCTACAGAAACCATAAATGGTAGATGTATCGCTATAGGCGTAGCAGCTTACGAATGGAATCAGGGTGATACAGATTCTAATATGTATAGAGTTAATATCGAACAATTGACGAGAAATGCTATCTCTTATCTGGATAGTAAATGGAAAAATTAAAATCGGTAAATTAAAATTATGAGGATTACATCGCTATTTATTGCAGTAACATTCAGTGTTACTGCAATAAATTCTATAACAGATTTATATGGGCAAACTATAAACTCTGCAATGCATATGGTTAATCATGCCAACATACTTCACTTTAATGTTAAATCGAATTTTTTACTATTGCCAATACAGGAGAATGCTCCTGAAGCAAAAGTAAATTTGTTGGTAAATAATGATTATGTATATTCGGTAAGCCATAATGTAAGATTGTCAATTGACAGAGTAGATTACTTTGTACCAATCGACATTTCTGAATATAAGAATAAAAATATAGGAGTAGAGATATTGGGTGTCCCATCATCATCCATATGCTGGAAAGAAATATCCCTTTCCGATACGTTTGATAAAGAAAATACAGAGAAATTCCGTCCGGTGTACCACCATACACCGGCATACGGATGGATGAACGACCCTAACGGAATGTTCTACAAGGACGGGGTCTACCATCTGTATTTCCAGTACAATCCTTACGGCTCTATGTGGGGCAACATGCACTGGGGACATTCCACCTCGACCGACCTTGTGAACTGGAAGAATGAGGGTGTTGCCATTGCTCCCGATGCTATAGGAACAATATTCAGCGGCTCGTGCGTGGTGGACCATGACAATACATCGGGCTTCGGCGAAGGTGCTGTGGTGGCATTCTATACTTCGGCCAAACAGACTCCGTGGGGCGACTGCCAGACACAGAGCATGGCATACAGTCTTGACAATGGAAAGACATTCATCAAATACGCGAATAACCCTATCCTGACATCTTCGGAAAAAGATTTCCGCGACCCGAAAGTGTTCTGGTATGCACCGAAAGAACATTGGGTAATGATGCTTGCCGTAGGACAGCATATGGAGATTTATTCTTCAAAGAATCTGAAAGACTGGACTAAGGAAAGCGAATTCGGCGAAGGACACGGATGCCACGGTGGAGTATGGGAATGTCCTGACCTGGTAGAACTTCCCGTTGAAGGCACTAAGGACAAGAAATGGGTGCTTATATGCAATATCAATCCCGGAGGTCCTTTCGGCGGCTCGGCTACACAGTATTTTGTAGGCGATTTTGACGGCAGCACTTTTACAAACAATTATCCTGAAGAAACCAAATGGATGGATTATGGTAAGGACCATTATGCCACAGTGACATGGAACAACGCTCCCGACGGAAGATGTATAGCCATAGGATGGATGAGTAACTGGCAGTATGCAAACAATGTTCCGACACTTCAGTACCGCAGCGCAAACACCATAGCCAGAGATTTGTCTCTTTTCAAACAGGATGGAAGCATATTCCTTAAGTCAGAACCTTGCAAGGAGATGCTTGAAGCCAGAAAGGATGGCAGAAAGATAAAAACGGTAAATGTAGCCAAAACTGAAACAGTATCACTGTCACCACAGAGTGACAACGGAGCTTACGAAGTAGAACTCTCAATCAATCCGGGCAAGTCAAAAGAAGTATCATTTGCTCTTTCCAATGGAAAAGGCGAGAAAGTCCTGATGACATACGATGTTGTGAAAAAAACTTTTGCTATGGACCGTACGAAGAGTGGCAATGTCTCTTTCAGTAATGATTTCCCGGCAGTGACAGAAATGCCTACAGGCAAATCCAAAAACCTCAAACTCCGTCTGTTTGTTGATAAATCGAGTATAGAAGCTTTCGTCGACAATGGAAAATATGTGATGACAAACTGTGTGTTCCCGTCGGCACCGTACGATACGGTTACATTTGAAAGTGACGGCAATAGGTATAAGGTTAACAATATAAATATATATCAGATAAAATAATATGGCTACAGTAAAACTAAATAAACTAATCCCCGTGATGCTTTGTTTCTTTGCCATGGGTTTTGTAGACCTGGTGGGAATAGCATCCAATTACGTTAAGGCAGACCTTGGCTTGAGTGATTCTCAGGCCAATATCTTCCCTTCGTTGGTATTCTTCTGGTTCCTGATATTTTCAGTTCCGACAGGCGTTCTGATGAACCGCATAGGCCGTAAGAAAACGGTACTGCTGAGCCTTGCAGTAACGTTCGCTTCATTGCTTCTGCCTGTGTTCGGCGACAGTTATATGCTTATGCTCTGTTCGTTCTCTCTGTTGGGAATAGGAAATGCCCTGATGCAGACATCCCTGAATCCGCTTTTAAGTAATATCATCAGCGGTGACAAGCTTGCCAGTTCATTGACCTTCGGACAGTTCGTAAAAGCCATAGCTTCATTTTTAGCTCCATATATAGCCATGTGGGGAGCAACTCAGGCAATGCCAAGTTTCGGCTTAGGCTGGAGGGTTCTTTTCCCGGTCTATATGGTAATTGCAATTATTGCCATTCTTTGGCTGGGCACTACTCCTATAGAAGAAGAACAGCCGGATAAGGCATCTGGTTTCGTTGATTGTCTGAAACTTTTAGGCTCTCCTTTCATCCTGCTCTGCTTCATAGGCATCATGTGTCACGTAGGTATAGACGTAGGTACCAACACTACAGCCCCTAAAATACTGATGGAACGCCTTGTAATGAGTCTTGACGAAGCATCATTTGCCACAAGCCTTTATTTCATCTTTCGTACGATAGGCTGTTTCTCAGGTTCTATCATCCTTCAGAAGGTTTCTGCACGCCTTTTCTTTCTGATAAGTGTCTTATGTATGCTTGCTGCGATGGTTGGTCTTTTATCTTCCGATGCGGAATTTATAGTTTATACATCCATAGCTCTGATAGGATTCGGCAACTCAAACGTCTTTTCAATCATTTTCTCACAGGCTTTGCTTTCTATGCCTGAGAAGAAGAATGAAATCTCCGGTCTGATGATTATGGGCCTTTTCGGCGGAACAGTATTCCCTTTGCTTATGGGCTTTGCTTCAGATGCAGTGGGTCAGGATGGAGCAGTGGCTGTAATGGCTTTAGGAGTGATATATCTGCTTCTTTATACAGTGAGATTGAGGAAGTGAATAATTAACAATTAATAATTGGTGGACGCTGCTCATTTTTAATTCTTAATTCTTAACTTTTAATTAATAACATGATGAGTGAATTCTATAATAGCTTGAAAGAACCTTATATACAGCCGGTCAGCGTAGTGTATGAATTGTGCCTTGAATCAACTATACTACAGGCAAGCTCAGAAGGTTCAATAACCGATCCTGGTAATGACGGAGAAGGAAGCATAACTTTATCCGATTTCAGAAATAGGAATTTTTAATGTCATTTTAATCAATCTGAAGTATGAAAACAGCAATAATAAATATAATGTTATTGGCCGGCGTAACCGCAATGCCCGGACTTTCATCCTGTACGACTGATGAAATGGACCGGCCTGCAGCTGAAACTGAAAAGCCTGCCGATGAAGCACCACAACAGGAAGACAAGGGCTATTTCATATCCCTTAATGGAGAATATGGAGCTGAAGCCACTGTTGGAACACGTGCACACTGGGAAGAAGACGGACAGAATGCCCCGCTTTTCTACTGGGATTCTTCCGATGACGAAATGAAAGCATTTGTTTTCAGAAATACAGCAGCCGTAAATTATGTCACAGACAATACTTATGCCAATGTCAAGGTAACTCCAAAGGAAGACAGACTGAAATGTTCTCTGCAGATAGCCGACGGACTGTCGGAGGAATATCAGGACGGCGATGTCATTTGGGCAGTATCTCCGATAAGAGATTCCCAAAATATAGAAGGTAGCACTGTTACGTTCGCATTGCCTGCTCAATACGAATACACTGACGGACAAGACTCTCCAACAACCCATCTGAAGGATTACGTCCTGATGAGCGGTACAGGAACAGTACAGAACGGTAGTGCGTCAATAAATTTCCAGATACACCCCACTGTATTCAGGTTTAAGATAACTAATTCCGATACGGATAATCTTATTGTAAACAGCATTAGTTTCTCGGGACCTTTCAATAATCAGGCAGTCCTGTCTTATGGCGGAAGCGAGAGTGTGACTTTCAGCAGAAGCACTGGCGATTCACAACCGTATTCCATCAAGGTAAACATAAGCGGAGGCCTGGCAATACCTCCTGCGGAATCGAAATACCTTTATGCGCTTGTCATGCCTACCGGTTTGACGGATGAAGAGGTTACATTCAGCATTACGTCAAGCTTTGGAGATAAATCACAGACTTTGGCCTACGACGGTATTTTCCCCGGAACAGACGGTGCGGCGGATGCAGGCTTTAAGTCGAACACCTACAAGACCCTGAACGTAACGATGAAAAGAACTTCAGTCCAATTGTCCGGCACAAGCATAAATGGATTCGGGCAAGGGGAAGATTATGATGTAGGTTTTTAGTTTTTAATTCTTAATTCTTAATTCTTAATTCAACGAATGTTGCCGCTCATTTTTAATTTTTAATTTTTAATTTTTAATTCTTAATTGAATAAGTTCTTAATTCTTAATTGACCATCATGAACGATATAGTAGTAGGAATGGGTGAAGCACTATGGGATGTGCTTCCGGAAGGAAAGAAATTGGGTGGTGCCCCTGCAAATTTTGCGTACCATATATCACAGTTTGGTTTGAACAGCCGTGTAGTAAGTGCGGTAGGAGATGACAAACTTGGTGTTGAAATACTTGAGAATTTCCGCGAAAAGAAGCTTTACGGAATAGTAGAAACTGTTCCTTACCCGACAGGAACCGTACAGGTAGAGCTTGATGCCGAGGGTGTTCCATGCTATGATATCAAGGAAGGTGTGGCATGGGATAATATTCCGTTTACTCCTGCCCTTGAGGATTTGGCCCGCCATACCCGTGCCGTATGTTTCGGTTCGCTTGCCCAGCGAAGTGTTGTATCGCGCGAGACAATAAACCGTTTCATCGATGCTATGTCTGAAGGTGATGACGTATTGAAGATATTCGATATCAATCTTCGTCAGGGATTCTACACAAAGGAAATTCTCTGCAATTCATTCCGCAAGTGTAACATACTTAAGATAAACGACGAAGAACTGGTTACAGTGAGCCGTATGTTCGGATATCCCGGCATCGACCTTCAGGACAAATGCTGGATTCTTTTGGCTAAGTATAATCTGAAGATGCTGATACTGACCTGCGGTGTAAACGGCAGTTATGTGTTCACTCCAGGCAGCGTTTCATTTGTAGAAACTCCTAAGGTGGTGGTAGCCGACACGGTAGGAGCCGGCGATTCTTTCACAGCCACATTCGTAGCTTCCATACTTAAAGGTAAGTCTGTACGTCAGGCCCACGAACTTGCAGTAAAAGTTTCGGCCTATGTATGTACGCAGAACGGGGCTATGCCGGTACTCCCTGATGTTTATCTGGACTAAGTTCCTTTCTGAAAAATGTTTCATGTAAATACATAAATGTAACATGAAACATTTTTTATTTTCTATGAAACATTTGTTATAAGCCTTCAGTACAGTTCTTCATATCTTTGCAGCAAACAAAATTACTTATTACTTAGAAATGTTGATGCTATGAAGGCAGCAAAGAAACAAGTATTAAAGAGAACTAATTCGGCAGTATTGTTACTTGCCATTGCGTGTGCAACCACTTATGCACAGGAAAAATCAGAAAGCGGTGATAATAAAAAGGAAGAAGCAAACAGAAATGTCATGCTTAATGCCGCAAGTGCCAACGGTCCCCGTGAAATTCAGATTGGTCTTCCTTCGGCCGATGTGAATGTTCTGGAAAACGGTATTCCCGTAACTTATGCAACAAATCCTCACAGTGTTAACTCTCTCTGGCGTGCCGATGCCAGCCTTAGTCATGTGGGATTGCTGAAAATCTCCGAAACAGCAGTCACTACAGGTAATATCGGTTATGCAGTAAATTCATTTACACAGCTCGGCCGGGAGAAATTCAACGGAACATTGAACTACAAGACCAACCATTTCGGTATGCAGGAAGTGTCGCTCAACCTCAACGGAGGATTAGGTAAAGGTTGGTTATACAGCGCAAGCATGTATCAGGATTTCGATCCGGGAACATTCGATATCAAGTCTACTCCGTTCCAGGACCGTACACAGATATATAAATTTGCAATCACAAAGAAGTATAATAATGACAGAGGCGCTTTCACTGCACTTTATAACTTCTCTAAGAGTCATCCTGTATATACATTTGCTACTCAGTCCGCACCGTTCGTTTATGTAGGCGACGGTAGTGTACGTGAGTTTGGCGATTTTGCTCTTGGTACTACATCGTATCTTCCTATGGATAATGAAATGGTATATCAGGATATGCGTACAGGCGAGATTAAGAAAACAAATCTGTATGATGCCATTGAAAATACAGGTCATGTAGTAACCTTGATGAACGATTATTCATGGGATAACGGTCTGAACTGGAAAACAGTGATGAAGTACGACCATTCTACAGGAGCGTTGGTGTATCAGTCGCCGATGTCGCTCGACAAGAACGAAGCAGGTATCAATTATCAGTACGAGGCGGCCGACGGCAGCATGCAGCCATATACCGGCGAATATGTACAGAGCCGTATGTCATGTCTGAACCGCGGTTTTATCGATTCATTCATGTTTACCACAGAACTTTCAAGGAAATTGAGCAACGGAACATGGAGACTTGGTCTTAACGAATGGTATTATGATGTAGATTACAGCTCAAGGACTACTATGTATGACCAGTCTGTCCCTTCAGACGGAAGTTATCCTGTAAGGCTGTATAATACAGACTATGCCAACGGTGGCGGCCGTACATATGCCGGCAACGGATATTATTACGACCTGAACAAAAACGCATCTGAGTATTACAACGGATATGAAAACAAGCTTGCACTATATTTTACTCATGACTGGGATATCACAGACTTTCTGAATGTTTATTATGGCGCTCGTCTGGAGTATCAGGCATTGCGTGGTGAGAATGCGGCGGTGAAAGATACTAAAGGTAATTATGTAGGACGTTTTGCAAATTATTATCTTGGTGCCAATATCCCTAACAGTACTGAAAAGATTGCAGCTACTCCAATGAGTTATGACTGGTTGAACTATGCTCTTACAGCTGCTGCTACATATAAGCTGACAAAACAGTTCGGTCTGACAGGCGACTTTACTTATATCACACAGCATCCGAAAATCGAGAACTTCGCACCGGCTACTCTTCCAAACGTGGATAAAATCTCAGTACCTTTGGGCCGTGCCGGAATATATTACAACAATGAATGGTTGAGTCTGACATCGCTATTCTCATATATATCAAAGACAAACAACAACTCTACATTGAACCTCCAGCATAAGACAAGTGCAGGCCAGACAGAAATCATGGCTGCTCCATTGACATTCGATATCCAGACTTTGGGATGGACCACAGATGTAGTAGCCCGTCCGTTCAAGGGATTTGACCTTCACTTCCTGTTTACATATCAGAAACCTACATACAAGAAGTATGAAACTTCTGTAACATTCTCAGATAATTATGTAGGAAAAATCAATGCCACAGGAAATATCGTAGCCGAGATTCCGCAGGTGATTGTTGAAATTGACCCAAGCTATATGATTACAAAAGACCTGAAAATCTGGACAAGCTTCCGTTATTTCAGCAAGACATACGCAAACATCAACGATGCATACTATTTCAACGGCCGATGGGAAACATTCGGTGGCTTGAACTGGCAGGTCAATAAGAAACTGGCTCTTGGATGTACTGTAGTAAACTTCCTTAATCAGACAGGTGCAAAGGGTAGTATAGCAGGTGCCGAACTTATCGAAAAAGAAGATGCAGGACAGTATGCAGGACATGTAATGGCAGGCAGCTATATCCGTCCGTTCACTGTAGAATTTACTGCAAGCTTGAAATTCTGATAAAAGAGGAGCCATAGTCGTTAGCACTTTTAACAGAATTGACTTCTATAACTTCAATAAATCCCCTAACAATTAATAAATTAAAAATATTCAACCATGAAAAAGATTATCAATCATTTAGCAGTGGCTATGACAGCCGTTTCTTTCATCGCATGCCAGCCACAGAAGAGTGGCCTTACATTTGAACATCAGGGTGATACTCTGACAATAGTCCGTATCAGCAATCCGTCAAAATACCTGATTCTTCCTATTCAGGAGTCTTGCAATGAAGGTAAAGTGAAACTCGATACAGGCAGTCCTGCAGATATGGCAATGGATGTGCGTCTGGCCGTAGACAGCGTGGAATATTATGTTCCTTTCGCGTTGCCTCAGGGAGCAAAGGAAGCTGTTGTCACCATCGGACGTGTGGCTGCCGATGCTGTATGCTGGGAGAATATCTCTCTGGCCGATACATTCGATACATCGAACACTGATTATTACCGTCCTGAATATCATCACACTCCTCTTTACGGATGGATGAACGATGCCAACGGACTTGTTTACAAGGATGGTGAATATCACCTTTATTTCCAGTATAACCCATATGGCTCAAAATGGGGAAACATGCACTGGGGACACTCTGTAAGTAAGGACCTTGTACATTGGGAACATCTTGCCCCGGCTATCGCACGCGATACATTGGGACATATTTTCTCAGGAAGCACGGTAATCGATAAGTTCAACAGCGCAGGCTACGGCCGTGATGCCATGATAGCATTCTATACATCTGCAAGTGACGAACACGGACAGATTCAGTGCATGGCATACAGCAATGACAACGGACGTACATATACAAAATACGAAAACAACCCAATCCTTACACCGTTCGACGGACTGAAGGACTTCCGCGACCCTAAAGTGTTCTGGTACGAACCTTCGCAGAAATGGTACATGATAGTTTCTGCAGACAAGAACATGCGTTTCTATTCATCTTCTGATATGAAGGAATGGGAATACCTCAGCCAGTTTGGCGAAGGCTACGGCGTACAGCCTAACCAGTTTGAATGTCCTGACTTCATCCAGCTTCCTGTAGACGGAAACAAGGACAATATGAAGTGGGTTATGATAGTAAATATCAATCCGGGATGTCCTTTCGGCGGTAGTGCTACTGAATATTTCATCGGTGATTTCGACGGAAAAGAATTCAAATGTGATACAGACAAAAGCGTAACAAAATGGCTTGACTTCGGAAAAGACCACTATGCTACAGTCTGTTTCTCAAATACAGGCGACCGTATAATAGCAGTTCCATGGATGAGCAACTGGCAGTATGCCAACGTAACTCCTATCCGTCAGTACCGTGGAGCAAACGCATTGCCAAGAGAACTGTCGCTTTATACCAAGGACGGAGAAATCTACATGGCTGCAAATGTCGTGAAAGAAACAGAGGCACTTCGCAAGTCAACACGCAGTATCGAAAGCCTTTCAGTAGAAGGTGAAACAGTGATAGACAGTATAACAGACGGACAGAACAGCGGTGTTGAACTCGAAATGGATATCGTTCCCGGCAAGGCTCAGACTGTCGGTTTCGACATAATGAATGCAAAAGGCGAGAAGACCGGAATCTATCTTGACTTGAAATCCGGCCGTGCAGTGATGGACCGTACAGAAAGCGGGCTGATAGCGTTTGGTGAGAAAGCAGAACCACACTTCAAGGAAAATCATGACCGCCGCAAGACAGAATCCGTAAACTATATCAATGATTTCGCTTTGGGAACATGGGCACCACTTTCATTGTGCGAAGGTAAGTCATATCATCTTAACGTTTTCGTTGACAAATGTTCTGTAGAACTTTTCGTTGACGGAGGACGTATAGCAATGACAAATCTTGTATTCCCTACAGAAGTATACAGTTCTCTTCGTTTCTATACAGAGGGTGGTAAGGCAGAGGTCAAGAATCTGAATATTCACAAATTAGGGTTATAACAGTTATGAATACCACTTCGCAAAACAACCTCTCCCGACTAATCCCTGTGATGCTTTGCTTTTTCGCCATGGGTTTTGTCGACCTGGTGGGAATAGCATCCAATTACGTTAAGGCAGACCTTGGCTTGAGTGATTCCCGGGCCAATATCTTCCCTTCATTGGTATTCTTCTGGTTCCTGATATTCTCGGTGCCGACCGGCATTCTGATGAACCGCATAGGCCGTAAGAAAACGGTACTGCTGAGCCTTGCAGTAACGTTCGCTTCATTGCTTCTGCCTGTGTTCGGCGACAGTTATATGCTTATGCTCTGTTCGTTCTCCCTGTTGGGAATAGGAAATGCTCTGATGCAGACATCCCTGAATCCGCTTTTGAGTAACATCATAAGCGGCGACAAGCTTGCAAGTTCTTTGACCTTCGGACAGTTCGTAAAAGCCATAGCTTCGTTCCTTGCTCCATATATAGCCATGTGGGGAGCTACCCAGGCAATGCCAAGCTTCGGTTTGGGATGGCGTGTACTCTTCCCGGTTTATATGATAATAGCCATAATAGCAGTTTTATGGCTTTCTGCAACACCAATAGAGGAAGAACGCCCTGACAAGGCTTCCGGTTTCATCGATTGTCTGAAACTTCTCGGCTCTCCTTTCATCCTGCTCTGTTTCATCGGTATCATGTGTCATGTAGGCATCGACGTGGGAACCAATACCACAGCCCCAAAGATTCTGATGGAACGCCTTGGCATGACCCTCGATGAAGCCTCGTTTGCCACCAGCCTTTACTTCATCTTCCGTACGATAGGCTGTTTCTCCGGTTCAATCATACTTCAGAAGGTTTCCGCCCGTTCGTTTTTCCTTATAAGCGTACTCTGTATGCTTGCAGCGATGGCCGGACTGTTGGCTTCCGATGCGGAATTTATAGTCTATGCATCCATAGCTCTGATAGGATTCGGCAACTCAAACGTCTTTTCTATCATTTTCTCACAGGCTTTGCTCTCAATGCCTGAAAAGAAGAACGAGATATCCGGCCTGATGATTATGGGCCTTTTCGGCGGAACAGTGTTCCCTTTGCTTATGGGCTTTGCTTCGGATGCAGCCGGCCAGGATGGAGCAGTGGTAGTAATGGCGGTAGGAGTAATCTATTTGCTCCTTTATACGGCAAGGCTTGATAATAATTAATAATTAATAATTAACAATTAATAATTGGTGAGTGCTGCTCATTTTTAATTAGCTTCGCTGACCTTCGGTTCTTAATTTTTAATTCTTAATTCTTAATTCTTAATTCTTAATTCTTAATTGAATAAGTTCTTAATTCTTAATTGAATAAGTTCTTAATTTTTAATTTTTAATTTTTAATTCTTAAATTAATATCATGAACGATATAGTAGTAGGAATGGGTGAAGCACTATGGGATGTGCTCCCCGAAGGAAAGAAATTGGGTGGTGCCCCTGCAAATTTTGCGTACCATATATCACAGTTCGGCCTTAACAGCCGTGTAGTAAGTGCTGTGGGCGATGATAAACTCGGAAAAGAGATACTCGACAGCTTCCGCGAAAAGAAGCTTTACGGAATAGTGGAAACCGTTCCTTACCCGACAGGAACCGTACAGGTAGAGCTTGATGCCGAGGGTGTTCCATGCTATGATATCAAGGAAGGTGTGGCATGGGATAATATTCCGTTTACTCCTGCCCTTGAGGATTTGGCCCGCCATACCCGTGCCGTATGTTTCGGTTCGCTTGCCCAGCGAAGTGTTGTATCGCGCGAGACAATAAACCGTTTCATCGATGCTATGTCTGAAGGTGATGACGTATTGAAGATATTCGATATCAATCTTCGTCAGGGATTCTACACAAAGGAAATTCTCTGCAATTCATTCCGCAAGTGTAACATACTTAAGATAAACGACGAAGAACTGGTTACAGTGAGCCGTATGTTCGGATATCCCGGCATCGACCTTCAGGACAAATGCTGGATTCTTTTGGCTAAGTATAATCTGAAGATGCTGATACTGACCTGCGGTGTAAACGGCAGTTATGTGTTCACTCCAGGCAGCGTTTCATTTGTAGAAACTCCTAAGGTAGTGGTAGCCGACACGGTAGGAGCCGGTGATTCTTTCACAGCCACATTCACAGCTTCCATACTTAAAGGTAAGAGTGTCCGCGAAGCACACGAACTTGCAGTAAAAGTTTCGGCCTATGTATGTACACAGAACGGAGCTATGCCGGTATTGCCGGATGTGTATTTGGACTGACGAGGGCTTTTCAGTTACGAGGCTACAGTCACAAGGCTTACGTTACGAGGCTTCAGTTACGAGTTGACAAGGTTCTCCATCCGGACGGTAACCTTGTCAACTTGTAACTGAAGCCTTGTCGCCTCGTACTGAAGCCTTGTCTGCTTTTTTGTCAATACCTCTTATCATGTGTTTGTCAGTCAAGTATTTATGATAAAATAATACAATATATATTATGTATATTGTATATATTATGTATATTTGCCGAAAACAGATTATTATGTCAACAATAGCATTGCAAAAGAAAAGAAAGAATATAGACCTTCCTGTTGAAACGTTGCAGAAACTTTCTGTTATGGCAGCATCACAGGGAAAAAGTCTTAAGGCATACATTGAAAATATTTTAGTTGCCAAAGCCGATACATTGCAACTTGAGCTACAGAATCCCAGCCCAAGTGGTGATGAGTTTTTCTCCTATCCGGAAAATCTGAATGAAACGGCAGATAGAGTAAATGAATACAAAAAAGGCAAGACAAAATCGAAGATTGTTTTGAAATCGGCAGAAGATATTGATAATTTCATAAACAATCTCTGACAATGTATATCGTTGAAATTACCGGCCGTGCAGCAGAAGATATCGCTTCATTAAAGAAAAGCGGCAATACTTCCGCTATAACCAAAATTCGCAGGCTTCTTGAAGAATTGCAAGAACATCCCATGTCGGGTACGGGTCAGGTTGAAGCTCTGAAAGGCAATCTCTCAGGCTTCTGGAGCAGAAGAATTGATAAGTATAATCGTCTGATTTATACTATTGAGGAAGAGATTGTTACAGTTGTAGTAGTTTCGGCGAAGGGGCATTATGGCATGAAGTAGAGCCTTGTCACCTCTTCCTTAACACCTCCGTCGGATTCTCCCCGAAAAATTCCTTGTAGCATTTGGTGAAGTACGAAGGAGATGAAAATCCCACTTCGTATGCAATTTCGGAGATACTTTTCCCTGCAGCCGTCTTTATTATTGCATTAGCCTTGTTCAGTCTTGCTATTCTCAGCAGCTCGTTGGGCGTATATCCCGTCAGAGCCTTGGCCTTTCTGTAAAGCTGGACTCTGCTGAACCCTATCTTTTCACCCATATCTTCCACACTGAAATCAGTATTTCCCATATTCTCCTCAATCAGGCGGCGCAATTTTTCCACAAATCCTTTATCCGCATCCGCCAGTGGGGTAGTGCTTGTGGTGACCTTATCCCCAAAGAAATCCTTCAGCCTGTTGCGGTTCTCTATCAGATTGCGGAGTCTTGCCATGAGCAGTTCCGAGCTGAAAGGCTTCGATATATACGAGTCTGCACCACATTCGTATCCCTTTATCTTCTGCTCATCCATCGAGTACGCCGTGAGCATCATCACCGGAATGTGCGATGTGCGTGGCTCAGCTTTCAGCCGTCGGCAACACTCCATTCCGTCCATCACAGGCATCATTACGTCGCAGATAATCACATCCGGCACATTCGCAATAGCAGATTTCAGCCCCTCGCTCCCGTTTGCAGCCTCCATCACTGTGTAATGCCCCTCCAGCAGCGATTTCACATAGTCCCTCACGTCCTGATTGTCGTCTATCACCAGGACCACAGCCTCATGCCTGTCCCCGTTCCGGCCGTATCCACCTCCGGACGTACCGCCTTCTGCCGTCAGACTCTCCTGACTCGCCATAACCACAGCCCCCTCTTTCAGACTGTTCAGAACAGCCTTTCTGTCTATGTCATGATATATTCTGCCATCCTGCCTTGCCGGAATATCAATGGCGAACACCGTACCGTTTCCCTCCTTGCTCTCCACCTCGATTTTTCCGTGATGCATCTCCACAAACGCCTTGACAAGTGCAAGCCCGATGCCCGATCCGGCATGATGTACATCCACCTGGTAGAAACTCTCGAATATATGGCGCACGTGTTCGGCCGGCATACCGACACCCGTATCCGAGAATTTCATCGATATCCCGTTTTCCGCATTCCTGCCCAGACTGATGCCTATACAGCCGTTTTCCGGAGTGAACTTGAAAGCATTCGACAGCAGATTGTACGTTATCCTCTCCATCATCTCCGCATCCGCCACCACCCTGTAATCCCCTTCATCAGCCGAGATTCTGAACGAGATATGCTTTCTGAAAGCCAATGTGCGGAAAGCTTCGGCCCATTCCCTGACGCTCTCCTTTATATCGAATTCCGACAGGTGCATCTCCAACTTTCCGTTTTCAAACTTCCTGAAGTCCATAATCTGATTCACCAGCCGGAGCAGAACCGTCACATTCTTGTTTACGATGTTCAGCAGGAATCTTTCATCGTCGCGTATGTTTTCGCTGTCCATCAGTTTCTTCACCGGGTCCGCTATCAGAGTGAGCGGCGTACGGAAGTCATGCGACACGTTCGTAAAAAAGGCCAGTTTCGCTTTTGTGGCTTCTTCAAGCTTTTCCGACAGGTCGATGAGCCGGTCCCTCTGCTCCTCCAGCTGTTTCTTCCGGCTTGAAAGTTCCGCATTAAGCCTTATCTTCATCCAGTACGCCCTCACCACGAAGAACAGCAGTACGACTAACAGCAGCAGAATGACGATGCACGCATACAGAAACATCTTCTGTGCCGAATATCTCATCAGGTAGGCGTCCAGTTTATTGTTCAGCACCTCGATTTTCGTGTCAAGAGTGTTGATGTGCGCAGTCTGCATCTGCATTATTCTTGCATTTCCGGCATTCACCAAGGCGGACGACAGGATGTTCTCCCTTTTGTAGTCCTTTCCTTCCAATATATCCATGGCCACCTGTATCACCCTGTCGCCCCCGGTAGGATATATGAAAGTGGCATCAAGTGTGCTGTCTGCCACCAGTTCCACACCTAACTTCTCTCCTGCCAGAGCATCCACTCCTACGAAAAGAATCTCCTTCTCTCTTCCGGCTTTCATTGCAGCCTGATATGCTCCATATGCCATAGGGTCGTTTTGTGCTATTACCATGTCGATGTCTTTATGTACGGACAGTATGGAGTCAAACTTCATTTCAGCTTTCTCTTTCAGCCATGCAGCATCGGCAGTAGATATTGTTTCCATCGAAGGATATTCTTTGAGAACCTCATTCATCCCCCTGTGTCTTTCCAGTGCCGGAGTAGAACCTTTCAGCCCCGTAAGCTCTACTATCTTTCCTTTTCCGTCCAGACGGTTTGCCATGTACGTGCCTATCTGTTTCCCCATCAGATAGTTATCTCCCCCGACGAAAGCTGTATATTTGTCCGATGCTATCTTTCTGTCCACCAATACCACCGGAATTCCCCTGTCATAGGCCTTTTCCACCACCGGCGTAATAGCTTCTGCCTCGTTAGGCGACACCACTAACAGATTAACTCCCTTAGCTATAAATTCTTCTATATCCTCTATCTGCTCGCGGTTATTGTCTTTTGCAGTCCTTATTTCCACTTTCAGGTTTGGATAGAAAA
This sequence comes from uncultured Phocaeicola sp., assembly GCA_944320855.1. Taxonomy (GTDB): domain Bacteria; phylum Bacteroidota; class Bacteroidia; order Bacteroidales; family Bacteroidaceae; genus Phocaeicola. The sequence goes on from CALUJF010000005.1 coordinate 43,789, forward strand.
GTGCTTCGCGGGAGATTTCTTCGTTCATACGGCTTCTCCATTCGTCATTACTGCATTGCGATACGCCGATAATGAAATTCTGTTCATGGTTAGCACATGATGTGAAAAAGAATAATTGGATAAGCGAAAATATAGTGATAATATGTTTGATAATGTAGTATTTCATTTTGGAGAACATTTGTATTTCATGGTATTTCCTGCAAAAGTAATCAATAAATGCAATATTTACAAATGTAACACTAATTTGTCTGATTTTGAAGATTTTTATAGTTTGGCTTATTATGGGTGAATAGCTGCTGAACAGTTGATAAACGACTACTGAACGGTCAATGAACATGTGTCTTTCTGTTTTTGAATGACATTATAATACAGTTCGAATATGATTCGAATGGCTTTCGAATAGTTACAATCCGGTGTTCGTTCCGTGTTTATTACGTGTTCACTGTCCGTTCACCGACCAATATCCACCTTTGTCAGGTCCCACACGCTTTATTATTCCTTCCGCCTTCAGTTTCGATATCTGCTTTTCAACGGCTTTGGGAGTAATGCCTATACGTTCAGCAATTGCGGCTGCGCTCAAAGTATTTTCCTTAGAGAGCAAATCAATGATTTTCTCCCTACTTTTTGCTGTTTTCTCCCTACTTTTTATGGTTTTCTCCCTACTTTTTATGGTCTCCGGATATTCGATTGATTTTTTGTAAGTGTCTATATCGTTAGCAAGATTCTTAATCATTACAGAAGTCATAAACTCCCGGAATATATTTAAATCTTCATTTTCACGCGTTTCTACTAAAGCCTTTATATATTCTTCCTTGTCCTCTTTCAGGATTTTAGTGGGTATAAGTCCTAATTCAAACTGCAGGAAGTTCATAATCAGCCTTGCCATTCTTCCATTTCCATCTGCCCATGGGTGTATTGTCACCAGATTATAGTGAGCGTCAAATGTTATATTATATAGTTGGATAACATTTTTATCAACGAAGTTTTTCCTTTCATTATTCAGGTTCAAGCAAAATTCCGACAATTTATCCTGGATTTTATTATAGCCAATGTAAGACCGTCCGCCTATTCCAACTGTTACATTTAGTAACCGCAAATCTCCTTTTGCAGAAGAAAAATCTCCCAATGCAGTTTTATACTCTTTACCTGTATTTTTCATGACTAAGGCCGACAAATCTTTTAGCATTTCAATGCTAATAGGAGTGTGTGCTTTTGCTAATTGAATCGCTTTCTCATATGCTGATTTAAGGTCAAGGTTCATATTCTGTTCCTCAATACTCTTACCTTTCAGGCTTATACCATGATCGAACATTATTTGATTTTCAAGCTCGGTTATTGTAGAGCCTTCTATAGCTGTTGAATGTGTAATTAGCGAATAAAGATAGAATTTATCGTAATCTATCTGTTGGTCAATGCCTAATTCCTTGTATTCCTTGATTAGAGTTTCGAGTGGTGTCTGCATGTTCTTTATCCTTTGTTGCAAAAATATACATTTTTGGTGAGATATGAACTGATATAATGAAAATGTTGGGGCATACGCTAATTCTTCACAAAAAATAAAATGCCATCAACAGCCGAGTTATATAAACTATGAAATAAAGCGTTGAAAAATTATAAAAAACAAAAAATAGAGCCACATAACAACACATTTATGTTATCCAGTATCATTTACATGAAACTGACAGCCGGTGAAAACTCACTGAACGTTTAAACGTACAATAAATATTCACCGGCTGTTTAAATGACTCTCGAACAGTATTAAAGAAGTATTTGGCACTGTTCGAATATTATGCAAATTGTTTCTTATTTTCCTTACATTATTATATCATCATAAATTCCCTATATATTAATAAATATATTGAGTATTATCAACATGAATAATAAAACGATATTAAACTCCAAACCTTACCTATTTATTTTTAGGCAAGCTGTTAGCCCAATCCTTGTTTTGTTCAACTCCAAAACCTGCATTTACCTCAGCAGATGGAATAGGAAATACAAGGTTAGAGATTTTATAGTTACTAAATGTAAATGCAACATCAGGAGAGTTGTAAGCATAAACGTTTGCATTTTCATCCCATCTGCGCAAATCATATAATCTCAAGCCTTCTTGGAATAATTCTCGTGCTCTTTCATCTTTAATGAAAGCCAATAAATCCGCATCGTTTGAAGGTAAATCAGATGTATCAATAATAGAGCTGTTTCTTTTTGCAACCTTCAACAATGCATCTTGTGATTTACTAATATCATATTGAGTAGTACTTCTCAAATATGACTCCGCTATAATAAGATACATTTCTGGCGCATTAACAATATAATTTGTAGCTACCGCTGGATTACTTGTGCTCGCACATGATAGTTTACCTCCGTTAAAAACAGGAGCTTGAGGTGTAGAATCTTTTCCATCCCCGAAAATACTAGTTCTACAATCAGTAGCTTCATACAATGCCTTCAACTTCGGACTAGGACTAAAATTATATGTCGACCATAGTGTTCCATAAGAGCTGGCAGCCCAGTTATTAGAATTTGTTATAGCTAATTCAAAAAAACTTTCTGTATTTTTAAAAGGAGTGTTATATAAAGCCTTGTAAGCATCAGCAGTGTATGCCAAAGTATTTGTTTTCGGCTTCAGGCTTAAAGCTGAATTTGCAGCAGAAATTGCTCCATCCCAATTTTCCATATACAAATATGTACGCGCTAAAATTCCATAAGTCGCTGCCTTTCCAATATACTTAGCATCATCTCTATCACCTCCTGCTTTATCAAAACTTGAAAGAGCATTATTCAGGTCTGTTGTAATAGCTGTATATGTATCACCAATAGAAGAGCGAGAAACATCTTTCAAAGCTTCTTTAGGCATATCAATAACAACAATTCCCGGTTCATTCGAGAAATCTTGACCATTGACTTTTATCTGGTGTGCATAAATATTTACCAATACGAGCTGCGAATAAGCCCTTAATGCATATGCTTCAGCCATACACAAATCAAGCTGCTTCTTTTCCTCATCACTTGAAGTATCGTAGATTGCTTTTGACGCTTCAATTATTCTGGCAGCGTTATCAGCAACTTTGTAACCATATTCCCAAATATATTTCAAATAAGTATCTGTTTCATTGAATGTGAAAGTGTATATATCATCCCAATGTCCTGTTTTACCATTCCAATATGATAAGTCTGTAGGAATATCACCTATTGCTAATGAATAGTTTCCGGCAAAATAAGGATAAAATAATTGGTAATATGTTCCATTTAAAGCAGTAGATATATTAGCAACAGAATTAAGCCCCGTTTCTACATCTACCCCAGTATAATTATCTGTTTCTAAAAAAACGTTTCCACATCCGGAAGTAGTAAAAATTAATCCCGCTAATGCGCAAACTTTTAAAATATTTTTTTTCATACGTTTTCCTTATTATAAGTTAGAATGTCAACTGAATACCACCAATGAAAGTTCTGGTTGCCGGATACTGCCATGCAATAATACCGTTAGAATATGTTTCAGGATTATATCCGACAAAATCATTAGCAGTAAATGTATATAGATTATCAACAGAGATATAAGCACGTAGTTTTTGGATTAACAATTTCTTTGTATATTTTACCGGTACATTATATCCTAATGTCATATTACTTATTCTCAAGAAATTTCCGCTATACAAGAATCTTGAAGAATCCTTGGTCGCATTATTAGGATCTTTATAAATGTATTGTGGGTATTTAGCATCCTTATTATCTTCCGTCCATGAATCAAGAGCTACATCTTTCAACGGTGTACGGTATGCCATACCAAATCCAGTGAATGGGGCACCACTATCATAAACTTTTCCTCCCAATCTGTATGTGAAATCTAAATTGAAATCAAACCCATTCCAATTCAAGCTGGTTCCAAAACCTCCTAAAAATTTTGGTTCTGCACTGCCTAAATATCTTTTTGCTGCCGCATTGTAATCAGATGTAGTTTCATCCCCTTCTTCATTTAGATACCATAACGGTTTACCGTTTTTAGGATCTACACCAGCGTATTCTTTCATATAGAATTGTCTGTACGGCCTTCCTTCTTCTATTATTTGTATATCGTATTCAATAGGTTCGTCTGTTGAAAGTTTGATAATTCTGTTTTGATTCCATGTGAAATTTCCATACAGATTCCATGTGAAATCGCTACTCTGAATAAGTGAGGTATTTAATGAGAATTCAACTCCTCTATTTCGTATAGAGCCTATGTTTTGGTAAACGACATCAAGCCCTGTAGTCATAGACAATGGCACTTCGAATAATGCATCTGTAGTCTTTTCATTATAATAATCAAAAGTCAAATGTATTCTGTTAATCAAAGACAAATCAAAACCTACATCAAATTTATTTGAAATTTCCCAAGTTAAGTTTGGGTTAGATAGACTTGTTGGTACAATACCAGGAGTATCATTATAGTTTTTCCCTGACTCATAAAAGCCTCTTGCTGCATACCAGTCAATATCTTGGTTTCCTACAGTTCCATATGAAGCTCTAAGCGTAGCATTTGTAATAATTTCATTATCCGATAAGAAATCTTCACCAGTGATTCTCCATTTACCTCCTACAGACCAGAAGTTACCCCATCTGTTGTTTGAGCCGAACACGGACGAACCATCACGTCGGAAAGAACCGGACAAATAATATTTGTCAGCATATGAATAATGTATATCAGAAAAATACGAAGCTAATTTCGCTTCTTTTTTATAATATTCAGATGTTACTGGAGTTCCTGCAGTTGACATATCAGTCATTCCACTTTCAGCAAATGGGAAATCACAGGCTTCATACACTTCATAGAAATAATTCTTTATCTGCATTTCCTGTCCCAACATAACTCCAATGTCATGTTTACCAAATGTATGATTCCAACCTAAAACATTATTCCATGTAATAGTTGTGTATCTCGAATTATATTGATAAGCGTATCCATTAGTATCCATGCCCTGAGGATTATAAAGAGCACTCCAATAAAGGTACTGTCGCAAGTCAGACATATTCAGACCAAAGGTAGTTTTTGCATATATTCCCTTACCGAAATCAACCTGAAGATATGGATTAAAGTTAAGAGTCTGGTTGTTATTACGACTTATTTCACCAGCTTTCTCATCAGTTAACGCTAAAGGATTATACATATTAATATTAGCATAATTCCCTTCCTCATCATAGAAAGGCATTAAAGGATTCATAGAACTTATTGCTGCAGTAATCGGACTGCTCATAGCTCCTGCTGTAGATTGAGAAAATCCATTTTGTGTAGAATTGCTATATGAAGCATTTACACCAAAACTTAAATAATTATATTTAGTTTCTAAGTTCAATCTTCCAGAATATCTGTTCATATCCGAACCTATAATAAGTCCGTCTGTATCCAAGTAACCTAAACTGAAAAAGTAGCCGGTTTTTCCTGAACTACCTTGCACATTTACATTATAGTCCTGATAATATCCATTTCTTGTAATTTTATCCATCCAGTCATAAGAAGATGTGCCATCCCATCCATAAAGACTCTTAAAGTAATTCAGAGATTCGTCATAAGTACCGCCTTGAGCAGCCATTCTTCCTTGTATAAACAGATCAACAGTTTCTTGCGCATTAGCAAAATCCATATTGTTATTGCCCATTGAAACAAAACCCTGTTTAATATCAAGATTTACGTTTAATTTTCCCTCACTTCCTTTCTTTGTTGTTATAACAATAACACCATTTGCGGCACGTGATCCATAAATAGCTGTAGCTGCAGCATCTTTAAGGACTGTTACACTCTCAATATCGGCAGGATTGATTGCTGCCATTGGGTCGAAATAGTCATTGGTTCCAGACCATATACCATCAGACTCCGAACTAACAGGCATGCCATCAATTACATATAAAGGTTGCGTTCCTGAATTTAAAGAGCCTCTACCGCGAACGTAAATTTCACTCCAAACTCCAGGCATACTTGTAGAATTGCTCATCTGTACTCCCGGGATGTTACCTTCCAACGCTTTTACAAAATTAGCATCTGTCCTTTTAGCCAATGTTTTGTCATCAACTACGGAAGCAGCTCCCGTAAACGAAGCTTTTTTCTGTACACCATATCCAGTAACCACAACCTCATCCAACATTTCCGAGTCTGAATGCAAAATCACATTTACAACAGGCTTCACTGCCACTTCCTGTGTCTTCATTCCGATGAACGAAACAACTAAAGTTCCGGCCGAACTTGGAACATTAGTAATAGTGAAATTACCATCAATATCAGTTACAGTACCTACAGTAGTACCTTTCACCAATACAGATGCACCCACTACCGGCAAACCGTCCTCATGAGAAGTGACAGTACCTGTCACCTTTGAGACCTGAGCGTTTACCAGACCTATGCCGATAAACAGGCAGGTCATTAACAGCATCAATTTTCTTTTCATAAAAATCTCTCTCTTAAAGTTTAACTTTACATTAATAAATTTTTGTTCTCTCTAACGGGGTGCAAAAATACAAAATATTCTCAAAACTTCATCCTTTTTTTAAGTAAAAAGCTTACTTTGTTTACCTTTTAACACTTTAATTGACTTTTTGCTTCAAAAAATTCATTTTAGGCTGTATTTTATTGCGCAAAATATACAAAATGTCATACATATAGCATTTTGTTATAATTCGATATTTATAATGTGTAATAATTTATGTCTTGACAATTTTAATATCGCTATATTCACAATTTATAAATCAAAAAGTATTATGGAAAAGATTTGTTTTAAGTTAGTGTTAAATCGTGAAAATAATCTAAATGAAAATAAAAAGAGCATGATTGAAGTAGAAGCAAGGCAGGTTTCAAAAACAGTATACTTACCTACAAATGTATATCTTAAACCTATTCAATGGGATAAGGACGAACAGGTGGTGTTGCCTTCTCATCCAAACCATGAGCTATTGAACAGGTTTCTGCAGGAGTGTATGCTTAAACTTGAATGGAAAGAATTGCAGATGTGGAAAAATAACACGCCTCTTTCCTTGGAACAACTTGTATCTTCTGAGAATAATGACACAAAGGAAATTTCTCGTTCTTTTACCGATTTCTGCAGAAAATATATTATTTCAAGCAGAAAACGCGAGAGTACCAAAAAGAATCTGATGACTACGGTGAAACTTATAGATGCATATGATGATAATACGTCCTTCAAATCGTTGACATACGAATACATTATAGGATTTGAACACTTTCTTTCATCGAAAAACTTTAAGGTAAATACAATAATAAAACATATCAAACATCTGAGGAGCTTTTATAATGAAGCGATGAACAGAGAACTGATAAAGCAAGGTGAAGATGCATTCAGAAAATACAAGATGCTTAAAGGTGAGGCTAAATATACATTCCTTCTGCCCGAAGAATTGCATAGGCTGGAGAATCTGTCATTGGAGGGAAAGGACAGGCGTATGCTGCATACACTTGATGCTTTTCTGTTCTGCTGTTATACCGGGCTGAGATATTCCGATTTCCATTCGTTGAAGAAGGACAATTTTGTCTATATCAATAACAATATGTGGCTTATATATAAATCGGTAAAGACAGAAGTAGAAGCAAGGCTTCCTCTTTATCTCCTTTTCAATGGACATGCGATGTCTATCCTTGAAAGATACAAATGCGACATTGATGCCTTTTTCAGAATACGTTCCAATTCCAGTATTGACAAAGAATTAATCAAGATAAAGAACCTGGCTGGAATAAATACTCATATTTCATTCCATACTGCAAGACATACCAACGCCACCTTATTGGTGTATAAAGGCGTAAACATAACGACTGTGCAGAAACTGCTTGGACACAAGAATATAAAGACTACTCAGCATTATGCAGACATACTTCCGCAAGGGATAGTGAATGATTTGGAAAGGAATGCATGAAATACCTAAGGATTTTCTTTTACTGACAATGTCAGTAACAATACTGACAATTGTAGGTAATTATACTGACATATGTAGGTAACATTTCCGACATATGTCAGTATCAAAAGGAGAATAAACTTTTTATGGGGCGGACGGGCTTCTAAAGTTCGGCCGGAACTTTAGTTGTTTCGTTTATCGGAATGAAGACACAGGAGGTTAAGATTAAGCCGGTTGTGAATGTGGTTTTGCATTCTGATACTGAGTTGCTTGACGAGGTGGTTGTAACAGCTTATGGTACTTCTACAAAAGGTTCGTTTACTGGTTCTGCTGCAGTGATGAAAGCAGACAAAATAGAGAAGCGTTTGGTTTCAAACGTATCAAATGCCTTGGCGGGTTCTGTTGCCGGTGTTCAGATATTAAGTGATAACGGCCAGCCGGGTGAATCTGCAAAAGTAAGAATCCGTGGTGTAGGTTCTATCAATGCCGGTACAGATCCGTTGTACGTTGTGGATGGTGTTCCTTATGATGGAGACCTTTCTTCTATCAGTTCAAGTGATATTGAAAGCATGACTGTGTTGAAGGATGCTGCTTCTACAGCACTTTATGGTGCGCGTGGTGCTAACGGTATTATTATGATTACTACAAAGAAAGGTAAAAGTGGAAAAGCGAGAGTAAACTTTGATGCTAAATGGGGTGTAAACTCACGTGCCATAAAGAATTATGACGTATTGACAAGTCCTAAGAACTATCTTGAAACTGCGTATCAGGCTATTTATAATGGTGGCGTAAACCAACTGGAAATGACTCCAGAGCAGGCTCATGTATATGCAAACAATACTTTAGTTGGAAACTCTGAAGGTGGTTTGGGATACAATATTTACACGGTTCCAACCGGACAGACCCTGATTGGTAGTAACGGACTTCTGAACCCAAATGCTACTTTGGGATATAGTGATGATGATTATTACTATACACCAGATAACTGGGCTGATGAAACTTTCTCAAACAAACTTCGCCAGGAATATAATCTGAATATATCAGGAGGTAACGAAAAGTCTACTTTTTATATGGCTTTCGGCTATTTGGATGATAAAGGTGTTATCGAAAATTCAGGATTTACCCGTATAAACGGAAGGTTGAAAGCTGATTATGAAGTGACTGAATGGTTGAAAGTTGGCGGTAATGTAAGTTTCGCTAATTCCAAAAGTATGTATCCGGGAGAACAGACAAACTCGTCATCATCCGGTAATGCATTCTTTATAGCTAACAACATGGCTCCGGTTTACCCTATGTACGTGCGCGACACGGAGGGAAACATCATGACAAACAACGGAAGATTAGTGTATGATTATGGTGACGGAAAAAGTACAAAGATGAAGCGCTCATTCATGTCTATTGCAAACCCTGCAGGCGACTTGATTTACAATAAGACTGAATATTTACGTGATGCAATCAATTCCAACTGGTTTGCTGAAATTACTCCTATAAAGGGGCTTACTATTAGTGCACGTTTTGGTATGAACATAGACAATACCAGATACAATGATTTGGGAAATGCTTTCATGGGACAGTCGGCAGAATACGGAGGTAATGCAGAACAGGCTGCTTTGCGTACTTTTGGTTTCGACCAGCAGTATGTAGCTAATTACCAGTTCGCTTACAATGAAGTAAATCATTTTGATATTACTGCCGGTTATGATGGTTATACTTATCAGTATACTGAACTTGGAGCAAACGGACAGTCCCTGTATGACCCTAACAGTTATTATATAAGCAATGTTATTGACAATATTATTGCATCTGGTAAAAAAGATGTATATTCTACAGAAGGTATATTCGCACGTGTGAACTATTCATACAATGATACTTATTTCGGTAATGTTTCATACCGTCGTGATGCATCTTCACGCTTCGCTCCGGGTAACAGATGGGGTAACTTCTGGGCTGCAAGTGCCGCTTGGATGATTAGTAATGAAGAGTTCATGAAAGATGTTGAGTGGGTTAATATGTTAAAACTGAAAGCTTCATTCGGACAGCAGGGAAATGATGATATCCTTTATCCAGGAGGTGCATATGAGGGCTATAATAGAAGCTATAAAAATTTGTATCCATGGTTGGATATCTATAAGCTTAGTGGTGCCGATGGAGTATTCTCTGACGGAACATTGGCATATAAAGGTAATCCGGATTTGACTTGGGAAACTTCTACTTCTTACAACGTAGGTGTGGATTTTGCTTTTTTCAGTAATTCCCTGAACGGTACGATTGAATATTTTGGACGTCGTTCCGGTAATATGCTGTATAACAAACCTACTGCAGCGACGCTTGGATATTCAAGCATTCCGATGAACGTTGGCAGTATGACTAACTCCGGTGTAGAAATAGACCTTACTTATGATATATTCAATAACAAAACCCTGAAATGGGATGTGAATTTGAATGCAACTTTCATCAAAAACAGAATTAACGAATTGCACCCGGATTTGAAAGGCGTGCTAATAGATGGAGATCGTATATTTGAAGAAGGTGAATCAATGTATCGTATGTATCTTGTGAAATATGCAGGGGTAAATCCGGAAAATGGTGAAGCTTTGTATTGGGCAAAAGATAAAGACGGAAAAGAATATAAGACAGCGGAATATTCGGATGCTGAATCTTCAAACAAGGTAGCAACTCAGGATTTGTTGCCTACTGTTTATGGAGGTTTCGGAACAAGTGTTGAGTTCTGGGGATTTGATGCTTCAGTACAGCTGTCATATCAGCTTGGTGGTAAAATATACGATACTGGTTACAGAAGAATGATGCACGGAGGTGCTTCCTCGTTCGCAGGTCAGAACTGGCATAAAGACATTTATAACGCATGGACACCGGAAAATACTAATACTGATGTTCCTCGTATGAATGCTCAGGACAAATATACTAATAGTACTTCTGACCGTTGGTTGACAAGTTCAAACTATCTGAGCTTGAATAATATTACTATTGGTTACACATTGCCTTCTGATATTGTAAGAAAGATAGCAATAGAAAGACTGCGTGTTTACTTTACAGCTGACAATGTGGGTATAATCTCTGCAAGAAAAGGTCTTGACCCACGCCAGAGCTATACTTCTGCTACAACGGCTATTTATACCCCTATCCGCACAATCTCGGGAGGTATTAGTTTAACATTCTAAATTCAGAAAACAATATGAACGTAAAATATAAATTTTTATCATTATTCTTGGCTTCTGCAGCTTTTGTAGGCTGTCAGGATATGGATTTGCTGCCGGAAGGAGAATTTGTTACTGACAAGCAAAAAGAGGATGTGGCAACACAGAATCCGGAAAGAGCACAAGACAAAGTAAATGCTATATTTGCTGCATTTAATCAATATATGCCAAACGCATCGGCACTTGGTGCTGAAAGACATAACGATATCGGCTATCCAACATTAATGTTGGCTATGAGCTCAAACGGTCATGATGAAATCAGCGATAACAATGGTTATAACTGGACAGGATATGACTTGACTTTCGAAGACCGTCAGTTCTCTATGAATGAATGTATAATGGTATGGAATAATCTGTATTCTATAGTATTTGCGGCCAATAAGGTGGTAGCGGCAATCGACGAAAAGACAGAGGATTCGGAAGAACAATTCTTTCTCGCTCAGGGTCATGGCGCACGCGGATTTGCATATTGGGTTCTGGCACAGTTGTATCAGTTTACATATGTCGATTCAAAAGAGTTGCCTTGCGTACCTGTCATAACAGACTTGAATGCAGAAGATGCTGTGACTAATGGATGTCCACGCTCGAAAGTAAAGGATGTTTATGTACAGATAGAAAAAGACTTGAATAAAGCTATTGATTTGCTGACGAAGTCAAAATATAAGAGAGGTGATAAAAGATACATCAGTCTGAGTACAGCATATGGTCTTAGAGCAAGAATGTATCAGACAATGGCTGAATGGTCTAAGGCATTGGCAGATGCTAAAAAGGCTATTGAAATTGCTGAGGATGATGAAAAATTATCTATCTTGAGCATTACTAAAGCCGGTAAACCTGGATTCAACTCATCGAAGGAAACCAATTGGATGTGGGGTATATTGGTTAAGGAAAAAGACGGTGTAGTAACTTCAGGTATCTGTAACTGGCCTTCACACTTTGGTTCGCTGAGCTATGGTTATGCTAATTTCTCAGGAGGTTTCCAGATTAGCAAGAAACTGTATAAGGAAATTAAGTCTGAGGATGTCCGTAAAGGCTGGTGGCTTGACTCAGAAGGTAAATCTATAGAAGGTTATTTGGATGAAGCACAGATTGCATTTGTTGAAGAAAATCAGTATAAGCCTCTTACTCAGGTGAAGTTTGCTCCATATAATGGTGTAACCGGTACTTCTATCAATGCAAGCGATATTCCTTTGATGAGATTAGAGGAGATGTATCTTATTAAAGCTGAAGCTGAAGCAAATGGTGCGGGTGGTAGCGCTAAGGAAACTCTTGAAGGTTTTATTAAAAACTACAGGAATGAAGATTACACAGCTCCGGCAGATATCTTAAATGAGATTTATCTCCAAAGACGTATTGAGTTCTGGGGTGAAGGATTGGCGTGGTTCGATATTATGCGCCTTAAGACTGGCGTTGACCGCAGAGGTTGCGGATATCCGAATGCTTCAAGTGTATTCAAAATTGAACCTACAGACAACATCCTGTTGTGGAGAATACCGGAAGTTGAAATTCAGGCAAACAAGGCTTTAACTCCGGATGACAGCCCTGCTGTTACATTGCCAAAACCGGTAGCTGATATTTAATAAATAACTTTTAAATGGTAAGAAAATGAAACTTGATAAACTTTATATAGGACTTTTATTCACTTCTGCATCCTTTATGGTAGGATGCAGTGAATATGAAGACACTGAAACTACAAGTCCACAAGCAGATGCTAATGCTATAGGAGCCAACTTTGCTAAAGAAACGCAAACTATAAAAGTGGCTCCTGATACAAAGACGTTCGATATTACAATGAACAGAGTTAATCCTACAGGTGAGAAAGTTATTAATGTAAAAAATGTCAGAATAGACAATAACTTTTGCAATCCTGCTACTCAATTTAAATTTGAGGACGGTAAGATGAGTGCGAAGAATGTTGTAAATTATGATATTTCTAAATGTACATTCCAAAAGCCTGATACTCTTGTTATGAAGATAGATGCAGATACTAAAGATCATATTTATGGCGATGGTTATCTACAGACTACAATTTCTTTTGTTGTGGATTATACTTGGAAAGACTCTATTAAAACAACTGCTGTAGATAAATATATATCTTCTGATGGAGCTGCTTTTCCGGTTACAGTACAGGTAGCTACGGATTATGATAAGGATAATGATAAATCGACAACCCTTGTCAGACTTCCTGACTACTTTAAGAATGCCGGTAAAACTACTACTGAGGGAGCTGCGCATATTCAGTTTGTGGTAGATAAAGAAGATAGAAAAAGTCCGAAACTGATTTGGGAACTGAGTGGTGATGACAAGGATTTTGGTGAGCTACAATTCAATAAAGATGAAATAGAAACCGGAATGTCGTATATCGTTGAAGGAGAAGGCGATAAAAAAGACAAGACATATGATGTTTATATGAAAGGATTGTCTATATCAGTAGTAACAAGTACAGCATCTACTACTTCAGAAGATACTGATGAAGACGAAGAAACTGTAGATGTAACTTATAAACTGGAATATGAGTTGTTTTATAAAGATGATAAAGGTAAAACTTATCCAATATCTCCTGTTTCAGAAACAGATGTTCGTGAAGAAAATACGCCTGCAAAACATACATCTGAGTTTACAATAAAATTCCCTAAAGAGAAAGATACTCCTGCGACAACAGAATAAATAAGTTTCTTATAAATCAAGGCAGAGTCATATTCTACTATTATATATAGTGAACGTGGCTCTGTTTTTATTTTTGCAAATCCTTTTAAATGCTATTTAAACACCATTTAAACACTATTTAATCATCATCTAATGAATGTCCGGTGAACGTGAAATGAACGCCGTATGAACATAGAATAACAACATGTTTTATGAAGAGAGAATTTCAAAAGCAATACACTTACGTGTATAAAGGGGGAAAAACACGTGTAATTTCACTTTCACATCTTTCACAGGCTCATATAATCTGCTTTGGGCTTGCTTGTTGTTTTATTTAAAAACTGTTTGTATGTAGTTTTAAAATGCTTAAAGTCCGTTGTTGTTTGACAGCTGTCGGACGAATGTTTGACACGTGTCGGTCATATGTTTGACAGCTGTCGTCCACATGTCTGACAGCTGTCAAACGATAGAAAATTGTGCCTGTTTCGTTCCTTTTAAGTATTCATTTTGTGTTCATTATCCGTTCATTGAATGTTATTTGTGTATTTAATGATATTAGTTACTTTCTTTAATAGAAGAAAAACGTCAAATGTTGTCTTTTCTTTTTTTAAAACTCTTGTTTGGTATTTATAAAATGTGTAATCTTGTACAGATTTAGTCACATATATAATTAAAGGAATAAACATATGGTATATAAGAAAGGACAAAACCAGAAGAAAATGACTCCACGTGAGTATATACGCTACAAGGTTCGTAGTTTGCCAATAGGAGATTGTTATATGTCGAACGATTGGAAAGATGTGGGTGAGGCTATGATAATGGTGACAAGAATTCATCCACAGGGTACATATACCTTGGGCTTTTATGTTGTAGATACATATTGTTTGGGAGTAAAGGATAGTTTCTTTCATTTCAGTATTGATAAATTTAAGTATGAGGAAATATTGAATGATATAAAGTCGCGAATGATGAAAGTGTCATATGAAGAGGTGCATAACTTGGTATATGGTGCTGTTGCTTTTGCTGAAGAAGGAGGAATACAACCGAATGAGTCTTTCAAACTTACGCAATATATATTGGAGGAAGATACGGATGAAGTACCTCTGATTGAGTATGATTTCGGTAGGGATGGAAAGCATTTTCTATGTGCTAACGACCGTATCGAGTTGTCGAAATATACTCCGGTGCTAAAGAAGACTGTAGGGGATGACTTCTTCTATCTTTTGCCGGGTATGAAAGAAGCAAAGCCTGGAAGTGAATACATGGATTTGTCTTTTGTGGATAATATGATGTCTGCTTTGGAGAAAATGAAGAAATGTTCTGAATTGCCTGAAGAGGCTTATAGTTTTGTTCATCCTGAATATCCGGCAGAATTGAATGTGAAGCATAAATGGCTGGCTGAAATGTTGTATAGTCCGGAAAAGAGTGTTTATCTTACGGACGATGACTTGAGTAGAATATTGGCATTGCCGCATGATGAGCTTCGTGATGATTTGGAGAATATTGTGTTGTATGAGACCGGACAGACTTATAGTGGCATTAGTGAGGAACGATGGAATGGAGAATATAAATCTGTGATACTGCATTGCATGCTGTTGTTGGGTGAGTTGGGTGATGAGGCTTCGCTTCCTACTGTTTTGCTTACTTTATGTCAGAATGCAGATTATTATGATTATCATTTCGGTGACTCCTTGTGTGATGTGTATGTTCCAACCCTTTATATGATTGGCAAGAATCGTCTGGATGATTTTATGGCGTACATGAAAATGCCGGGACTATATCCTTATGCAAGAATCAGAGTTACTGGAACGGTTGCCATGATTGCATTGAAAGAACCGGAACGTCGGGATGAAGTTATAGAATGGTTCCGCGAATTGCTTATGTTCTATGATGGCAGACTGGAGAAATGTGAATGCTGTGACGGGACGCTTATAGGTATGATGACAGGTGATTTGATGAATCTGAAAGCAGTAGAACTTTTGCCTGAACTTAAAAAACTATACGATACAGGATTGGTAGATGAAATGTGTTGCGGAAGCTTTAAAGCGGTTGTTAAAGAAATAAAAGGTGATAAAGAGCCTTTGTGGCATGAATATAGTTTTGATATCCATGAAAGGTATCGAAAGTTAAAAAGATTATTGAAAGATTAGTTTTTGCAGGTCTATAAGTTATAGTGATTATATAAAGCTATGGCTTATAGACCTTTTGAGATGATGTGTATCACCAGAACTTGTTCAGTTCTTCATTATATTCAAAACCGGCGTCTTTCAGACGTGATATTATTTCTTCCTTGTTAAGGTCTAAATCCTTGCAGAGCGAATCTAAAGAAGGGTAGAAGTCCCTTAATTTCATGTTGATGAGGCTGAATAGCATCATCGGGTCTTTTGGTAGTTCCATATTCTTTATTTGTCTTTATTTTTTTCGGCTGCAAAGTTACGCTTTATTTCTGTAGTTTTGTGTAATAATTACTAAACTTTTCATTTTTAGGGTGGTTAAGTCGGGAAAAAACATTACTTTTGCACAGTTTTAATGATCATTAATTTAGAAAAACTGAAAAACAATGTTGGAGCTTGACTTACTCACTGCTGTTTCTCCTATTGACGGCAGATATAGATCCAAGGCGGGAGCTTTGGCTGAATATTTTTCTGAGTACGCGCTGATTAAGTATCGTGTACAGGTGGAAATCGAGTATTTTATTACTTTGTGCGAACTTCCTTTGCCACAGTTGAAATGTTTCGACCAGTCGCGTTTTGAATCTTTGCGTGATATTTACCGTAATTTTTCAGAAGCTGATGCTCAGCGTATTAAGGAAATTGAAAGCGTAACTAACCATGACGTTAAGGCTGTTGAATATTTCATAAAGGAACAGTTTGACAAACTTGGCGGATTGGAAAAATATAAGGAGTTTATCCATTTCGGACTTACTTCACAGGATATAAACAATACTTCTGTACCTTTGTCAATAAAGGATGCTTTAGAGAAAGAGTATTATCCGCAGATACAGAAACTTATCGACCAACTTGCTGCTTATGCTGAGGAATGGAAAGATATTCCTATGCTGGCAAAGACTCACGGTCAGCCTGCTTCGCCTACAAGACTTGGCAAGGAAATTATGGTGTTCGTATATAGATTGCGCCGTCAGTTGGACATTCTGAAAGCTTGCGCTATTACTGCTAAGTTCGGTGGTGCTACAGGTAATTACAATGCGCATCATGTGGCATATCCTGAATTCGACTGGAGAGCTTTCGGTAATAAGTTCGTAGCAGAAAAGTTGGGACTTGAACGTGAGGAATATACAACTCAGATTTCCAACTACGATAATCTGGGTGCTATATTTGATGCTATGAAGCGTATCAATACTATAATGATTGATATGAACCGTGACTTCTGGCAGTATATCTCAATGGAGTATTTCAAGCAGAAAATCAAAGCGGGAGAAGTCGGTTCAAGCGCAATGCCTCACAAGGTTAATCCGATAGATTTCGAGAATGCTGAAGGTAACTTGGGCGTGGCTAATGCTATATTCGAGCATTTGTCATCTAAGCTTCCTGTGTCAAGATTGCAGCGCGACTTGACAGACTCTACTGTGTTGCGTAATATAGGTGTTCCTTTCGGACATACTATCATTGCCATCCAGAGCTCGCTTAAGGGACTTGGCAAACTGTTGCTGAACGAACATAAGATTTATGAAGATTTGGATAACTGCTGGAGTGTGGTGGCTGAGGCTATTCAGACTATACTTCGCCGCGAGGCTTATCCTAATCCGTATGAGGCTTTGAAGGCTCTGACTCGTACAAATCAGGCTATCAATGAAGCTTCAATCAAAGACTTTATTGAAACATTGGAAGTGAGCGAGGATATCAAGAAGGAACTTCGCGTTATAACTCCACATAATTATACTGGTATTTAATTTTACATTATTTATATAGAGACATTTTTAGCCCGAGAGGGTAAAGTATTAATTTTTTGATTTTATTTTAATTATGGCAGAAAGAGAATTCAGACAAAATGGTGAGAACCAGTCTGGCCGCGATGGTAGAAAATCTTACAACAACAGAGAAGGTTATAACAGAAACAATCGTTATGAGGGAGGTAATTATGGACGTCGTCCGAATAATGGTTTTGATGGTGGCGAACAGCGTCAGAACCGTTCTTCGTTCAACCCTCGATTCAATAATAATGGTGGCGACCGTCAGCAGCGTGGTGGTTATGGAAACAATAATAACTATGGCCGTCAGCAGCGTCCGTATGGTAATCGCCCTTATGGAAACAATGAAGGTGGTGAGCGTTCGTATGGTGCTCCACGCTTCAACAATAACGGAGGCGACCGTCAGCAGCGTCCGTTTACTCCAAGATTCAATAATAATAATGATGGTGGCGAACAGCGCTCGTTCCGTCCTCGTCAGGGACAGCAGGGCGGATATCGTCAGCAGGGTGGCGGATACGGTAACAACCGTCAGGGTGGATTCCGTCAGCGTACAAATGACTATAATCCGAATGCTAAATATAGCATGAAGAAGCAGATAGAGTACAAGGATGTGCTTACTGACCCTAATGAACCAATCCGTTTGAACAAGTATCTGGCTAATGCCGGAATCTGTTCACGTCGTGAGGCTGATGAATTTATCACAGCCGGTGTGGTTTCTGTAAATGGGGTAGTGGTAACTGAACTTGGTACTAAGGTACATCGCAATGATGAGGTTAAATTCCATGACCAGCCTGTAAACATCGAAAGAAAGGTGTATCTGCTGCTCAATAAGCCTAAAGATTGTGTAACTACAGCAGATGACCCTCAGGAACGTAAGACAGTGATGGATTATGTGAAGAATGCATGTAAGGAACGTATCTATCCGGTGGGAAGACTTGACCGTAATACTACGGGTGTTCTTCTGCTTACTAATGACGGTGAGATGGCTTCAAAACTTACTCATCCTAAGTATCTGAAGAAGAAAATCTATCACGTGTATTGCGATAAGAATGTTACTAAGGCTGACCTTGACCAGATAGTACAGGGTATTACTCTGGAGGACGGTGAAATTCATGCTGATGCAGTAAGCTATGCTTCTGATACAGATAAATCACAGGTAGGAATAGAAATACACTCAGGAAAGAACCGTATCGTACGTCGTATTTTCGAGCACTTGGGATATAAGGTGATTAAACTTGACAGAGTTTATTTTGCCGGACTTACCAAGAAGGGATTGCGTCGTGGCGACTGGAGATTCTTGACTGAAAACGAGGTAAATATGCTCCGTATGGGGTCTTTTGAATAATTTAAATTATTAAATGATGGAAATGATTCGTAGAACAAAGATTGTTGACGTGCTGAAATCACGCGATTTCGGAAGCATGGTCAATGTTAAGGGTTGGGTTCGTACCCGCCGCGGTAGCAAACAGGTAAACTTTATCGCCTTGAATGACGGTTCTACTATAAATAATGTGCAGGTGGTTGTTGATTTGGCTAACTTCGACGAAGAAATGCTGAAACAGATTACTACCGGTGCATGTATCAGCGTAAACGGTGAATTGGTGGAATCTGTAGGTGCCGGACAGGCTGCCGAAATTCAGGCTCGCGAAATTGAGGTGTTGGGTGTATGCGACAATACATATCCGCTTCAGAAGAAAGGTCACTCTATGGAGTTCCTTCGCGAAATTGCACACTTGCGTCCACGTACAAATACTTTCGGTGCTGTGTTCCGCATTCGTCATAACATGGCTATAGCAATACATAAGTTCTTCCATGACCGTGGTTTCTTCTATTTTCATACTCCTATCATTACGGCTTCTGACTGCGAAGGTGCCGGACAGATGTTCCAGGTTACTACAATGAATCTGTATGATTTGAAGAAGGATGAAAATGGTTCTATCGTATATGATAATGATTTCTTTGCTAAGCAGGCAAGTTTGACTGTGTCTGGTCAGTTGGAAGGAGAGTTGGCTGCAACATCACTTGGTGCAATCTATACTTTCGGTCCTACTTTCCGTGCTGAAAATTCAAATACTCCTCGCCATCTGGCTGAGTTCTGGATGATTGAACCGGAAGTGGCATTCAATGATATCTATGACAACATGGATTTGGCTGAGGAATTCATCAAGTATTGTGTGCAGTGGGCTTTGGATAACTGCTACGATGACGTGAAATTCTTGAACGACATGTTCGATAAGGGATTGATTGAACGTTTGCAGAGTGTACTTAAAGATAGCTTCGTACGTTTGCCTTATACAGAAGGTATCAAGATTCTTGAAGACGCTGTTGCTAAAGGACATAAGTTTGAGTTCCCTGTATTCTGGGGAGCTGACCTGGCTTCAGAACACGAACGTTTCCTTGTTGAGGAACATTTCAAGAAACCGGTTATTCTGACTGACTATCCTAAGGAAATCAAAGCTTTCTATATGAAGCAGAACGAGGATGGCAAGACTGTACGTGCAATGGATGTTTTGTTCCCTAAGATTGGTGAGATTATCGGTGGATCTGAACGTGAGGCTGATTATGATAAGTTGCTTACCCGTATTCAGGAATTGGGTATTCCGATGAAGGATATGTGGTGGTATCTTGATACTCGTAAGTACGGAACATGTCCTCACTCTGGATTCGGACTTGGATTCGAACGTTTGCTGTTGTTCGTTACAGGTATGTCGAATATACGTGACGTTATACCTTTCCCTCGTACTCCGAGAAATGCAGAATTCTAATATTCGAGAATATAGAAATTATAGGCTGTATGGATAATTCCGTACAGCCTTTTTTGTAATATGTATTAAGATTAAGGCCTGATAATAAAAAAATGATGCTAATCTGTGTATCTAATAATTATTTTTGTTATATTTGTAGAAACCTATTAATAAACTTAAATATATAGTGTTATGAAAATGCGCAGTTTCTTATTATTGGCATTATTGTTGCTGGTGGCATCGGGTAATGCGTTGGCGCAAAAGACTGAAAAAGTTCCTGTAAGTCTTAATGGCGTATGGCAGATGTGTTTTTATCGTTCTAATTCTCCGGATGTAGCCGGTGAGCTTAAAACAAGTAATTCATTTAAAATTCTTTCGGACGACGGACGGTTTACTAATATGGTTATGATGCCTCATGGAGCTATTATAATAGGTGAAGGGACATATGAGGTAGATTCTGAAAAATCATATACAGAAATTGTTGAAAGAAATCTCCATCTTCCGCAGCTGAACGGAAAAAAGAATGTGATGGAATACGAAATGAAGGAAAATGGAATAATGGTTGTGAAATATTTTCTGAAAGAGGATATTAACGGAAATATAATAGATTCATGGTGCTATGAAACCTGGAAAAAGGTTACTATGCCGGAAAAATATCCTGAGAACATTATTAGGTAATTCATAACTATAACGTCAAAATATAAAATTGGGCTACTGTCGTTTTATTACGATGGTAGCCTTTTTAGCATAGTATCAACTGATTAAGATAGAAAAATACGGAAAAACTTTGTCTGTTTCAAGAAAAGTTGTACCTTTGCAAGCCGATTATTATCAAATAGTGATAAATTTAAGATTCAGAACACTTTAATTCTTCTTTGTCCGGGACGGATGAAGTGTGATGAATTCGTTTTTTAGTAGTTAACATTTTAAAAAAGATTTAAGAGTGGATACTTTAAGTTACAAGACCATTTCTGCAAACAAGGAAACTGCAACTAAAGAATGGGTTGTAGTAGATGCTACCGATCAGGTTGTTGGCCGTCTCGGTGCTAAAGTTGCGAAACTGTTGAGAGGAAAGTACAAACCAAACTTTACTCCTCACGTAGACTGCGGTGATAACGTTATTATCATCAATGCAGACAAAGTTAAGTTTACAGGTAATAAGTGGAATGACAAAGTGTATTTGAGCTACACAGGTTATCCTGGTGGTCAGCGCGAAATCACTCCTGCTCGCTTGATGGCTAAACCAAACGGCGCTGAAAAATTGATGAAGAAAGTTGTTAAAGGTATGCTTCCTAAGAACCGTCTGGGAGCTAAATTGCTTGGCAACTTGTATGTTTATGAAGGTTCTGAACACAAACACGAAGCTCAGACTCCAAAAGTTATTGATATTAACACACTTAAATAATAAAGAATGGAAGTAGTAAATGCATTAGGCAGACGTAAAAGCGCTATTGCTCGTGTTTTCGTCAGCGAAGGTACAGGAAAGATTACTATTAACAAGAGAGACCTTGCAGAGTACTTTCCATCAACTATTCTGCAGTATGTAGTTAAACAGCCTCTTAATCTTCTTCAGGTGGCTGAAAAATATGATATAAAAGTTAACTTGTGTGGTGGTGGTTTCACAGGACAGTCACAGGCTTTGCGCTTGGCTATCGCTCGTGCACTTGTTAAAATCAATCCGGAAGATAAGAAAGCTCTTCGTGTAGAAGGATTTATGACTCGTGATTCTCGTTCTGTTGAACGTAAAAAACCAGGACGTCCTAAAGCACGTAGAAGATTCCAGTTCAGTAAACGTTAAGCGATTGAGTTTGTTAGTTTTTAAGTTTGTAAGTTTATTGCAAGTAATCGGTTTGCGAAACTTCGGACTAAACTCAAGAACTTAGAAACTCAAAAACTTAAATGTTAAAGCGTTTAGTATCTAAACTGTCAGGATTCTTCCTACAATTGTTTGCGGAGAGACTACCCGACAGTTGGTTAAATTAAAAACAAAAAAGAAAGTAAACGATTAAAATTAAAAACAATGTCAAGAGTAAATTTTGATACATTATTGGAAGCAGGTTGCCACTTCGGACATTTGAAGAGAAAGTGGAACCCAGCAATGGCTCCTTATATTTTCATGGAACGCAACGGTATCCATATCATCGACCTTAACAAAACCGTTGTAAAAGTAGAAGAAGCTGCTGAAGCTTTGAAGCAGATTGCAAAATCAGGAAAGAAAATCCTGTTTGTTGCTACTAAAAAACAGGCTAAACAGGTTGTAGCTGAGAAAGCTGCTTCTGTAAATATGCCATACGTTATCGAACGTTGGCCAGGTGGTATGTTGACTAACTTCCCAACAATCCGTAAGGCTGTTAAGAAGATGGCAACTATCGACAAACTTACTAACGATGGTACTTATTCAAACTTGTCTAAGAGAGAAATCCTTCAGATTTCTCGTCAGCGTGCTAAACTTGAAAAGAACCTTGGTTCTATCGCTGACTTGACTCGTCTTCCATCAGCTTTGTTTGTTATCGACGTTTTGAAAGAAAATATTGCAGTACGTGAGGCTAACCGTCTTGGTATTCCTGTATTCGCTATCGTTGATACTAACTCCGATCCTTCTAACGTAGATTACGTTATCCCAGCTAATGACGATGCAACTAAGTCTGTAGAAGTAATTCTTGACGCTTGTTGCGCTGCTATGGCTGAAGGCTTGGAAGAAAGAAAAGCTGAAAAGGTAGATATGGATGCTGCCGGTGAAGCTGCTCCTAAGGCTCCTAAGAAAAAAGCTGGTAGAGCTCGCATGGATAAAGCTGAAGAAGATGCTATAAACGCTGCTAAGGCTGCTGCTTTCGTTAGCAAGGAGGATGAAGCTTAATTCAGAAACTTAAATATATAAAATTGAGAATTGAAAATTGAGAATGGAACGTATATGCTCAGATTCTCAATTCTCAATTCTCAATTTTGTTTTATAACGATATTATTAACTCTTAATAAAAAGAATTTATTATGGCTGTAAGTATGGCAGATATTACCAAGCTTCGTAAATTGACAGGAGCTGGTATGATGGACTGTAAAAATGCTTTGAACGACGCTGAAGGCGATTTCGACAAGGCAATGGAAATTATTCGTAAAAAAGGACAGGCTGTAGCTGCAAAACGTTCTGACCGTGAAACTTCAGAAGGTTGTGTATTGGCTAAGTCTACAGGTGACTATGCTGCAATGATAGCTTTGAAGTGTGAAACTGACTTCGTAGCTAAAAATGCTGATTTCGTTGCTTTGACTCAGTCTATCCTTGATGCTGCAATTGCTAACAAGTGTCAGACTTTGGATGAAGTAAAAGCTCTTCCAATGGGTAATGCAACAATTGCTGATGCTATCGTTGACCGCAGTGGTATCACTGGCGAGAAAATGGAATTGGATGGTTATTTCGTAGTAACTGGAGCTAATACAGCTGTTTACAACCATATGAACAAGAACCAGCTTTGTACAATAGTAGCTTTCAATAAGCCTTGCGACCAGCAGCTTGCTCACGAAATCTGTATGCAGATTGCAGCTATGAACCCTATCGCAATTGACGAAGCAGGTGTTCCTGAAGAAGTAAAACAGAACGAAATCAATGTTGCTATTGAAAAGACTAAAGCAGAACAGGTTCAGAAGGCTGTAGAAGCTGCTTTGAAGAAAGCTGGTATCAATCCTGCTCACGTTGATAGCGAAGAACATATGGACAGCAACATGGCTAAGGGATGGATTACTGCTGAAGACGTAGCTAAAGCTAAAGAAATCAAGGCAACTGTAGCTGCTGAAAAGGCTGCTAACCTTCCACAGGCTATGATTGAAAATATTGCTAAAGGTCGTTTGGGCAAATTCTTGAAAGAAGTTTGTCTTTTGAACCAGGAAAGCATTATGGATGCTAAGAAGACTGTAGCTGATACATTGAAGGCTGCTGACCCTGAATTGGCTATCACTGATTTCAAACGCTTTACTTTGCGTGCTGAATAATTGAGTCAGTTCAATAAAATACAAAAGCGTGAATTACTTTTCCATGTCGGTAAGTTATTCACGCTTTTCTTGTATATATACCTTATTGTCTGTTATTCTTTCTTGTCCTCTTCCTGAGCGAAAGCAGCTTCTTCGGCTTCAGAAATTATTCTCTCTTCATCGCTATATGTTTCTTCTATAGAGTCGAATTTGTATTCCTCTTCAATCTTTGTTTCCACGCTTTCCTGTATGTTGTTGTCGGCAGGCATCTCAAGGCTTTCTCTTTCGTTTTTAGCAGCGAATATGGCATCAATGAATAATGTATCCTTTTTAATCATATTCATCGTAATATGGGCTGCTTCCTGCTGTGATTCTTTCTTTGAGTAACCTTTGCCTGTTCCGGCAGGTACATTTTCAACTATTATCTGAGTTTCAAAAACAGGGTTCTGGTTGTCGTCCGATGTTTGACCGATCAGTCGGAACTCTATTTCAAATTTATTTTTCTGGCTCCACTCGATAAGTTTTGATTTGAAGTTTACTTCTTTGCGTGAGATTTTGTCAAGATTGATGTATTGGCCAATAATACGCTTCTCCATGAACTTTTTGCATGCCCTGTATCCTCTGTCAAGGTAGATTGCACCGATTAGAGCTTCGAAGGCATTTCCGCTCATGTAGCTGTTGTGAGAGGACTGTCTTGAAGAATATTTGATAAGTTTGTCCAAGCCAATACTAATGGCAATGTTGTTCAAGGTTTCTCTCTGTACTATTTTTGAACGTGTATTTGTG
Source organism: uncultured Phocaeicola sp. (assembly GCA_944320855.1). Lineage (GTDB taxonomy): Bacteria > Bacteroidota > Bacteroidia > Bacteroidales > Bacteroidaceae > Phocaeicola. The sequence continues at coordinate 68,946 of CALUJF010000005.1, forward strand.
AGGAAACCTTCTCGTTTACCCTCAAACTTTTTATACACTATGTCCGCTACTATCGCATCTAATATGGCATCTCCTAAAAACTCAAGGCGTTCGTTATTGATGAGTCTGCCTTGTGTCTTCACCGAAGACGATTTGTGCAATAGAGCCTGTTTGTAAATTTCTATATTGCGAGGGTAAAATCCCAATATCCTGTAAAAACGAAAATAAGGCTCCTTTTCCTTGCGGAAAAAGAGTCTTATTCTATCTGTAATATTTTCTAACACAGTTTATTCAGTGTATTTTTTAACGATTACACAAGCATTGTGACCACCGAAACCGAATGTGTTGCTCAAGGCAGCACGTACAGTACGTTTTTGTGCTGTATTGAATGTGAAGTTGAGGTTGTAGTCGATATTTTCATCGTTGTCACCTTCTTCGTGGTTGATTGTTGGAGGTACAATGTCATTCTTAACAGACAAAACACTTGCAATAGCTTCTACACCACCTGTTGCTCCAAGTAAGTGACCGGTCATAGACTTGGTTGAGCTGATGTTAAGCTTGTAAGCATGTTCGCCGAAAACTTCTTTGATAGCTTTTACTTCAGATACGTCGCCTACAGGAGTTGAAGTACCGTGAACATTGATGTAGTCGATATCTTCAGGTTGCATTCCTGCATCTTCCAATGCATTCATCATAACTAATTTTGCACCAAGTCCTTCAGGATGAGATGCTGTAAGATGATGCGCATCTGCAGAAGCACCAACACCGGCAAGTTCCGCATAAATCTTGGCTCCACGAGCTTTTGCGTGTTCAAGTTCCTCAAGAATCAGGATACCTGCACCTTCTCCCATAACGAAACCGTCACGACTTGCGCTGAATGGACGTGAAGCGCGGGTAGGGTCATCATTGCGAGTAGAAAGAGCATGCATTGCGTTAAAACCACCAACACCTGCTGCGAAGATAGCTGCTTCAGCACCACCTGTTACTATTATATTAGCTTTGCCTAAGCGGATATAGTTGAAAGCGTCGGCAATTGCATTTGATGATGAAGCACATGCAGAAGTAGTGGTGAAGTTAGGTCCGTGGAAACCATACATGATTGAGATTTGGCCGGATGCTATATCAGCAATCATTTTAGGTATAAAGAATGGGCTGAATTTAGGACCGATAGTATCTTTTGTCTGTTCGTATCCGCCTACTTCTTCTTCGAAAGTACGGATACCGCCGATACCAACACCTAAAATAACACCAACTTTGTTCAAGTCTTCTTTTTCTACATCAATAGCAGCGTCTGTTACAGCTTCTTTGGCTGCAGCTACTGCATATTGTGTATAGAGGTCCATTTTGCGGGCCTCTTTACGGTCCATATAGTCTGCTGCATTGAAGTTCTTCACTTCACATGCAAACTGAGTCTTAAACTTTGAAGCATCAAAGTGAGTAATAGGTCCTGCCCCACTCACTCCGTTGATAAGGTTGTTCCAGAATTCAGGAACTGTGTTACCAAGTGGAGTCAATGCACCAAGACCTGTTACTACTACTCTCTTTAATTCCATAAATTAGAGAATTAATTATTTGTTAGATTCGATGTAAGAGATAGCGTCACCTACAGTCTGGATCTTTTCTGCCTGATCATCTGGAATAGAGATACCGAATTCTTTTTCGAATTCCATAATCAACTCAACTGTATCCAAAGAGTCAGCACCCAAATCGTTAGTAAAGCTTGCAGTTGCTACAACTTCTGATTCTTCTACACCTAATTTATCAACGATAATTTTCTGTACTTTTGATGCAATTTCAGACATAATTCTAAATTTTTTAAGTTTATAAAATTGTTTTTTGATTAAATGTTCGTTGCAAAGGAATAAATATTTCTTGTTTTAACCAAATATTCAGTGAAATAAATGCACTTTTTTGCACAAAAACATGTATATTGTGCATGAATTTCTCTCCAAAAACCGAAAAAAGCCTGTTTATTACTCTTTTCTTAGTCTGTAATTTCCTCTTAATTTTTCAAAATCCTCCGGGTGAGCCATTAAGATATTGTAGTCATTTTTAGGATTATAGTTGGAGAGTATGTCATTTCCGTCCGGTGATGATTCCGGTTTTGCCAAATCTTCAGGCAGTGACAAGTCGATATTTATATCTATTCCGAAAAAATCGCATAAAGATTTTAATGTCATAGTCGTTGCGTTAAGTTTTCCGTCTGCCGAGTAGCCCGCTATATGCGGAGTGCCGACAAAAACTCTTTTTAGTAATTCTAAATTGATGTTCGGTTCGTTCTCCCACACGTCTATTACAGCTTCTGAGATACGTCCTTTATTTAAAGCATCAAGGATAGCCTCTGTATCAATCACTTCGCCCCTTGACGTATTTATTATCACAGGCCTTTTGCGTACAGATTCAAAAAACTGTCTGTCTGCTAAGTGAAACGTATTGTATCTGCCTTCTTTTATAAGAGGTGTATGGAAAGTAATGATGTCGCATTCCCTTGCCAAAGTCTCCAGGTCTGCGAATCCCTTTTCTCCGCCATCCTTTCTTGGCGGGTCGTTGAGCAGTATTTTCATACCAAATCTTTCTGCAAGTTGCATTATCCTGGAGCCAACGTGTCCCACACCGACTATTCCGATGCAGGTATTTGTCAAGTCCATTCCTCTTTCTTTTTCAAGCAGACTTAAAACCGCGTGTACATATTGCTCGACAGCCCCGGCATTGCATCCGGGACAGTTTTTCCATGTTATGCCGGCCTCCTTGCAGTATTCGGTATCAATATGGTCGAAACCGATAGTGGCAGTTCCTATGAATTTCACGTTGCTGCCCTCCAAGAGCTGTTTATTGCATTTGGTTCTTGTTCTTGTAATCAGTGCATCTGCATCTTTTACTGATTCTGCATCAATTTCATTCCCCGGCAGATAAACAACATTGTCAGTAATCTTTGCCAACGTTTCCCTGATATAAGGGATTTTATTGTCAACAACTATTTTCATTTTCTTCTGTTAGTGTTTTTGGCTTACAAAGCCTGCATGTCGTTCAGCCTTTTGTAATAGCCGTTCTTTTGCAGCAGTTCTTCATGTTTGCCGCTTTCTACAATTCTTCCTTCATACAGTACGTATATGGTATTTGCATTCTTGATTGTAGACAGTCTGTGTGCGATGGCTATTGTCGTACGTGTCTTCATCAGTCTTTCCAGAGCTTCCTGTACTAATCTTTCGCTTTCGGTGTCGAGTGCCGATGTAGCCTCGTCCAGTATCAGTATGGCAGGATTTTTCAGAATGGCTCTTGCTATTGAAATTCTCTGACGCTGTCCGCCCGACAGACGGCATCCTCTGTCGCCGATGTTTGTGTTATATCCTTCTTCGGTTTCCATGATGAAATCGTGTGCATTGGCTATTTTTGCTGCCTCTATCACCTGTTCCATTGTAGCATTTTCTACTCCGAAGGTGATATTGTTGAAGAAAGTGTCGTTAAACAGGATTGCCTCCTGGTTTACGTTACCTATAAGCGAGCGTAAATCCTTTACGGCCAAATCCTTGATGTCCACGCCATCTATCATGACCTTTCCTTTCTGCACGTCATGGAAACGCGGAATGAGGTCTACCAATGTCGATTTTCCGGAACCGCTTTGTCCCACGAGTGCTATGGTTTCACCTTTCTTTATCTTAAGGTTAATCTCGTGCAGAATCTCATTCTCGCCATAGCTGAATGATACATTTTCGAATGCGATTTCCTCTTTCAGTTCGCTTATGTGTAGGGCATCTTTCTTTTCTACTATATTGTTCTGTGCATTCAGGATTTTGTCAACTCTCTCCATTGATGCAAGACCTTTCGGGATGCTGTATCCTGCCTTTGAGAAGTCCTTCAGAGGGTTTATCACACTGTACAGAATCACCATATAGAATATGAATGTAGGCGCGTCGATGGACGATTTCTCGCCCAATATCAGTGAACCTCCGAACCACAATACAATGACTATAAGTATTGTGCCGAGGAACTCACTCATAGGGTGAGCCAAAGCCTGGCGTGTAGCCACCTTGTTGGTAGCCTGTCTGAACTCGTTGCTGCACTTGTTGAAACGGTTTATCATTTTCTCTTCAGCCACGAATGCCTTTATGATTCTCAGTCCTCCAAGAGTTTCTTCCAGTTGCGACATAGTTTCGCTCCACTTGTCCTGTGCCTCGAGGGATTTTCTTTTGAGTTTTCTTCCTACCTGTCCCATGACCCATCCCATTGTAGGCAGTACGAGAAGTGTAAATACAGTAAGTTGCCAGCTGGTAGCAAACAGTGTCGCGAAATACGACAGGATGAGAATAGGATTCTTCAGCAGCATATCCAGCGAGCTTGTTATGGATGTTTCTATTTCTGTCACGTCGCCGCTCATTCTGGCTATTATGTCACCTTTTCTTTCCGATGAGAAGAAATTCAGTGGCAGATACATTATTTTTGAATATACCAGTGTTCTTATGTCGCGCACTACGCCCGTACGGAGCGGAATCATTACGGCAGACGAGCCGAAGTAGCAGGCTGTCTTGAGCAGTGTCATACCTCCAAGAAACAATCCCAGCCACATCAGTGTGGTGGAAGGACCGTAAACCTCTATCAGTTGCGACACATAATAGTAGAAGTTATTCACAACAGTGTCTTTCAGAGGCGCGCTTCCCCATTCCATGAATGTATATACCTTGTTCCCACCGTCTGTCTTGAACAGAATGTTCAGTATCGGTATCAGCAGCGAAAACGAGAATACGTTGAATATGGCCGAAAGTATGTTCAACATTATCGCCCATGCTACAAATCTTTTATAAGGCGAAACAAATCGTCTGAGCAGATTGAAAAATTCCTTCATCTATATAATATATGGTTAGTTTATATTAATCTTTATTTTCTTCCTCCTTGAACCACGATGCATACATGAGATACCCGTTGGCTATTTTCTGGTTTAGTTCCTTGCTTTGTTCAGGGTCTACCTTTTTGATGAATTTGGCCGGCACTCCTCCCCACAGCGTGTGCGGTTCTATCTGAGTGTTTGCCAATACCAATGCTCCGGCAGCAACTATGGCTCCTTCTCCCACTACGGCATGGTCAAGCAGTGTAGACCCCATCCCGATAAGTGCGTTGTCCTTCACGCATGCGCCGTGCAGAGTGACGTTATGGCCTATTGATACATCATTTCCTATTTCGACAACCGACTTTTCATATAGCGTATGCAGTACGGTTCCGTCCTGTATGTTTACTCTGTCGCCTATCCGTATGGAGTTTACATCTCCTCTCAATACAGTGTTGAACCATATGCTGCAATCATCTCCCATTACTACATCGCCTATTATCGTAGCATTGTCTGCAAGATAACAGTTCTTTCCCATTTTTGGGGTATATCCTCTTACTGATTTAATTAAAGCCATACCAAGAAAAAGTATAAAATTTTTATCAAAGGCAAAAGTACAAATTTATTCTTTTACCTCAGTTCTGAGTTAATTCTATTTTCAATAAAACTGTAGTTTCTTTATCTATTTAAATAATATGGAGTGTGTATAATTAAATTTTTTAATAAAAAAGTACTCAATATTTTTGTTGTTAAAGAAATAGTTTCTATATTTGCACTGAAGTTAATGAAATTATTTGTTTATTAGTTTTATATATTAAATAACCCGTATCTCTTTAATCGTTTTTTTTACTCTGAATACTAAAGAAAATAATTCTATTCTAAGAAAAAAATCACATTCACTTGTTTTTCATTCATTCTAAAAAACGTTGCCCGGCGATGGGCAGCGTTTTTGCGTTTTGTTTTTACTTGGTTTGCGTATATCCTTCGGCTTTCAGCAGCTCTATAACGCGTTGCTTGAAGTCACCTTGTATGATGATTTCTCCGTCTTTGGCCGAGCCGCCCACTCCGCATTTTGTCTTCAGAGTCCTTCCGAGTTCTTTAAGGTCGTCTTCGCTACCTATGAATCCTGTTATCAGAGTCACGGTTTTACCTCCACGTCCTTTTTTCTCTATCGAAACCCGCAGTTTCTGATTCTTTTTCTCCGGAGTTTCTATTTCTTCTTCATCCTCAGTCTGATAGTTGAAGTCAGGGTTTGTGGAATACACAATGTTCAGTCTTTCTTTCCAGTCGTTATTTTTCATTTCCTGCAAATGTTTATTTTCAATCAAAGATATAAACTTTTTCTTTATTATGTGTGCGTTTCCAAATAAATAGAGTAATTTTGCAATAAACAGTTTAGTTTTATTTATGTCATGATAGCGCCAGTTCATAAAATATCGGATAAAATACCTGAACCCACACTCCGTCGTTTGCCTTGGTATCTGTCCTGTGCAAAACTGATGAGGGAGCAGGGGGAAAAGTACGTCTCGTCCACTCAGATTTCACGTCAGATAAACATCGATGCCTCGCAGGTGGCAAAAGATTTGTCCTATGTGGCTGTTTCCGGGCGTACCCGTGTCGGTTATGACATCGACTGTCTGATAAATGTGCTTGAAGACTTTCTCGGCTTCACCAATATGCATAAGGCATATCTTTTCGGAGTTGGTAGTCTTGGTGCGGCATTGCTTCAGGACACAGGTCTGTCGCACTTCGGACTCGAAATAGTTGGCGCATTCGATGTCGACCCGCAGAAGGTAGGCGCTACCATTGCCGGAATACCGGTCTATCATACGGACGAGTTTCCCGAAATAATGAAAAACTCTGATGTAAACATCGGAATACTTACTGTCCCCATCAGTATAGCCCAGAGCATTACGGACTATATGGTAGACGGTGGCATTAAGGCTGTATGGAACTTTACTCCTTTCAGAATCCGTGTGCCGGAAGATATAGTAGTGCAGAACACCTCGCTGTATGCCCATTTGGCTGTCATGTTCAACCGTTTGAATGAATTAAAATAATCATTATTTATATATATGAAGATTATCGCTATAGGGATGAACTATTCCCTCCACTGCAAAGAACTCCATGCGGATGAGTCCCTGCCACAGGGACCGGTCATTTTCATGAAACCGGACTCGGCTCTTCTCAAGGACAGCAAGCCGTTTTTTATTCCTGATTTCTCGCAGCAGATAGATTACGAAACAGAACTCGTGGTGCGTATAAACCGACTCGGAAAGAATATCTCCGAGAGATTTGCCCACAGATATTACGACGCTGTCACTGTAGGCATAGACTTTACTGCCCGCGACCTGCAGAGAAAGTTCCGTGCCGAAGGAAAACCGTGGGAGCTGTGTAAGGGATTCGATAACTCTGCTGCCATAGGCGACTGGGTAAGTATTGAAAAGTTCAAGGATATACAGGATATTCATTTCCATCTTGACATAGATGGCAAGACTGTGCAGACAGGCCACACACGCGATATGCTTTTCGGCGTAGACAGGATAATAGCATACGTCAGCCAGTTCTGCACTCTGAAGATTGGCGACCTGCTGTTTACGGGAACACCGGTAGGGGTAGGCCCCGTGAGTATAGACAATCATCTGGAGGGATATCTTGAGAATGAAAAAGTATTAGATTTTTATATAAGATGAAAATAAGAGTAGGATTCGGTTATGATGTTCACCGTCTGGTTCCGGACAGGGAACTTTGGTTGGGTGGAATAAAATTTGAACATGAACTTGGGCTGTTGGGACATTCTGATGCCGACGTGTTGATACATGCCATTTGTGATGCTCTTTTGGGTGCAGCAAACATGCGTGACATAGGATATCATTTTCCCGACAATGCCGGTGAGTTCAAGAATATAGACAGTAAAATTCTTTTGGAACGTACTGTAAAGCTGATAGCTGAAAAGGGATATACCGTAGGCAATATAGACGCGACAGTGTGTGCCGAACGCCCTAAACTGAAGGCCAGAATACCGGAAATGCAGGAAGTGTTGGCTAAAGTTATGGGTATTCACGTAGAGGACGTTTCAATAAAGGCTACCACTACCGAGAAACTGGGATTTACCGGGCGTGAGGAAGGTATCTCGGCTTATGCTACTGTACTGATAGAAAAACAATAAGTTTTATATAACGTTTATATAGTGTTCAATCCCCGTTTAGAGGCTGTTCAGTGAACGCCTGCTGGACGGGGATTGAATGTATATTGTAATTACAGGACTAATCCTAAAGTAAGCATTATCCCGAATATAAGCATGTTTCTTGAGGTCTCTCCAAGAATCATGTTCAGCGCTTTGCCTTTTCCTATCTTGGCCATTTTTATGGTTGTCAATATGTGCATTACCAGATAGAACTGCGGTAAAAGTACAGCATAAATTTTCCCTATAGTCAGAAAATAAAAACAAAGCCAGCAGGCTGTTAGTCCAAGCAGGAAATACAGTATCAGTCCTGCTTTTGCTCCTAATCTCACCACTATTGTCTTTTTGCCGCTTATGGCGTCCTGTTCCCTGTCGCGGAAGTTATTCACCATGAGCAGTGTGTCTATAATTAGTCCGCATGCAAGTGACGTTACCGTAACGGAAGTGTTCCATCCGTGTGCCATTACATAATATGTACATCCTACAGGTACAAATCCGAAAAATATGAGAACAAGCACGTCGCCCCATCCGTGGTATGCCAACGGATAAGGTCCTGCGGTATAGAGAAAGGCGAATATTATACATGCTATACCTACAGGAATCATTTCCCAGCCGCTGTAAAACAATAAAGACAGGCCTGTTATTCCTGCAAGCACTGTAGTGACTCCTATTCCTGTTTTCATTGCTTTGGGCGATATCCATCCTTGGGCACATGCGCGTTCCGGTCCCAGACGGTCTTCCCGGTCTGTTCCTTTCAGAAAATCAAAAAGGTCGTTTATGAAGTTGGCGTCTATTTGCATAAGAAAGGCAAACAGAAAACACAGTATTGTGGGGATAATCTGAAAATGCCCGTATATGTATGCCAGTGCGCAGCCGAGCATTACAGGAATAGCTGCTCCGGTGAGTGTCTTTGGACGTGCGGCAAGAAACCATGCCTTGACGGAATTAGTCTTTATCATAATAAATCTTTTATGAAACTTGTCGCAAAGTTAGTATATAAAATGCTACTTTTGCGTATATAACAATCGAAATATTCATTTATGCGGAAATTAGCGATACATCTCTTTTGGTTTTTTCTGGCATCGGTATTGTTGTCATCATGTGCTACTGCCACGTTCTCCAAATATAAAGGTATAGGACGGGTAAAGACATATCATTTCGTCTCCGAAGATTTGCCTCCAGCCTTCGATGGCTTCAGGATTGCGTTTGCCACGGATTTTCATTATGAAAGTCGTTTCAACCGCAAGCGCCTTCCGGCTTTGGTTGAGGCTGTTCGTTCTGTCAGTCCTGATGTCCTTTTGCTGGGTGGAGACTATAGGGGGCGTGAAGGCGGCGATGTCGGTGAACTGTTCAGGGCATTGGAGAAAGTAGATGCCCCATTTGGCACGTATGCCGTGATGGGTAATCATGAGCGTGGGGAGAATGATTCACTGGTACGTGTTGCCATGAAGGAGACAGGAGTGAAGCTTTTGGAACATGTGGCAGATACTATAACCAGGAATGAAGAGCATATCATTGTTGTCGGAATAAGAAATCCGTTTGATTTGTCTCGAAATGGTGTGTCGCCTACATTGTCGCTTAAGCCGGAGGATTTTGTGATAATGATAACCCATACACCTGATTATGTAGAAGATGTTGATATCAGTAATACAGACCTTGCTTTGGCGGGGCATACACACGGAGGCCAGGTGAGTCTTTTCAACAAATGGTCGCCTGCTAAGTTCTCAAAATACGGCAACCGTTTTCTTACCGGCATGAAACATAATTCAGCTGGAATACCGGTTATAATAAGTAACGGGATAGGGACTTCGAGAAAAGATATCAGGCTTTTCACTCCTAGTGAAATTGTTCTTGTAATATTGGAAAAGTCCGAATGATATGCCTTATTTTCTTTAATATTAATCTAACTTGCTTTTTGTATATAAAATATGTGGCAGGGAAATATTTACTTAGTATTTTTGTGTCAGAAATAAAGTTTGGTAAATGTTTATATCATAATGGATAAGTTTTTTTCTAGAAAGAATACATTATTACTCTATTGGGGGATACTTGTATTGGTGTTTCATCTGTATTGTCCGTGCGGCGCTTTTTCGCAGGATATGTCAAGTCTCATCTATGCTGAGGATACTACATTTTCTGCAAATGAAGTCCGACAGCTGAGATTGCGTTTCCGTAACCTTAACTTTTTCCGTAATAATGAGTATAAAGGTGAGTTGGTGAAAGGTTATACCTTGCCCGGATTGTGGATATTGCCTACTGTATCGTATCAGCCGCTTAGAAGCCTCAAGATTGAAGCCGGTGCATATATGCTTAGATATTGGGGGGAAAGCAAGTATCCTAATACTCATTATGGTGACCTCCCTGGGGTTAATGTAGATGATACGCAGAGTGCATTTCATGCTGTACCTTTTTTCCGTGTGCATTATGCTCCGAAGCCTGGAGTTTCTTTGGTTCTTGGAGATATTTACGGACAAAACAATCACGGACTGATAGAGCCTTTATATAATAAGGAGATGGTTATGACTTCCGATCCGGAAGCGGGTGTACAGTTGCTTTGGAGTACACGTCGTTTTAATTTTGACATGTGGATTAATTGGGAAAGTTTCATTTTTCAGGGAGATAATCATCAGGAAGAATTTACTTTTGGAGTATCATCGCGTATAAAGGCAAATGATTATCCTTCAGGTGTTAGTGGGGCGCATTTTTATATTCCGTTGCAGTTGCTTTACAAGCATCAGGGAGGAGAGATAAATACATCAGCTACAGTGCGCAGTGTAAAGACATGGCTTAATGCCGCTGCAGGTTTTGGTGTTGATATCAAGATGCCGTTCCGGCATTTCAGAAAGTTGAATATTGAGGCTGATGCGGCGTATTATGCCCAGCAGAAAGGCGATGTATTTCCTTTTGACAATGGTTATGGCCTGTATGGAAAAATGTCAGCCGATATTGGCGGTTTCCGTTTGAATGCGGCTTATTGGCAATGCCATGATTTTGTGTCTCTCATGGGAGATCCGTTGTTTGGTGCTGTGTCTATGTCTAGGCAAAATCTTGTATATGATGACCCTAAGACGGCGCATATAGGAATTGAATATTCGTATAAGATAGGTAAAGGGTTTGCACTTGGCGTTCATGCCGATGTATATAATACTTTTGCGGTTAATTCACACGGGTTTGAAACCGGGGAGAATGGTGCGATGGTGCCTGTAAGTTCACGTGTTCCTAATTCTATAAGTTTTCTTGCTGGTATTTGTCTTAGAACAGATTTTGGCTTTCTTATAAAGAAGTTCTGATTTCTTAAAAAAAACTTGGCAAGATTTTTGTATTTCCTATAGAAAGTATATCTTTGTAAAAAAATAAAAAAACAAAGGGATAATAACAATCTTAAATTTTGCCTGCAGTCAAAGAGGGAAGGGAAGCTGGCAAGTTGGAGAAGATATTGGAAGTTGTTTGAAGTTAGAGGAAGTTAAGAAAATAGAAGTTAGGGGAGGTAAGGTTTAGAGCTGTATTTCCTTTGGCTCTTTATTTTTACTTGACTTATAAACTTAAACAGCTTATACCAAATCAGTTATTTATGAAACTAACATTGATTATTATAATCCTTGTATTCTTTGTATCATGTGTGGGGCATAATGAAAATATGTCCAATTCAAATCATATTCAGCAGATTGACAGTATTGTATCAGCCGGCATAAACAAAGATAGCCTTATACCCTTCTGGCAGGGTATAAGGCAGGGCGTGACGATGTGGAAAGAATGGTTCTGATGAGGGAGCTCGGCAGATCTTATCGCGAGTCTTCCGATTTTGGCAAAGCCCTGGATTATCACGAGGAGGCACTGTCGCTGGCAAAAGAGCTGAAAGACACTTCAAATATCATATTCATACTTAATCAGCTTGGAACAGATTTCCGGCGTATGGGCGCGTTGAACGAAGCCGCCGAGAAACATTACGAGGCACTGTCATACTGTGGCAAATATAGCGACCGGTCTTCGCCGGGGGCACAAAAACAGAGGGTGGTATCGCTCAACGGGATAGGAAACGTGCATCTTTCCCTTCAGAATTACGATGCCGCTGAAAGTGTTTTCAAGTCTGCGCTTTCAGGTGAGAAGAGGCTTGGAAGCCATCTCGGACAAGCCATAAACTACGCCAACATAGGTTACGTGAAAGAAGCCAATGGGGATAAAGATTCGGCGTGGATATATTATGAATATTCCATGGAGCAAAACCGCCTTGCAAATTCAAAACTCGGCATATCATTGTGTTACAATCATTTCGGACGGCTCTCGGAACAGGATGGCGGTTACGCCAAGGCATTGGAATCATATAAAAATTCTTATGCCCTGATGTATGGAAGCAACGACAAATGGCACTGGCTGGAATCGTGCTTTTCGATAGTGAGAGTATATCTTGCGATGGGGAAAACGGCGGATGCGCGTGCCTATCTCGACGAGGGATTGAGAACGGCCATGGAGATAAAGTCTCCGGAACATATTGCGGACGCATATCACCTGAAGGCACAGTTCGAGGAGAAAACAGGCAATTACAAGGCATCGATTGAAAACTACAGGAAACATTTGGAATATACAGACAGTATAACCAAGGAAAAGGATATAAACCGGATGAACAATCTCCGTGTGAACTATATAACGGAAAAAGGGAACAGGGAGAAAGAAACCGTTAATCAGGCATACGTCAGCGAGCAGCAGAAAAAAGAGACGGCATTTTATTTTCTGATTATTGTAGTGCTCGGCTCGGCAATAGCGATTGCATCCCTTGTTTACGTCATGAGGGTCAGGGCAAAAATGCAGAATGTCATCAGAAAAGCCAGCCTTGCAAGACAGGAATTCTTCACCAATGTCACTCATGAGTTCCGTACCCCTCTCACTGTTATCCTCGGATGTGCGGAAGAGTTGAAATCCCAAACCGTGAACAAGGAAGCGGCAGCGGAAATAGATGCCATATCAAGGCAGGGACACAGGCTTCTGACTCTGGTAAACCAGCTTCTGGATATAGCCAAAGTACGGTCGGCTATAGGCAATGCTGACTGGAAAACCGGGAATATTACGGCTTTCATCCAGATGGTTATAGAGAATGTACGTCCACAGGCCGTTAAAAAACTTATTGACATAGAGTATCGTGCCGGCGAGAAAGAAGTGGATATGGATTTCGTTCCGGAATTCATGTATAAGATTATGACCAACATACTGTTCAATGCCCTGAAATTCACGCCCAAAGGAGGAAGGATAACCATCTGTAGCAGGGTGGCGGAGAAAAACATCATGATTAGTGTGGAGGACAACGGTTGCGGCATAAAGCCGGAAGACATACCTCTGGTTTTAGAACCTTTCTTCCGCTCGGACTCAAATTTCTCGGGCGGTTCCGGAATAGGACTTGCTTTGACCAAACAGATGACGGAGGCTATGGGAGGCAGCATAGAGGTGTCAGGCAGACAGGGGGAAGGTGCCAAGTTCACAATCCTCATTCCGATAAGGCACGGAGAGAAAGGGTTTGAAAAATGGATTCCGGAACCCGATGTGAGACCTGAGAGCCGGGATATAGTGGAAACGGAGGATAATAAGCCGACAGCCGGCCACGACGATCTCATTTCAAAAGAAGCGGACATCGCATTGGTGGTAGAGGACAATGAGGACATAGCCCGTTACATCGGAAATATCATCAAGGACAGATTCACAATAGTATATGCCCATAATGGCAGGGAGGGAATAATCAAGGCGCAGGAATATATTCCAGATGTCATCATAACGGACATTATGATGCCGGAATGCGACGGACTGGAGATGACGCGCGAAATAAGGAAATCCGACCTGCTGAACCATATACCAGTGATTATTGTCACGGCAAAAAGCGACGACGCGCACAAGCTGCTGGGGCTTGACTGCGGAGCGGACGCCTATCTGATAAAACCGTTCAATCCGGACGAGCTGAAACTGAGAATAGACAAGTTGATTGACTACCGCGACATGCTCAGAAAGAAATACAGCCGGATGATGGGCGACGGCAATGAGATTTCCAAGGAGCAGGACGCTCCGGAGGAAGAGAAGAGATTCCTTGTGAAGTTCAATGGTATCATTACCTCAAATATATCTCTTTCAAATCTGAATTCCGAAATGCTTGCCGACGGAATGTGCCTCAGCAAATCGCAGCTTAACAGGAAAATAAAGTCGATGACGGGGATAAATACAGCCGCCTATATCAAGCAATTCAGGCTGGCACATGCCGAGATTCTGCTCAGAGATACGGAAAAGGCAATAGGGGATATTGTGCTGATGTGCGGTTTTGAATCTGCAAGCTATTTCACAAAACTATTTAAGGAAAAATTCGGCATGACACCGTCCGAATACAGGAAAGAAAATACCTGATTCGACACTTTTTGTGAATTGTAAATTTTAATGCCGGTTAAAGCGTTGTTCTACAGCGTTTTAACCGGCATTGTTGCGCCGTATGTTATAATCCGTATGCGTTAATTTGCGCCATTTCAACCATTTTTCACTCCATTATGCGCCGTATGTTATAACAGCTCTTTCCCTATTCAGTTTACTTTGCATTAGTGAAATTTTAAAAAAATAATGTTATGAAAAAGTATTTATTCTATGTAATCGCTTTATTAAGTATCGCGTGTGCATTAAGCAGTTGTAAGAAAGACGAGGAACCGGAAACAGACAATTCGCCGAAGTTTGAAGGCGTATTCTGGGTTGCAAGTATTTATATTGATGAATATCCTGATATGCCTGCTGAAGCAATTAAGGTTGAAAATAACAAATTTGAAACCTTTCTTGTTGCTCCTTCAGATGAAGCCGCTGCCATGCTATCGGAAATGTGTGGTATTACTGTCGAAAAAGGATATGCGATAAGAAATATCAGTTTGGCTTACGAATGCAATATAGCCGAATTTAACGACGGCTTATCCGGATGCATATTCAGAAAAGATAAAGAACATATAGACAAAGAAGGCTATTATATGGAATACATGGAGCTTACCAAAGAAAGTGTGAAAATGTGCTATGCCGATAACCCTAAAGAAGAAATATTATTCTACAATGCTGAAAAAATAGTTACCAAGGTCATAGATTTTGATTTTAGTTCAATAGAAGAGTAATTCGCATCAGGCATTTCTTGCCTATTGATAATCTTTAGTTTTAGAAAATCTTTAGTAATAAACTCTTAAAACAAACAGTTATGAAAACCTACAACATTATCCTATCGGCAGTGGCATTCATGCTGATGGCAGTTTCCTGCAGCAAAGACGTGCAGACATCATTCAGTGAAGAATCTCTTCCAGTTAAAATCAAGGTGACAGGACATGTGCGCTACCAAGTTAATGAAGATGACGGAACACCCACTGACCCTGAAATCGTTAAAACCGGAACAGTGGTAAATATCTCTTATGGTATTCCTGATGGAAGTACCACTCCTGTAACAAATTTCTCTCATAAGACAGTGGAAACCAATGGCGCAGGATATTTTGAATGTGAAATAGGTTGCCCTATTGGCAAGGCTATGACAATAAAAGCAAGCAGCTCGGTAATGGAAGATTATTACGCGGTTAAAGATGGAGATTATGTCTCAACAGATACTTACTTTTTTAAAGAAATAGAAAAAACAGCAGAAGGAGGGAAGACCATATATTTTGACCTCCTTCTCAGTCCTACGGCTCACACATCGGAAGACGGTCTGACACAGCCTTAATAGCACACTCTTCATATATTGGATTTGTTGACTTGGTGAAGTTAACGGAGTTATCTGTTCCTTCCGTTCTCCGTTCTTTCGTTTCTGTGGATTTGAGTGTGTCGGATATGATATTCGGGAATTTATAAACCATAACCCTAAATATACCAGTGATTAAATCTCGGATTGAAGCGGCATTATCAATAATCACCCCGATTGAACGGAACAAAGGAATAGCGAGAACGGATTGGACAGATTCTCAGTAACAACTGAGCTGAAACAGAACAAAAAAAGAACCCACTAACACGTTTCATTATGAAAAAAATAGCATTATCAGCGTTTACGCTTTTATTGATGGCGGCAACATCGCTGACAGCACAGGAAAAGAAATATTACACTCCGCAAAAAGGAGATTGGTCCATCGGAGTAGTATTCAATCCGGTATCCATGTCGTCCATAAAGGCACAGCCGAGTTCGGGCGACAAAGTAGGTGATTGGGCGAAAGGCCATGCATTCAATGGAGACCAGATGTTCATGCTCTCGCAGGACCCCGTGGCTGCGGTGAGAGTGAAATACCGCTTGGACAAGAACGCGGCCTTCAGGGCAAGCCTCGGTTTCAACGGTAGCCTTATAAACTATAAGGAATATGTACAGGACGACCTGGCAGTGGCTCTGGACGCCGACTCGCAGAACAAGGTGGTCGATGTGGTACATTCCAATATGAATACCGCCAGCCTCATGTTAGGTTATGAATATATGGTAGGCGAAAAGGCCGTAAGATTTATCTTCGGCGGCGATATCTTCTATTCCATTGGAGGCGGACGACTCACTTTCGACTATGGCAACCGGATGACAAGCCTGAACCAGATACCGTCCACAATGCCTATACCCGGTGATATGAAGGATGAATCAGGCAAGGGAGGCATCGCCTACGGACGTCCTACCGACAAATACACAGCCGGCTACATACACGCCTTGGGTTTCTCGCTCGAAATGGGTATCGAGGTATTCATAGCCGAAAGGATTTCTGCCGGACTAAGCATGAACTTCACTCCGCTTGCCGTTACTTTCCAGCCCGAGACATATACAGTATATGAGGGCTTCAGCACATACACCGGACAAGTGGAGAAATATACCAACTATGTAAGCCCGGGAAGCAACGCTTTGCTTTACGGAATAGAGAACTTCGGAGCACGACTCTCGCTTAACTATTATTTTTAAAAACAGATTAACTTCTTGATAATGAAGAAATAATTAGGTGTCTGCCCTGCATTGGAGGGCGTCAGAAGGTAAAGCCCCTCTTTACCTTCTGACTAAAAACACCTGACTTCCCTGACTTCCAATAACTTCCAATAACTTCCCTGACTTCCCCGACTTCAAATACCTCTTACCATTATGAAAAACTTATTATCCTACACAGCAGCATTATTAGGCATCGCGTTCGCATTGAGCGGATGCGCAAAAGCAACCTTTAACTACGAGCCGGAACCTGAAGAGGAACCTAAGATTCCGACACCGGAAATATCAGTGAAACAACCGGAAACGTATCCAGCAAACAGCGGGACATACTCCGTGGACTATACCATAGCAGACGCGCGCGAAGGTGTGAAACTGGAAGCAAGCAGCGAGAACGGATGGATAACAGGCGTTACAGCCGACGATAAGACCGTCACTTTCAGCCTGACGGAAAACACCTCCACCGAGGAAAGAAGCGGAAGCATATCCCTCGCCTATCAGGATGCAAAAACGATAAAGCTCAACATCAGGCAGGCGGGCAAACAGGGTCCGACAGCACTCGACGCATCCGGCACGGCCAACTGCTACATAGTGTCGGCCGCAGGAACATACAAGTTTGCCGCAGTAAAGGGCAACAGTACAGAGAGCGTAGGCGAAGCAGCCAAGGCAGAAGTGCTGTGGGAGACTTTCGGCACGGCTACAGCCCTACAAAAGGGCGAGCTGATATCGGAAGTGACAATAGAAAACGATGCGGTAGTTTTCAAGACCCCGGATGAATACAAGGAGGGTAACGCGCTGATAGCCGTGAAAGACGCTTCGGACAATATCCTTTGGAGCTGGCACATATGGCTGACGGACAAACCGGAAGACCAGGTGTACAAATTCAATGCAGGTACGATGATGGACCGCAACTTGGGAGCCACATCGGCCACTCCGGGCGAGCACGGCACCTTAGGACTGTACTACGAATGGGGAAGAAAAGACCCGTTCATGGGCAGAGTGAAACCGGCGGAAGAGGAATATGCAAAATCAACACTCGACCCATGGCCGGATAAAGTATATTGTAATGAGGAAATCGGTACAATAGAATATGCCACTGCCCATCCTACAACGTTCATCGAATCAGGTGGTAAAGGACCCTTGGACTGGATTTTTGAAACAAATAATGATTTATGGAAATCCGAAAAGACCATGTACGACCCTTGCCCACCGGGCTATAGGATTCCCGACGGAGGACCTAACGGGATATGGGCAAAAGCCTTTGGTGGTGATTGTGAAATGGGCTTTGTCGGAAAGGGTTATGATGAGATACACCATGGCTATGACTTCGGTGCAAAAAGCCAAAATACATTTTCCGATTCACCTACCTGCTGGTATCCGATAGCGGGCGTAGAATTAGATGGCGATGGATATAATCATCAGAAAAGTTTTTATTGGTCTTGTGACTACGAATTTGCTCTTAATAGTTACTGGTACTCTTATGTATTTGAAATAAGTGAGTCATATATCTATCCGATTGATTCATATCCACGTAACACATTGGCCTCTGTCCGTTGCCGGAAGGAATGAAATAATTCAAAAATACATCATTAACCTTTAAATAAAAACGAGATGAAAACGAATGATTTTATCAGAAAAAGCTTACTGATGGCAGCCATGTTGCTTGCCACAGGATTAGTGGCCGAAGCCCAATTCGGCAAAGGCGTTTTGGACAAAGTAAAATCCGCCGCAAAAGCAGAAAGTAATGCCGGAAGCGGAAAATCGGGCAATGCAATACAAAGCGTAAGCGGAAAAGCCGCCGCAGCCACTGCCACAGGGAATGCCCTCTACGTGAGTCTGGAAAAAGGCAGCGCAAGGGCAGACGGCTCGAAGGCTACACCCATGAAAGACATACAGAAGGCCATAGACAAGGCTGCCAATGGCGACGTGGTACGCATAGCACAGGGAAACTACTTGGGCAACTTAGACCGCGGATGGATTCAGATTAAGGGCAAATACGTGAGCCTGGAAGGTGGATGGAACGACGATTTCACCGAACGTAACCCCGTGAAGTATATCACACGCATACAGCCTACGGTGCAGCAAAGGGGTACCATCGGACAGGGACTGCTGATGATTGAGGCTACATCGAACAAGAACGAGCAAATCATCATCGACGGTATATTCTTCGACCTCGGACTGGTACACGAATATGCGAAGGCAGACCCTACGGACGAACGCTTCGGCTGTCCGGAAGGATGCGAAACGGGACGAATCATGCCTGTAGGCAACCCGCCTAACAAGACCATACGACTCATAGGCGGAAAGGTGGCAGGAAAGCTCGTGATACGCAACTGTATGTTCCTGAACGCATCGTTCAACGCCATCATAATGACAAGCATGGGCGGAGCATGGGAAATATATAACAACGTGTTCGTATCGAACCTCTATGCTTCGTGCGAGATAAACGGCGGTCTGAACCAGACTTCGGGAGGCGCACACCAGTCCACAGTGGATTTCCATCACAACACTGTGCTGTTCTCATGGCCTACTACAAAGGAGATGGAAAGCATGGGCTACGGCTACCGCTTCAAGAACGGTGCTGACCACAACGTTCATCATAACATCTTCGGCTGCAACAACTTCGGAGCATTGGACGGCGGATGGGACGACTCAAATCTCCCTGCCGACAAACGCAAGATTTGTTCGGCATACGACAACCTGTTCTTCATGAACAAGGGCGACATCGTGCTTGCAGGTACAAGCGGAGGTAAATGGCTCAACGTGCCGGCTAAACGGTTTGACGAGGTGGAAATGCTGACCAAATACGAAAACAACAGGGAGCTGCCGAGCACAAGCAAGTTCAAGGACCTGATAGACCAGCCTTACCTGAAAGGTTTCGCGTCGCTGAAAATCATGACCACTGAAAGTTATGACCCTAACTCGGCGGCAAACTTATACAGGGAAGCCCACGGACTGAACAAGCAGGGCACAATGACCACCCGTGTATCAATGTTCGGAAACCGCTACAACTTCGACAAGGCGGTGAAATTCTTCGGAGCAGAACCGGGATATGGGGCACAGATGCCGGAATGATATTAAGGCGACAAGGCTTCAGTTACAAGATAACAAGGCCTCCATCCGGACGGCAAACCTTGTCAACTCGTCAACTTGTCAACTCGTCAACTTGTCAACTCGTCAACTTGTAACTTATAAACT
Organism: uncultured Phocaeicola sp.; assembly: GCA_944320855.1. Classification (GTDB taxonomy): domain Bacteria; phylum Bacteroidota; class Bacteroidia; order Bacteroidales; family Bacteroidaceae; genus Phocaeicola. Next base: position 89,046 of record CALUJF010000005.1, read on the forward strand.
AAAAAACTCAATACCATGACAAACTTGGAAACAAACGGAAACATCTATTACGTAAATATAGCGAAAGGTAGTGCAAGAGGAGAAGGAACACAAGAATCTCCAATGAAAGACGTACAGAAAGCCATAGATAAGGCTGCCGACGGCGACGTAATCCGCATAGCTCAAGGTAACTATCTCGGAACAATGGACCGCGGATGGCTTCAGATAAGAAATAAATATGTAAGCCTGGAAGGTGGATGGAACGAGGATTTCACCGAACGTAACCCTGTGAAATACATCACACGCATACAGCCCACTGTGCAGCAAAGAGGCACCATCGGTCAGGGACTGCTGATGATTGAATCGACATCGAAAAAGGACGCGCAAATCGTCATCGACGGACTGTTCTTCGACCTCGGATTAGTGCACGAATATGCCAAGGCCGACCCTACGGACGAACGCTTCGGCTGTCCGGAAGGATGCGAGACGGGACGAATCATGCCTGTAGGCAACCCGCCTAACAAGACCATACGCCTCATAGGCGGAAAGGTGGCAGGAAAGTTCATCGTACGCAACTGTATGTTCCTGAACGCCTCGTTCAACGGTATCATAATGACAAACATGGGCGGCGCATGGGAAATATACAACAATGTGTTCGTGTCGAACCTGTACGCTTCGTGCGAGATCAACGGAGGCTTGAACCAGACTACGAGCGCGCATCAGTCCACAGTGGACTTCCATCACAACACTGTGCTGTTCTCATGGCCTACTACAAAGGAAATGGAAAGCATGGGCTACGGCTACCGCTTCAAGAACGGTGCTGACCACGACGTGCATCATAACGTATTCGGCTGCAACAACTTCGGTGCGTTGGATGCCGGCTGGGACGACTCCACTCTGCCTGAAGACAAACGCAAGATTTGTTCGGCATACGACAACCTGTTCTTCATGAACAAGGGCGACCTGGTGATGGCAGGAACAAGCGGAGGCGGATGGCTCTATGTGCCGGGCAGACGTTTCGACGAGGTGGAAGCTCTGACCAAGTACGAGAATAACGAGGAGCTGCCGGACACAAGCAAGCTGAAGGACGTGATAGACGAGGCATATCTGAAAGGATTCGCGTCGCTTAAGGTGATGACCACCGAAAGTTTCGACCCTAACTCGGCTGCAAACGCCTTCAGAAGTGCCTTGGGACTGAATATGCAGGGAACAGCCACTACACGCGTATCAATGTTCGGCAACCGCTACAACTTCGACAAGGCGGTACAGCTGTTCGGAGTAGAACCGGGGTATGGGGCACAGATGCCGGAGTGATGCTTAAAGGAATATACGGTTAGATATTTAGAAGTGGAGAAGGTATCAAAAAGCAATGTTTTTCAGTAGGTATCTTTGTAAACAGAATACTATATCTCATAGTATAAAGGTGTTGAATCACCGGTTAATAATGGTTTCAAGAAGGTAAAGCGCAATACTTTACCTTCTTTACCAAAAGCATAATATTTCTTTTTCATAACTCTCTTATATCTGATATCTTCTCTAACTTCTTATAACTCATTAACTCACTCAAAAACTCATACTCATGATAGGATTATGGATTTCGATAGGTGTCATCGTACTGCTCGTGATATGGGCTGTGACACTTTACAACCGTTTGGTTAAACTGAGAAACAACAGAGAAAACGCTTTTGCCGACATAGATGTACAGCTAAAGCAACGCCACGACCTTATCCCGCAGCTTGTGGCTACGGTGAAAGGATATGCCACACACGAAAAGGAAACCCTCGAAAGGGTGATGGCGGCACGCAACGGGGCAATGAACGCCGGCAGCATAAACGACAAGATTGTGGCGGAAAACGCCCTGTCGTCGGCACTGGCAGGACTGAGGGTCACGCTCGAGGCTTATCCTGACCTCAAGGCGAACCAGAACTTCATGCAGCTGCAGGAAGAAATATCCGATGTGGAGAACAAACTTGCGGCAGTAAGGCGATATTTCAATTCTGCCACAAGAGAGCTGAACAATGCGGTGGAGACTTTCCCGTCGAATATCTTTGCCGGAATGTTCGGGTTCAGGAAAGAGATGATGTTCGACCTCGGAGAACAGCGTCAGACTATGGACAAGGCTCCTGAAATAAACTTCTGAAAACTTAAACAAAACTTTTCAAGATGGGATACGTAGGCATACAGACACAGAAGAGCAGAAATGATTTCCGCTCGATGCTCCTTCTTTTCATGTTCCCATGTCTGGTAGTGGGGATGGTGTACCTCTTTTGCATCATGCTGGCATGGTTGGGAATCACCGGAGAGACAGAGGCGGAAGGAGTATTGTGGCTTAAAGCCAACTCCATTTTCCTGAAATCGGCACCATACGCCCTCGGAGGCGTTTTCGTATGGTTCATAATTGCATATTTCTTCAATACGGGCATAATCAAGGCTTCCACGGGGGCGAAGTCGCTGGAAAGAAGGGAGAACAAACGTGTTTACAATCTGGTGGAAAACCTCTGCATGAGCCGGGGCATGAAGACACCGAAAATAAACATTATATACGACGATTCGCTAAATGCGTTCGCAAGCGGAATAAACGAACGCACATACACGGTGACTCTCTCGAAAGGAATAATAGAAAAGCTGGACGACGAGGAACTGGAGGCTGTCATAGCCCACGAGCTGTCGCACATCCGCAACCACGACGTCAGGCTGCTCATAGTCTCGATAGTGTTCGTGGGTGTATTCTCTATGGTGGCTGTAACGGCATGGAGGACTATACAGTATTCGTCGTTCACCGGCTCAGGCAAGGACGACAAGAAAGGAGGCACTTTAATCATAATGCTCCTTGCGGCGATAGTGGCGGCAATAGGCTATTTTATCGCTACGCTGATGCGGTTCGCCATCTCCCGCAAGAGGGAATATCTGGCAGATGCCGGCTCGGCGGAAATGACGAAAAACCCGCGGGCTTTAGCTTCCGCGCTGCGCAAGATTTCTAAAGACCCGGATATAGAGGCGGTGAAGCGCGAGGACGTTGCACAACTGTTCATACAGCATCCCGGAAAACAGTCTGTAGGCTTTATGGGAAAGTTGGGCGGACTGTTCGCGACCCATCCTCCTATTGAGGAGAGGATACGCATACTTGAGCAATTCTGATAATGAAACTCACAAACTTACAAACTCATTAAACCTTACCATTATGAAAAAACTATTATTTTACTCAATCGCTTTATTAAGCGTGGCAACCGTACTAAGCGGATGCAAGAAAGACGAAGTGGTGGATTTAGTACCATCTATATCAGTAACACAGCCTGAGGTCTATCCGTCTGAAGGAGGTACCTATACCTTAAGCTGCAACATAGAGAACGCACTCGAAGGCATGGCTTTGGAGGCAAGCAGCAAGGATGAATGGATAACGAACATTGTCGTTGACGGTGCGAATGTTTCATTCAATTTTACAATGAACAATTCTCCTAAAGAAAGAAACGGAAGTATTATTCTGAAGTATCAGGATGCAGAAGAGGTTAGAATAAATGTAAAACAGGAATCAGGCGAAAACAGTTATACGGCTATCAGCGAATCAAGCACAGCCAACTGCTATATAGTATCGACTACCGGAAAATTTACTTTCCCTATGGTGAAGGGAAACAGCACGGAATCGGTTGGCGGAGTATCCTCTATGGAGATATTGTGGAAGTCTTTCGGAACAGATGTAGTTCCTGAAAGTGGCGACCTGATAACGGAAGTATATTGTAAAGGTGACTTGGCTTATTTCGTGACCGGAACCGAATTCAAAAAGGGCAATGCCTTAATTGCCGCCAAAGACAAGGACGGCAAAATACTGTGGAGCTGGCATATCTGGATGACCGACAAGCCTGAAGACCAGGTTTACAAAAACAATGCGGGTACGATGATGGACCGTAACCTCGGAGCCACATCCGTTACTCCGGGAGAAGTGGAGGCTATCGGTCTGCTTTACCAGTGGGGAAGGAAAGACCCGTTCTTGGGCTCATCGTCAATTAAAGAATGCATTATGGCAAAATCCACACTCGACCAATGGCCATCGTCTGTAGATCCTGCAACAGGCGGCACAATAGAATACGTAATAGCCAATCCTACAACTTTTGTCAAAAATGAAACCTCTTATACCTCTGACTGGCTTTCGTCTGCTGATGGAAATTTGTGGAAAAAGGAGAAGACCATTTACGACCCTTGTCCTCCAGGCTACAGGGTTCCTGACGGCGGAACAGATGGAATATGGTATAAGGCTTTGGGTGGCACAAATCTGTTTTATTATACTTTCGATAGTAAAACAATTGGAGCCAACTTTGGTTCTTCAGGTTCCGGCACAATAAAATTGACTGAAGAAGAAAATTGCTGGTATCCTGCCTGCGGAATACATTCAGGAACGCAAGATAAACTTATGGCAAATGGGTTTAATGGCAGCTGGTCTAACACTGCATCTTTGGAAACTGTGAGCTACTGTTTACAATTCAGTAACAAGAATAAAATATATACTGATCAAGAAATAGGTCGTTCCGATGCCCTTTCTGTCCGCTGCCAGAAAGAATGAGAGTGACATGTAGCAAAAATTCAGCACAGCCTGTAAAATCTTAAAAGACAAATAGAAAAGATTACATATTGGTAAGTGTTGAAGTGTAAAATGGGAAGTCTGCCCGCCAAAACGGGTGTCAGAAGGTAGGGCACCGGGCTTTACCTTCTGATTGTTTCCAAAAACTTCGTTCAGACGGAATAAGGGACTTGTATTTCTTAGTTGTTAGTTGTTGGTTGTTAGAACCATCCGGACGGCAATCTTGTCAACTCGTCAACTTGTCAACTTGTCAACTTGTAACTTAAAAACTTATAAACTCAAAAACTCATATTATGAAAAAACTATTATTTTACATAATCGCTCTATTAAGCGTGGCAAGCGCACTTAGCGGATGCAAGAAGGACGAAGAAGCCACTGAGTTGCCACCACCGGTCATATCCGTAAAGGAGCCCAAGACTTATTCGTGCGGTGAGAAATCATACTCGGTGCGCTACAGCATAGAAAATCCTCGTAAAGGAGTTAAACTGGAAGCTGCCACCGGCACCAAATGGATTACGAGACTTGGCGTGAGCGAAGACGCAATCACTTTCACACTCATGGAGAACAGCTCCGACAAGGAAAGAAGCGGAAGCATCGAACTGTCATATCAGGGAGCGGAACCTGTGAGCCTGAAAATAAAGCAGTATGAATACTCCGAAACTCCGGTGATCTCTGCACCGCAATTGATAGACATAGGATGCTACGGAGGAGCAAAATCCATATTATACCAGATAAAGAACCCTGACGACAATGGCGAACTGAAAGCTAACAGCGACGTGGATTGGATTTCCGCCATCCTCATTGAGGAGGAGAAGATTTCGTTCACCGTAGGGGAAAACCTGTCCGATTCTGAAAGGACGGGGAGAATCATCCTGTCATACAATGGTGCCGAGTCGGTGAAAGTGACCGTCAAGCAGAAGAAATACACCGCACCGGAAATACAGGTAAAGACGCAGTCTTTCGATGTCCCTTTCATAGGAGGAAACAGAAGTACGGAATACAGGATAATAAACCCCAAGGAAGGGGTAAAACTGTACGCGACAACAAAAGCGGAATGTGACTGGATTACCAACGTTGATATTGACGACAAGAAAATATCTTTCATCGTGGAGGAAAATGAAACCGACCAAGACAGGAGCGATAAGATAACGCTCAACTATAACGACGGAGCTGCAACATTGGAAATTACCGTAAATCAGGGAAACGGAAACCATGTATCTTCATTGGACGAGGACGGTACTGCCAACTGCTATATCGTATCAAAGGCTGGCTACTATCAGTTCAAGGCTGTAAAGGGCAACAGCGAGGAAACTGTTGGAACTATATCTACGGCAGAGGTGCTTTGGGAAAGTTTCTGTACGGACGTGGCTCCCAATAAAGGCGACCTTATATCGGAAGTTTATGTTGGAAACGGCAAGGTGTTTTTCAAGACCGGAGACCCCTTCAAGAGCGGCAATGCTGTGATAGCGGTTAAGGACGCATCGGGAAATATACTGTGGAGCTGGCATATATGGATGCCGGAAGTGCTGCCGATAGACCAGCCTTATAAGAACGGTGCCGGCACCATGATGCCCATAAACCTCGGAGCAACCAAGGAAGAAAAACAAGACTCGCGCTCGTACGGACTGCTTTACCAGTGGGGAAGGAAGGACCCGTTCCTGGCACCATCAACACGATATGATGTGAGTCCCCCTAAAAAGGCCGCATCCACTATCACCTGGCCGGATCCGGCGGAATGCAACGAAAATACAGGTACCATAGAATATACCATAGCAAATCCTACAACGTTCATTTGCAGTACTGAGGCTAATAATTATGACTGGCTTTATAATACAGGAAGCGAAATACGTACTAAACGCTGGAGCCGTAGCAAGAGCATTTACGACCCTTGTCCTCCGAGATACAGAGTAGCAAGCGGAGGACAGTATGGAGTATGGGCAAAGGCTCTCGGATTTAATGAAGGTAGAGATGAATACTACAATATAAGTGGAGGACGCAACTTTGGCTATTTGATGGGCTATTATACCTATTATTACTGCTGGTATCCTGTTACCGGTATATATACTGAAAAAGGCGATTTGATAGACCAAATAGTTGAGGATGGGACTGAAAATCCACCCAAAAAAATAGAACTCATCCATGTTTGGTCTTGCGACTTTAATTCAAGTGAGAACGAAGCATACGATTTTTTATCCCATAGCGAATGTTACTCAGGTAGTAGTTACAATTTATTTCCGGTTAATTCATCGTACGTTGTTTACGGCGAACCTGTCCGCTGCCAGAAGATAGAATAGCCGGTAGTTAGGTTGTTAGAGCTATCCGTAGTGAATTAATAATTAAGAATTAAGTTACAAGGCTTCAGTTACAAGGTAACAAGGCTCCCATCCGGACGGCAACCAACGGTCAGCGAAGCTAAACCTTGTCAACTCGTCAACTTGTAACAAACAAACTTAAAAACTCAAACTTATGAAAAAACTATTATTTTACGCAGTCGCTTTATTAAGCGTGGCAACCGCACTTAGCGGATGCAAGAAAGACGAAGGGGGAACAGAATTGCCTACTCCCGTAATATCAGTAAAACAGCCTAAAGCCTATCCGGGAATGAGCGGAACATATTCCATCAACTACAGCATTGAGAATCCGCGCGAAGGAGTGTTGCCGGAAGCGGGCAGCGAGGATTCATGGATAACCGGGCTGTCCGTCAACGAAAAAAGCGTGTCATTCAAACTGTCTGAAAACTCATCAGGGCAAAAGAGAAGCGGAACTATCGCACTCTCCTATCAGGATGCGGAGGGAGCAAGCGTAAGCATCACTCAGGAAGGATTCACATATTTGAACCAGACCGCCACTGCAAACTGCTATATAGTAACCGGCGCGGGTACATACGTCTTCCCTCCTGTGAAAGGTAACAGCGACGAATCTGTGGGTGCCGTAGCGTCTGTGGAAGTGCTGTGGGAAAGTTTCGGAACGAGCGACGCTCCTAAAAAAGGCGACTTGATATCGGAGGTGTCATTCAAGAATGACATGATTTATTTCAGTACCAATGAAAATTTCAAAAGGGGGAACGCCCTGATTGCAGCCAAGGATGAGGCGGGCAAGATTTTATGGAGCTGGCATATCTGGATGACCGACCAGCCGGAAGACCAGGTTTACAAAAACGATGCGGGCATAATGATGGACCGTAATCTTGGTGCCACATCGGCGTTACCGGGCGATATATACGCTATCGGACTGCTTTACCAGTGGGGAAGGAAAGACCCGTTCTTGGGCTCATCGTCCACTACGGAAAGCGTAATGGCAAAATCCACACTCGACCCGTGGCCGTCTACGGTAGAACCTGCAACAGGCGGCACAATAGAATTCGTAATAGCCAATCCTACAACATTCATTAAGAGTGATAATGGTTGGTACTATGACTGGCTTGGGGAACGAAATGACAATCTATGGAATACAGTGAAGACAATCTACGACCCATGTCCTCCGGGCTACAAAGTTTCTGATTCAGATATATGGAAACTTGCCGGCCTAAGAAGTGATAACTCTAATAATAGTGCTTACGATGCTATTCTCCATGGATCTAACTTTGGTTCCTCAGGTCCGGGCGAAATGAAATTGACAAAAGAAGCTATATGCTGGTATCCTGCAAATGGATGTCGTCAAGGATCCACCGATAAATTAGTAGGAACAGGCACATATGGTGGCTGGACTAACAAAGGAATTTCTGGCGATTATACAAAATCCTATGCTGTTTTATTCAAAAGTAATGAAATAAATATAGGTAAAGATGAAGTTCGTAGCAATGCCCTTTCTGTCCGCTGCCAGAAAGAATGAGACTGAAACGTAACGAAAATTTTGCACAGCCTGTAATATCTTAAAGGACAAATCGAAAAGATTACATATTGGTAAGTGTTGAAGTGTAAAATGAGAAGTCTGCCCGTCAAAAACGGGCGTCAGAAGGTAAGGCACCGGGCTTTGCCTTCTGATTGTTCCCAAAAACTTATATTATGAAAAAACTATTATTTTACGCAACAGCTTTATTAAGCCTGGCAACCGCAATAGGCGGCTGCACGGCAGAAGATGTCATAGATTTGCTAATCCCCGACATAAACATCAAACAGCCGGGAATATATCCGGGAGAGGGCGGAGAATATTCAATAGCCTACACTTTGGATAATCCGCGCGCCGGTGTGGCAAAGTCGGCCAAAAGCACTGAAAGGTGGATTAGCTTCCTGTCCGTAGATGAGAAAAAGGTTTCGTTCTATCTTTCGGTAAACCCGGACCTTAAGAAAAGGGAAGGAACAATTATCCTCAGCTACGGGGATGCGGAAGACGTGAGAATAGAAATCAGGCAGGGAACAATGTGCGAACGTCTGGACAAGAACGGCACAGCCAATTGCTATATAGCAGATAGCGGCGAAAAATACCAGTTCGCGACGGTGAAGGGAAACAGCGAAGAATCGGTGGGCGAGGTAGCCTCGGCAGAAGTCTTGTGGGAAACCATAGGGACGGACATCGCTCCTAAAAAAGGGGATTTGATTAAAGAATTGGTTTATGAGGATGATACCATTTCGTTTAAGACAAACACTTTCAAGGGTAACGCATTGATTGCCGCCAAAGACAAGGCAGGCAAAATCCTGTGGAGCTGGCACATCTGGATAACATTGGAACCCAAAGACCAGGTTTACAGAAACAATGCGGGGACGATGATAGACCGTAACCTTGGCGCGTTAACCACCATAAAGGGTGACGCGAGTGCCATAGGCCTGATTTACCAGTGGGGAAGGAAGGACCCGTTCTTGGGCTCGTCGGACATTTACAGTGGTGTACCGGCTAAATCGACCCTTGCAGTCTGGCCTGACCCGGTCAGGAAGAACCGGACTTACGGCACAATGGAATATGCTACTGCAAACCCTACAACGTTTATATGCGGGCTTGAAGACAACGACGACTGGTGTTATAATACCGGAAGCGATTTGCGCTGGGGAAGGACGAAAACCATTTACGACCCATGTCCTCCGGGCTACAAGATTCCCGATGGAGGAGATAATGGTATATGGGCCAAAGTATTAGGCAGTAAATTTGTGACGTGTGAGGTGGATATTAAAGATGAAGAACATCGTGGGATGGATTTAGGAAAGTTAAGCGGTTCAATATACTACTTTACAAGTTCTTATAACTGCTGGTACCCTGTCACCTTTGATTATAGTGCTACAACCGGTATAATGAATCGTTCATCTACAATGGGTTCGTACTGGTCGCATACCGCTAAAGATTTCAATTTAGATATCAATCCGGGAGAACCGAAGGGAATTATCGACTGCAGAGACAGGCAGCGGGCATCAGGACGTGCTGTGCGCTGCCAGAAAGAATGACGCTTGCCGGCCAACCTGTGGTTCGGGATTGGGCAATGATTTAGTGAGAATATTGAATTTGTTTTGATTATGGATATCAGTAAAACATTATCGATTATATTAATGATGACTTTGTCCGTTTCTTGTGGCTTGCAAGGGAATAAGGAGGGAAAAACGCAGGACACGGTTGCGGCTCCCGATAATGCGGGCGGTAATGTGGACAGGTTTCCTTATCCTGACATTCCCCTGATGTTAAGCAGTCCGGACGAGAGGAAAGCCTATCTGCTGCGACACTACTGGGATGAGTTTGATTTTGCCGACACTACACTGGTGAACAACAGGGAACTGATAGGGAAGGCATTCGTAAACTGTATATCAATGCTGGCGGATGAAACAATCTCTACCGAACTTGTAAGGGATGGTATCGATAATTTCTGTTCCGCCATGGAGAAGCATGAACACGCGCGCATGGTGTGTATGCGGATGGTGGACGATTTGCTCTATGACGTCAATTTGCCATTCTATAATGAAAGGCTGTATGCGGTGTATCTTGAACGTATGCTGGAGAGCGACCGGCTGGACAATGCAAGAAAGGGTGCGCTGAAGTTCCGGCTGGACCTGATGAGACGAAACTCTCCGGGGAGCATCGCCGCTGATTTCCGTTACCGTATGCCGGACGGAAGGGCGAGAACTCTTTTGGGAACACCTGTGTCGGGCAACCGGCTCTTACTGGTGTTCTTCGACCCGGAATGTCATTCATGCAAAGATATAATGATGCAGATGATTGAAGACAGGGATTTGAGTAGGGCTGTGGCTGAAGGCAAACTGACCGTTATGGCTGTATATACAGAAGGTAACGAGGAGGTATGGAAAAGAACTTGTTCTTCTATGCCGGAAGGATGGATAGTGGGGAACGACGGAATGAGTATCAATGATGGTGCATTATACGACCTTAAGGCTATGCCGTCGCTCTATTTGCTGGATAATGGCAAGAAGGTTATTCTTAAAGATGCTCCGTATGCGGAGGTGCGTAGAAATCTGGGATTTTAGGGATTAAGTGGCAGATGTTTTTCCGGAGCCATTCGGTCCGGCAACTATACAAAGTGTAGGACGTTTCTTTTTCATTTTGAACCTGCCTTTTTGTAGATAATCAACATCTCTTTTACGTTCTGCAACCTGCGTTTCATCTCTTTTTCCGCTCTACGTGAACTTTCCCGTGCAGCTTCACCGACCTGTTTCATCCAAGCATACAATTGCTCGTCTGAAGGGTCGTCCAATGAACTTAATCTGAATGCTTTCTGTCTCATGATATTTAAATTATCAAAGTTTATTTGCAAAAATAAGAAATTATCTTGAAAAAGGAATAAGATAAATAACTGAAAAACATCACTTGACGGATTTTATGGGTGTCTATTCTCTATAGGAGAGGAGATTTCAGCTTCCTGATATAAAACAGAAAAGGTTCACTGGAAAGTGAACCTTTTTGCTCTTCAGGTTGGACTTGAACCAACGACCCTCTGATTAACAGTCAGATGCTCTA
>CALUJF010000006.1 GCA_944320855.1 uncultured Phocaeicola sp.
TCGCCTCTTTAGCTCAGTTGGCCAGAGCACGTGATTTGTAATCTCGGGGTCGTTGGTTCGAATCCGACAAGAGGCTCAAAGGAAATCAGGTTGAACATTCAATCTGTTTTTTTTGTTTTATAACACTGATGCTTTTTTTAAGATGAGAGGAGTCTGTAGAAATGGGGAATGCCGCCCGGATTTTTTTCGGGCGGCATTCCTCTTTATGAATACCTGAAATTGCCGGTATTGTCTTTGTCATCCATAATATGTCGTTTTCCATCTGATGTCCATCCATATGTTCTTCCTTTTTCCGACAGATTTTCAATAACAGGACCTATTACCAAACTTAATAGGAATGCCAGTCCCGGACATACTATAAGCATTTCGCCAAGTAGCCATAGCGATATTTGGAACATGGAAGTAAAAGTTCCGAAAATAATGCTTATGGCAATAAAAAAGAATATAGTGGTTATAGCCCCTTTTATGCCGGCATTGACAAGGTTTATAAATATTGGTATTAGGTAGCATAATGCAGCTCCTACCCAGATAGTTCCTATAAAGTAGACGGACAACATTCCTGCAGGCCATACGAGTAAGTAGCACGCAACTATTGGCCAAATTTTCATTTTATCGTCGCCTGACATATAAAATAATATAATGAAACTGAATTGCATTATCAGATATAGTGCCACCAGAAGGACTCTCAGCATTGATACAGACAACTCATGATAATCAGTATTACACCACCAGAAAACATCCCAGTCGAGCATTGTGCTTAGATATACTTGAATACCTGAAGAGATTAAGAACAGAATCCCCGGAATAAGTGGTCTGAAATTGAAAAGTAACATAATTATACCTATTAAGAGTAGTGAGGCTGATATAATAGGTGGTATGTAACTGTACAGGAAATGTCCGAATTTAGAGTGTGGGTCAAGTTTAGTTAACTTTAATCCCATTAGTTCCGGGGCTGCCGGGCTGAAATTATCATTGGCGAAAATGTTTTTTACGCCTTCCTTATTATTTTCTGAGAATACGAGCCATCTTGCTTCTGTATAATAGTATTTACCATTATACTCTATTTTTGCAAGTATTCCTCTTGCGCTTGTAGTATCTTCTACTACACGCGAAAGGACTTTTACTTCAGTACCGTTGGGAATCCTGTATCCCTTTTCGTTTGAACGGTCAATAACTTTCGCTCTTTTGTCTTTGGTGAAAATAACATCACTTACCAAACTTTCTACACGATACAATTGTGCAGAAATGTCGCCACTAATTAAAGATAACGTGATTAATAGTAAAAGACGGAAAGTTGTTTTCATAATTATATAATTTAGGTTTGTATTTTGTTTATTTATAATCTGTAACTAACTCCGTTGCGAATATAATAAATTTTTTAATTAATGCTATATATTGAATGTAGTAAAACTATAGGCATAAAAAAAGGAGTACCGCTGTACTCCAACCTTTGTTAACCTTAAAATCTAATACTATGAAAAACACAATACAAAGGTACGGACTTTTGCGTAATCTGCAAGTATTTGGAGTAAAAAAGTGTGTTTTATAACACTGTTTAACTAAACTGCTTTGTTTGAAAATCTTATTAACAAAAAGGAGGCGGTTAAGCCTCCTCCGTTACTTCTGTTTGTAGTTTTATATGCATCCTTTGCTTGACGGTACTTCGAAGTGATATACATCACGTTTCACCGCCATCTTGATGCTTCTTGCAAGGGCTTTGAAAATACCTTCAATCTTGTGATGTTCGTTCTGGCCTTCAGCCTTTATATTGAGGTTCATGCGTGCAGAGTCGCTCAGCGATTTGAAGAAATGCAGGAACATTTCTGTAGGCATGTCACCTATTTTCTCACGTTTGAATTCTGCGTCCCATACCAACCATGCACGTCCGCCAAAGTCAAGTGCCACCTGGCACAGACAGTCGTCCATAGGCAGGCAGTAGCCGTATCTCTCTATTCCCCGTTTGCTGCCTAAGGCCTTGTAGATACATTCTCCAAGGGCTATGGCAGTGTCTTCTATAGTGTGATGTTCGTCCACTTCGAGGTCGCCTTTTACTTTTATCGTAAGGTCCAGTCCTCCATGCTTGCCAATCTGTTCTAACATGTGGTCGAAAAATCCCAAACCTGTACTTATATCGCAAGAACCGTTTCCGTCGAGGTTAAGGCTTATGTAGATATCTGTTTCTTTTGTAGTGCGTCTTACTTCGGCTTTTCTCTCTCCGGCAAACAGAAATTCTGCTATCTTGTCCCAGTCTTTTGTGGCAAGAGAACAGTATTCTTCCAGCGATTTCTCTTTCAGAATCTCCTTGTCGTCCTGCAGGAGTATGGCTTTGCAGCCAAGATTCTTTGCAAGCTCAACATCTGTAGCACGGTCGCCTATGACAAAGCTTCCTTCCAAGTCGTATTCCGGATTGTCGATATATTGAGTCAGCATCCCTGTACGTGGTTTTCTGGTAGGAGCGTTGTCCTCCGGAAAGCTTCTGTCTATACAAACATTGTCGAATGTGATTCCTTCGTTCTCCAATGTTTTCATTACAAGATTATGTACCGGCCAGAAAGTATCTTCAGGAAAAGAATCTGTTCCAAGCCCGTCCTGGTTTGTCACCATTACGAACTCGTAGTCCAACTTCTCGCGTACAAAACTCAGATTCCGGAATACTTTAGGATAGAACTCAAGTTTCTCGAAAGAGTCGAGCTGATAGTCTACTGGCGGTTCTATCACTAAAGTTCCGTCGCGGTCGATGAATAATATCTTTTTCATTGTTCCTTCTTATTTATAGTTTTCAAGTGCCTCAATCAGCTTGTCGTTTTCCGGACGCGAGCCGATAGTGACCCTGAGGCAGTTGTGACACAGAGTGACATTTGTACGGTTTCTTACTATGATGCCATTGTTCACCAGATAGTCGTAAATCTTTTTGGCATCAGATACTTTTGCAAGGAAGAAATTGGCATCGGTAGGGTAGATGCGTTCGCAGCATGTCAGTTTGCCGAACTTCTCAATCAGTCTGGCTCTTTCGGCAAGCAGGGTTTTCACCCATTCCTTTATCTGATATTCTTTACCGATTATGCTGATTGCTTCAGCCTGTGTGAGGCGGTTCACGTTATAAGGGTATTTCACCTTGTTGAACACAGCAATGATTTCGGCCGATGCAAAAGCCATACCGAGGCGGATAGCAGCGCATCCCCATGCCTTGGAGAATGTCTGCAGTACCACCATGTTAGGATATCTGTCGAGCATTGTTGTGAAAGAAACTTCGTCTGAGAAGTCGATATATGCTTCGTCTATGACAACTATTCCTGCAAATTCCTGCAACACCGTTTCTATCTCTTTTCTGCACAAGTTGTTACCTGTAGGATTGTTTGGAGAGCAGAGGAAGATAAGCTTGGTCTTGTCGTCAGTCTTTGCCAGTAGGTCCGAAGCCTTGAACTGGAAGTTTTCGTCAAGCAGCACCTTGCGGTATTCCACATCGTTGATGTCGGCACATACCTCATACATTCCGTATGTAGGGTCTATAGCTACGGCATTGTCCACACTCGGAACGCAGAATGTACGGTATAGGATATCGATAGCCTCATCACTTCCGTTGCCGAGGAATATTCTTTCGCTATCCACATTCTTAACTCTTGAAACCAAAGTCTTCAGTTCTGTCTGCAGAGGGTCCGGATAACGGTTGTTTGGTGAGTTATAAGGATTCTCGTTGGCATCGAGGAATACGGATGCCGCCACACCTTTATACTCATCCCTTGCCGAAGAGTATGGTTTCAATGACCATATATTGGGGCGTATAAGTTCGTTTAATGGTTTCATTTTCTGTATCTTATGATTTTAATCTTACTGTAACTGCATTCTTGTGTGCATCAAGAAACTCATTTGCAGCCATTGTTTCTATGGTTGGTCCTATGTTCATTATACCTTCGCGTGTGATTTCCTGGAATGTAATCTTGCGTGTGAAGCTGTCCAGGTTTACTCCGCTGTAGGCTTTTGCATATCCGTTGGTAGGGAGAGTGTGGTTGGTTCCCGATGCATAGTCGCCTGCACTTTCAGGAGTGTATGGGCCGAGGAATACGGAACCGGCATTTACAATTCTTTCTGCCACCTGCATATAGTCCTTTGTTTCTATGATGAGATGTTCCGGGGCATATTCGTTCGACATTTCTATAGCCTCGTCTATGGAACTTACCAAAATGAGTTTGCTGTGTGAAAGCGACTTTTCTGTGATTTCCTTTCTCGGTAATACAGATAGCTGTTTTCCCACTTCCTCCTGCACTGCATTGATAAGTTCTTCAGATGTAGTAATCAGTATTGACTGGCTGTCAATTCCGTGTTCGGCCTGTGAAAGCAGGTCGGATGCGACGTATGCCGGATTTGCCGTTTCATCTGCCAGTACAGCTACTTCAGAAGGTCCTGCGGGCATGTCGATAGCTACATCATGAAGCGATACTTCCTGCTTGGCCGCCATCACATACTGGTTGCCCGGACCGAATATCTTATATACCTTAGGGATGCTTTCCGTACCGTAAGCCATAGCTCCGATAGCCTGTACACCACCAGCCTTGAATATTCTGCTTACTCCGGCTGCCTTGGCTGCATAAAGAATGGCAGGATTTATTTTGCCTTCGCGGTTTGGAGGCGAGCAAAGAACTATTTCCTTGCAACCTGCAATCTTGGCCGGAGCCGCAAGCATCAGCACTGTAGAGAAAAGGGGAGCGGTACCGCCCGGAATGTAAAGACCTACTTTCTCAATGGCTACTGCTTTCTGCCAGCATGTAACCCCTGTTGTAGTAGTGACCTTCTGTCCCTCAAACTTCTGTGAAGCGTGGAATGTACGGATATTCTCCAATGCCTTGCCTATTGCTTCCTTCAGCGTACTGTCAGTAACTTTTTCTGCTTCGGCAAACTCTTCTTCAGTAACTTCGAGCGATGCAAGTTTCACCTTGTCGAACTTCTCTTCGTATTCAATTACGGCTTTGTCACCTTTCTCGCGTATATCACCGAGCACCTGTAGCACGGTGTCGCGAAGTGTAGCCGTATTCAGTGTAGGACGGCTCAGAATGTTTTTCCATTCTGACCGTGCGGGATATTTTATTATGTTCATCTTTTTAGTTTTTAGTTCTTGGTTTTTAGTTGTTAGTTCCGTCCGAATGAAACCAACAGTCGGCGAAACTAAACCTTGTCACCTTGTCAACTCGTTAACTTGTCACCTCTTAATTTAAAATCTCAAAGAATCATCTTTTCGATAGGAAGAACCAATATGCCCTGTGCTCCGATAGCTTTCAGTTTTCCTATTATATCCCAGAAACATTTCTGGTCGAGAACCGTATGTACGCTGCTCCATCCTTCTGTGGCAAGCGGCATGACAGTCGGGCTTTTTATACCCGGAAGAACTTCAATTATATCTTTCACCTTCTCAGTCGGTACATTCATCAGTACATATTTCTTGTCTTCGGCAGCCTTTACTGCATCCAGTCTGAACAACAGTTCCTTGAGGATTTCTTTTTTCTCTTCGCTCATATCCTTGTTGCCAATCAGAAGAGCCTCGCTTTTCATTACCACTTCCACCTCTTTCAGATTGTTGCTGATGAGTGTAGAGCCGGAGCTTACTATGTCGAAGATAGCATCAGCCAGTCCGATACCCGGAGCAATCTCTACGGAACCGGTTATCACGTGTATATCAGCCTTGATATTGTTCTTGTCGAGGAATTTCTTCAGAATCACCGGATATGAAGTCGCAATTTTCTTTCCGTTGAACCATTCCAGACCGTTGTATTCTATTTCTTTATGTAGGGCGAGAGACAGGCGACATTTGCTGAATCCCAATCTTTGTATGATATCTGCTTCTTCTTCCTTTTCTTCAAATTCATTTTCACCCACTATACCCATGTCGGCAACACCGTTTGCCACGCATTGAGGAATATCGTCATCGCGCAGAAAGAGAATTTCTACAGGGAAATTAGTAGACTGTGTAAGCAATGTGCGTTTTGATGTTGACAGTTTGATGTCAGCTTCTGCAAGCAGGGCCATTGTATCTTCGAACAGACGGCCTTTTGATTGTACGGCAATTCTTAGCATATGTTTCGGTTTTTAAAGTTTATAATCTGTATTAATAAAAAAGGCTCACCGTTGTTTTTACGGCAAGCCTTGAATAAATCTTTTTCTATAATGAACTGCATGAGCCATCAGCCTACCGATTATTTCGTCAGGGAATGATGATGGTGATGTAGTGCAGTTGTAAAAATCATAACTTTTTCTTATTGTTTGCGACAAAAGTATAGTGAAAGATTTAGAATTCCAAATTTTTATTGCAAAAAGTTTGATTTTTCTTTCAAATTAGCGGATTTACCTCTTCCTCTTCTACTTCGCATCCATAGAAAAACATGTCTTTTTGTGCTTTCTCTTTCGGGAAAGTGAAGTATGTACATGTAGCTCTCGTACATTCTTCTCCCTTCATATTATATATAGAAGCATCTACCAGTATTATGTTTCGTTTCTGTTCCCTGATATGTGCGCGCAGCACTACATAGTCGTCTGTAGTCATTATGGATTTCATGTATCTGGTTTCCATTTTTGACGTTACGCCCGTAGTCTGAAGCTTTCTGGCTATCGCCCAAGCACATATTTCGTCCAGCAGTGTGGCCTGTATTCCGCCGTGCAGTGTGTTTACCCATCCCTGATATTTTGCTTCAGGGTGCCAGATGCTTACTATATCATCTCCGTCCTCGTAGAATTCCATTTTTACTCCGGCTTCGTTGTTCGGCGCACATCCGAAACAGTAATAACCGTCCATGCCCTTCCATGGGTTAATAATCTTTTTCATAGGCTTTTACAATTATATTTCAAAATCCACACATGCTCTGTCTTCCTTTGCATCCTTGATAATTCCGGCAGCTGCCACGTGGTCAGGATGAACAGCATATGCTTTTACATCCTCCAATGAATCGAAAGTGCTGTCTAAGCATATATCCCATTTCTCCGACGGGTTGATGTTTAGTCCCACATGAATATCTTTTATGAATTTGATTGTTTCCGGCAGTGCTTCGATAGCCGATTTGAAACTGTTCATTATCTCAATTTTCTCATTCTCAGACAAGCTGTCTTTCAGCTTGAACATAACAATGTGCTTGACCATAGTTTGTATTTTTTATTAATTATAGTATTTTTGTATGCAGCAAAGATAGTGAAAGTCGAGAGCAGAAAAAACAAGTTTACTTGATTTTTTATGCCGAGCCGCATCCTATCTTATTTAAAGATAGCATTAATTATTAAAATGTGATACAATGAACAAACGTAAAGTATTAATTCCGTCGCTGATAGTTCTTACAGCAATTTTGGTTGCTGTTTCTTTTTTTACGGTGAAGAAAGAGGAGGTAAGAATTGTCCACGACGACCTGGATCAGATTATCGAAGATAAAGAGCTTATAGTTCTGACGATTAACAGCTACGCATCGTATTTCAACTACAGGGAAGTTCCTATGGGATTCCAGTATGAATTGGCACAGGGATTTGCAAAATCGTTGGGTGTTGAGCTGAAAGTAAAAGTGCTCAATTCTGAGGTCGAGCTTGTCAATGCCTTGCTGAATGGAGAAGGAGACCTTATAGCGTATAATCTGGCAATCACCAATGAACGGAAAAAAGACCTTATATATTGCGGAAAGGAAAATGTGTCGCATCAGGTTTTAGTCCAAAGATACGGTAAGAATGGTTTGGAAGATGTAACCCAGCTTGTGGGAAAAGAAGTTTATGTCATGCCCGGCAAATATGAAGAAAGGCTTGAAAACCTTAACCAGGAGTTGGGTGGGGGAATAATAATAAACGTCGCATCGGCAGACAGCATCAATAATGAAGACCTTATAGAAATGGTGGCCAAAGGAAAGATTGACTATACGGTGACCAACAACGAACTGGCCAGAATCAACAAGACCTACTATCCGAACCTTGATATCACCATGGAAATTAGCTTTGACCAGCGTTCTGCGTGGGCTGTCAGAAAAACATCGCCGAAATTAGCTGAGGCGGCAGACAAGTGGCATAGGGAGAATATACATTCTGCGGAGTTTGAAGCCAGCGCCAGAAGATATTTCGAACTCAACAAGCATACCCCTCAAGGCTCGATTCTTTCATTGAAAGACGGAAGAATATCCTATTATGACGATTTGTTCCGTAAATACGCCCCTCAGATAAACTGGGACTGGAGATTGTTGGCGGCTCTTGTATATACGGAGTCTAATTTCAATCCTTCTGCGGTTTCCTGGGCGGGAGCAAAGGGATTGATGCAGCTCATGCCACGTACAGCCAGAGTATATGGTGTGCCGGCAGGAATGGAGAGCGACCCGGAACAGAGCATAAAGGGAGGAGTGAAATACATAGCCGAACTGCAGAAGATTTTTTCAAAAGTGAAGAGCGACAATGACCGTATAAAGTTTGTGCTTGCATCATATAATTCCGGGATAGGCCACGTGTTCGATGCAATGGCTTTGGCAGAGAAATATGGCAAGGACAAATATCTCTGGGATGGAAACGTGGCCGTATATATGCTGCTGAAAAACAAGGAAGAGTATTATAAAGACCCGGTATGCAAGAGCGGCTATTTCAGAGGAACGGAAACGTATAATTTTGTTCGTGACGTATTGACCCGTGCCGATATATATATCAAGAATATCAAGGAATGATAAAAGTTAATATCTACAAGTTGACCAGTAAACGGGTTGGCAAGGTTACCATCTGAATGGGGAACCTTGTCAACTCATCAACTGAGGCCTTGTCAACTATTATTTGAACATTTCTACGATTTTATTCAGTTCACCGGCATTTATTACTCCACTCTGTCGCCACATCTGTTTTCCGTTTCTGAAAATCATCAATGTAGGTACTGACTGTATGCTGTATTGCATAGCCAGTGCATTATTCTTGTCAACGTCCACTTTAATTATTCTCACTTTATCGCCCTGCATGTCTTTCACTTGTTTCAGGATTGGGGACATCGTTTTGCATGGTCCGCACCATTCTGCGAAAAAATCTACAATGACAGGTACGTCCGATGAAGAAATCAATTCATTAAAAGTTTCCATATGTCTATCGCTTTCAGTTGTAATGATTATATATATTTAAAAACAAACCGGACGTAAGTTTTGTTCGGTATGGAAACAAAAAAAGGTGGAAAAAATTCCACCTTAATATCTATACTGTATAATACGAGTTCATTTACTGTTCACTGACCGTTCATTAACCGTTCAGTGAATGCTGAATGAACGCTCAATGAACGCCAAATGAACATCATTTGAATACAATTCAAACACCATTTAAATACCGTTTAAAAAGTGTTTAAATACCGTTTAAAAGAAAAATTATTTATTTAAACCTGAGTAACGTGCGTTAAGTCCGTCTACAATTTCCTGAGTGATATTGTATGCAGGGTCAGCATAAAGAAGGTTGTCGAAACCTGTGTTGCTGATGATAAGGCTGTAACCTTTATCCTTGTTGTAAATCTTAAGGAATGAGTTGATAGAATCTCTCAGCTGAAGGCTGTTCTTCTGGTTTTCGTCAGCAAGGTCTTTGCTGAGTTTTTCCTGCAAAGCCTGAAGGTCCTGCTGCTGTTTGATGATACGGTTCTGCTGCTGCTGGGCGCTTTCTGCACTTACGAAACCGTTGTTTTCATATTTGCGCTGGAATTCCTTCATTGCAGCATCCAGAGCCTTTGCTTTTTCGTTAAGAGTAGTACGGATGTTTTCCTCTTTCTTTATCATAAGTTCGTTCAAGTCATTCCAAAAACGATATTTGGTAAGAAGTGAATCGATTTCAACGTATGCTATCTTCATGTTTGTTGTGCCATTGGCTGCAACAGGTGCTGCAGTCTGTGTTGTTTCCCCATTGTTACCTGCACATTGTACGAACATTACAGCCATAACCACAGCCAAAAATCCTTTAAGGATGTACTTAGTCTTTCTCATAAATCTTCTATATCAATTAAGTTAATTATTATTCCTTGCTTCTTTCAGAAATGGCGTTGGGATTAGCTTTTCTCTGTTCCCTGTCCTGCGACTGTACGCATCCTATACCTCTTTCGCGCATGGCCTTGCTGCCGCTGACGTGTGTGTTAGGAAAACGCCCATTCCTTTTAAACAGTATTTTTACGCATAACAGTGCTATACAAATAGCGACTATTATCAATGTAGCAAATATTATTTTAAGCATATATATTGTCTTTCAGCTTGACTGATTTCTATTCTTTCACTATTTTTGCGATGCAAATATATAGTTTTGTTACGATTAAAACTTCAGAATGCTTTTAAAAAAGTCTATATATATGAGTAAATCGGCTTATTTAACTTATTTTTGCACGAAATGTAATTCAATAAATGCTTAATACAAATTATTATGGAAGTAAAAGACTTGACTCCTAAAATCGTTTTTCATTATTTTGATGAGATTTGTAAAGTTCCGCGTCCTTCGAAGAAAGAAGAAAAGATTCGCGCTTTTCTGATTGATTTTGCTAAAAACAAAGGACTTGAATATAAGGTTGATGAAGCAGGAAATGTCCTTATAAAGAAGAATGCCACAGCCGGAATGGAAAACAGGAAAACTGTTATCCTGCAGTCACACATCGATATGGTGTGCGAAAAGAACAACGACACAGTTCACAATTTCGATACAGACCCAATCCAGACTTATATCGATGGAGAATGGCTTAAAGCCAAAGGTACTACACTTGGTGCCGACAATGGTATCGGAGTAGCCACTCAGTTGGCTGTACTTGCTTCGGACGATATCAAGCACGGACCGGTGGAATGTCTTTTCACAGTAGACGAAGAAACAGGTCTTACCGGAGCATTTGCCCTGAAGGAGGGTTTCATGAGCGGCGATATTCTTTTGAATCTTGACTCTGAGGACGAAGGAGAACTCTTCATTGGATGTGCCGGAGGAGCAGGAACTACAGCCATGTTCCCTTGTCCTATGGTTAAGTCGCCGGAAGGTTATTTCTTCTTCCGCGTAACAGTGAAAGGTCTTACAGGCGGTCACTCGGGCGACGATATCAATAAGAAACGTGCCAATGCCAACAAGCTGCTGAACCGCTATCTGATGCTATTGGCTTCAAAGTATGACCTGTATATCTCTGAAATAGACGGAGGAAACCTCCACAATGCAATTCCTCGCGAAGCTCATGCCGTTTGTGCAGTGCCTATGAAGGATAAGGAATCAGTGAGAGTGGAGCTGAATATCTTCCTTGCAGACGTTGAAAACGAATATTCTGTCACAGAACCGAACATAAGAATGGACCTTGAATCGGAAACTGCACAGCCTGAAGTTATTGAAAAGACAGCTATGGTTCGTTTCCTCAATTCCATACATGCAGTACACAATGGAGTGTTTGCCATGAGCCAGAACATGGAAGGACTGGTAGAAACATCGTCTAACCTTGCTTCCATAAAGATGCGCGACGGACAGATTGTGGTAGGTACAAGCCAGCGCAGTTCCATCCTCTCTTCACGCATCGACATGTCGCAGACAGTACGTTCGGCTTTCGAGCTTGGCGGTGCTACCGTAACTACAGGCGACGGCTATCCGGGATGGAAACCGAACCCTTCGTCAGAGATACTCCGTGTGGCAGTGGAAAGCTATAAAAAACTCTTCGGCGTAGAACCGAAAGTGAAGGCTATACATGCCGGACTGGAATGCGGACTATTCCTTGAGAAATATCCTTCGCTCGATATGGTTTCTTTCGGACCAACATTGCGCGGTGTTCACTCGCCGGACGAAAGAATGCTTATCCCTACTGTGGACAAATTCTGGAAACATCTCCTCGATGTACTTCTGAATATACCTGTAAAGGCTTGAACATGAATATTATAAGATTACTGTTGTGTTGGGTGGCATGGCTCGTTTCGATGAGCCTTGTTGCCCAACAACAGTTTTTGGTGATGGAGTATAATGTGGAAAATCTCTTCGACTGCCGTCACGATTCGCTTAAAAATGACCTTGAATTTATGCCCGGAAGTCCGCGCGGATGGACCTACTCGAAGTTCACTAAAAAAGTGGAAAGCATAGCCCGTGTGATACTCTCAGCCTCAGGCGAGCAGGTGCCGGACCTGGTAGGGCTCTGTGAAGTGGAGAATGAATTCTGTGCCCGTACTCTCGTCCGTTATTCACCGCTGCATGAGGCCGGATATGAATACGTTATGACAGATTCGCCGGACGAACGCGGAATAGATGTGGTGCTGCTCTATCAGCCGTACACCTTTAAACTTCTGGAAAAACACATAATCAATATACCCGTCACATCCATAGGTGGAAGGCCCACACGCGATATTCTCCACGTGAGCGGACAGATAGTTACAGGCGATACGTTGGACGTCTTTCTTGTGCATTTCCCTTCGCGTTCGGGAGGATGGCGGAAAACGGAAAAGTACAGACTTATGGCAGCCGGCCGTCTTAAATCGGCTTCGGACAGCATCATGCAGTTGCGCACTAACCCACACATTATAATAATGGGCGACTTCAACGACTATCCGTCCAACAAATCCCTGAGCGAAGTACTCGGTGCGCGTAAACCCGGAAAACATACCGAACCGCATGCACTTTATAATCTGATGGACGGCAAGCCACGCGGAACTTACAAGTATCGTGGAGAGTGGGGGATACTGGACCAGATGATAGTGAGCGGTACGCTTTTAGGCAACGGAAACATCCGGACATCATATTCCAAAGCCCGTATCCTGGATTTCCCTTTTCTGATGGAGGAAGACGATAAATTCGGTGGTGATACCCCGTTCCGCACTTTTAATGGCATGAGATATAAAGGCGGTTACAGCGACCATCTGCCTGTGCTATTGGAACTGGAAATCCATCAATCCGACTAATCTGAATTACCGTACGTGACCTGATTCGTGGCTTTTTTAATGAAAATATTGCATAAATCATTTGAAATGTCGATTTTTGTAGTGTAGTCATAAACTTAAAAACTCATAAACTTAAAATGCTCAGTAAGTTAAAGTTAAACCAGCTTTATTTCAAGGATACACAGTTTGCCAACCTTATGACAAAACGTATATTCAACGTTCTCTTAGTGGCAAATCCTTATGATGCTTTCATGCTCGAAGACGACGGACGTATAGACGAGAAGATATTCATTGAATATATGAACCTCAGTTTGCGCTATCCTCCGCGTTTTACCCAGGTTTCTACTCCCGAAGAAACATGGAAACAGTTGGGAAACACCATGTTCGACCTCGTTATCTGTATGCCGGGAACCGACAGCAACGATACGTTCGATATAGCCCGCGACATAAAGGTCAAATATCCCCAGATTCCAATCGTAGTCCTGACACCGTTCTCTCACGGCATCAGGGAAAGAATGCAGCACGAGGACCTCAGTGTGTTCGAGTATGTATTTTGCTGGTTGGGCAATACCGACCTGCTTGTCTCCATTATCAAACTGATAGAGGACAAGATGAACTTGGAGCACGACATCAAGGAAGTGGGTGTCCAGATGATTATGCTCGTGGAAGATTCTATACGCTTCTATTCGTCCGTACTGCCTAACCTCTATAAGTTCGTGCTTAAGCAGAGTCAGGAGTTTGCCACAGAAGCGTTGAACGAGCACCAGCGTACACTCCGTATGCGAGGCCGTCCAAAGATAGTCCTTGCACGTTCGTACGAAGAAGCGATGCACCTGTATGAAACATTCAGCAATAACGTTCTTGGTATTATATCCGATGCACGTTTTCCGCACGATGGAGCCATAGATCCGCTTGCCGGTGTGAAACTCCTCAAGGAAGTCCGCGCACGTGACCCGTTCATGCCTCTTATCCTTCAGTCCTCCGAAGAGGAAAACCGCAAATATGCCGACGAGTGCAAGGCCGTATTCATAGACAAGAACTCCAAGAAGATGAATATCGACCTTCGCGAGGCTGTATCCGACAACTTCGGATTCGGCGATTTCGTATTCATCAATCCCAAGACAAAGGAAGAAGTGGCCCGTGTGCACAATCTGAAGGAGCTTCAGAACATCGTGTTCTCCATCCCGGCCGACTCATTCCATTATCATATCAGCCGCAACCACGTGTCGCGCTGGCTCTATTCGCGTGCCATATTCCCGGTGGCTGAATTTCTGAAGCAGATTACGTGGGAGTCATTGCAGGACCTCGATGCCCACCGTCAGATAATATTCGAAGCCATCGTACGCTATCGTAAGATGAAGAACCAGGGAGTGGTGGCAGAATTCAAACGCGATCGTTTCGACCGTTATTCCAATTTTGCCCGTATCGGCGAAGGTTCTCTCGGGGGGAAAGGGCGCGGACTGGCTTTCATTGACAATATGATAAAGCGTCATCCCGATTTTGAGGATTTCGAAAATGCGACTGTGGCCATTCCAAAGACTGTAGTTCTCTGTACAGACATCTTTGACGAGTTTATGGACAGCAACCGCCTTTACCAGTTGGCTTTGAGCGATGCAGACGACGAAACCATTCTCAAGGCTTTCTTGCGGGCCAAGTTGCCGGACCGTCTGGTAGAAGATTTCTTCACATTCTTCGATGTTGTGAAATCGCCTATAGCCATACGCTCGTCCAGCCTGCTCGAAGACTCACATTATCAGCCTTTTGCAGGAATATATTCCACATATATGATACCGTTCATGGAGGATAAGTACGAGATGCTCCGTATGCTGAGTGATGCCATAAAAGGTGTGTATGCATCAGTGTTCTACAAGGACAGCAAGGCCTATATGCAGGCTACAAGCAATGTCATAGACCAGGAAAAGATGGCAGTCATCCTTCAGGAAGTGGTTGGTACTCAGTATGGCGACCGCTATTATCCGGCCATATCGGGTGTGGCGCGTTCCATCAACTATTATCCTATAAACGACGAACTTGCGGAAGAAGGTACAGTGAGCCTTGCATTGGGATTGGGAAAATACATTGTCGACGGCGGACTTACCCTCAGAGTATGTCCTTACCACCCTCATCAGGTGCTCCAGACCAGCGAAATGGAAATAGCCCTTCGTGAAACACAGACACGCTTCTATGCTCTCGACCTAAAGAATACGGGGCAGAATTTCTCTCTCGACGACGGATTCAATCTTCTGAAACTCCATATCAAGGATGCTGAGGCCGACGGGGCACTCAACTACATAGCCTCTACATACGACCCATACGACATGGTGATACGCGACGGTATATATCCCGGAGGCAGAAAAGTTATCACTTTCGCCAACATACTCCAGCACGATGTATTCCCATTGGCACGCCTCTTGCAGCTGGCACAGAAATACGGTCAGGGTGAGATGCGCCGTCCGGTGGAAATCGAATTTGCCGTCAATTTCAATGCCAGCAACAAGACCGGAGTGTTCTATCTGCTTCAGATACGTCCGATGGTGGATATAAAAGCCGATTTGGATGAAGACTTGAATCTCATACCTGAGGATAAGCTTATACTTAAGAGCGAAAACTCCCTCGGACATGGTGTGATGGACGATATCTGCGATATCATCTATGTAAAGACAGACGGATATACAGCATCGAACAATCAGCTTATCGCCTACGAAATAGAGAAACTGAACAGGAAGTTCCTGGACGAGGGCAAACACTACGTGCTTGTAGGTCCCGGCCGATGGGGCAGCAGCGACACATGGCTCGGCATACCTGTCAAGTGGCCAAACATATCTGCTGCAAGGGTTATAGTAGAGGCCGGTCTGACCAACTACCGCGTCGATCCGAGCCAGGGAACACACTTCTTCCAGAATCTGACATCCTTCGGAGTAGGCTATTTCACCATAAATGCCTTTATGAACGACGGTATATACAATCAGGACTATCTGAACAGCCTGCCTGCCGTAGAAGAAACGAAATTCCTGCGATGGGTACGTTTTGAAAAACCTTTGACTGTGAAAATGGATGGAAAGAAGAAGATAGGGGTGGTGAGTTTGGAGTGAAATTGTATGTCTGAAAACGCTTCGTCGTTTGAATCAAAACGTTTCGTCGTTTTACTTCAAACGACGAAGCGTTTTTTTTCGGCTTTCCGCAGAGCTTGTTTTCAGCCGTTGTTCCTGTATTCCAGAGGACTCATTCCCACGTGTCGTTTAAAGTATTTTCCGAAGAACGACATGTTTGCAAAATTCAGTGAATCCGATATTGCCTGGATGCTCAGTTGAGTAGATTTCAACTGCGATTTTGCATCCATAATCACCATAGACGAAATAATGTCCGCACAAGTCTTTCCGGTGGCCTGTTTCACTACCGAGCATAGATGAGCATGCGAAATTCCCAATTTCTCGGCATACCATGCCACATTCCTGTTGTCATTATAATGCTGCATCACCATTTGGGTGAAAGCCTTACACAGCTGTTCGCTTTTCGAAGAGGACACACTCTCATGAGCCGATTTCTTCTTATATAATAATGAAATGCCCTTATGCGTATCGGTGAATATATTATCCGCTATTTCCGATTTCAGTTTATCGTCGAAATGTTCATAAACGTCTATCATCAGTCTGTAATATTTTTCAGTCATTTCGGCTCCTCTGTCAGAAAGTGATATTTTAGGTTTTCCTAAAGTGGAATATATTGCATCCAGCATTGTTTTAGCCTTGTCGTTTCTTTCCACATATTTAGATGAGAATCCTATGAAGAAAATCTTCAGTTCCCCCTTAATGTCGTTTATCTGGAATATGGAGCCGGGCATAAGGGTGATAACATCGTTTCGCATCACTGTTATACGGTTCAGGTTTACCGATGCATCTATTTCTCCGTCCATGCATAAAGCTATAATTTCGCATTTCAGCCTTACGGGATAGTTCTTATAAAGTCCTAATAGCTCCTTGCTTATGTCAGTACCTGCCAGCCAGTCCTCCGGCAAGTCAAATTTGGGTAGTTCCTTCTCCATATGTATATGTGTTATTTGGGGTATGTATTATAACCGTGTTTATCTATGGAACAAATATACGAAAACTCGCCCGATTTTGGATGGATTTAGGAAGAATAATGTAAACTATTGGGTTTTCAGGGAAGTACGCAATATTATTACACATTCTAAAAGTGTGCTTTGAAGTATGAATCTACCCTCCGAGTTAACTTCTCTGAATAGACTTGTCAAGTGAAGCGTGGCTTATGGCGGAATATTTTTCATTACCGCCTTGTTCATTTGTATATTTGTGTTCATTAAAAATGAACATTATTAAAAAATGAACAAACATCTTTGAAATCCAAATTATGTTCATTACATTTTATTGCAGGATTTTGCCAATGTGAACAAACCATACCGGGATATTCAGGGTGCGACAGGTGTATCGTTAGGGGCAATCAAAAATGTATTTGATGTGTTGGTGGAAAGGAACTTTGTTCTTATGACCAACAGCAAGCGAACACTAAAAAACATCAATGCCCTTTTAAATTTATGGACAGAAAATTATAATCAGGTACTGAAACCCAAATTATTGCTCGGCAGGATGACATTCCGTACCAATGAACAACGCATAAAATGGTTGGCTATGGATTTGCCTGATGGAATGTATTGGGGTGGAGAAAGCGGAGCGAATATGTTAGATTCTTATTTGGAACCCGGTGCTTTTGATATATATACACAAATCCCTGCCGCACATTTACTGAAAACAGGTTTTGTAAGATTTGATGAGAAAGGTGAGATAAGAATATATAAGAAATTTTGGAATTGGGAAGCGGAAAACCATCTTGTCCCTCCAATTCTCACATACGCAGATTTGATTGGTAGCGGCAATAGCCGTTGTATAGAAATGGCTGAAAGACTTTTGGACCATGAACTTAAAGATTACAAGTGAGAAAATAGCCAATCCACTATTGGTGGAGTTGTTGAAAAAATTGACTGACAGCTTCAATCGTATGGGGTGTGAGTTTTCAAATAAAACCTACCTTATTACAATAAATATAGTTAATTTGAAGTTTAGACCAATGCATATAATAGTAAAAGCCCATAAAATATTAAAAATAGACTGTTTATAAAAGGTGAAAAAAAGAATGAAATTAAAAATAGAACAAAAATATCAAGAATAGACCTTGCAGAATATGCTAAAAAGCAGTTATTTTGCAGCGTGAAATTATGTAATATATTAAAAAGGAAATGAAAAGAATTAAAATCCTGTTTTCTTTGATAGCTTTTGTGGCTATTATGGTGTCTTGTAATAAGGAAGATTCTTATTCTTCAGAGGCTGGAACCGGGCATATAGTATTAGGGAACATAATGCTTGATTCTGAAACATTAAGCTTTAGTTCCTCTACATCACGTTCTGGTGATGGAAGCGATAATACTTCTCAGTATGTGCGCGAAGTAAACAATGATGACTTCAAGAATGGTTTTAATGTTACGATGAAGTATCATGATGAAGAGGTGTTCAAATATGTAATGACGCAGGAAGAAATTGATTCCATGCAGAAAAAAGATGAAGAAGGTGCTGATACGGAAGAAGATTCTGGGTCTGAAGGCTCTGAAAGTACAGTAGAGAATAATACTGTCGTTGACTGGAATGATTTGATGAAGCCTGTAGAGTTGCGTGCGGGAACGTATCTTGTTTCTGTAAATTTCAGTGATTTGTCAAAAGAAGGGTTTGATATGCCTTGTTATATTGGTGAGGAGAATATCACATTGAAAAAGAATGAAACCAAAACGATAGAAAATATAACTTGTAGTTTGGCTAATTCTATCTTCAGTGTGAAATATGCGGATGCTTTTAAGGAATATTTTACAGACTATAGTGTGTCTATGACTACATCTTACGGCAACGAAATAGTATTTGCCAAAGATGAAACCAGGGATGCATATCTTTCTCCTGGAAAGATAGATATATATGTAACCGCAAAAAGGGAAGGACAGTCTGAAGCAAAATATAAATTGGATTTGAGTAAAATTAGTGATTCTACACCTGAAGATGGTGAAGATACTGATGATGACATATCTAATGGGATATTTAAGGCAAAAAGAAAATATATTATAACTCTTGATGTAAATGCGGATAAGGCTGTTTTGAAAGTAATATTTTCAGATGAAGAGAGTGAAAACAAGGAGGTCGAAATAGATATTTCAGATGCGGCTCTTAATGCAAAGGCACCTGTCATGACTGGAAATAACCTGGTTAGTGGGGAACTTGTAGAGATAATAGAGGGTAGTGTAGGAAGCGAGAAATATTCTGTGGCTATAAATGCAGAAGGTGTTATAAAAGAATGTATTCTTACTACTCAATCTCAATATTTGTTGGATAAAGGATGGCCTACAGAGGTTGACTTGGCTTCGAGTGAAATACCTGAAATGGAAAACAAGAATAAACTGAAGGAATTGGGTCTTGATATTAAAGGTCTGACAACAAATATCGACCAGTTTGCTTGGGTTGACTTTACTAATGTGATAAACTCCATAGCCGAAGGAAAGAAGGTTGAATTGAATCTTTCTGTAACAGATAGGTTCGGAAAAACAAGTGAGAACAAATTTGTAGTTTCTGCTACAACGACTGCTTGTGATTTCGCTGTTGCTGCAACTGAAGATGAAGCAAAATTCTTGGGAAACACATGTATGGTGGATGTTTCTTTCATAAAAGGAAATCCTAATAATATTAAGTTCTCATTGGAAGATGGCAAAGTTCTAAATATTGTTGAAACACAAAAAGTTGAAGGGGTTTCAGACGGTAAGGAACACCATATAGTAACATTGCAGGGTGGTAGTGATATACAGTTTATTAATCCTTTTAATGTTAAGGCAAAGTATCTTGATTATGATTTGACTGCGGAGAATTTGCCTGTATCTATGGGTATATTGTTAGATAATGGATTATATAATGTCTGGGCTAAACGTGCGACTGTGCATTTGTATAATGAAGTTGCAGAAAATGTGATTATCCAAAAAAAGGAATCTGACGGAAACTGGGTAAATGTTGAAAGAGTATTAAATAATGGTGCTGAATTAACTGCCTATGATTTAACCCCTGATACTCAAATTGAATTGAGGGCAGTAAATAAAGTAGAAGAAACAGATATTACCAATGAGTTAACTTTCAAAACATGGAATGTGGCTGATCTACCTAATGGAGATATGGAAGATTGGACTGTTGGACCAAATAATATGATAGGACATGGAGATACTAAGTTAGGTTTGGATTTAAATTATACATATACTCATGAACCATATAGATCATGGGAGAGATGGTATCCTTATACATCTTCAGATATTCCACATTGGGATACTGTAAATGAACTAACTACTTCTTTGGGGAAAGAACAAAAAAGTTTTTTTAGTTTTGGTACAGGAGATAAACGATGGACACGATATGTTGCTAATTCTGGAACCATAAGAACTGATGGTAATGGTGGTGGATATGCGGCCTTAGTAAGAACTGTTGGTTGGGGAGATGGTAATACTGCCTTAGGTAATTCTAGTGATATAAATATAATTACTCCGGGAGAATTATATTTAGGCTTTTATACTTCAGCTCCACAATATGGTATATCTTTTAATGGTGTACCTGATGGCTTACGATTTGATTATAAATATATAACAAAAGCTTCAGACCGTTTTACAGTGCAAATACAAATGTATTCAGGTGAAACGTTAATGGTTGATCAAGTTTTAGACTCAAAAGATGCAGTGCCGGTAGATAATTGGACTGAAAAGTATATACCTTTTGCCTATTTGAATAAACAAACAGAACCAACGTCTTTATCTATTATATTTAGATCTGGCACTTCCACTTCAAAGGATGATATAAGAATATTTCCTAGTGGGGCAAATCTTACAACTGGTGAAAACGTTGGTAGTGAACTTTACTTAGACAATATAGAATTAATTTACGAATAAAAATACGCAACATACAATGAAAAAACTATTTTTTACATTAGCAGTATTACTATCAAGTATAGTGATATTCTCATCTTGCCATAGCGAAGAGATGAATCTGAAAGTAAACCAGACCGGTGAGGTTCGATTGTCCTCTATTAAAATGACATACAATACAGAGCCGGTTGTATCTGTTTCGCGTGCGGCAGATGATTTGTCTGAATATGTAATAGGTATATATACTACTTCTGACGAATTAGTTCAGGAATGGACATACAGTAGTATGCCTGAAGTTTTTGCTTTGCCTATAGGAAACTATACAGTTAAGGCTCATTCACCTGAAGTTGTTGGTGCACAGTTTGATACACCATATTGTGAAGGTGAATCAGCTGAGTTTGAAATAAAGAAAGACAATGTCACAGATGTTGGAGAAATAAAATGTACACTTAAAAGCATAAAGGTGACTATTGAGTTTGATCAAAAGCTTAAAGCTCTCATTGATGAAGGTGGAGTAATAGTTAATGTAGGAGAAGAAACTCTGACTTTTACTAAAGATGAAACACGTTCAGGTTTCTTCCATGGTAACGGACAGACGAATACAGTTGATGTAGAATTCGATGCTGTGGTTGAAGGTGATCAGGTT
The DNA here is from genome assembly GCA_944320855.1 of uncultured Phocaeicola sp. Classification (GTDB taxonomy): domain Bacteria; phylum Bacteroidota; class Bacteroidia; order Bacteroidales; family Bacteroidaceae; genus Phocaeicola. The sequence continues at coordinate 21,422 of CALUJF010000006.1, forward strand.
AATAGAACAGAATCTTATTCAGGATTAAGTGATGGAACTGAATTGAAATTGACTTTTGGACTTAAAGAGTCTGTTGATGTTAATCCGGGAGAAGGTGTTTCTTATGTTTCAAATAATCTATTGATTTCCGATGAATATAAAGAAATAGGAGTCAGTGGAACATTTACTCCTGATATGGAAGAAATACCGGATGTTGATGTGATGATGATAAAGGGAGTAGGTTTTGATATTAATGGCGACCCTCTTACAGATTTCTCTAATGGTGTTGTAGTAGAACTTTATGCTCCAAAAGGAATGAAAGATGTAGCTGTGAATATAACTTCCACAAATACTATGTTTGAATCAGCCGTTTCCGGTGTATTTAGAAGTAATAAATTCAGTCTTATGGATGAAACTTTGCAGGAAACATTAGGTGGTTTGGGCCTTCCTGTAAAAGATGATATTTTAGGAAAGAAAAAAGTAATATTTGATATTTCTAAATTCATGTCATTCCTTGTAGATGATAGTTTGGCGGGTGTACACACATTTGGCATTACTATAACTGATATGGAAGATACTTCCATATCCGCTAACTTGGTGATAGATACTTCTAAATAAAATTAATGAAAATGAATATGAGAAATATATCATTAATATTATTTTCAATTCTCCTGATTGCAGCCTGTAAGCAGGAGGATAGGTTTGATTCGCAGGGTATATTAAGCTTGAACAGTAGCTATAATGAAGAAACTATTGTGGCTACACGCTCCGGCCTGTCAGACGAGGAACAGGAAACTCTTAAGAATAATAGCAAAGTAAGAATATATAAAGGAGGCAAACTGATTCTGAAGTATATGTCATGGTCAGAAATGCCTTCAGAGATATTCTTGCCTGAGGGTAATGATTATAAAGCCCGGGTATCTACCGGTGATTCCGTTTTGGCTTCATTTACAGATAAAACATACGAGGGTAATGAGCCTTTTACTATAACTAAAGGCTCAAAGACTGATGTTGAAGTTAGATCCAATATCATAAATACTTTGGTTGATGTTGTCTTTGATTCTGATTGGGTCAGTTATGCGACAGATTTAGTTGTAACTGTTTCAGTTGATGCAGAAAACGGCTCATTGGAATTCATAAACGGGGAATTGAAAACAGGATATTTTATTTGTCCAAGCGGAAAAGAGTATCTGAAATATACACTCAAAGGAACTTCTGTCAATGGTAAACCGTTCAGTGTGACGGATGTTTTAAGGGATGCTGAAGGAAATCAGATAAGGATTAATCCTTCTACTAAATATACCATTACATTTAATCCTAAAAAAGGAGAGCCAGGGGATAATAGTATGGGTGGTGGATTCTTTGAAATTGTAGTGGATGAGACACCATTGGATACAGTAGATAAGGAAATAAGTATCTATAGGAAGCCTCATATTACAGCTACTAATAACGGTGAGAGTATAGACATTGAAGAGCCATTGGTTTTATTTTCCGGTGTTTCTATAAGTCCTGTATTTACTATTAAAGGTAGTACACCTTTATCGGCAGCTACATTGAATTGCAGCAGGTTTACAGAAATAGAACTCAAAGAAAATCTTAATTTGTTTAATCAGGATGATATTACTTTATTGTCACAGAAAGGAATAACAGCTGGGTTTACTAATAGTAATGGCGATTTAACAATAAATTTCGGAACTGCTTTAAATACTTTGTTAAGTGATGAAGGAGAGGTGAACATTGTTTTCAATGCTACAGACTCATATAGCAATATTCAACCCGAAGCAGGAGACAAAACCATGACTAAAGAGTTCAAAATAATTGTAAACAATATGGCTGTTGAGCCTCTTGATGTTCCGCGTTATGAAATGTGGGCTAAAAAGGTAAAGCTTCACGGTCAGGTAATTGAAGGACGAACTCCTGGTGAAGATGCCGGATTTATGTATCGTGTGAAGAAAGAAGCACAACAAGAAGAGTCAAACGAATGGATTAAGATACAGACTACTTCTCAAGAGGATGGGCAGTACAGGTATGAACTTAAAGGTCTGACTCCTGCCACTACTTATGAGTTTACTATGTATGATGGTGATAATGTTAATGAAACTATTAAGGAGTTTACTACTGAAGAAGCTGCGCAATTGCCTAATGCCGGATTTGAGGAATGGATTAATTCTGGTGGTATTATTTATCCAGTAAAAGAAGGTGAACAATTATTTTGGGATAGTGGAAATAAAGGAGGTTCAATGGCAAGTACAAACATAACAACACAGGATACTCAATATTTCCATAGTGGAACAAGTTCTGCTAAATTAAAGTCTCAAAAAGTTTCTATACAATTTGCAGCCGGTAATCTGTTTATAGGTGAATATATAGACACTGAGTTGGAAGTAAGTCTTTCAGGTGTAAAAGGTCATGGCATTTTAGGCTTTGGAAGACCTTTCTCATCTCGCCCAATGGCTTTGAAAGGATATATACGTTATGAATGTGGAACGGTTGATAATGGTGGTAGCCATATTTCTAATGAGCAGAAAGATAAGGGTATTATATATGTAGCACTGACGGATGGTGAAGGTGAAGATTATAATGGTACAAAGTGGTCTTGTGTTGTTAAAACTAAAAGTGGAAAATATTTTGATAAAAATGCTTCAAATATAATAGCCTATCAGGAAAATATTTGGGATAGCAGTACGGAAGGAGATGGAATGATACCGTTTACAATAGAGTTAGACTATCGTTCTATGGAAAGAATCCCGAATAAGTTGGTGATAGTTGCAGCTGCGAGCATGTATGGTGATTATTTTGAGGGTAGTACCGGCAGCACCATGTGGCTCGATGACCTCGAATTAGTATATGAATAACAGATAAATTAACAGAATAGTGAAAAATAAATTATTATACATCTGCATCCTTTTGTGCCTGCCATTAATGGCTACGGCACAAAAGAAGCAGAGAGATATTGCCGATAATGTGTTTGTCCCTAAGGGGCAGTGGATTACAGGAGCCAGTGTATCTTACTCTGAGCATACGGAGAAGAACTATCAGTTCCTGATAATCGATAAGTTTAATGCAGACGGATATAATTTCAAGTTCAGTCCGCTTGTGTCGTATGCCATAAGGAATAATTTGACACTTGGAGGACGTTTCTCATACGGACGTACGCTGACTAAGTTCGATGGCCTGTCTTTAGGGTTGGGCGACGATCTTTCATTCGATTTGGATGATACATACCAGCTGAAACATTCGTATTCAGTGATGGGAATAATGCGAAACTATATCAATCTTGGTACAAGCAAGCGTTTTGCACTGTTTGCCGAAACTCAACTGAAATTCGGCGAAAGCAGGACAAAGCTTGTGACAAGCAATGGTGATGAACTAACAGGTACTTACACAAACTCTGTAGACTTGGGTATCGGAGTGGTTCCGGGCATTGTAGCTTTTGTAAACAATTATACGGCTGTAGAAGTAAGTGTGGGCGTTCTTGGTGTGGATTTCAGCAGAACGAAACATAAGACAGACCAGCTTTACACAGGCGAGCAGTCGTCGAGCGTTGCCAATTTCAGAATCAATTTATTCTCTGTAGGCTTGGGTATAGCCTTTTACTTATAATATATGTGTATGAGGAAGATAATATTTACTATATTTGCACTGCTGTCTGTGGCAGCAGGCTTGATGGCGCAGGGACGTGACACTATAATTATACGTGATACGGTTTATATCGACGTGAAGGAAAAGAAGACTGCTTTTGAAGACAAGTCGAAACTTATTCCTGAAAAGTCTATTGGACGTTTTGACCGTGGTATATTGAACTACAAGCTTATTGAAAAAGGAAAATGGATGGGAGGACTTACATTCTCTTTCATTAATTATGAGAGTGAGGAGGGTAGTCTGCTATATTCTATGCTTGGCGATTTCGATGCCAATTTCTCTGTCAAGGCTTTCAATCCTTATGTGGGATATGCCTATAGCAATAACAGTGTTGTGGGATTGAAGTTCGGATATAACCGTCTGATTGGCGATTTGGGAAACATTGATTTGAATCTTGGTTCGGACATGAGTTTCAGTTTCGGAGGAATGAGATATTCGGAAGATTTGTACTCTGTAGGTTTGTTCCATCGTTCATATATCGGTCTTGACCCAAGCGGTATGTTCGGACTGTTTAATGAAACGCACGTCACTTACAAGCGCGGACATTCCAACTTTACAAACGGAAAATCGGACAGTGCGGATATTACCAACACTGAGACTACTATCAACGAGCTTAGAGTAGGTATAAACCCGGGTGTGGCTGTATTTATCACCAAGAATGTGTCGGCAGAAATGTCGTTTGGTGTAGCCGGATTCAAATATCGTTCGGAAAGACAGAACAACAGCCTTGGTGAAGAAGGAAAGCGTGATACGAGTGGTGCTGATTTCAAAATCAATATCCTGAATATCAACATAGGTTTAACTTTTTGTTTGTAATGCGACATGAATAACAGATTATATATATCGTTGGCAGGTGCTGTGGCTCTGGTTTTTGCCATGTGTGGCTGCATAAAGAATGATTTGCCTTATGGTAAGGTTCCATTGTCCATTACTGCTTTTTCAGTATCCGGACAGACGGGCGATGCGGTGATTTCTGAAAAGGACATGACTGTGACTGTAAATTTGGAGGAAACAGCCAATCCTGCAAAATCGGAATTGCTGAATATCGAGTATAAGGCTACTTTGAGGGATGGAAGTGACAACAACTATCACAATAATATCGAGTCAAGCGTAAAGAAAGGCGATGTGCTCGATCTTACTCATAATCTTGATGTGAAACTTTCGTTGTTTCAGGAATATAACTGGAAGATAGTTCCTGTGCAGAACATTGAAAGAGTGTTCAAGGTTGCCAATCAGATGGGTAAACCGGTGTTTGATGCCGAACAGAAAATGGCTGTGGCATACATTCAGAAAGATTTGCCTCTCTCCGGAGCAGAGCTTCTGGAACTGAAACTTGGACCTCAGGGCAGTGAAGAGAGTGGAGTAGTGAAAGGTGTTGTAAGTCAGGAGAACGGATGGAAGTTCTACAAAAACTATATCGAAGCTTCTGTAACAGTGAAATTCAGCGATTTTATAGATGAAACATGGAGTATAAGAATCTATAATTTCGACCAGGACATGACTAAAGCTGCAAATCCGGGAGTAAGGGTGGCATGGCTTTATGGTATTGGAATGGAAGGTCAGACATGCGGATTTGAGTACAGAAAGGCTGATGACACAGAGTGGACAGCAGTTCCTTCGTCGGATATAGAAATGGATGGTACGGACTTCAGCACAGTGCTGACAGGTTTGACACCGGAAACGAAATATGTATGCCGTGCAAAAGTTGGCGACATAGAGGGCGGTGAAGTTGAATTCACTACACTTGGTGAGGTGGAAATACCTAATATGGGATTTGAGAACTGGAGCCAAAATGGAAAAGTGATATGTCCGTGGGCTGAAGGTGAAGAATCTTTCTGGGATTCGGGAAACAAAGGAAGTACAACCGTAAGTGAGAATGACAATATTACCATGGGAGTAAATGAACCACGACCGGGAAGTAGTGGTTCTACGGCAGCCAAACTTGAAAGCAAGGCTATTGTCGGAGTTATGGCAGCCGGTAACCTCTTTATAGGAAAATATAAGGAAACTCAGGGTATGAACGGGTTGTTAGGATTCGGTAGAACATTCCAGACTTTCCCTACCAAGCTTACAGGATACTATAAGTATACTCAGGCTACTATCGACAAGACTTCAAAAGGGTATGAAGACCTTCAGGGGCAGCCGGATACAGGTATTGTATGGATAGCATTGGTCAGTGGCAATCCGGACAGCGACGGTACATATGTAGAGATTAAGACCGATAATACGAACAACAACGGTAAGTACTTCGACAAAGATGCCGACTACGTCCTTGCATACGGAGAAATGAACATCAACGAAACCGTGCCTGATTACAAGAAGTTTGAAATAGAGCTTGAATACAGACGTACCGATGTAGTGCCATCCGCTATTATAATAGTATGCTCAGCCAGCAAGTTGGGCGATTATTTCACCGGTGGAACAGGCTCTACGCTTTGGGTGGACGATTTCGCTTTGGAATATGATTATTAATTCATATATTTGCATGATATGAAACGAAGGCTTATATACATGGTTGTGGCAGTTATGGCTTTTGCAGTGTCGGCATGTACTGCAGAAGAGATAATCGATGCCCTAAGGGGGTATTCCGACATGTATATAAGCCCTTATGTCATGGACGGTTCTTCTCAGAAAGAGGTGACAGGCGATGAAACAGGCAGCGGTTTCCGTAAAGGTGACTCGCTTGCATTGGTTATTTTCTCCGAAGGGTATAGCCCCAACTGCTACGAAGAGGGATTTATTCAGACTGCAATTTTCGATGGAAGTATCTGGAATGCAGACTGTGCTTCGGCTTTCCAGCCAAATACTGTAGAGTGGAAGCCGATAGATAACCTGAAATGGAAAGCTATGGGAGAAAACTTTGAAATCTATGCATACACTCCCGACGTAAGACAGGTCCTGGCATGGCCTTCGTATAACGGAAAAGTTTCTGTAAACCAAGATACTTTTGAGAATTTCCGACGCAGTGATTTCTTGTTTGGCAGGGTTGCTACCAAAAAGACCAACAGTTACGTGTCTATACCTATGGAGCACAAGCTTGCCATGCTATCAGTAGAATTGTTAAGTTCGGAAGAGTCGTCTGTGCATTTTGACAATATGAGCGTGACTGCTTATACGGATTTCTGGGCGCATCTTTCTCTCGACAAGGTTTACTGCATAAACGGCGATATGAAGTCTGTTAAGGCTTATCGACAGAATGACACCATATTTTCTGTAATTCTTCCGGCCCAGAACCTTTCGGAAGGACAGATTGTTTTCTCCATGTCCGATGGAACACGAAAAGTACTCCCTGTAGTGATGGATATGGAATTCAGAATGAAGCATAAGGTTAAGGCTGTATGCTCGGAAGGCGGTAGGGTAGATATTCTGAGCGTCGATAAAACGCCATGGGGAATGGTTGAATCAGATGATAATGACGATGAACCTAAATCTTATACCACCGGTGAGGTGATAGTCTACCATAAAAGCAGTAATGCAAATCCGGTCACTATGGTTGTGACGGGAGACGGATACACGGAAAATGACTTGCAGTACGGAGGTAAATTTGAGAAAAACGCACGTTCGGCTCTGGATTTTCTGTTTGGTGTAGAACCTTACAAGTCGTACATGGATTATTTTAATGTGTACATCATTCCTGCTCTGTCTGTTGAGTCGGGCGCTGACAACTATACAATTGGGCTCGACAGAAATACTTACTTTAATTCCGGATGGAGCGACGACGGCAAAGATATGTATGCCAATGATGTTCTCTTGATGAATTTTGTCCGGACTTTTTGCCCTGATTTTAAGGATGGAAAGCTCACTTTGGACAATCTGCCAATATGTTTGCTGGTTAATGATGTACGTCATGGGGGTATCTGCTATTCATGGAAATCAGGAAAATCATTTGCTATTGTGCCTACTACAGAGGGCGAATGGAAACTTCCGGGTAACGAGGAAACGGGGATAAATGTGTGCAACTGGAGAAATACTTTCCTGCATGAATATGGTGGACACTGTTTTGGAAGGTTGATGGATGAGTATTATCAGGAAGAGAGCGGAAGTACATATGACATGGGAGCCATAGAAGGCCATTCATGGGAAATGCCTTTCGGATTGAATATTACAGCCGACGAAACCGGTGTGAATGACATGGTTTATTGGGAAAGAATGATTGGCGATGAGCGTTTTCCTAAGGTAGGGATGTATGAAGGCGGTTATAATTATGAATATGGAATATGGCGTTCGGAAGAAGTCAGCGCGATGGACGATAACCGCAGATACTTTAATGCAGTTTCCCGCCGGATTATAGTTGAGCGAATTATGAAAATTTCCGGTCAGGAATTCGATTATGAGGATTTTTGTACTAAGGATGTAGATTATGACGAATTGCGGGATGCTGTTTCCATACCTACAAGAAATCCTTCCGGAATTGAAGTGTTTCCACATACTCCGCCACCGGTATTTATGGATTAGCTGTTTTCCCCTTAATTTTTTATCGTTTGACATATGTCGGTATTCTTACTTACATATGTCGGTATTCTTACTTACATATGTCGGTAATCTTACTTACATATGTCGGTAAGTTAACTTACATATGTAGGTAAAAGAAAATGTCAAAGTAAAATCAATCACGAGATTTGAATTAAGATTATGCTTTATTTTTCAAAAAATAAAAAAGTATTCTGTTATTTTTACGAATATACAACGCTAACTCTTTGTAAAGTTAACTAAAAATGTTCATAGGTGTTGTATTTGTATTATGATAATGCCGGTTTTATGGGTATTGCGTAGATAATAGTTTGTGTGATAGTGTGTTAGCCTTATTTGTGTGTGTTGAGATTTTCTGCCTGTCTTTTGTTAAGAGTGTTAAATTTAACCGATATTAAAAAGTACTATAAAAACTGCAAATTATAAATTTAATACTATATTTGCCATGTTTGTATTACAAAACGCGTTAAAGGTATATGAATAGGTGTTTGGAAAGATTCCACGTGGTATTTCCTATATTAACAATATTTGTTTTGTTTTGTTCAATAAATCCATTGTCATCACAAAATAAAAGACCGGGGATAATAAAGGAAGATACCATAGTTAAGTTTAAGGACAGATGGTCGTTCAGAACCAATGCTGTGGGATGGTTGTTGACTGTCCCCAATGCAGCTGTGGAGTTTGACCTGACTAACTCTGTCTATAATAAACTGACGCTTGGTGTCGAAGGGAAATACAACGGATATACCATGCATAACCATTTGCCTTATAACGTCTTCAATTATTGGGAAGTAAAGCCCGAAATCAGAAAGTATTGGCGCACGGAATATAGACCTAAAACAGGGAATAAACCCACTTTGCGTGAGAAACTGTTCTCCAAGCAGAGGGAGAAACCCAGATATTGGAGGGCATATTACATGGGAGGATATGTCAATGCCGGCGGTTATGATTTTAAGTTTTCTGATGAAGGAGTCAGGGGTGAATATATAGGTGCCGGATTGACTGCCGGATATAGCGTCCCCCTCTATTCTTATAAGAGTGGTGCCATAGACCTTGAATTTGGTGGAAACATAGGTTTGATGGTTACCAAAAACAGCGGCTTCAGGCTTGATATAGAGAATAACGAATACATACCAACTGCCAATGTAAAAAACTGGCATATGGTGCCGTTTCCTGTAATTACTGATTTAAGGGTGGCCTTTGTGTTCAGGTTCAATTCCATAAAGGATAAGTACAAACGTACTGATTATGAAAAGATTAGAATGCGAGAGGCTGCCAAGGTGGAGAAAAAACGTCAGAAAGACTCTATCAGAGTGGCTCGACACTTAGAAGACAGTTTGCAGGATTTGAGAAAGAAGTTTGTCAAAGACTCTATAAAAGCAGCCAGACTTTTGCAGGACAGCCTGGAGGATGCAAGAAAGGCTTTTGTTAAGGACTCTCTGGAGAACGTGAAAAAGCTTGAAGCTGCCGGCGAAAGGAAACGCGGAAAGAAAGACGATGAGGACAAAAGTACGGATAATGTTCCATTGAAGACTGAAGATGAAAATAACGATGCTTTGATTAAAAAAGAAGATTGACCTATGGGACTTAAATTTAGGATATACTATGTAATAATGTTGCTTGCCACTGTTGCAGTGGTGTCGTGTGCGCGTATGGAGGTACAGGATGCAGCAACCAAACTCGAGTATTCCGGGCTTAGCTTTAACTATGTTTGGGATACCCAGTCTGCCGATGCCACCAAGGATTCGCTGTACTGCATAATAAACAAGACCAGATATACAAGCCATTATTTCCTTAAGACAGATGCAAACGGTGCAATAAAGAGCGACAAAACCGTGGATAGCAAGGAACAGGTGGTAGACGGTGTACAGTTCGACTCAAAGTACTATCTGAAGTCGGGCGAATATACTATATATGTAATCGACAAGCCTCAGGAAGGACTGTCTGTCGACTCGCTGAAGAATTTCGTACAGTCTGAGGCTATATCTCCCAATGACATAGTGCTCAGGGTGCGCGAACAGAGTATCGATGATATGGAGATTCTGAAAGACGAGGCGTGGGAAGGCACAAGCTGGATGAGCACATTGAACGGTAATTACCCATATTTCTATAATATCGACTCTGTAAGGTTTGATGTGAAAACCGATTATATCGTGGAAAACGGTGTTGATGCGACTCTTGAATTCAAGCCTTTCAATATCACCCAGAAAGTGGTCATGCCGTTTATAGTAACTGCAGAAGAGGGCGTGAACATACAGAAAATCCTGATAGAGTTTTCAGGTGTATTGGAGAGAAGATACCTTACAGGCAGCAAGGCTATAATGGGGGATAATGATAAAGGTATAGGTAGGGTAATCCTGAGTGCGGAGGCTGTCAAGAAAGAGGGGAATGATATATATTATCAGGCTGTGCTGCATACTTTGGGACTTATACCGAATTTGGAAAGTGATGTAATAGCCAACGGTCCGGGAGCTATTTACTTGGCGATATTTGCCGAGGCTGAAGGTAAGAAGAAGATGCTTAGAACAACGAAGAATATTTCCAGGTATATCAACGAATCAGGAGGTGTGGCCTTTGATGATAAAGAAAATGTGTTCGAAATACTTAAGAACGAGGTAGTGCTTAATACGGGCTTCCATTTCAATGTGACCAAACGGCAGATAACTTCTGATACGGAAGACGGAATCCAGGAATGGGAGGGTGAAGGAAATGATTTTGAAGGTGAAATCTGATAGTCTGAAAATGAAATGTCTATTTAAACATATAGTTCCGATGATGGCAGCGGCATGCCTGATGCTCGTAGCCGGATGTGCAGACAGGTCATATCCGGGAGAGGAGACTTTGCTCAGGGATATGAATCTCATTCCTGAGCATGGAACATATCCTATAAGAGTGTCGGTAGGAAACTCGCAGTTGGATGAGAATACCAGAGCATCAGAAGTTAAGAATGAACTTACTGATACTGTATATGTATATGCCTACAGTAAGGATATGACGGCCAATTACAGTTTCGATTCGGATTTCGACAAGAATGTGTGTCTGCTCGACGGACTGATACAGGACAAGAAGTCAAAACACGGAAAAAGGGCTATGTTGCTCCAGGACGAACCGTTCCTGACATGGATGAACGAACCGAAAACCGTATATTTCCACGACAACAACCAGCCGTACGATTTCTTTGCTTACTACCTCGACGGAGCATATATGGACGATAAGGAGATAACGAAGCTCGAGGACAGGATAAAGATGAATATCACTATAGACGGAACAAACGACATAATGAGTTCCAAGGCTGAAGTGACGGAAGAACAGCTCAGTGCAAGTTCTAACTCGGAAGCCGACAAGGAGAGGGTGAAGAACATGAGTTTCAGTAATCTTACGGCAGAATGGAACGTACAGCCTATATTCCTGTTCAAGCATCACATGTGTCGCTTCATGTTCTGGCTTTATGCCCAGAATCCTAAAGTAGGGGGTGTATACATAGAAAGCATTAATGTGAAATCGAAAACCAAAGGCGTATTTACCGTGGCAAGCAGTACCACAGGAAACATGGGGGTAGATTTCTCGCAAGAGCAGGAATATATACCTATTTTTCTTAGGGACAAGGACAGGACAGAATTAGATAAAGATACCTATTGTCCGAAAGTAGATGGTGTGGATTTCAGCAAACCGGTTTATGAAAGGGATGCCGTACAGGTGGGCGGCGAGCTGATACTTCCTCCGGGTGAGACCCAGTATCTCTATTCGGTGAAGATGAAGCAGTTCCTTAACGGTAAGTGGGAGTATAATGAAACGCCATACACACCATTGCCGATGGAAGAAGGCGAAACTTTCAGCCCTGGAAACCAGTATAACGTAAAGTTAGCCGTTTACGGAATCCAGGAAGTAAGAGCGGAAGTAACTCTTACCCCATGGAAATTTGGCGGCAGCATAGTAATAGACCCGGATAAAGATTTTGAGAATTAGAATAATTTTTAGTGTTTAATTTAATTTTATTTTATTATGAACAAAACGTGGATTTTTGCAACAATGGCTCTCGCATTGGGAACAAGTTGCTCAAAAGACAAGGGGATTGACATTGACGATTCTTCTTTAGAGGAGATTGTATTAGGCGTGGGGTCGAGTGTAAGTGTACAACCATCATCAAGAGGTAATGGTGCTGTTGGTGGACTTGGTGGTGTTGACACTCCTAACAATTGGAATGGTGAACAGATTTATGTGTACTGTATTAGCAATGGGGAATACGGTGTAACCGGAGCTGCAAAAACAGTGAAGATTGATGGTGAATTGGCTACAGCTCCTAATGGAACTGAAGATGAGCATGGAGTAAACAAAACTACATTAACTTGGAATCAGACAACTCCATACTATTACAATGGTAAAGATGTGTATGATTTTTATGGTGTACATATAGATGATGCAACAGTCGAACCTGCTGATATGAAAATAGGTCAAGCTGATCCGGCTGATGGCTTCTCTGTAGATATTACAATAGATGGTACGCAGGATATTATGGTTGCACAACCTGTTAAGACTGATGATATTACTGCTGCTGCAAATGCTGAAGTAACTGCAGCGGATGTTGATAGAGTATATAGTGCATGGTCTGCAAGACGTAATGTAGTTCCTAATTTAGTGTTTAAGCATCTGCTGACGAGATTTAATTTCCAGGCGCAACTTGGTGATACAGAAACTGAAACAAAAGAAGACGCTCCTGATGCAATTAAAATAACTAAAATAGAAATATTGAATGTTTATGATAATGGAACATTGAATATTATACCTGTAAGTGGTGATCAATCTTTAGAACCTAAAGGTAAGGCAGAGACAGCAGTGAATTTTGTAGTTAAATCCAAATCAGAAGATGGAAAGTTAACAGATTTAACAGCCGTACCTGTAATATCTAAAACTGCAGCACCAGTGGGAGAAGATGTTCTTTTATATCCAGAAGCAAGTTATACTATTAAAATTTATACTGAACAAGATAAAAATCAAAATGGAAACACTGAAGATAAAGATGAGAAATGGAGTGAAGAATTCCCTATAGCTTTGAGTAAAGGTAGTTTCGTAGCAGGCTCTATGTATGATATAAATATAAAAGTATATGGTCTTCAGAACATAAAAGTAGAAGCAAGTTTAACTCCTTGGGAAAATGGTGGCTCTATAAATGTCGATTCAGATAATACCGGAAAAAAAGATGATACAGGAACGACTGAACCATAAATTTTATTTATAAATTATAAAAACGTTTATTATGAAGAAAAGTATTTTATTCAGTATGGCTTTAGTAGCTGCTTTCAGTAGTTGTACTAAAGATAACAGTGTTGACAATAGCAACAATAATAACAATGATTTGGTAGCTATTGAATTTGGAACAAAGATGGATATTGACGTCGAAGAGGTTTCTCCTGCTTCAAGAGCTGCTGTAACCGCTTTCGATGGAACTCAGGAGTTAGGTATATTTGTATTGGCAGAAAATTTGGGTGCAGGTGAAACATGGCAAGGAGCTGATAAAGCCATGTTGTGGAATAATGTATTGACAACAATAAATGGTACAACTGCAACTCCTACTTTGGCAGAAGGTGTAGACAGTAAGTATTACCCTAATAGTGATAAGTATAACTATAATTTCTTTGGATACTATCCAAGACAGGAATCGCCAACGATTAATGATGATGATAAAACAGTAACTACTACAATAGATATTTCAAGTAGAACCGTTGATGTTCTTCATGGTAAAGCAACAGTTGCCGGTAATGGTTATAATGCTACATATGTAAAAGAAAATGGTGTTCCTACAATTGATTTCAAACATTTACTTACACAGATACAGTTTAATATTAAGGCTGCTGATACTGATTTTGGAGAAGGAATAGTTACTGTAAAGAGTGTAAATGTTGCTAACGGAACAGACGAAATTACATTGACTATTGCTGATGCGGATGGTTCTACTGCTGGAACGGTTACTCCTGCTACTGAAGATGTAGAATTCTCTGTTGGACCAAAATCTGGTGAGGGTGAAATAACAAGTGCTACAACAGAAAAAGTTCCATTTGGAAGCACTGTTATGCTTTACGCTGCAGAATCTAATCAAGCATTTACGGTATCAGTTACAATGATTGATGATGAAGGCGAAGAAGTTATAACTGAAGCAAAACCAGTTTCTCCAACAGGTGGTTTCTTAAGAGGACACTCTTATAATGTAACTCTTAATATGAGCAGCTTTACTTTAGTGTCACTCGAAGCTTCACTTACTGGTTGGGTAGAAGTTGAAGATGACGTAAATGTAGATTTCTAAGAAACCTTTTATGAGATTATTAATATTAATAATATCAGTATTTTTACTTCTCCCTTCCTGCAGGAAGGGAGAAGTTCCCTCTTCTCCACCTTCTAACTCTACAGAAGATAATAATACTTCCGGAGGTGATATAGATGACGAACGCGCAAAAGAAATAACTTTTACAGCCGGATTAAGTGCGTCTATAGAGCAATATAATGGAAGTAGGGCACCAATCGAGGGTAATACTCTTCCTGTAGGTGGAAAAGTAGGAATATGGGGCGTATATGCAGATAAAGAAATCTGGAGCATATATCCTGATGCGTATAGGATATCTATTTCTGGGAGTCAAGCAACAATGACAAATGCTGAATATGAGATAAGAGAGAATAATAAGCTTTATCAGAAATATTTAGCTCAGTATCCAACAAAGGATTCCGGGTTTAATGGGTTGGTAGTTTATGGGTATTATCCTTACACAGAAAATTATAGTTATGATTTGAATGATAAATGTTTTATAAAGACCACTTTGGATAATCTGAACATGGCTAATACCACAGATTATTTATATGTGGTTAGAAAATTTTATGAAACGCCATCTGATGATAATACTGTTGCTACATTGGAATTTAAACATGCGCTGAGCAGGATTCATTTTAATTTCAATAAAACTACAACAGATGTTGTTTTAAATAAAATATCAGTTGTTGCGAAATCTTCTCTTGATGGTTATCTGTACGTCGAGGATGCAAAATGTGTTGCCGCAAATTATAACCAAGTAAGTGCTCTAAACATGGATTGTAATAATATTAATCTGAACACGGACGAGAAGGTCGAATATGATTATTTATTGTATCCGGATACTCAGATTATCAGTATAACATGTTATTTCAATGGAGAGGTTGAGGGCAAACTTTTACCTGGAGTAAGTGGATTGACTTTGGAGGCAGGAAAGTTTGTAAATATAAATATTAATTATTCTCCTAAAGAGGCTATTGTGGATGGAAATTTATCTGTTTGGGAAGATTCAAATACTAATATGGATTTTGAAATAGATGAAGAAACAGGTGACGTAACTCTAAACCAATAATTATGAAACATATAAAAATTATACTTCCAATATTATTGCTGTTTTGCAGTTATACACTTGTTTCTGCCCAACAGATAGCCATAAAGACTAACGGACTTATGCTTCTTGCCCTTACTCCAAATTTGGAATGCGAACTTGTTACGGGAGAACATTCGAGCTTTAACGTAGGAGCATTCGGACACAAGAAACCATATGGTATAGACTCGAAGGTCGTTGGCCTGCAAGCCGAATACAGGTATTGGTTTAACGGCAGGCCTATGACCAGAGAGTATATAGGAGTGGCGGCTTTAGGCTCTACTTATGATATGCAAATGAGAAATCATGTGTACGATGGTGACGCTATAGGGCTTGGACTTACTGCAGGGTACTCGATATCTTTAGGCAGAAAGTTTAATCTGGAATTCTATGGCGGATTCGGGGTGTTGGCGTTTGCACAGAAATTTTATTATAAATATGATAACTATGAGGATTATTTCCCGGATGGAAATATCTCAACTAATTCTAAGGGATTCAAACTCTTTCCTACTAAACTTGGAATATCTATTTCGTATATCATTAATTAATGGCAATGTATGAAAACTGAATTTAAGCAGATAAAAATACTTATATTGTTTCTGGCTCTTTATGCAGGATATGTACCGGTGATGGCACAACAGATAAAGTTGGTGTCAGGACGTGTGCTGGATAAAGAATCCAAATTGCCTTTCAAGGACGAGGCAGTATATATTTATGCTTTTAATACAGTGGCTGCGGCAGTTGAGGCCAAAAAGGTGATAGACAGTTCCAGTGGTGCGGTGTTCAGCGACGGACAGGAGATAGCGGACGAAGGTGGTTATTACGAAATAAGGGTGGCTGATACGGGTGCTCTGATTTTCAAGGTGGGACTTGGTGAGGCTGTTCTTAAAGAGGTGAACTACCAGATGGAAATCAATGCTTTCATCGATGCGGGTATCGTGCTCGAAACGGTGGAAGTGACAGGTACGCTGCAGGATATCGCACCGAAAGAGGCTGCCCCTACGCTGATAGGAAACAAGCTCATAATGAGAAACTCTTTCCCTATTCCGGCACAGTTCGGAAAAACGAATGCGCGCCTGATAATTCAGCCGTATGTGATGGTTTGCGATAATCAGGATACGGTAGAGTTTACGAGACCAATGGTGTACGACGGGGAACAGTACAGGATGACTCAGGAAAGAAGAATGCTTTATAACCTGAAGAATGACCCGCTCGTGGAGTTTGCTGCTAAAGTGCCATTGACAGAAACTGCCATGAGGATAGAGTGGGAAGACACTGTAATGGTGCCTGATCCAACCAAGAATTATTATGGTAATGCCATTATACAGCTGGAGGATTATAATATGGTGTACTATAATAAACTGACGAAGATTATCAGCTGTGAAGCAAGAAGACCTCTTAAATTCCTTGAATATTCGCTCGACAGATATTCTCTTGATTTCAATGACTATAAAAGAAGGGCGAAGAGGGAACTCAGGAATACGGCGGCAAATGTATCGCTGACTTTCCTTGTAAACAAGGCGGAAATTGATAATAAGGACCCTAACAATGAGGTGCAGCTTAATGAGCTGAAGAACAATCTGATGAATATCATAAATTGTGAGGATTGTACGCTTAAGGAGATACATGTGACGGGTGTGTCTTCGCCTGAGGGTAACTATCAGTCGAACTTGGCTTTGGCAAAGCGAAGGGCGATATTTGCGAAAAACCAGCTGAACAGGATGTTGCCTGCAGGTTCTTTGTCGAGAACGTTTTTGCCTGCTCCGGATGCGAGGGTGGCGGAATGGAGTGAGCTGATTCCTGTTCTTGAGGCTGATTCATGTTTTAAGGAAGCTGAGGAGATAAAGAAGATTATAGAGGAAAACCCGGACAGCCAGCAGAAACAGTATTTGGCTATCAGGAAACTGCCGTATTACAACACGGTGGTGAAGGAGCATCTCGGAAGTCTGAGGTATATGAGGTTTGAATATAAACATGAGATTTACAGGGAGTTGACACCCGAAGAAATCTTACAGAGATATGAGACGGATGAGGACTATAGAACCGGAAAGAAGGATTTTGCCCTGTATGAATACTGGCATTTGTTCCAGATGGTGAAGGATTCTGTTCAGCTGGAAAATCTCTATAGAAGGGCTTACAAGGCTTCGATGGAATCGGAAGGTCAGCCGTGGATTTTGCCTGCCAACTTGTTGGCTGTGTCGTACCTTTCAAGGGATACTGTCGATACTTCTATTCTGGAGCCGTTTATCGACCGAAGAACAAGAGGGGCTAATGTGGTAAGGACGCGTATGGACGGTGTGACAAAGGAGATTATAAACCCTGAAGCTGTGGTGGCTAATCAGCTGAGCATGTACGTGAAGGCAAATAACTTTGAACAGGCGAGTGTCATGGCACAGATTTTGCCGGATACGGAGAAGAATGCTCTTCTGAAGGCTTACGCCATGTGTCTGGGTGGATACTACAGGGGAGGAAATACGGCAAAAGAGAGGGAGGAGGCTAAGAAGACTTTCGAACTTGTGAAGAATTCTTCGTCGATGAACGAGGTGGTTATGCATCTGGCCATGGATACGAAAAGGGATGATGCGATGGCTAAGATAGCGGTAAAGAAGCTTCCGACGGATAATCCGAGAGCGTGGTATATGAAAGCTATAATCTATAACAGGGAAGGGGATACCGGATTGGAAAATGCCGTGAACTGTCTGATAAAGTGCTTTACGCTCGATCCTAAGTATATCCCTATTGCCGAAACTGACGGTGATATAGGTAAGGACTTGTTTGAATATACAATGGAGATGTACGATATCAATAAGGATATGATTGATATATTGATTCAACAATATAAACTCTGATTTGGGATGATGAACTTGAAATATATATATGTATTAATCGTTTTGGCATGTGTATCGTGTCTTGATGTAATGGCTCAGAAAGACAGCACTGCGGTTAATGATACGGTTCAGGATAAGAAGTTCTTCAACGCTCTTGACTATTCTATGCAGAAGAGATTCAGGAACAAGAATGTGGGCTTCACGAACGAAAGGTGGGTGGATAATTCTTTTATCGACATGAAATTCGGTGTGGAAGGACTGGAGCATAGAGAAGGGGCGGAGATAGGTCTGTTTAAGACTCTGTCGGTGGGCTACGGCAAGTATTTCTCGCCTGTACACGGACTGAGAATCAGTGCTAACGGTGGATGGGCCTTGCATGAAAGAACGAGCGATGCATATATGAGGATGGGTGGACAGATTAATTACCTGTTCAACATGTCGGCATATCTTTACGGATTCAGGCCGGACAGGCTTTTGGAGGTTTCCACTATTCTCGGTTTGGGATATACATATTCCAAGATGATGAAGTATGAGGCTTATCATGTAGGTGACATCCATGTCGGATTGCAGCTGAAACTGAATGTCGCTCCGCAGATGGACCTTGTGGTAGAACCGCTTCTTACTCTGTATTCTGACGGTATAGACAATTATACGAAAACCAACTGGCACAAATATGATGTGGGGTATGGGGCTATGATGGGTTTCTCCTACAGGCTGTCGCATAGCAGCAGGTCAAGGGATTACAATAAGGAAGAGAAGAATGCTTTTGTAAGTATCGCCGCAGGTGGACAATATCAGTTCTCGAATGCCACTAAGGAGATAGGGATACTGAAAACTATGGGACCGGACGTGCAGCTTTCTGCTGGTAAATGGTTTTTGCCGTATCTCGGTATGAGGGTTTCTGCTTTCTGGGGCAAAAATACATGGAACAGACATTTTGTTTATGATGAAAAGGGTGAGAATATAATCGGTGAAACTAAACTTAAGGAAATGTATATGGGAGCCAGGCTGGAAGCTATGGTCAATCTGTTGGAGTTTGCCGAACTTGACATTAACAGGTTCTTGGCAGTTTCGGTTTTGGGCGGTCTGGAAGTTGGCGGAATGAAGAAAAATGACTTGTCGCAAAGTATCAGATTTGCTTATTATGCTTTCACCGGCGGTATTCAGGCGAAATACAAATTTAATGACAGATGGGGTGTGTTTTTTGAACCAAGACTCTCGCTCGTTCCTTATACTTATGTACCAAAGGATGGTAATGGAATCCCTCTTATGGATAGAGAGCATTATTCCGACAATGTGTATAGCCTGAACTTAGGTGTGGAATACTGCTTCTGATAAATGGTTCTGTGAAAGATGTGAAAGTGAATTTAACTTGTGTTTTTAGGCTTTTTTTAAGGATATTTACTGAATATCCCGATTTAGTCCAGTATTAGCTGTAGCGGTCAATTATGATTCGTGACAGTGGTAGAAAAATCCCCATGGCGGTTCAAACCATGGGGATAAGGTGTCAAATAACAAAAGTATCAATATGAGATACTTAGTGAACCTAATTTCTCTGAAATGTCTTTCAAAGCTCTGTTGAGGGTGGCAAGTTCTTCATCTGTGAACTTTGCAGGCTTTCCGTTTACGATGTTACCGTTCATTCTTTGGTATAGCCACGAACGGCTTTTATTGAAATAATGTTTGGCAAGATATGATAGCGAGATAACGTCCGAAACTTCCTGCATCTGGAGCCTTATTGTTCTTTCCTCAAGAGTATCTATTCTGTTGTCTATATCCTGCATTCTTCCAGATATAAAATCCGCAATAGTCTTTTTATCATCATCCGAGTTATAACGTGAGGCTATGAATTTCACTTTATCATAAAACTCAGTTGAATCAGTTCCCAACATTGGTATTAGTGCTGATAATTCTTCGTGTAGTGTCATAATGCTATTATTTTTAAGTCCTCCTGTCAAAGAGGGTTGTTTTACTTCTTTTTTTCTAATTCTGCTAAGATTTTGTCTATCGCGTTAAGTCTGTCCAATCTTTTGTTTATTTCCTCTTCATTGTAAGCTCCGGTTATTTCTGCCAGAAATCTTAGCTGGTCTAATTCTTTTTTAAGAAAACTCCTTTGGATAAACAAATCTTTTTTAATCTGTTCTAAACTCATAGTTTACATCTCTTATTATTCGACAAAACAAATATAATAATCATTTGATTATAGTGCAAGTTTTTGTTACTTCTTTTGTTTATAAATTTACTTTTAATATTTAGTGACTAAAAATTACCTTTAAATAGAAGTATAGACTAATATTTCGACTAATGAATTTTATCACCTGTTGTAACGTTTGGGAATATCGTATCTTTATAAATGCTTGACATATACAAAAAAGATACTCCTAACAATCTCTATTGCCAGGAGTATCACAACACAAAAACTAAACTAGACTTAACTAAACTATTTTAAATGAGAAGTTTCACAACTTCTGTTCTTTATTCATTGCAAATATATGTTTTTTTATAACAAATACAAAAATATTGATAGATTTTTTACCGTGTTTTTGACAAAAAAGTTGAAACTGTAACTAAATACTTAAATAATATGTTTATTAACATATTCCTGTAACATTATTTTGTAAGTTTCGGATATCGGGATGTATTCTTTGCCGAAAACGATACGTCCTTTATCTATTATTTTTATTTTTTGTTTCTGGACGATAAACGAGCGGTGAACTCTTATAAAACGCTCTGCCGGCAGCTTTTCCTCTAATGCTTTCATGCTTATGAGTGACAGGATAGGGCGTGCGCTGTCTTCGGTATATATCTTTACATAGTCTTTCAGACCTTCGATATATAGGATTTTGTCAAGTTCCACCTGTATGAGTTTGTAATCACTTTTTACATAGATATACTCTGTCTTTTCAGGTTGAATATTGGGTTTTTCGCCTTCTGCTTTTAGTTTCATATTAAACCATTCCATTGCTTTGCCTACGGCTTCACTGAAGTCGGCATAGCTAATAGGTTTTAACAGATAGTCGAGCGCATTTGCACGGTATCCGTCGATGGCATATTGTTCAAAGGCGGTAGTGAATACTATTCTTGTGTTTTCGGGAACCATTTTCGAGAACTCCAGTCCGTTAAGGTCGGGCATTTGTATGTCAAGAAATAGCAGGTCCACCGGATTATTGGGAAGTTCATTCATGGCCTGGATGGCACTGGAGTATGTGCCGCAGAGTTCCAGCGACGGGGTTTTCTTTACATATCCCGCTATCAGTCCGAGAGCCAATGGTTCATCATCGATTATAGCGCACCTTATTGTCATAGTTATATTGTGTATGAGGTTTATATCTTAAGTATTATGGATGAGTTGTAAATGCTGTTGTTGTCGCCGAGCCAGCATTTCCATTCGTAACGGCCGGCATACAGCAGTTCGAGCCTTTTGCTTACCTGCTCCAGCCCTATTCCAGAACCGCTTTTGTCGGTCGTTGTCTTAGGATGGTTGCTGTTCTGAATGGTGCATATTATGCTTTCTTCGTTTTCTTTTATTATGATTCTGATAAAGCTTTCTCCCGTAGGTGAGATTCCGTGCTTGAATGCATTTTCTATCAGCGATATGAAGATGAGCGGTGCTACTGGAGTCTGGCTGTTGTCCTTAATTCTGAAGTGGGTTTCTATGTTTACGTCTTCTGATACCCTTATTCTCATAAGTTCTATATAGTTCTTAATGAAGTCTATTTCTTTCTTCAGAGGGACGTACATGGACTGATTGTCGTAAAGCACATATCTGAGCAGTTTGCTTAGTTCCTGTATGGCTTCCTGTGCCTTGTCAGTGTCAATGGCTACGAGGGCATATATATTGTTCAGCGTGTTCAGCAGGAAATGTGGGTTCAGTTGGTTTCTAAGGTTTCTCAACTCCGCCTCTTTCATGCTTTTTACTGCTTCCCGTCTGGCTAATTCGGTTTCGTTCCATCTGATACTCAGACGTATTGCTACACTTAGTCCTGCAGAGAAAATCAAACTGGCTATATCTCTGATGACGAAAACTATTTGTGAAGGTGGATTGCGTCTGAACATGTCCGGTGGTGGACCGGGAACATGCATATCGTTCCACCATCTGATGGCCAAAGACAACAATATTATGATTAATGCATTAACAGCCAAGAACTTTCTTTTGTGTTCGTTGAACAGAAGTTTCGGGATAAGAAGGAGATAGTTGAGGTAGAAGATTGTAAAAAGTGTGGCAGGAACGATGGAGAATCGCAGGAATTCTTTCCAGTTGATACTTCCATTGTCACTCTGTGCCATTATTATAGGGAAGCCGAAAAATAATATCCAGCAGAAGACGTGTATGGATATTTCCAGCAATCTGTTGTTGCGGTTGTTGTGCGTCATGGAATTGATTTTTTTTGTATTTGTACAAAAATAATAGAATATTGTAAGTTATGCAAATTCAGATACTGCTCATATATGCATGTCTTACTGAACGGTTGTAGGGAATTTCAAAGCAGCGCTGCGATACTTCCGACGAAGTACCTGCAGCACTGCTGAAAAGGAAACCAAAGTTATGAAGAACAAAGAAGTTCCGTATTTATAGAATGAAGTTGTATTCCGTTATTCGTATCTCAATGCTTCTATCGGGTCAAGACAGGCAGCTTTCTTTGCAGGATACCACCCGAAGAATACTCCGGTGAAGGTACATACTGCAAACGACAGGAGTACGCTCCATGGCTGTACATATACAGGCCAGTTGGCTACTGTCTTGATAATGTACGATGCACCGCATCCCAATATTACCCCTATAAGTCCTCCGGTGATGCTTATCAATACTGACTCTATAAGGAACTGCGACAGGATGTCTATTCCTCTTGCTCCTACAGACATTCGCAGACCGATTTCCCTGGTACGTTCTGTAACGGATACATACATGATGTTCATAATACCGATTCCACCAACTACAAGTGATATTCCGGCTATGCATGCAAGGAGTGTTGTCATCAGGTCTGTAGTAGTGTTGAGCATTGAACTTAGCTCCTGTTGTGTCCTGATGGTGAAATCATCGTCGTCAGTTTCTTTCAGCTTATGTTCGCGTCGCAGAATCTTAGTTATTTCATCTACAGCCTCTTCTGTCATGTCTTCAGTCAGTGCCGATGCAAAAACGCCGCTCAGATATGTCTGTGCAAGAAGACGTTTCATTACGGTGGAGTAGGGTGCCAGCACCACATCATCCTGGTCCATACCCATTGAGTTATATCCTTTTGATTCAAGTACACCTATAACTCTTAGCGGCACCTGATTGCAGCGTATTACTTTTCCTATCGGGTCGGTACCGTCCGGGAATAGGTTTTCTACAATCGTAGAACCGATAACACAGACTTTTGCAGCTGTGCGGATATCGTCTTCGGTAAACATTTCGCCCTGTTCTATCTTCAGCTGTCTGATATTGAGGTAGCCTATGCTTACACCACTTACGGACGAAGGATAGTTATTGGCTCCCGATATGAGCTGTCCGCTGGCTGATACGTTCGGGCTGATGTCCGAAAGATATATGCATTCGTCTCTCAGTGTTTCGTAGTTCTCAAGTTTCAGGGTATGCATAGACGATGGGTCCTGTCTTACTCCGCCTCGCATTTCGCCTCCCGGATGAATCATAATCATGTTTGACCCCATCTCCGAGATTTGTTTCTGGATGCTTCGTTTCGAGCCTTGTCCTATGGCAAGCATGGCTATCACCGATGCCACACCTATTATGATGCCAAGCATCGTAAGGAATGCCCTCAGCTTGTTGTTGGACAATGCTCTGATAGCTATTTTAAAAAGATTTGTTCCGTTCATTGTAAAAATGTTTTATTGTTCCGCATCAGTCCTCATCATTCTTTGGCAGGGCTGCAAGTGCCTCTGCCGCCGAGAGGATATTGTTGTTTACGGTATCTTCTATCACATGTCCGTCGCGAAGGCGAATGTTGCGGCTGCTGTACATTGCCAGTTCCGGATTGTGGGTAACGAATATTATTGTTCTGCCTTCGGCATGCAGCTTTTGGAATAGTACCAGAATCTCGAACGAAGTGCGAGTGTCAAGGTTACCTGTAGCTTCGTCGGCCAGGATTACGGCAGGGTTGTTCACCAGTGCTCTGGCTATTGCCACACGCTGCATCTGTCCTCCTGACATCTGGTTCGACTTGTGTTCCAGTCTGTCGCCCAATCCCACGGCTATAAGTGCCTCTATGGCTCTTCTGCGTCTTTCAGCGGCAGATACTGACGGGTTATACATCAGTGGTAATTCTACGTTTTCTACTGCTGTGGTCTTAGGCAGAAGATTATAGTTCTGGAATACGAAACCGATTTTCCTGTTTCTCAGTACAGCCCTCTGAGGTTTGCTCATTGTCCTTACCGAAACTCCGTCCAGCAGATATTCGCCGCTTGTAGGTGTGTCAAGACATCCAAGTGTGTTCAGCAAGGTTGATTTACCCGAGCCTGATGTACCCATGATAGTGACAAACTCGCCCTCGTTTATGCTGAATGATACTCCCCTGAGCGCATGTACTGTTTCGTCTCCCACACGGAAGTTACGCTTTATGTTCTGTAATTCAATTACTGTCTTGCTCATGGTGATTAATCCTTTTGCTTGAGATTATTTTTTCTTGTTTCTGTTAGGTGGACCCGGCATGAACGGATTCTGTTCGCCTCCGGCCTCACTCATTTCAGGCATTTCACCTTTTACTATTGTTTCAGTTACGATTTCAGTTCCTTCGCTGATGCCTGAAACTATCTCTGTGTTTGAACCGTCGCTCATGCCTGTTTTTACAGGATGTGCTGTGAATGATGTTTCATCCATTGTCCATACCTTCTTTGGTGAGTTACAGTCTTTTATGGTCTTTCCACCGGCTAATTTCTTGTCCGGAGTAAATCGGAGAGCCTTGTTCGGAACTACAAGAACATCCTCGCGTGTGTCTGTAAAGATTGTCACGTTGGCTGTCAGTCTTGGTTTCAGTTTCAGGTCCGGATTGTCTGCTGTGATTACTACTTCGTATGTTACGACAGTTTCCGATGTAGTACTTGCCGACGAACTGCTGCTGTTTGTACTGCCCAAACGTATTTGTATCACTCTCCCTTCGAACACATCGTCCGGATATGCATCTACTGTAAATGTAACCCTTGCACTGTCTTTGACTCCGGCTATGTCTGCCTCGTCCACATCAGCCACTACCTGCATCTTTGTCAAGTCCGCTGCTATTGTGAAAAGGGTCGGAGTCTCGAAACCTGATGCTACGGTCTGGCCTTCTTCCACTTCGCGGCTTGTCACGACACCGTTGATAGGCGATGTAATGGTGGTGTACGACAGATTTCTCTGTGCCTTGGCCAGTGCTGCCTTGCTCTGGTCGTAAGTGCTTTTCGCACGGCGGTAGTTGTATTCGTACTGTTCGTATTCAGTATCGCTGATAAGTTGCTTTTCGTGCAGAGTCTTGTTTCTCTCGTAAAGTTTTTCCTGATAGATGTATTCTGCTTCCGCACCGTCGTATGTAGCTTGCGCTGACTGAAGGTCGCTAATAAGAGTTACACGATCCATTTCGGCTATAACCTGTCCCTCTTTCACTACAGAGTTGTAGTCCACATAAATCTTGTCGATGATACCTGATACCTGAGTACCGACTTCTACTTCGGTTACCGGTTCTATTGTACCTGTAGCTGTAATGGAATTGCTGATAGTTCCTTTATGTACTGCCGAAGTGGCGAAACTTATAGTCTGGTTTGATTTTTTTCCACCGAAGATCCACAGTCCTGCTCCTGCAAGCACTATTATTGCAGCTGCGCTGATGAAAACCTTTTTCTTGTTCATAAGTAGTTGTTTTATTTAATTTTTCTAACTTCTTTACCTTCTCTACCTTCTTTACTACAATTTAATTTCGTTTCCAGCATAGAAATCAAGTAATGCCCTGTCGAGAATGGCCATGTACTTGGCCTGAACACGCTGCTGCTGTGCACTCAGAAGATTGTTCTTCTCTGTCAGCAGTTCCACTGTGTTCTTTATGCCGAGATTGAACTGTTCGTTCACTATATCAAAGCTTGTCTGGCAGCTTTCCAGTTTGCTGTTTGCTGCTTCATACTGCTGCTGTGCGTTCAGAGCATCCAGCCAGAGGGTTTCTATCGTGGAGTACAGCTCCTTTTGTTTGTTTATCAAATCGAGTTGTGATGAACTGTAGCTGATTTGTGCTTTCTGAACAGCACTTTTAGTCTGGCGGTTGTTGAAGATTGGAATACTCAGGTTGATACCAATCATGTTGTTCCATCCGTATTTCATCTGCTCGGCCCAGTTGTTTGTGCTGGCATTGTTTGTCATGCTCGATGTTGAGGCCGACAGGCTGATGGTAGGGAGGTAGCCTGCCTTTGCAGTTTTGATGCCGAGTTTTGCATTGTCAATGCTGAGTTTGCTGCTCTGTATTTCCGGTCTTGATGTCAGGGCTGTATTGTATACGTCTATCTGGCTTGGCAGAACTGCCATCACATCTTCGTCGTTCAGTTCCGGAAGGTCGAGAATCATTTCTGTAGTACCGTCCAGTTCCAGCAACTGTTTCAGCTGAAGCTTATAGTTTCTCAGTGAGCTTTCTGCTGTTACAAGTTGGTATTTGTCGTTGCTTGCCTGAGCCTCCAGTTGGGCTACATCGGATTTTGACAGGCTGCCTTCGTTGAAAAGCTCCACTGCACGTTTGTATGTAGCTTCGCTTACTTCTAATGTATTTTTGTTTATCGCTACAGATTCGTTGGCATACAGAATCTGTACGAAAAGTTTCGTAATCTCTTCCTGAAGCATATTCTCTGTTTCGGCTACGGACAGACCGGCTATTTCCTTGTTGGTTTTCTGCTGTTTGAGGTTGTTCAGTCGTTGTCCTCCGTTCCACAGGGTCCATTGTGCGCTCAGGTTATAGCTACCGTTGTAGGTGGTATTGCTGTTACTTGTGATAATTTCGGTACCGCTTACGGTTGCACTCGTTTCCTGATAAGGGCGGTTTACCAGATTATGTCCCGTAGAGAACGACAAGCTTGGAAAGAGAGATGCCTTTGCGCTTTTCACATCCACATCAGCCTCTTCGAGCGAGAGTTTGTTCTGCTGCAGCTGTATGTTTTTCTCCAGAGCATAGTCAATGCAGTCCTGAAGGCTCCAGGTCTTGTTTTCCTGGGCATAAAGTCCTGCGCTTGAACCAAGTACTGCGATAATGAATAAATCTCTTTGTCTCATATTGTTTACTGTTATCTTAAATTCATTTCCTGCAGCGAAATTATTCCTTATATAATATAATGGCAAAAAAGATAGATTTGACAAAGAAATCTGTGGACAAAACCTTGATTTTTCACGATAAATCATTTACTTTGTAATCATTATAAAAATATATACTTATTAATTATGAGCATAATCGGAATTTACAGGTTTTATGCAGACGGTTTCAAGTCGATGACTACAGGACGTATACTCTGGCTTATAATCCTGCTGAAACTTTTTGTAATGTTCTTTATAATCAAACTGTTCTTTTTCCCTTCATTCCTGAAAGACAAGACCACAGAGGAGAAGCAGGACTATGTAGGCAATGAATTGATTATCAGGGCATCGGACTCATATGCAAAATAACTAATCAAACCAACTTAATAAAACTTTATTTTATGATTGAAGCTATTGACACTTCTTTGATTGACTGGTCGAGGGCACAGTTTGCCTTGACAGCCATGTATCACTGGCTGTTTGTTCCGCTCACATTAGGCCTTGCGGTGATAATGGGAACAATGGAAACAGTCTATTATCGTACAGGTAATGAGTTCTGGAAACGTACAGCCAAGTTCTGGATGAAACTGTTCGGAATCAATTTTGCCATAGGCGTTGCTACCGGGCTTATTCTTGAGTTCCAGTTCGGAACCAACTGGAGTAATTATTCATGGTTTGTGGGCGACATATTCGGTGCCCCTTTGGCCATAGAGGGAATATTGGCTTTCTTCATGGAGGCTACATTCATAGCCGTGATGTTCTTCGGATGGGAGAAGGTGAGCCGACGCTTCCACCTTGCATCCACATGGTTAACGGGGCTTGGGGCTACGATTTCGGCATGGTGGATACTCGTTGCCAATTCGTGGATGCAATACCCTGTAGGAATGGAGTTCAATCCTGACACCATGCGCAATGAGATGGTAGACTTCATGTCAGTGGCATTCTCGCCGGTGGCTGTTGTCAAGTTCTTCCATACAGTGATAAGCAGCTGGATTTTAGGAGCTGTGTTCGTGGTGGGAGTGAGCTGCTGGTATCTGATAAAGAAGCGTGAGAAAGAATTTGCCAAGGCAAGCATAAAGGTGGCCTCAGCGGTAGGTCTGTTTGCTTCAATCGTGACTGCTGCAACCGGCGACCAATCGGCATACCAAGTGGCACAGGTTCAGCCTATGAAGCTTGCATCGATGGAGGCACTTTACGATGGAAGTGCGCATGCCCCACTTACTGTAGTAGGTCCTGTAGAGATACCGGAGATGCTTTCCGTACTTGCCACACACAGTACAGACGGATTCGTTCCGGGTATAAACGATATAATGAAAGGCGGATATGAGTTGGCAGACGGCACGAAAGCCCTCTCTGTAGATGAAAAGATTGAGCGCGGAAAGATGGCCATAAAGGCATTGGCCGATTACAGACAGGCTAAAAAGGAAAGCGATACCGCAGTTATGGAGTCCTCACTCCGTGTGCTTGATGAGAATATGCCGTATTTCGGCTACGGATATATAAAGGATACATCCACACTCGTACCGAATGTGAATCTCATGTTCTGGTCATTCCGTGTGATGGTAGGTCTGGGAATGTATTTCATCGTCCTGTTTGCCGTTCTGATGTTCCTCACCTGGAAGAAAACATGCAATGTGGACTACCATAACTGGCTGCTGTGGTTAGGGTTGTGGAGTATCCCTCTGGCATATATCGCCAGTCAGGCCGGATGGATAGTGGCGGAGGTTGGACGCCAGCCATGGACCATTCAAGATATGCTGCCAGTGGATGCGGCGATATCCAAACTTGAAACAGGCTCCGTGCAGACCACATTCTTCATATTCCTCATCATGTTTACCGTCCTTCTGATAGCCGAGATAGGAATTATGCTGAAGGCTATAAAGCACGGTCCTGAGGATAAATAACACTATATGAATCTGATAAAACATTATTTACATTTGATATGGAATCTACATATATATTCTTACAGCACTACTGGTGGTTCATAGTATCACTGTTGGGTGCAATACTGGTGTTCCTGCTTTTTGTGCAGGGAGGCAACTCTCTGATTTACCGCATCGGTCAGACAGAGGAGGAGAGAAAGATGCTGATTAACTCCACTGGCAGAAAGTGGGAGTTCACGTTTACCACTCTTGTCACTTTCGGAGGAGCATTCTTCGCATCGTTCCCGTTGTTCTACAGTACAAGTTTCGGAGGCGCGTACTGGCTGTGGATGATAATACTTTTCACTTTCGTGCTTCAGGCGGTATCGTATGAGTTTCAGTCCAAGCT
Source organism: uncultured Phocaeicola sp. (assembly GCA_944320855.1). Lineage (GTDB taxonomy): Bacteria > Bacteroidota > Bacteroidia > Bacteroidales > Bacteroidaceae > Phocaeicola. The sequence continues at coordinate 51,226 of CALUJF010000006.1, forward strand.
TGGCAACCTGCTCGGTCAGCGTACATACAGATACTTCCTTATTCTGAACGGTGTGATGGGGCCGCTGCTTCTTGGTATGGCTGTATCTACATTCTTCTATGGCTCAAACTTTGAGGTGACAAAGGATAATCTGACAGAATTGGGCATGCCTGTCATCAGCTCATGGTCTAACGGATGGCACGGGCTTGATGCCTTTGCCGAGCCATGGAATCTCGTGTTGGGTATGGCTGTATTCTTCCTTGCAAGACTTCTTGGAGGAATGTATTTCATCAACAATATAGATAATGATGCGATAGAAACCCGTTGCCGCCGACAATTGGTTTCCGATGCAGTGCCTTTCCTCTTGTTCTTCCTGGCATACGTCATACGCACATTGCTTAAAGACGGATTTGCGGTAAATCCGGAAACTCAGATGATAGCGTTGGAACCGTATAAATATTTCAATAATTTTGTGGATATGCCATACCTTCTTGTACTCTTCCTGCTTGGGGTTCTCTTTGTGCTTTATGGTTTGGGTAAAAGCATACTTTCGCTTGCATTCAAGGGAGGTATATGGTATTCAGGCATAGGAACAATCCTTACTGTTCTGTCATTGCTGCTTGTTGCCGGATATAACAATACGGCATATTATCCTTCGCTGACGGATATGCAGAGTTCGCTGACAATATCAAACAGCTGCTCCAGCCTGTTTACTCTCAAGACCATGGCATACGTGTCAATTCTGGTTCCGTTTGTATTGGCATACATATTCTATGCATGGCGTGCTATCGACCGCAAGCCAATCACTGCAGATGAGATAAAGAATGATGACCATGCATATTGATACTTGATTCAGATAAACATATAACAGAATGTGCCGGACAGCAGCTTTTCCTTTTAGCAGTTTCCGGCACATTTTGTTTTAGAAATATCACATTTCGTTTTTAGTTAATATGTCTTACCCTAAAAGTACCTTCTGTATAGCCTCCTTCAATGCAGGCTTAGGCATAGCACCCTGGGCCATCTGCGGCGCACCTTTCATAGGTACGAAGAGCAGTGTAGGTACGCTGCGTATAGCGAACAGTCCGGCCAGTTCCTCTTCCTGGTCAACATCTATTTTGTAGATATCTATCTTTCCGTCGTATTCCTCTGCCAGTTCGTCCAGTACCGGGGCAAGCATCTTGCAAGGTCCGCACCATGTGGCATAGAAGTCTATCAGAGCAGGACGCTCACCCAGAAACTTCCATTCGTTAGGGTTAGTTTCATAGTTGGCCACTTTATTCAGGAATTCTTCTTTAGTCAGATGTTTTGCTTTCATATTCGTAAATTTTTAGTTATTTATTTCAGTTTATTATATTAAAATGTATATAGTTGCCGCGCTCAGTAAAGGAGTGCCTTGTCAACTCATCGACTGAAGCCTTGTCAACTCTTGTCAGGGTTGTATGTTTTTACTATATCCTTATATATAGGCTTTGTCTTTTGGCTTGTTCCGCATCCGCTTCCAGAGCAGCAGCATGACTGGTTTATGACAGCCATGAATGCCAACAGCAATCCAAGAGTTGTGAGAAAATGGTCGCCGGAGTAGATACCGTATATTGCAAATCCTGCTCCTGACAGAAGTCTTATCAGTCGGAATATGTCCCAATTCCTTAATAATTCGTTCATGGTAGTAATCGTTTATTGTTTCTGATGCAAAAATACGTCACTCTCGCTACACCGACAACAGATTATTTCTATCTTTGTATAGACAAAATCTATTGAACCATGAATTTACAACAGATGGAATATATCGTGGCACTTGACAAGTACCGCCATTTCGTACTTGCAGCCGAGGCATGCGGTGTGACTCAGCCCACACTAAGCGCCATGATTCAGAAGCTTGAAGAAGAGCTGGATGTGAAGATATTCAGCCGCGACAGAAAGAACATTGCCCCGACGGCCATTGGAGAGAAAATAATACGTCAGGCACAGATAGCACTGAATGAATCGCAGAGGATAAAGGAACTCGTTTCGGACGAAACAGGTACTATGAAAGGCAGTCTGAGGATAGGAATACTTCCCACTATTGCGCCTTATCTGGTTCCGGACTTCATTCATCATTTTCGTAATTCCCATCCCGATGTAGACTTGTTTATAGATGAGAAAGAGAATGCCTCCCTCGTACGCGAACTCCGTTTCGGCAACATCGACATAGCCATTTCCACCTTGCCGGAGGATAGGGAAGGGATACTTGAGATACCGGTCTATATAGAAAAGTTCGTGGCATATTTCTCGTCCGGGTGCAGTCAGGCACATAAGATAATAGCGAGCGGAAATCTGCCGGCCGAGCATATGTGGATTCTTAAGGAGGGACATTGCGTACCGAACGGTGCGATGAACTTCTGCAAGAACAAGGATATAGGAAACCATATCTACGAGGCCGGGAGCATAGAAACTCTTGTCAGGATAGTGGACCGCAACGGCGGATATACCATTATTCCGGAGCTTCACATTCCTTTCCTGTCCGACGCTCAGAAGGAAAACGTAGTGCATCTGAATGGCAATCCTCCTGCACAAAGGTGTATCTCCATACTTATAAAAGACGATTTCATAAGGGAGCGTGCCGTAAATGCCGTGCTGGAAACCCTTAAATCAATAATTCCGTCCTATATGATGGAGGAAAGGCTGAGGAAACATAAGATAAAACTCCGATAAGAACAAAGCGTGACACGTACGTGTTCCGCCCGCGTCACGAACGTGTTCCGCCCGTTACACGTACGTGTTACGGTTTCTGTGTCGAGGAATTTCACTAAAGGTTTAAGTTCATCTTGGGATAAAAATCCTGAAAACCTCCATTTACATATCATCCATTGACAGCCCTTCATAGGAGATTTTATACCCTTTGAACTCACCTGTGGCGCGCAAAAAGGCTTGTACCTTATGTTTAAGCATCTCTATATCAATGTTTACTGCCTTGTGTTTCACCTCGAAGAATGTGGCTTCTTCGTTCAACTCATTCTCAACCACGATATCGATTTCATTCTCGCCCTTGCGATCCCACCAACCTCCGATGCGTGTGTAGGCTTGACGCTCTATCAGTACACGTCTGAAATAGCGTTCAAGCATCAGGCCGCTGAATGTCTCGTAGTCACGGTTGATAATCGTCTTCATGCTTTCGTAGTTTTCTATTTCCAACATATAACTGTACTTGTAGATAAAGCGGAACCAGAAAGTGAAGAAGTTGTCTTCTATCGTATAGCGTACATTCTTGGTGGAACTTTTTTCGAAAAGGGGCTGCTTCTTGGCAATCACTTCGTACTCATTTTCCAGTTTGGTCAGGTAGCCGCCGATTTCCCTGCCTACCACGTTCTCTATTTCCGAACGGGAGGTCTTGCCTCTCGCTATGGCCGACAAAATTGAGAAATACACCCCATAATCCTTGCCGAACTCCTCGATAAGGATAGCTTTCCCTTCTCCTAAGAAGATGGAGTCGGCCTTTATGATGTGGTCAAGCATGGCAGACTTGGTCGTAGCCCCTGAATCCACAAGCAATTGTACATACTTGGCTACTCCGCCTGTGAACGAATACAGGGCAAGCAGGTCTTCTGCCGTGTGGTCAGGATAGTATTCCGTGAGGATTTCCTTAAGCACCGCCGGAGTGAACGGACGCACGGTCATAAAACGTGTCTGCCTGTTATACAGTGGTTCCTTCCTGTCCTTGAATATCTTCGTCATCATGGAGTATATCGAGCCGCAGACGACAAGGTTCATACGGGCTTTCGTGCTATATAAGTCCCAGATGCGCTGCATGTCACTGTACACTGATTTGTTCACTCGGAAGAACTCCTGAAACTCGTCAATGAACAGCGTGATGGGACGCTCCGTGGAAAGTTTCATCAGGAATTCGAACACATCGGCGAAATGTTCCGCCCGTCCCATTGTCGGGATTCCTAATTTCTCTTCTATTTCAAGCCTATAATCTTCGCACAAGTCACCTTCGGCTTTTCGGGCAACGAAGAAATATAGGATAGGTTCATCCTCGTATGCCTTCCATACGAGAGAGGTCTTGCCAATACGGCGACGTCCTGTCACTACCGTGAACTGGGCGTTGTCTTTTGACATCCGTCGAATCTCACGCAAGGATGCTATTTCTTTTGTCCTGTCAAAAAATCTCATATCATTTGTTCTTTTTTTATTCCCGAAACACCTGTTTCGGAAATGACTGTTTCGCTACTGCAAAGATAATATGTTTTTCCATAAATAGAGATGATTTGCTTATTTTTAAGGGAGAAACAGTGATTAAACACTGCTTTATACTAATAAATCAAATTACACTACGGGATAGAAACTCCGCTTTCGTTATGCATAAGCAGTAGAAATTCTCTTGACATCCTCTTTTAATAAAAAATATTAGGATAATTTGATACCATTTTATATTTTTGTGGATAATTAATCATATAATCATTTTAAATAACAATTAATCATGGGAAACGAAGAATTAATTAAGCTTTGCATTGAAAAGGCACAGAAATGGTTGACGCCTGCATACGATGCGGAAACTCAGGCGGAAGTAAAACGTATGATAGAAAACGAAGACAAGACTGACTTGATTGAAGCTTTCTATAAAGACCTTGAATTCGGTACAGGCGGTTTGCGCGGTATCATGGGTGTAGGTTCAAACCGTATGAACATCTATACTGTAGGTGCTGCCACTCAGGGCTTGTCAAACTATCTTAACAAATGCTTTGCAGGCAAGAAAGATATCTCTGTAGTTGTTGGTCACGACTGCCGTAACAACAGCCGTCTGTTTGCTGAAATCTCTGCAAACATCTTCTCTGCAAACGGTATCAAGGTATATCTTTTCGACGATATGCGTCCTACTCCTGAAATGTCATTCGCTATCCGTCACCTTGGCTGCCAGAGCGGTATCATCCTTACTGCTTCACACAATCCTAAGGAATACAACGGCTACAAGGCATACTGGGATGATGGTGCACAGGTACTTGCTCCACACGACAAGGGTATCATCGACGAAGTGAACAAGATTGCTTCTGCTGCTGATATCAAGTTCGAAGGCAACAAGGATCTTATCCAGATTATCGGTAAGGATGTAGATGATGTTTATTTGGAGAAAGTTCACTCAATTTCTATCGATCCTGAAGTTATCAAACGTCAGAAAGACCTCAAGATTGTATATACTCCTATCCACGGAACAGGTATGATGCTTATCCCTCAGGCTCTTAAGATGTGGGGATTCGAAAATGTTCACTGCGTGCCTGAACAGATGGTAAAGAGTGGTGATTTCCCGACTGTAATCTCTCCAAACCCTGAAAATGCTGAGGCTCTTACACTTGCTATCAACCTTGCAAAGAGCATCGATGCCGATATCGTTATGGCTTCCGACCCAGATGCTGACCGTGTTGGTATGGCTTGCAAGAACAGCGAAGGCGAATGGGTACTTATCAACGGTAACCAGACTTGCTTGATTTTCTTGTACTACATCATCAAGAACCGTATCGCTATGGGTAAGATGAAGGGTAATGAATTCGTTGTGAAGACTATCGTTACTACTGAACTTATCAAGGCTGTGGCTGACAAGAACAATATCGAAATGTACGACTGCTACACTGGTTTCAAATGGATTGCACGTCAGATTCGCCTGAACGAAGGTATCAAGCAGTACATCGGTGGTGGTGAAGAAAGCTACGGATTCCTTGCTGAAGATTTCGTTCGCGATAAAGATGCTGTTTCTGCTTGTACTCTTCTTGCTGAAATCTGTGCTTGGGCTAAAGACCAGGGCAAGACATTGTATGATGTATTGATGGATATCTATGTAGAATACGGTTTCTCTAAGGAAGTGACTGTTAACGTAACTAAACCGGGTAAGAGTGGTGCTGACGAAATCAAGGCTATGATGGACAACTTCCGTGCATGTCCTCCAAAGGAACTTGGCGGTTCTAAGGTTGCTCTTGTTAAGGACTATAAGACTCTTAAGGCTACAGACGGCAACGGTAATGTAACTGACATCGATATGCCGGAACCATCTAACGTACTTCAGTTCTTCACAGAAGACGGAACTAAGATTTCTGTACGTCCTTCAGGTACAGAACCTAAGATTAAGTTCTACATGGAAATCAAGGGCGAAATGGCATGTCCTAAGTGCTACGCCGGAGCATGCGCTGATGCTGAAGAAAAGATTGAAGCTGTCAAAAAATCTCTTGGTATCTGATAAATTTAGTAATCAGTTAAATGGCTTTTAAACACCGTTTAAATACTGTTTAAACAGTGCTCGAATATTACTCAGACTGCATCGGATGATGATTGTGATAACAATATCATCCGGTGCAGTTTATTTTTTGTTAAAATCCTAATAACCATAAGTCTATGAGTGTGGAAAATACATTACCTTTGCATCCCGGTAAAAAGTACAGGATATATGGCAAAGTCTAAAGAGATGACATCAGGGGCTCCTCTGCCTCTAATATTGAATTTCACAGTTCCTCTTTTATTGGGAAATCTGCTTCAGCAGACATATTCGTTTGTCGATGCTGCCATCGTGGGTAAGTTTCTTGGTATCAATGCACTGGCATCTGTAGGTGCAAGTACGTCTGTTGTGTCTCTTATCCTTGGTTTCTGCAACGGATGTTGTGGTGGTTTCGGTATTCCTGTAGCTCAGAAATTCGGGGCACGCGATTATGTCACTATGCGCAGGTTTGTGTCAGTCAGTCTGAAACTTGCAGGAGTAATGTCTGTTGCCATAGCTATTGTTACGAGTCTGCTTTGTGCCTATATCTTGAAATGGATGCAGACACCTGATAATATCATGGAGGATGCGTATCTTTATCTATTGGTTACTTTTATCGGAATTCCGTGTACTTTCTATTACAATCTTCTTTCCAGCATCATACGTGCATTGGGAGACAGTAAGACTCCGTTCTGGTTCCTTCTTATATCTACTGTACTGAATATTGTTCTCGATTTGGTATGTATCCTTGTGTTGGGGTGGGGTGTTGCCGGTGCAGCCATAGCCACGGTAGTTTCGCAGGGAGTATCGGCACTGATGTGCTATAAGTATATGTACCGCAAATTCGATATTCTTAAGACTACTCCGGCCGACAGACGTTTCCGACCGGAACTGGCAAAGCAGTTGCTCTACATAGGTGCACCTATGGGACTTCAGTTCTCCATAACAGCCATCGGCAGTATAATGCTTCAGAGTTCCAACAATGCTTTGGGTACGGCATGTGTGGCGGCATTTACTGCAGCTATGAGGATAAAGATGTTCTTCCTGTGTATGCTCGAAAGTCTTGGTATGGCGATGGCAACGTACAGCGGACAGAACTACGGAGCAGGAAAACCGGAGAGAATATGGCAGGGCGTGAAGGCTGCCATGATGCTTACGGTGGCTTATGTGGTAATGGTAAACTTAGTTTTGTGGAATTTCTCTGAGGAGATAGCGATGCTGTTTGTCGATGCCTCTGAAACAGAAGTATTGGCCGACACAGCATTGTTTCTGCATGTATCGGCTTCATTCTTCATATTTTTGGGTATGGTATGTATATTCAGATATACTATTCAGGGAGCAGGTTATACCCAGCTTTCCATGCTTTCCGGTGTGGCAGAGATGATAGCACGTATATTGGTGAGTGTGGTAGCAGTTCCTATGTGGGGATACTGGGCAGTCTGCTTCGGTGACCCTGTGGCATGGATGTTTGCTGTGGCCTTTCTTCTTCCTGCATTCAGATATGTCTATCGCAGGTTATGCCATATCGTGGAGAAAGAGAAAGCTCTGCATACCGCATGATTTAGTTTTTCACTTTCATCCTTTTCCAGATACATCTCGGAATTAGTTTCCAGAAGAATACTAAGATGCTGTATTTCCAGTCTATTATGGCTACCCGTTTATTTCTCCTTAAGGCTTTTACTATCAGTTTAGCTGCATATGGTGCTTTCATCAGCATAGGATAGTTCTTGCCGTCGTTAAGCAGGTTTGTAGCAACGAACCCGGGACGTATGTCGGTGAAACGGATATTCAGTTTCTGCATTCCGGCAAGCTGCTCGAGTGCATCTATATATGTGTTCTGGAATCTCTTTGTTGCAGAATAGGCTGGTGCTATTCCCAATCCCTTTGTACCGGCTATTGAGCTAATCACAGCTATGTGTCCTTTGCCTTTCTCCTTGAAATATCTGAAGGCAGTGCCTACTAATCTGGTAAATCCTGTTCCGTTTGTTTCAAGTGTATTCAGCTCTATATCTGCATCAAGTCTGGCATTCTGATATCCTATGCCCGAACTGTGGAAGTACATGTCCATACCGCCGAGCTCGTCAATCAGAGCGAGGAGCGCCTTGTCAGAATTGCTGTCCTTTACGTCTATAGCCTTTATGCATACCTGTTCGGGAAATTCCGATTGTAGCATTCTTAAATTCTCTTCTCTGCGGCCTGCCAGTCCAAGCTTCCAGCCATCTGAAAGCAGAAGTCGTGCCACCTCATATCCTAAGCCGGAAGTGGCTCCCATTATCACTGCGCGTTTCGTATTGTTTGTCATTGCTGTTCTTTATCTGTTTGATTTGATTTCGTAAATAAACTCCTTGTATTCAGGGATATTACCATTCTTTCCCAGATAATATCTTGATATCATTGGCATCTGCTCATTTAGGTTGATGAACTCCTTTCCCAAGTGGCTGCAGAAAGCCATATACGCATTCCTGTTTGCCATATTTCCCGCATCATCCCTGTAAATGGTGATATAGTGGTTCGTAGGACGTGCATGCACAAGTTGGTTTATGTGCATTGCGAGATGCCTTGCTTCAAGCGGAGATATACTTCCCATAATGTTCGACATATTGAAAATCACAAGCTCCGGAAGTATGGAATGTGATTTCCAGAATCCGTCGCTTACAGCCGTGATGCGTGGATACAGACTCCATTTCACATGTCTGTAGCTTTCGGATGTCAGGAATCTCTCGCTTGCCTGTCCCATTTCTTCCGTAGGGTATATTCCCAAGTAATATATATCCGTATGATTCAGCTGTCTGCACAGGTCGATGAATGCCAGTCCCGATGCAGCAGATTCGTATGATATATCGCAGAATACCACTCTGCCAGATACATTGCGTATGGCTTCCCTCAGCCAGTTTCCGCAATCCTCGTACATAGCCATTGCAGCCGAGTATTGTTTCCTCATTTCGTGGAAGTTGAACAGTAGGGTATAGTCGTCGGCTTTCAGTCCGTGCAGAGAGTTGAAATCCGTTCTTCCGTACGAAATCACTTCTTTGGCACGGGCGATATCCATTCCTGACATAGAGGTACTTTCGGAATATTGCTTTTCTATTATATCCCTGAAAGCCTGTTCAAATTCCGGTTTTATGGAATACGATTTCTCGTCCGTTTCCCAGTTCGTATCATACGAGGGTATTCTGAAGTTACCTTTGCAGAAATCTTCCGTATCAGTTTCTATAAATCCGTTGTTCATGCGGATATATTCCATCAGCTTGTAGAATGTGATACTTGCGTTGAGAACCAGCGGATTACCTGTAAGTATCATCTGCTTTCTTGCGCGTGTGATGGCTACATTCAGTTTGCGGTCGATGATGGCATCTTCCTCTCTGAATGTATTCGATGTCAGGAAGTTAAGCTGGCTGCTGTTCCTTACGGTGAATGAATATATAATGATATCCCTCTGGCTTCCCTGATATCTTTCTACAGTGTCGATGGAGATATTCATCAGTTCCGGAATGCCGAGAGATGAGATCTCCTTCCTTATCATTGCTATCTGGTTGCGGTAAGGCACAATGATTCCTACCGTCTTGTCTGCATCGAAACAGTTCTCCGTCAGACCGTAGATTCTTTTCAGCAATGCCGCTATGATTCTTGCCTCGTTAATGTTTGCCTTGTCCGAAGATGCGGATATGTTTTCCGGGGTAGGAGCAGTGATGAAAACCATTCTCCTTGAAGTGAGAAGCTTTTCTATCATGTCCGGATTTTCCGGTATGTCGGCATACGGCAATTCCTCTTTCTGATGAGGTAGAGGTACACATTCCAGACACTCACGGCTGTAGAATGTGGTGTTCGGGAATTCAGCTATGGCCGGGTGCATTCGTCCCTGTTTCCTCAGTACGCTTTTAGCCCTTTCATCACTCTGCCTGTACAGTCTTTCGAACAGTGAGTTTCTGCAGTCATACAGTCCTATAACGTTCAGAAGCGGGTCTGTTACCTTGGCACATTCCGCATTCTGGAGTGCGATGGCAGGCAGCTGTTTGTAATCGCCTATAAGCACAAACTTGTCTATCGCATTGTTGTTGCCACTTCTTGCGGATAGTATTCCTATCAGGTCCGGTTCAAGAATCTGTGAGGCCTCATCTATTATTGCCATATCGAAGTGCTTTATGTCAAACAGATTAAGCCTGTTGTTTATGGAAGTAGTCGTTCCAACGAATATCCTTGTGTCCGAAATCTTCTTTTTGATGTCAGCAAGTTTCGGACAGTCTTCCAACTGTTTTTTCAGCAGGAACGGTTCGAATCTTCTGTCGCACGACATTTCATGCCCTATGCGGATGAAAGGCGTTTCGGATGCAATTCCCGAATCGACAAGCATACTGCAAATCTCGTCTACAGCCCTGTTGGTATACGATAATAGCAGCAGAGATGTATTCTTCTCCGAAAGAGCTTCTTCCACCATAAACCTCAGTGCGCACGAAGTCTTGCCCGTACCCGGAGGGCCGACAAGCAGGAAATAGTCCTCTGCCTGTTTCTCCTTTAGGATGATTTCATCAAAGCGTCCGTAACTGCCGTTCAGCTTTATTCCGTCATTGAACGACGGCTCCCTGCTTCCTAAGAGAAGCTCTTTTCTGTCCGTGCGTGCCGACAGGAAAGAGAAAAGTCCTCTTATCCCGGCCGATGCCGAAACGTCCGATGAGTCATGTTCGATGGCAAAAGTTTCGTCATCGCCACCTATTATATCCTTGTTCTGCTGTCCGTTTCTTAGTATTATTGTAACACTGTCATGAGTGATTTCCGTAATGTTGCCTTTCATAAGAATCTCGTTTCTCACGTCAGGCTTATCAGTGTACGGATAGAATATTACTATATCTCCCTTTCTGAAATTAGGCAGAAAGTCTTCTCCCTGCACAGGTATGCTTAGTTCTATCAGGTCATACCCCTTGTTGGGCGAACTCTTGCGTTTGTCTTTTATTTTCAGACCGGTAAGAATGTTTCCGTTCTCTATTTTCTCTGCTAACGGAGTGTTCCATACCGAAGCGAAACCTCTGGATGAGTCGTCATTGCCTCCAGTGCGCGAGAGTACAGATTCCTTGCATATGAAAGTAAAGAATCGCTGGAAATAAGCCTTTTCCAGTGGTGAGCAGTGTTTCAGAGTCTGAATGGTTTTATACAGTTCCGGCTCCTGATAGTCGGTCCAGAGCTTGTTGTGCACTTGCAGCTCGTTCAGCAAGTCAGTGTCTATTTCTTCCGTTACTTTCGAGATAGCCCCTTCGCTGAAGGCCATTTCGTTGCACACTATCATGTTTCTCAGCTTGATACTCTCGCGGAAGAGTTTGTCCGTGAAATGCTCTATTATAAGTCCGTCCGTATATTTGGAGTAGAGCAGGAAGGTCTGCATATCCTCTGTGGCCTTTCCGAAGTTGTACATCAGAACGCCCTGATACAGCATCATCTGTATGAAATGGTCTTCCTTATGCCTCTTGTTGTACTCGTCCTTTTTGCCGGCCTTCTGTTCTATAAGGACCTTGAAGTCCTTTTGCAGCAAGTCCACACGTCCCTGCAATCCAAGTTTCTCGCAGATGAACGATGCTTCCAGCATGACCTTGTTTCTGTCGAACGAATGTATGCTGTGCGGCAGTTTGTCGTTTACGAAAGAGCGTATATTCATCATCTGTGTCTGCGCCATGGCATGAAAATTCTCCGGTGGGGTACATGTGCAGAAATCAAGTGCCGAAGCCGAGAAGAATTTCTTCAGACTGCCGGCGTATGTCACAGGCTCCGTATTCTTCTCGTTGATATAGTCATCGAGAAACTGTCCGGCCAGGTTACCCATAAGCGTGTGAGGATTGCTTACCTTAGGCTTTATGCGGCTCATGAAATAGTTCAGCGGATGATGTCCGTACTCCCTGAAGCACGAAGCCAGCGAACTGATGTCGAGAAGGAAATCCGGGTGGAGTATTATCAGCTCCGGTATATAGTGGTTCTCCTCGTCCACCTTCACTCCGAGCAGGTTTATCTGCATGTTCTCCTCCAGCAGGTCGTTCAGATACAGCATATCGCCGTTGAATCCCCCTTTGGCATAGTTTATTACTATCATCGGGTCCTCGTCGCTGTCCGTCGATGCGAAAATCAGATTCTCGTTCCAGCTGTTCACCGATGCTCTGACGTAAGGGATATGCGACAGGCGTGTCCCGCTGTACGGGCGGTTGGAATGCGGAATCTGCGGAAGTATGTATGCCGGAATGTCCTCTTCAAAGCCTAACGATATGAATCTCACTATAGCCCTGAGGTCGTAGAGATACTCATTCATGTCCGGCTGGAAGTTGTCACCCATGGCCGAGTTGCAGTTACGCCTCATGGTCTGTATGGCATATCTGTCCGATGGAGTCATCTTCTTTTCCTTGCAGATGAAGTCCAGTCTGGAGAACATATTGGCAAATGAGGCCGTCACTCCCGTAGTCAGTTCGTATGATGCCTGTTGCAGAACCTTATATAGCAAAATGTACTTAGCCCGCAGGTTGTCTTGCGACGCTGCGGGCTGAGTATGTATTTTTTCTATTCTTTGGAAAAAATCAAAAGACTGTATGTCGATGTGTTCCGGTCTGTCTGTCATTAGTTTGCATTTTCTGTTTCAGAAGGTATTTCCAATATGTATTCCATAGTAGCTTCTTCCAACTTGCTGTATTGACCTTTATAAATATCAGTTACGTCCTGAGACAATATATATTTATTTTCATCGCTTTGTTCATATAAATTCAAAACTATTTTCTGGAAGTTGTTATTGCTTGGCAGCATTATGGTGAATTCTGTAATAGGCAATTTCAAATCGTCATCGAACGAACTGTTTTGATTGAAAATTCCGGAAATATAATCTTCATCTTCTGATGTCCAAATAGAAACATTACCATTGTTGAAATCTTTAGAGATGTATGTGAATTCAAAACGGCCCCCAATCTTGGCTATTGAGTTCTCCATCATTTTACTGTTGATTTCATTTATTTGATTTTGAGTAAGTTCGCCTCCGATAATATTTGTCTTTATTTCTTTAACAATATAACATCTGTTTTTATTCTGTACAGCTACTATTATTCGGCTTAAATTGTCTTCACTGTCACTAATCTGCAGATAACTGCTTCCTTCTTTAACAGGACTTATTGTTAGAATTTCTCCATTATAATTGTATGTAATGACATTTTTATTATCATTTTCTATTATATCAATGATATATTTACCGTTCCCACCTTTTATATTATATTGCTCACCATCGGTAAATTTAGTAAGTTTTATAGTATCGTTGTTTGACACTACAGTCTTTCCGTCTATGCTTGTCAGTGTGATAGGAGAGTAACTGTCGCCGCATGAAGAAAGCGAGCTGATAAAAAATATACTTGTCAGAACAGTCAATGCTGAAAATAGATTTCTTTTCATTTTTACTTGGTTTTATTGTTAATACATCGCAAAGTTATAAGATTATGTGAGAAATCAAAAATTACTCACAAATTATTTCTTGCCGAATTCATTGTCAATCTTCAGCAATGATGTAACCCAGAACGTGGCAGCCGTGCATATCATTATCCAGATGAAGAACATGCGGTACCCCATTGTTTCCTGCAGCCAGCCGGCTATCATTCCCGGCAGCATCATTCCCAACGCCATAAACGCCGTACATATTGCATAGTGTGCAGTCTTGCTTTCCCCTTGCGAGAAATAAATCATGTAAAGCATATATGCAGTAAAACCAAAACCATAGCCGAATTGTTCGATGAAGATGCACAAATTTATAACCGGCAGACTGCTGTGCTGGAAGAAACTGAGATACACATAAACGATGTCGGGCAGTGATATAGCCCATACCATAGGCCAGAGCCATTTCTTCAGGCCGTGGCGCGAGACGGCTATTCCTCCCAATATACCGCCGAGCGTAAGACCTATCACACCCACTGTCCCCTGTGTGAAACCTATCTGCTCTGTGGTCATTCCCATACCGCCCTTTTCTATAGGGTCGAGAAGGAAGGGGATACCCATCTTGGCCAGTTGCGCTTCAGGCAGACGGTAGAGCAGCATGAACAGTATAGCTACAGCAGCCTGTTCCTTCCTGAAAAAAGAACGGAATGTATCTATGAATGACGACAGAATACCTTTTGAACCATTGCTGTTCACCTTTATATCCGACGACGGACGCGGAAGAATCCATCTGTGATACAGCCACAGTCCGATGAACAGTCCTGCGAGAATGTAGAAAGTGATGCTCCAAGCGCGGCTGATGCTCCCTCCGCTGCTTTCCAGATATCCGGCCAGCATAATCAGTCCACCTTGCCCTGTGATAGTGGCAAGACGGTAGAAAGTACTTCTGATACCTACAAACAGAGCCTGTTCGTGTTGCGTAAGCCCTATCATATAGAACCCGTCGGCCGCTATGTCGTGAGTGGCAGAGCTGAAAGCCATCAGCCAGAAAATGGCGAGAGTAGTCTGCAGGAACGAATCCGTAGGAATGGTGAAAGCTATCCCGGCCAGTCCGGCACCTATCAGCAACTGCATGGCAGTTATCCAGTAGCGCTTGGTCTTTATGATGTCTACAAACGGACTCCAAAGCGGCTTTATAACCCATGGCAGGTTAAGCCAACTGGTATAAAGAGCCACTTCAGTGTTAGAAATCCCCATTCGCTTGTACATCACGAGCGATATTATCATAACGGCCACGTAGGGCAGCCCTTCGGCAAAATACAGCGAAGGTACCCATGCCCATGGCGAACGTGTTTTCATTGTTTTGTGCATATATTTAAGTATACAAGTTAACGAGTTGACAAGTCGACAAGGTTTTTGTTAAATAGTAGACAGGTTTTCCTGTTACCTTGTAACTGTGGCCTTGTTACCTTTTATTAATAAACTCTCCTTATTTCAGCCCCCTTATAATAGTGTAAAAGAATTTTATCGTAGGAATATCCCTTTTCCCCCATCATGGCGGCACCTATCTGGCATAAACCCACTCCGTGTCCCCATCCGGCACCGGTGATGACAAATCCATCAGGCATACAGTCCTGACTATCGGTCTTATCCACCACAAAAGCAGAGCTGAACAGATGGCTTTCCGACAATGCACGTCTTATTTCCAGTTCCTTACCTATTGCCATAGTACGCAGCGTTCCAACAATTTTCAGTCTGGAGATTCTTCCCGACTTACCCCTCTGCATAGGAATCAGGTCCTTTATCCCACCGAAATCAATTCCCGTTTTTCGGTGAATCAGTTCCGATATCTCCTTTTGCGAGTATCTCACTTTCCAGCGGTAGAAATCAGTCGTTTCGCGGTCATAATTGTTAAGTATCTGTTTCAGAACCTTTTCGTCATGCGTATTGCAGAAGGCATCAGGATTGCTCCGTATCCATTTGTCGGCATTCTCCTCTATGCTCAGGTCCGGTATAGAGTCGCAGTCCGCATTGTCCGCTACAGGTTGCAGATACGGAAAATCCTTGTCCTCCCAGCAAGTGTCGAATGTTTCCGATACCCCTCCGCAGCATTTTGAGAATCTTGCATCGCAGATGTCATTGCCGTACATAAGTACCATACCCTCAGTTTCTTTCACCGCCTTTGCCACCGACGGATTGGATGCCTTTGTTATCCCCTGATACCTCTGACAGTGGTCGTCGGCACATACATCGAAAAGCGTATGGTCCTCGCGGTCGTACCATCTGATTAAGCTGTTTTCATCTTCTGTACAGTCCTGTTGTAAAGATTTATGTACATTCTTCCCTCTGTTCTCAATCTGAGCCAAAAGCCAGCTTCGCGATATCACCGCATGCGATTTCAGAAATTCCAATGACGAAGTGGCGCACATCTCGGACGAAATCACACTCACTAAATAATCCTCCACCGGCAGAATGTTTACAGCTATCACGTTCCCGCCGTCAGTAATCAGTTTCAGTTTTCCGGTGAAGGTCTGCTCCTCCTGCCTTTCCCAGTGGTAGGAGATACCTATGGTGACATTGTGCAGCGTAAATGAACAGTCGCTGTTCTCAGGCACTAATTCTACTGTTTCCGCTTCATCCTTGCCGAACAGAAACCTGCCGTTTCCGGTGGCAGAAACACTTTGCAGTCCGGTAAGCACCGTCCCGTCAGGAGTCAGAAATCTGCCGTTCAGTGTGAATGATATCTCTTTTCCGGTTATTATACCTACGTTTATATATGGTTTTTCCATGATGAAACTTCTTTGTAAATCCTTGTTATGTCAGCCTCATTGATTTTTCTGAAATCCTCTTCGCGCGGAGTCACTATAAGTCCGGCCATGTCCAAAGCACCCGGACTGACAAGTATCTGTTCCTCTCCCTCGGCAAAATAGCACGACGGTCTGTGTGCCTCCCTCGGGAAATAGGCACAAATGAATCTGCCTTCGTCATCCCTCCACGCAAACATATTGTACCGCGGTTCCGGTTCACTTTCGTGGACAGGCTGAGAGTCTAAATATCTGAATAGCAACGCTGTATCAATATCCCCCGAAAGCGATGTGAAGACCTTTATCGGACAGGCGAATCCGTTTACGGAATAAGCCTTACATACATCGCCGCTCTGCATTCCGGCAGTATCATCCTCTATGGCTGATTTGAAAATCTCATTCCATTGTGCGATAAAAGGAATATCCTTCTTCCTTGCAGCCTGGAAATGAAAATGGTCAGGAGCGGAAGCACCGCATTTCGCACCATTGTAGAAGATGGCATATCCCTGTCCGAAATAATCCTCTACCTTTTGCAGAATCTTCATCGGCAACTGCATTTCAGCCTTGTCGGCAAGTGTCTGCGGAATATGTTCTTCCGAAGAGATGGTGAGATGTCCTGGCAGGATAGGGTACGGGTTTATCCTGATGCTGAACCTCATACCGGCATCAATGCTGATGGAATCCTGTTCCTCCGGTTTGTTATTCGTGCATAGGAAGCACGGACGCGCATCGATGGACGATTTGTCCAGTTTGGCCATAGTAGACACTGCCCTTGCCGGATTGAACTGTACCTTTATTGTATTGCCGCCTATATTTACACATTTCGTTTTTATATCCTTCAATGCTTCATGATTCTTGCGGCAGAGTTCCCATTTCTCAAACTGTGTGGCAGTAAATTCGTCGGCCTCCCTTTCCGCCAATCCGCGTCGCATGTTTATTTCGAGAGTCCTCAGACTGTCCTTATACGCATTGTTCAGGTTTATTTTCTCTATGCTCAGTGCTGCATCCGAGTTCCCTTCCCATCGGCGGCACAGATATACCACATCATAAATCCTTCCAATCTTATAGTTTCTCGAGAAAGCCAGTCCGAGAGCATAATCCTCGCCATAACTTGTGTTCGGCACTCTGATTTCACGCAGCAGCGGAGTGTAGAAAGCACGCGGAGCACCCAATCCGTTTATGCGCAAGGCATTGTTATGTCCGTTCCCGTCAGTCCATTCCTTGTGGTCAATCACCCCCGGAGGCAATGTCTCCAGACTGAAGTTAGTCATTCTGTATGAGCCTATCACCATGGCGCACTTCTCTGTACGGAACTTGTCTACAATGGTTTGCAGAGTTTTAGGACTGCTGTAGAGGTCGTCGCTGTCCAACTGAACTGCATAGCGTCCGCACGCCGGATGGTCGATACCCATGTTCCAGCACCCTCCAATACCGAGGTCCGTACGTTCCGGAACTATATGTACCACCTTCTCGTTGTCTTTGTATCTGTCAATACATTCTGTCGTTCCGTCTGTAGAATGATTGTCTATAATTATGACGTTGAATTTGAAATCCGTTTCCTGTTCCAACACCGATTTAATGGCATCGTCTATGGTCCTCACCCTGTTTCTCACAGGAATAATCACGGAAGCCTCGCATCCGAAATCCCCCTTTTCAGTATCTATAAGCCTTGTTCTTTGCGGCAGATACGCACCTATTTTTCTCAGATGAAAGGTAAACGCCTCTTCGCGCTCTATCTGCACATTGCGGTTGCGCGGGTCTACATAGTCGAACTGTTTCTCTCCCGATTTCCGCAAATCATCCTCCACCTCGGTGTAGAGAAACTCCCTTATATGTACAATCCTCGCAATCCTTGAAACAGCGAGCCTTAAAGCGTAAAGTCCTGAGTAATAATATTCTTTCTGTGCCTTAAGACTCTCCGCAGCCCTACGGAGAACATCCGTTCTGAACATTATCAGTGAGCCGAAATCGAAATCGTCGCGCACACTGCCTTCCTGATAGTCGATGACCGGATGAGGCGCACACACTCCCTCTTTCATAATGTAATGGTCGGCATACGCCATGCCGGCACATTCAGGAGTGAGATAGTCCGCCATACGCTCAATGGCTTTATATCCGAGATTCAGAGGATAAGGTTTGGTATACAGCAGAACAAAATCCGTATCTGCCAGACTGCATATCCTTCTTATCCCTTCCGAAGTATTTATTTCGTTGATTCCTACATTATATATATGTTTCACCGGTCCGCATCCTTCCGATATTCCCTTTACGGATGAATTGACCGCTTCATTATCCGAAACAGCGAAAAAAGTTATATCTTTGTCCATAGTTCATACCAATTTCTGGATTGCTACTGCAAATATATAAAAGTACGTTGGCATTTGTTATAAAATGTGTCAATTTTTTCTGCCGGAAATGCCGTATAAAAACGACAAAGCGTTTTAAGTCAAACGACGAAACGTTTTATGTCAAACGACTAAGCGTTTTTTTTCGAGATTTGAAATCGTACTACAATAGATAATTGTGATAATTTTTGTAAAAACATTGAGTATATTATCTATGTCTTTCGTATAAGCTGAAAAATACAAACTTATAGATATCATGAAAAGAATATTATTCGCAACGGCATTTTTATTGTCATTATTGGTGGTAAATGCGGGCAACAACAGGAAACTGCTGTACACCGGAGAGCTTGTTTCCTCCGCAAAACAGAAAATGGAGAAGGATTCATTGATGCAGAAAGCATGGAATGAAATAAAATCTGTGGCTGATGCTCAGCTTAAACGTAACTCTGTAGATAAGTTGGATTATCTGTCATTGGCTTATATAATGACAGGCGACAAGGCATATTCAGATAAAATCAGGGCAGTACTGAAGGGCGTAGTAAATAATAAAGCTTGGGCAAGCTCGGAAATGCTGAGCCGCAAACCGGCATGGCGTTCGGACTTGGGAGTGGCGCATAAGGCTTATATGACTGCAATTGGTTATAATACTGTGTATAACGATATGAGCGCTTCGGAGCGTAAGCAGATAGCGGATGCTTTGTACAGACTTGGTGTGGAGCCTCTGCTTGGCGACTGGGTTATGGAACCGACACGTATACACTCGCTGAATTCGATGGGACATAACTGGTGGACCTCGTGCGTATGTATGGGTGGTATTCTTGCGTTGAGTATTCAGAATGAAGTGCCTCAGGCTAAGGCAGGTACGGATGCTGTGTATGAGATGTTGCCGGAGTGGTTCCTATTTGCAGGTGATGTATTGCAGCATAAACCTAAAACTTTCGATGAAGCGGGAGGTATGTATGAGAGTCTAAACTATGCCAACTTCGGTATTCAGGAGGCATTGCAGTTCTATATAGCATGGGGAAACATCAACGGCAAGAAACAGTTGCCGGAACTTTCGCATTTCGACAAGCTTTGCGATTATTTCATGCATGTTTGCTATCCGCGTACAGGTATGCTTTACAGTCTGAATTTCGGCGACAGTCATAAGAATATCTCTGCAGAGAGCAGCCTGATACTTCTTTATTCGCTTGGCGTGAAGGACGACAATATACTTTGGTATATCAGTCAGGTGGAGCAGGGACAGCATCGTGACGGTTATTTCCTCAATAAACCGATGGGATTTCTTTATACTCCCGACTTAAGCAAGGCTCCAAAACTGCCGGAACAGAAGAATTCGCAGCTTTTCTCTGATTTCGGATGGGCTACTATGCGTACTTCGTGGGAAAAGGATGCTACTATGCTTGCCGTAAAGAGCGGGCATACGTGGAATCACTCTCATGCCGATGCTAACTCGTTTATACTGTTTCACAAAGGTGTGGATATCATAAAGGATGCGGGCAACTGCTGGTATCCGAAACCGGAATACCGTAACTATTTCTTCCAGAGCCAGGCTCATAATGTGGTGTTGTTCAACGGCCAGGGACAATCGCGCGAACAGCAGTATAACGGTTCATCGTTGAGAGGAAATATGTATAATCTGATGGATGCAGGTAACATAAGATATGTTATGTCGGACGGCACGGGACCGGTGTCTGATAATTTCAGCCGTAACTTCCGTCATTTCCTGTGGATGGATAATGTGATATACATGATAGATGACCTGAAGACACATACTTACGGAGATTTCGAATGGTTGTGGCATCCGGGAGGTGAGGCTAAAAAGAGTGGAGCTGACCTTACTGTGACCAACGGTGAGGCTTCGGTAGTTATCCGTCCGCTGTATCCGCGCCTGTTGGCATTGTCGGATTTCGTACACGATTATCCTGAGGACCTCTACTGGGAAATAGTTGAGGCTCCGCATGAAGACTTGAACGGAAAGACTGAGAAGTATTATTCATTCCATTTGCCGGGCAAGTTCAACCGTGTGAAGGGGCTTACTGCAATAATTATAAAGGACAATCCGAAGCAAAAGGAACTTCCGGTGATGGAAAGACGCGAGGGTAAGGACTGGATTGGCCTGAGAGTGAAGTTTCAGGGTAAGGTGACAGACCTGTATATCAACCAGCTTGCCGACGGAAGGCTGATGCACAGCAACTCATGGATAGAGGCTGACGGATGGACAACTGATGCATATATGTTTGCCGTTACTTATAAGGAAGGGGAGAAACCTTCGGCTGCGAAAGAAATGTTCGTATGCTATGGCAGTGCACTACGTCGTGACGACAAATCTTATTTCTCGTCTATGTCCAAACTGTTCGTCATAAAGAAGGAAGAGAAGGACGGATGGAAGCTGTGGATACAGGGACAGCCGTACATGAATGCCTCGTTCGGAACTTCTTCTGTACGTCCGGCCGGATTGTGGGTAAATGACAAGGAAATGAAGTACACTTATAAGGATAATTCTATAAAGGTGAGAATCGAAGAGTGATTAATTACTGTTTAAACGCTGTTTAAATACTATTTAAATGCTTTTTAAATGAAAAAACTGATTGGTTCATTCTTGGTTTTATTGTCGGTGTGCGGATGTATGTCATGCTCGCACAATAAAACAACCGGATATGATTTCATGCCGCTTGACACTCTAATACAGTCGTGGATGAATAAGGAGTATTATCCGGGGGGAGCTGTATGTGTTGCTAAAAACGACACTGTACTGTTCTCTAAGTGCTACGGGGATTTTACTCCTGATACAAAAGTGTATGTTGCTTCGGCCGGGAAGTAGGTAGCAGCGGCTGTCATAGCAGCTGTGGTGGACAGAACGGAACTTGACTGGGATGATGAGGTACAGAAATGGTTGCCTGAGTTTGCCAGCGACCCTAAGGGAAGTATCAGACTAAGACAGTTGCTTTCGCATACTTCGGGAATACGTCCTTATCTGCCTGAACCGAGAGTGGATAACTATAACAGTCTGGACTCGGCTGTAGCGGAGATTCTGCCTCTTGATACAGTATTTGCAGCCGGCAGACGGTTTGAATATGGTGGCCTGGCAATGCAGGTGGCAGGAAGAATGGCAGAAATGGCGTATGGCAATGATTTCGAGACATTGTTTCAGACTCTGATAGCATCTCCTTTGGAAATGAAAAATTCTCATTTCACTCCGGTGAACACAGACGGAGGCCATGCTCCGATGTTGGGAGGTGGGCTTTGTACTACGCTCAATGACTATATGGCTTTCCTGAAAATGATTTACAACTATGGGGAGTATGACGGAAAAAGGGTCCTTACTCACGAGAGTGTCATTGAGATGCAGAAAGACCAGGTAGGCGCTGCCCGGATTTCATCCGGTGAATATGTGGAAAGGGCCTTGGGAAAAACTCATAGCGGAATATATGGCCTGGGAGAATGGCGCGAACTTATAGATGAAACTACCGGTGAGGCATATCAGATAAGCTCGCCCGGATGGGCAGGAGCATATCCGTGGATAAATAAAAGAGATAGTGTCTATGGTTTCTTTATTGCCCATGTGACAGGTTCGTCGCAAAAGAAAGACGGTTTCTCTTCATTCTATGGAAGTCCGGTGATTTCCGCTACGGTAACTCAAATATTGAACAGATAAAAACTATATTTATTATGAAAGGAAAAGTATTAACACTAACATTGTCTTTATTATCACTACAGGCTATGAATGCACAGTCTGTATATCCTGGCTTGTTTGAAGATAAACAGAAAATCAGTTCCGGTATTGAATATTCTGCCAAGTGTTTTGACCTTGAAGATGTACGTCTTTTAGACAGCAGGTTTAAAGACAATATGGACAGAGATTCAGTATGGATGGTTTCAATAGATGTTGACAGACTGCTACACAGTTTCCGTACTACAGCCGGTGTTTATGCCGGACGTGAAGGCGGATATATGACTGTGAAAAAGCTTGGAGGTTGGGAATCGCTTGACTGTGAATTAAGAGGACATGTGACAGGACATCTTCTTTCAGCTTATTCGCTTATGTATGCGGCAACCGGAAGTGATGTTTTTAAATTGAAGGGAGACAGTCTGGTCAGTGGATTGGCTGAAGTTCAGAAGGTATATGGTACTGGATATTTGAGTGCTTTTCCCGAAGAGCTGATTAACAGAAATATTCGTGGAAAAAGTGTCTGGGCACCATGGTACACCCTTCATAAAATATTGTCCGGACTGATAGACCAGTATCTGTATTCAGGAAACATACAGGCCTTGGATATAGCTGCAGGTATGGGAGACTGGGCTTACGGTAAGCTTCATATTCTTGATGACGATACTCGCAGACGGATGATAAGAAATGAGTTCGGTGGAATAAATGAGTCATTTTACAATCTGTATGCCCTTACTGGTGATGAGAGATATAAATGGCTTGCCGGTTTCTTCTATCATAATGAGGTTATTGACCCTCTGAAGAAAAACATTGATGACCTTGGAACCAAACATACCAATACGTTTATTCCAAAGGTTTTGGCAGAGGCCAGAAATTATGAGCTGTCGGGTGATGCAGTGAGCAGAAATCTGTCGGAGTTCTTTTGGAAAACAATGATTGAAAAACATTCTTTTGCTCCCGGATGCAGCAGTGATAAGGAACATTTCTTTGATACCGGTAAATTTTCTAAACATATAACCGGATATACGGGGGAAACATGCTGTACTTACAACATGTTGAAACTCAGTCGCCATCTGTTCTGTTGGAATGCCTCGTCCCATGTAGCCGATTATTATGAATGTGCTTTGTATAACCATATACTTGGACAGCAGGATACTGAAACAGGTATGGTGGCGTATTTCCTGCCGTTGAAGACGGGCAGCCATAAAGTTTACAGCACTCCGTTCAATTCGTTCTGGTGTTGCGTTGGAAGTGGGTTTGAAAGTCACGCCAAGTATGCTGAAAGTATTTATTACCATAATGCCGAAGGCTTGTTCGTTAATCTTTTTATTCCTTCTGTGCTTACATGGAAAGAAAGGAATGTCAAAATAACCCAGCTTACAGAATTTCCATACAAGGAGAACGTAACTTTAAAGGTTGAAACTGATAAACCAACCGAATTTGTAGTATATTTACGCTATCCGTCGTGGAGTAAGAATGTTAAAGTGAAAGTCAATGGCAAGAATTATCGTGTGAAAACCAATGAAAATGGATATATTGAGATTGACCGGACATGGAGAAACGATGACAGGATAGATATTGTTTATCCTATGGAGTTACGATGGGAATATACTCCTGATAATAAGAATATTGCCGCACTGCTTTATGGACCTGTCGTGATGGCCGGAGAATTGGGTACGGAAGGAATGAAAGAACCGGCTCCACATTCAAATCCGGAATTATATAATGATTACTATACATACGATTACAACATTCCTGAAGGACTTGAAGAAAAGGCGAAAGTGAGTTGTAGAAAACCTGAAGACTGTTTTACAAAACAGGATGGATTAAAGTTTGTGTCGGACAAGGGAGTAGAAGTAGAACCTTTGTTTGATGTACACAGACAGAGGTATGTGGTTTATTGGAATATTGAGAATAAGAAATAAAAAATGATTTGATGCCATGAGAAAGATATTAATGATTATGATGCTGGCCATGGTGTCAGTATGCACTTTTGCAGGAGAATGGCAGTGGAGTGTAGGTATTAAAGGTATGGTTTCTTCGGAAACGAACAGAAATCCGGATGCTTTTCTATGGATTCCGCCTAAATGTGAGATGGTGAGAGCCGTGATGGTAGGGCAGCATAACATGTCGGAAGAAACATTGTTTGAAATGGACAGTTTCAGACAGAAGCTTGCCGATATGGGGGTGGGCATGATATGGATAACTCCCGGGCTTGACCAGCAGTGGAAAGTGGAAACAGGTGTGCAGAAAGCATTTGAAACCATGATGAATGACTTTGCCGAGGTGAGTGGATATAGTGAGTTGAAATATGTTCCTGTTATTCCTATAGGACATTCGGCTATGGCTACATATCCGTGGAACTTCGCTGCATGGAATCCGGAAAGGACTCTTGCCGTAATATCACTTCACGGTGATGCTCCACGTACTAACCTTTGCGGTTATGGCAGGGAAAACCTTGAATGGGGACGTACGAGGAATATAGACGGTATTCCGGGACTGATGATTGAAGGGGAATATGAATGGTGGGAGGCAAGGGTTAATCCGGCACTCGCTTTCAGGATGATGTATCCGGACAGTTGTATATCTTTCCTCTGTGATACCGGAAGAGGACACTTCGATGTTGCATCACAGACAGCCGATTATATAGCCTTGTTCATCAGAAAAGCACTCGAATGGAGATATCCGCAAAATCAGAATATAGATTCTCCTGTGGCTCTGAAGAAAGTTAATGTGAAAGAAGGATGGTTGGCTGAACGCTGGTGGGGCGACAAGGCAAAACGACCAAAAGCAGCTCCTTACAATAAGTATAAGGGCGACAGGCATGATGCTTTCTGGTATTTTGATGAGGAGATGGCTATGCTGACGGAAGACAGATACAGGCAGCACAGAAACAAGAAGATGCAGTACATCGGTTTCATGCAGAATTGCGAACTTACGGGGTATAATTCGGCTTCGCACGTAAAAGCTGCATTAAGATTTCTTCCTCATGAAGATGGGCTTACTTTCAATATCACCCCTGTGTTTACAGATTCATTGAGAACCGAACCAAGTGATGACAACACTGGTGGAAAGATTACGATGGATAGGGTATGCGGTCCTGTAGAAGTTATAAATGATACGACCTTCAGAGTAAGTTTCTACAGAATGGGTATGTATAATCCGCGTCGTACGGCTGACATAACACTGCTGGCAAGCAATGGTGGTGACAAGAAATATAAGGGAGCTGTTCAGGAGTTAAGCCTTAAAATCCCTTACAGAAATACCGGTGGCAAACGTCAGTACATTATGTTTCCGGGTATAGAAGATATTTCTGCCGGAACAAAAGAAGTAACCCTGAATGCTGTTTCGGATTGCGGTCTTCCTGTTTCATATTATGTTAAGCAGGGCTCGGCTGTAGTTGATGGCAATACTCTGAGAATAACCGATATCCCTGTAAAAAGCAAATATCCGGTTAAGGTAACTGTTGTAGCATGGCAGTACGGTATTGGCGGTAAAGTTCAGACTGCTGAACCGGTGGAGAGGGATTTTTATATCATTAAATAACTTTCGCTATAAAAATTAGAATAAACCAGGAGAGATGATTCCGATGCTTTAAGTATTGGAATTGTCTTTCTTTTTTTATAATGATAAGTGAAAGTTTGATAATATAACTTCCTTTGTCGTGATATTTTTTATGCTGTTATTTTAACATTCGGAGATTTTGCGTATGTTTGTGCTTACAAATAAAAACAGCAGTATGGAAACAAAAAAGATAACAGTATCTGATGAGGATTTGCGCAGGGGAGCGGAAGAAGGAATGGACGCTTTTCTGAAGGTTTTTACGGATAAGTATATAGAAGTGACAGGCGGTGAAATCACAGCCGAGACAATGCCTTTGCTCAACGGTTATCAGCACTCATTGTTGGGATATCATTTTTTCCGTGAAGAAGTGCTTGAAGGCGGATTCGTACAGTTGATTCAGAACGGATATGGCCCTTATATCTTTGAGAATCCTTTTGCCAAGGCTATGAGGATGTTTGGTGCAAAGGATTTTGCGAAACTGATTTACGATGCGAAGGTGATATATGATGCCAATAAAGAGGACTTGCAGAAAGACTGTACCGACGAGGAGTTCATGGCTATGTATGAACAGTATGAGGCATTCGATGACTTGGAGGAACAGTTCATGGACATGGAGGAGATGGTTACTGCTACCATAGCCGAATATGTGGACGAACATTTGGACGATTTTGCAGCAATAGAATAATTTTTTAAAAGTGTTATGCAGTATTTATATGTATCCTGCATTACATATATAGTGTAATTAAATTTAAAAGAGAAAGATATTTATGAAGAAAACAAAGTTTGCGGTGCTGTTCACCGCTATGATGGCTGTATTGGGGTTGAGTTCTTGTTTGGGTGATCCGGATCCGTATAATTATGGTAAAGAATATATTAAGGTTGTTCCAAGTCTTAATGGTTGTTCATTCAAAAATCTCTACAAATTAATATTAAATCCTACCGATCAGTCTTTGATTTCGAGTTCTTTTATTAATATGGAATATGCATGGATATATTATAAGTATAAAAGGGAAGATTTGGTTACAGGTGTAAGTGAGATAGATGTTGAACTTCAGTCTGCTCCTGTTGCTATTAAAGAGTTATATAGTTCCAGTATTGAGAGTGACGGAAATTCATATATAGATTATGTTGGCTTGTCACAATATGCTTTCCCGTTTTATGATGCCAATACAATGTTTTTGGATATTCAGTATGATATAAAGAATGTTGGAAGTGATGAATTGAGCAGCGAATTGGCAAAACACTCATTGAGTATATCAAGAGTGAGTGAAGACTGTACTTCTGACAAGGTAGTTTTGAAGTTGAATCATGAGGAGCTAGTATCGTCAGAGGATGACGAAGATGTCAAAAAAGGTGACTACGGTGATATACGTTATATAAATCTCTATTCTTTATTGAATGGTCAGACTCCTGATAAATTGGTTATCAGATATAATAAGAGTACGAGTAGTGATAAAATAGAGTTGGATAGTTGTATTGTTAGTTACAAGGAAATTGTAAATACATACTTCAATAACAACTCATCTATGTAAATTTGTTGTTTTCTTATATAGCTGCTGAACAGGCAGCAAACGGGCAGTAAACGCTAAACATACAGTGTTTACTGCCTATTTTTATGTATTTACACATCGGAAACGGCCTGCAAAATACCTAATTTTAGGTATTTCAAAATCTTTACATTCATAGTTACTTTGCAATGTCAAATCAATTAAATGTAAGGAAATGAAAAAGACAGGAATTTTTTATGGTTCCACTACAGGAACTACAGAGGCGGTAGCAGGAATAATTGCAGGTAAATTGGGAGTTTCTTCTGCTGATGTACATGATGTGAGCAAGATGACTGCGGAAATGGTAAACTCATACGATGTCCTTCTGTTGGGTACGTCTACATGGGGCGACGGAGAGTTGCAGGACGACTGGTACGACGGAATCAAACTCCTGAAAGGGCTTGACCTGAGCGGTAAGCTTGTCGGCCTGTTCGGATGTGGAGATTCGGAATCGTATGCAGATACTTTCTGCGACGGAATGGGAATCATCTATGAAGATTTGAAAGGTACAGGATGTGAGTTTATAAATGGTGTGTCTGATGCTGATTATACTTACTCTTCGTCCGTAGCTGTTGTAGACGGACAGTTCGTAGGGCTTGCCATAGACGAGATGAACGAGAGCGGCAAGACTGATGGGAGAGTGACTGCGTGGACTGAACATATCAAGACATTATTGTAAAGATATTTATACGTAAAACCTATAGCCTATGATGATGCAGAATGTAAATCCTACGGACATGAAAGTGTTCCTGAACCATGTGTATGAGTTCAAGAAAGGTGTACGACAGATGGTGCTTTACACCATGAACAGGAGAAATCAGGAGTTTGCCGTGAACCGTCTGAAGAGACAGCGTATAAAGTTTATCATTCAGGAGGTAGACAATGAACGTATCAATCTGTTTTTCGGCAAGGACGAGTGTATCAATGCCATACGGATGATAGTTACACGTCCGCTGAATCAGCTGACACCGGAAGAGGATTTCATTTTGGGAGCCATGCTCGGGTATGACATTTGCGGACAGTGCAGGCGTTACTGCGACCGCAAGATGAGGAAAAAATGTGTTTTAATAAACTAAAATCTTGCTCGTATTTGTATTTCAGTTCCAATCATACTATTTTTGCAATATGAAATACATATACAGTGTCATAGGCTTTGTTTCGGTGTTGTTAGGCATTATAGGAATCTTTCTTCCTGTATTGCCTACAACACCTTTCCTTTTATTGGCGGCTGCATTGTTTTTCCGCAGCTCGCCGCGTGCCTATAAGTGGCTGACTGAGCATCCGCAGCTGGGACCTTATATAAAGAGTTTCCGCGAGGATAAGTCTATTCCTTTAAGAATCAAGATTATATCCGTAGGTACATTGTGGATTACTGCTGTACATTGTATTGTTTTTATTTTTGATACGTGGTGGCTAAAACTGTTTATGGGAGTACTTGCCACTTGCATTACACTTTATATTCTTTCTTTTAAAACTCGCAAAAACAAATGTCAAGACTAAACTTCCTGTCGCGCCAGGATGCTATAAAGAGAATGAACTATTATGGCAGAAGAGGAATACCGTTCTTCTTTCTGATAGATTTCGATGAAAAGGACTGTATTGTAGAAGAACCGGGTAATCTGCCGGCTGATGAAATCCAGTTCAGTTTTCCGTCAGGTGGAAATTATGATGAAGAACCTGCAGTAATGAAAGGAACTTTCGCATGGGAACCGCATCCGCAGACGATAGAGGAATATTCCCGTTCGTTCGACACTGTATATAAGAATCTGTATGCCGGAAATTCATTTCTTACCAATCTTACTTGTGGCACACCGGTCAGAACCGACCTTACACTTGAAGATATATTCATTCACTCGCGTGCCAAGTACAGGCTGCTGATGAAAGACCGTTTCGTAATGTTCTCGCCTGAGATTTTTGTAAGGATTTCGGATGGTATGATTTATTCCTATCCTATGAAGGGAACGATTGATGCAGCCTATCCTGAAGCGGCTTCTGTAATTCTGAATGATGTGAAAGAATCGGCTGAACATGCTACGATTGTGGATTTGATAAGAAACGATTTGAGCCGGATAGCATCGGAAGTGACTGTCACAAAGTACAGATATATAGATGAGGTTCAGACACACAACGGCACTTTTCTTCAGGTCAGTTCGGAAATAAGAGGGCGCTTGCCGGAGGGTTTTCGGGATACATTGGGAGATATGTTTTTCAGACTTCTGCCTGCCGGTTCAGTGACAGGAGCACCAAAGAAGAAAACAGTGGAAATAATACGTGAGGCTGAGACATACGACCGAGGATATTATACCGGAGTAACAGGTTACTTCGATGGGAAAAATCTTGACAGTGCGGTTATAATACGATTTGTGGAACAGCAACCTGACGGCACTATGGTGTTCAAGAGTGGAGGAGGCATAACCTTCAAAAGTGATATGGAAAGCGAATATAAAGAGATGATTCGGAAAGTTTATGTACCGTTTTATTGAAACAATATGTATAAACGACGGAGTGATAGAGAATCTGTCTGCCCATGATGAGAGGATGAACAATACAATCCGTATGCATTATGGGAGTTCTGTCATGCCGGTTTCATTGGAGGACTTTATAACTGCTGAAGGTTGTGAAGGAAGAACCCGTTGCCGTGTGGAATATACTTCAGCGGTAGAGAAAGTCGAATATTTCCCGTACAGGATTCGTGAGGTAAAATCGCTGCAACTTGTGAATGACGATTCGGCTGAATATTCATTCAAATACGCAGACCGTTCTGTCTTGGACCGTAACTTTGCCTTGCGTGGCGATGCTGATGATGTAGTGATAGTCCGCTCCGGTATGCTGACTGACACGTCTATAGCAAACATGGCACTATATAAAGATGGAAAGTGGTACACCCCGAAATATCCATTGCTGAAAGGAACACGCAGGGCAAGACTCTTTGCAGAAGGAATTATAGAAGAGGATATAATTATGGCAAACTGTCTGCATGAGTATGAGAAAGTTTGCCTTTTTAATGCAATGATCAGTTTTGGAGAGGTGGAAATAGATATAAATAATGTCTTTCCGATAATTGAAAAATAATTCTGCAAGCAGTAAAATTGTTTTTCTAAATATCTAAGTCTTAATAAAATATATCAGACAGGCATTATTCCAAAACCTCGTAACTGCTTATCTGTATCGGCATATCAAGATTGTGAAGTACCTTTTCAAGCATTATACCATCGAGGTTGTTGTATTCGTAACCGAAGGTGGCACGTATTCCCTGAAGGATGAACTGTGTAGCCCTGTCAAGTGCTATCGGCAGGCTGTCACCTTGCATCAATGAACCGGTTATTACGCTTGTGAATGTGTCCCCAGTGCCCGGATAGTGAGCCGGAAGATACGGACAGGTTACTTTCCAGTATCTGTTGCCGTGGCGGTTGTATGCAAAGACGGAAGTCATATGTGTATTTTCAGGAACCGGTACGCTTGTAGCTATCACTATGTCCGGCCCTGCATCGGAAAGTTGCTTGAGATATGATTTCATTTCCTGTACAGTCACCTCGCTTTTATATTCCATATCCAGGAGTTTGAAAACTTCTGTCATGTTTGGAGTAATCACATCGGCATATCGTATGAGTTTCTTCATCTCTGTCACCATATCTTCCGTGATTCCTTTGTACAGATTGCCGTTGTCACCAAGCACCGGGTCCACTACCACCATATCCTGTGGGCGGCGGAACTTCGATATGAAATTCTCTACTATCTGTACTTGCTGCGGTGAACCGAGATATCCGGTGTAGAATGTATCGAACTTCATATCAAGCTTTTCCCAGCTTTCTATTATTCGTTTCATTTCCTCAGTCAGGTCAAGGAACGAGTAATGCGGATATTGTGTATGCGCCGAGAGGACAGCCGTTGGTAGGGGACAAACCTGTATCCCCATGGAAGAAAGAATAGGAATTACTGCCATTAGAGATACTCTTCCGGCTCCGGACAGGTCGTGTATCGCAACCACACGTTTTACGTGGCTTTGCAGATACGTTTTCTGCATACCGGAACCAGTCGCAGAAGCATGTACTGCACTCGGCTTTTTCTTTTTCATTCCTGATTTCTGCCATGCAGCCTTTCGTGCCTGATATTGCTCGTATTTGTTTTCTATATAATTGTCTGCCATATTTCTTTTTGATGTTGTTGCTGCAAAGTACGTTACTTTTTGGGTACGAGGCAAATATTTTGCATTATTTTATTGATGGAGAAAAAACTTCATTTTCCGGGCATATAAAGTTTGTTTTGGCCTGACAAATTCTGTAAATACAACTTATGTATTTATAAATATAACTTATATATATAAAAATACAACCTTTGTTTATATAAATATAGATTGTATTTAGAGATTATGAACTGACGAAAATGTTTTTCTAAGCTAAATGCTTGAGATTATGTTCTAAAATTATCCGTTATCTGTCATGTGTTATTGTGAGATTGATTATCTTTGCATTAATTGGAAATATAAAAAGCAGGTTCGATGAAAAAAAGTTTAAATTCAAGCTGTCCTTATAAAGATAGTAAACAAAAAATTTTTTGGTTTGGGATATAATCTTATAGTGTTTGTGTATAAAAAGGAAGATGATGATGTACAAAAGAAGGGCATGTTGGATTTCATATCCTGTACATTTATTGATGCAAGCCGTACTGCTGATTATCAGACAACTATAGGATTACGACAAATTATAAATAATAAAGGCAATCTTGATGATATATATGCTTTTCTATCAGATCGTAATATACCTGCAGATGATGTCACATTGTATAAAATGGCTCAGGATATCTTGAATAACCCTCCGGAAATAGGGTACTTGACTATTTCAAATGCCTTGCAATGGAGGCTTCAATATAGTAGAATTGTATCGCTTGAAGAAAATGTTACCGGAATAACCACTATAGTAAAATATGACGGCAATTAGTTATATTGAATCTGTTAAATCGCTCCCTTTGAATTTGGCAAATATTCAAATGGAAACTTTTTGTGGTATCTCTAATTTTTTTAGAGATGCTGATGATATTTGTTCTATTAAGTGCGACGATGCTACCGATAATGTTAGTAAGGAAGAATATGGTGATTGGCAAACAAGTATGGAACTGGCTT
This sequence comes from uncultured Phocaeicola sp., assembly GCA_944320855.1. Taxonomy (GTDB): domain Bacteria; phylum Bacteroidota; class Bacteroidia; order Bacteroidales; family Bacteroidaceae; genus Phocaeicola. The sequence goes on from CALUJF010000006.1 coordinate 83,857, forward strand.
TGTCAGTTTGTCGTTTACTAAAGGAGCAAGGCATAAATCCACACGTAATAGTTGAACCTACATGTGGTAAAGGGCATTTCATATTGGCGGCCTTACAGACTTTTGATAGCATTGAAGATATTTATGGTATAGAAATTTATGAACCATATCTTGAAGAACTGAAGGTCAGTATCTTGCAGTATTATTTAGATAATCCGAATGCCAATAAGGTTAAAATCAATCTGTTTCATCAAAATGTTTTTGACTTTAATTTTAATTCTATAAAGAAGTGTCTTAAGGGCAGGGATGTATTGGTTATAGGAAATCCTCCATGGGTAACAAACAGTAAATTAGGTATAATTCAAAGTGGAAATCTTCCTGTAAAAAGTAATTTCAAGAAAGTAAAGGGACTTAATGCTATAACAGGTAAAGGGAACTTTGATATTGCCGAATATATTTGCAGCCAAATGATTGATTTTCTTGAAGGTGAATGTGCCACGTTGGCTTTACTCGTAAAGACATCTGTAATAAAAAATATTGTTTATGAGCAAAAAAACAGTCGATACCCGATTACTTCTATAACCCAATATAATATAGATGCAAAAAAAGAATTTGGAATATCGGTAGCAGCGGCACTTTTATATGCGGAAATAGGAAATAAAGCTAACAGGCAATGTATTGTACGAGATTTTTATTCTTTGAAACGTTTGCAGGAATATGGATGGATTGGCAATAGTTTTGTTTCAGATATAATATCTTACGCAAAATATCATTATATGGACGGGAAATCGCCTCTTATATGGTGGTCCGGTGTAAAGCATGACTGCTCAAAAGTGATGGAGTTGTCGTTAATAGACGGAAAATATGTAAACGGATTAGGTCAAATTGTAAATATAGAGAGTGATTTGGTTTATCCTCTTGTTAAAAGTTCGGATATAAAAGAAGACCAAATCAGTAATACACGCAAGTACGTTATTGTAACACAAAAATCAACAAATGAAGATACCGGATGGATTAGACAGTCATGCCCGTTGGCATACGATTACTTGAATAAACATGCTGAATATTTGGATAAAAGAGGTAGTAGTATTTATAAAAATCGTCCTCGGTTTTGTCTTTTTGGAATAGGTGATTATTCTTTTAAAAAATATAAAGTCGTAGTTTCCGGTCTTTATAAGAAACCTCACTTTTCATTAGTGGGGGAAATAGATAGTAAACCTGTAATGTTGGATGACACGTGTTATTTATTGGGATTTGATAACTATGATGAAGCTCGTGTCGCGCAAAGCATATTAAATAGTAACCCTGTCCAACTTTTCATTCAATCATTATTGTTTGTTGATGCAAAGAGGGTTATTAATAAAGATTTACTTATGCGCATAGACTTTATGAGAATATTAGAACATGCTCAGAATGAAAATTTGAATGTAGATAAGTCTGATTTGGAGAAGTTCTTGTCATTTTTAAAAAAGAGCTCTAATCCTACCCAGTTTGAATTATTCTAAATACACAGTTAAAAAATAATATGATAATGGATATCCGTACAATACTGAAGAATCTGAAAATAGAAGAGTTGAACGCTATGCAGCAGGCTGCTGTAGATGCTTATAAGGAAGGAAACGACATTGTGCTGCTTTCGCCTACCGGTTCCGGAAAGACATTGGCATATCTCATTCCGCTTGTGCAGACACTGAAGAAGGATACAGAGGGGATACAGGCTGTGGTGCTTGTTCCGTCGCGAGAACTGGCATTGCAGATAGAGCAGGTCTTCAAGGCGATGGCTACGGATTTCCAGGTTATGAGTTGCTATGGTGGACGACCGGCCATGGACGAGCACCGTACAATGAAAGGTATCCGTCCGTCGGTGATTATCGGAACACCGGGACGTATGAACGACCATTTGGGGAAAGGGAATATTGATGCCTCTACAGTGCGTGTACTTATAATAGATGAGTTCGACAAATGTTTGGAGTTCGGATTTCAGGAGGAAATGGCCGATGTGATAGGAAAGTTGCCTAACTTGCGTAGAAGATTCCTTCTTTCTGCTACGGATGCAGAAGAGATACCACGTTTTACGGGAGTAAACAAGAGTGTAAGGCTGAATTTCCTGAATTCGGAAGAGCAATTGTCGGACAGGCTTCATTTATATAAGGTGGAATCACCGGTAAAAGATAAGTTGGAAACGCTGTATAAACTGGTTTGCACTCTGGGTGCGGAGCAGACGCTCGTTTTCTGCAATCATCGTGAGAGTGTGGACAGGGTAGGAAAGTACTTGCATTCTATGAAAGTGTATTGCGAAACTTTCCACGGAGGAATGGACCAGGACGACCGCGAAAGAGCATTGTATAAGTTCAGAAACGGAAGTTGCAATATCTTTATCTCAACTGACCTTGCAGCACGCGGACTTGATATTTCCGGGATAAAGAATGTAGTCCACTATCATCTGCCTGTTGCGGAAGACGGATTTATACACCGGAACGGACGTACTGCAAGATGGGATGCCGAAGGTAGTGCATATATAATAATGTATGCAGAAGAGAAAACTCCTGAATATCTTCCGGCCGAGATTGAAGAATTTGTCCTGCCCGAAGTCACTCCCAAACCGTCGAAACCGGAGTTTGTCACCTTATATATAGGCAAGGGAAAGAAGGATAAGATTAATAAGATAGACATAGTAGGATTCCTTTTCAAGAAAGGCGGGCTGAACAAGGATGATGTAGGAAAGGTTGATGTTAAGGAACATTATGCCTTTGTCGCAATATCAAGAAAAAAGAGCCAACAAACGTTAAAGTTGATACAAAATGAAAAGATTAAGGGGGTAAAAACTTTGATAGAACTGGCAAAATGATAACTTTGTGTCAGAGCACATACAGAATTTCTGGTTGAATTCTCAATTTGCTATGGTTCGTATCACAAAATACACCACAGTATAATAATTATGTGTCAAAATGATAGTAAAATTATGCTTCATATCATAAAATGAAAGAAATTTTCATTTGTAGGTGTAATTTTATTAGATTAAAGTTTGGATGTGTGGAAATAAATACATAAATTCGCGAACGTTAGATATTAAAATATATGTAAAACCAATTAAACAACTGCCAAATGAAAAAACATAATTTTAATGCGGGACCATCTATTTTGCCTCGCGAAGTAATAGAGAAAACAGCACAAGCTATATTGGATTTTAACGGCTCTGGACTTTCGTTGATGGAAATCAGTCATCGCGCAAAAGACTTTCAGCCGGTAGTGGACGAAGCCGTTGCTTTGTTTAAAGAGATATTAAATATCCCGGAAGGGTACTCAGTGATATTCCTCGGTGGCGGTGCAAGCCTTGAATTCTGTATGGTTCCATATAACTTCCTTGAAAAGAAAGCTGCTTATCTTAACACAGGTACTTGGGCTAAGAAAGCATTGAAGGAAGCTAAAGCTTTCGGTGAAGCAGTGGAAGTCGCTTCATCTGAAAAAGACGGATATACATATATTCCTAAGGACTATGTTGTTCCTGAAGATGCGGAATATTTCCATATTACTACCAACAATACTATCTACGGAACAGAATTGCATTCAGACCCTGAAGTGAATGTTCCTTTGATTGCTGATATGTCATCTGATATTTTCTCACGTCCTATTGACGTTTCAAAATATATCTGTATCTATGGTGGCGCTCAGAAGAATCTGGCTCCTGCAGGTGTTACTTTCGTAATCGTGAAAGATGAAGCACTTGGCAAGGTTACACGCCATATCCCTACAATGCTCGACTATAAGACACACGTTGACAAGGGTTCTATGTTCAACACTCCTCCTGTAGTGCCTATCTATGCTGCATTGCAGACACTGAAATGGATAAAGGCTCAGGGCGGTGTGGAAGAAATGCAGCGCAGGGCTAAGGAACGTGCCGATTTGCTTTATGCTGAAATTGACCGTAACAAGTTGTTCCGCGGCACAGTGACAGTGAAAGAAGATCGCTCGCTGATGAACATCTGCTTCGTAATGGCTGATGAATACAAGGATTTGGAAGCTGACTTCCTGAAGTTCGCTACAGAACGTGGTATGGTGGGTATCAAAGGTCACCGTTCAGTAGGTGGATTCCGTGCTTCTTGTTATAACGCTATGCCTCTTGAAAGCGTTAAGGCTCTTATCGAATGCATGCAGGAATTCGAAAAAATGCATTAATGGTGGAACACTTAAATTTTACTACACATGAAAGTCTTGATTGCAACAGAAAAACCATTCGCCAAGGTAGCTGTGGATGGTATTCGTAAGGAAATAGAAGCAGCAGGTTATGAACTCGTGTTGCTTGAAAAATATACAGAGAAATCTCAATTGCTTGATGCCGTAAAAGATGTAAACGCCATTATTATCCGAAGTGACATTGTGGATAAAGAAGTACTCGATGCTGCCAAGGAACTGAAGATTGTAGTCCGTGCAGGTGCCGGATACGATAATGTTGATTTGGCTGAGGCTACAGCTCACGGTGTATGCGTGATGAATACTCCTGGACAGAACTCAAATGCTGTGGCAGAGCTTGCTTTCGGTATGATGATTATGGCTGTCCGCAATTTCTACAACGGTAAGGCAGGTACAGAACTTATGGGTAAGAAACTTGGTATTCATGCTTACGGTAATGTGGGACGCAACGTAGCCCGTATCGCCAAAGGTATCGGTATGGACATTTATGCTTATGATGCTTTCTGTCCTAAGGAAGCTATCAAGGCTGACGGTGTTACTCCTGTAGATTCTGCAGAGGAACTTTACAAGACTTGCGATGTTGTATCGCTCCATATTCCTGCGACTCCTGAAACTCGCAAATCTATCAATTACGATATGGTGAACCTGATGCCAAAGAACGGTTTGCTCGTAAATACTGCAAGAAAAGAAGTTATCGACGAAGAAGGACTTCTGAAACTGATGGAAGAACGTCAGGACTTGAAGTATGTAACAGACATCATGCCTGACATGAATGAAGAATTTGCCGCTAAATGTGCCGGCAGATATTTCTCAACTCCTAAGAAGATGGGTGCCCAGACTGCCGAGGCTAATATCAATGCCGGTATTGCCGCTGCAAAGCAGATTGTGGCTTACTTCAAGGATGGTTGCGAAAAATTCCGTGTAAACAAATAAAAAATCATTGCCTATGGCTGTAATTAAACCTTTCAAGGGGGTACGCCCACCGAAATCAATGGTGGAGGAAGTGGCTTCCCGACCATATGATGTATTGAATTCAGAAGAGGCGCGCGAGGAGGCCAAGGGTAATGAAAAGTCATTATACCATATCATCAAGCCTGAAATAGACTTCCCGGTAGGAACTGATGAACATGACCCTGCTGTATACGATAAGGCCGTGGAGAACTTCAAAATGTTCCAGGAAAAAGGATGGCTGGTGCAGGACGATAAGGAAAACTACTATGTTTATGCACAGACCATGAACGGCAAGACTCAGTATGGTCTTGTGGTAGGTGCTTACGTTCCTGACTATATGAATGGTGTGATAAAGAAGCATGAACTTACACGTCGCGACAAGGAAGAGGACCGTATGAAGCATGTCCGTGTGAACAATGCTAATATAGAACCTGTGTTCTTTGCATATCCGGATAATGCAGAACTTGATACAATAGTTGCCAAATACACATCACGCACACCGGAATATGATTTCATAGCTCCGGGCGACGGTTTCGGACATACATTCTGGGTTATTGATGAAAAAGAAGATATAGACCGTATTACCGCTCTGTTTGCCGATATGCCGGCTCTGTATATTGCCGACGGTCATCACAGAAGTGCAGCCGCAGCATTGGTAGGTGCCGAGAAAGCTTCTCAGAATCCAAACCACAAGGGCGACGAAGAGTATAACTACTTCATGGCTGTATGCTTCCCTGCATCGCAATTGACTATTATCGATTATAACCGAGTAGTAAAGGATTTGAACGGTCTTACAGCAGAACAGTTCCTGAAAGCATTGGATAAAGACTTCATAGTCGAAGAAAAAGGTGAAACTATCTATAAGCCTTCATCACTTCATAATTTCTCATTGTATCTTGCGGGAAAGTGGTACAGTCTTACTGCCAAGCCTGGTACATACGATGACAATGACCCGATAGGAGTGCTTGACGTGACAATTTCTTCTAATCTGATTCTCGACGAGATACTTGGTATCAAGGATTTGCGTTCGGACAAGAGAATAGATTTTGTTGGCGGAATCCGCGGACTGGAAGAACTGAAACGCAGGGTAGACAGTGGTGAAATGGCTATGGCTCTTGCCCTTTATCCTGTATCTATGAAACAGTTGATGGACATTGCCGATACTGGAAATATCATGCCGCCGAAGACTACATGGTTTGAACCTAAGCTTCGTTCGGGACTGGTTATACATAAGTTGGAATGATGTCAGTATTTTTATTTTATTGATGTTTGTTTGGCGCCTGATGAAAATAAAGTGAACTAAGTTCACCTATTATTCATCAGGCGCTATTATGTATATTGAAATATAGTATAATACTGTTCAAACAATATTTTGGTGCAATAGATATGTTGTTTAATCAGATAATTTTATTGGGCTTTAGTTGCCTGTGGCGTGATAATACTAGAAATAGGTTGATTAAATATACGGTTTTAATATATTTTGTTTATATTTGTATCATATTAGCCTTTGTGAAATTTAAGGATGTAAGTATCCGTTGATTTAATATATGAAGATAAATTTAAAATATATTGTATTAGTCATATCTTTTGTATTGTCTGTTTCTGCTTTGTATGCCGAATCGTTTGACGGTATGTTTAGTGTTCGTCACATCGGGCGCACTGATGGATTGAGTAGCGAAAGAGTATT
>CALUJF010000007.1 GCA_944320855.1 uncultured Phocaeicola sp.
GTACGGTTGCATCCGTTTTCCCATTCTTCTACAGCTCCGTTCTTTGAACTTACCGCAACAAACTTATATTCAAAAGGAAATGTCAGTGAAGATGAATCTATAGAGATATACCATACGTCAGGCAATATTTCCTGCATTCTTAACGGACGGTAATATTCCCAGCTGCCAAGTGCGTTGCAGCTGCCTATTATTCCTAATTCCTGTTCCTTGTGTCTCAGTCCCGGACATAATGCCCTGAATGTGATGCAGCAGCCCACATTGTCTTTAAGTCTTTTCGGCTCTTCGGTGTGTGGGACGCCGTTGAATGCTGAACTGTATCTGTGGTTTCCTTCCGGCAAGTCACGCCAGCAGTCGTCAAAGATGAAATGATGCTGCTGTGCATTACCTTTTATAATAGAGTGGGGGATTGCGCCAAACTCTTTTCTTACGCAGTCTTCATTTCTGAAAACAGCATATCTGTATGGCACAATATCGGAATTTTCAGGCAGGTCATAATTGAATGTTCCTTGCCATTCCTGGCCATCGCGCGTGAAAAGAGGAAGCGAGTTTTTCTCGTCGCCGTTTATCACGACCCTCAGACTTTCACCCCATACGGTACGATACTTAATACGAAATGTCAGTTTCATATCTTTCTTTTGGTATTAGTTTTTATTTAGTTATTTCTTTTTCCAAAAATAGTTATTTTATGATAATACTTATCCGGTTTGGAGTAAAAATATAAATGTTTTATGGCATGAAACCGCGTTATATGCTTTCTGAATGCGTTTTTACAATGATGAAATATAAACGGATTAATAATAAAAAAGCCCCGGAACTTTGTGGATTCCGGGGCTTTCCTCCATGTAAGATGTGAGGAGGTAAAAAATTTAGTTAAACATAAACCACCTTATGCGTCAATATTGGCATAAGTGGCATTCTTTTCTATGAATTCGCGTCGAGGAGCTACATCATCTCCCATAAGCATAGAGAAGATATAGTCCGCTTCAGCGGCATTTTCTATCTGTACTTGTTTCAGAATACGGGTTTCAGGATTCATTGTTGTTTCCCAAAGCTGTTCAGGATTCATTTCACCCAAACCTTTGTATCGCTGAGTGTGTATTCCTTGTTCATTTCCGTCGCCGTATTTTTCGATGAATGCCTGTCTTGCTTCTTCGTTGTAACAGTATTCGCTTATTTTACCCTTTGTACATTTGTACAATGGAGGGTTTGCAATATACAAGTGTCCTTCCTGGATAATCTCAGGCATATATCTGTAGAACAATGTCATTATAAGTGTGCCGATGTGAGAACCATCGACGTCGGCATCGGTCATGATTATCACCTTGTGGTAGCGGAGTTTTTCGATGTTTGCTTTTTTGCTGTCTTCTTCTTCAACGCCGAAACGGATTCCAAGTGCCTGTATGATGTTGTTCACTTCATCACTCTCGAATGCCTTGTGCCACATGGCTTTCTCTACGTTCAGGATTTTTCCTCGCAGAGGCAGGATAGCCTGGAACTGTCTGCTTCGTCCTTGTTTTGCAGAACCACCTGCAGAGTCACCCTCGACGAGGAACAATTCGCATTCTTCAGCCACGCGGCTTGAACAGTCAGCCAGTTTTCCCGGAAGTCCGCCGCCGCCCATAGGGCTCTTGCGCTGTACAGATTCGCGTGCCTTTCTCGCTGCGATACGTGCTGTTGCTGCAAGTACCACCTTGTCAACTATGACCTTTGCCTCCTTAGGATGTTCTTCAAGATAGTTTGAAAGAGCTTCACCCACAGCCTGCTGTACGGCACCGCTTACTTCGCTGTTACCAAGTTTGGTCTTAGTCTGACCTTCGAACTGAGGTTCGGCAACCTTTACAGAGATTACTGCAATAAGACCTTCGCGGAAGTCCTCACCCGAGATTTCAACTTTAGCTTTTTCCAGTGCCTTGCTTTCTTCTGCATATTTCTTCAATACGCGAGTAAGTGCAGCGCGGAAACCACCTTCGTGAGTACCTCCTTCTATTGTGTTGATATTATTAACGTATGAATGCAGGTTCTCGCGGAAACCTGTGTTGTACATGATGGCACACTCGATAGGAACACCCTGTTTTTCAGTGTTCAGGTATATTACGTCATCAAAAAGTGGGGTGTTTGTAGAGTTGAGGAAACGTACGAATTCCTTAACACCCTCGTCTGAGTGGAACACTTCGCTCTTGTAGCTGCCGTCTTCCTCTGTCTCACGTTTGTCTGTAAGAGTGATTGTAATACCCTTGTTCAAGTATGCCAGTTCTCTAAGACGTGCCTGAAGTATGTTATATTTATATTCAGTAACTGTGAATATCGAAGCGTCCGGCCAGAAGGTCTGTTTTGTACCTCTCAAATCAGTAGTTCCTACTTCCTTTACCGGATAGAGCGGCTTACCGCATTCGTATTCCTGCTGATAAACCTTTCCGTTTCTGAATACGTTTGTAGTCATGTGGGTAGAAAGTGCGTTCACACACGATACACCTACACCGTGCAAACCTCCGGAAACCTTATAAGAGCCTTTGTCGAATTTACCCCCGGCATGCAACACTGTCATAACTACTTCCAGAGCAGATTTCTTTTCTTTCTCATGGAAATCGACAGGGATACCACGACCGTTGTCCTGTACTGTGATTGAATTATCTTCGTTTATTGTTACTTCTATATGTGTACAATATCCGGCAAGTGCTTCGTCGATAGAGTTGTCTACAACTTCATATACGAGGTGATGCAAACCTTTTTCGCTGATGTCGCCGATATACATAGCGGGACGTTTACGCACGGCTTCAAGTCCTTCAAGTACCTGAATACTGCTTGCCGAGTAGTTACTTCCGCTGTTCTGTGTCAGTTCTTCACTCATGTTTTTAAATAGTTTATTTAATCGTTCAAAGTTACGAAAAATCTATGTAATAACCTTTTCTCATAGCCAAAAAAAAGGTGAAAATCAGCATGTTTTTTGATTTTCACCTTCTTGCCGGACGATATGCGTATAAACGACAAAAGGCCAAGTGATTAACCCAGCCTTAATATCTTTTTTAAGGTACCAAAATTAAGCAATCTTAGCGATGTGTGCAGCCAATTTTGACTTCAAGTTAGCAGCCTTGTTCTTGTGGATAATATTAACTTTAGCCAATTTATCCAACATTTTCTGTACTTTTGGATACAAAGCAACAGCTTCAGCTTTGTCTGTTGTTGCACGAAGTTTTCTTACAGCATTACGCATAGTTTTTGCATAATATCTGTTGTGAAGTCTTCTTTTTTCTTCCTGTCTAATTCTTTTGATAGATGATTTGTGATTTGCCATCTCGACTAATCTTTAATATTGTTCGTTATACTGTTTATTTGTAGCCCGTGGGGGAATCGAACCCCCCTTTCAAGAATGAAAATCTTGCGTCCTAACCGATAGACGAACGGGCCATCCTATATCGGATTTTCCGATGTTGCCGAGGTTATTATTTCTCGATTGCGGATGCAAAGGTATGAAGTTTTTTCAAAATACCAAAACATCTTTGCTATTTTTTTTTCTAAAGGGGTGAGAAAAAGTATTTTATTACACTTAAATACAGTTTTTATCCGTTTCCGGATGAGTTTTAGCATATTATGAGCCTATTTGCTATCCGTTGTTTACTGCTTTTTGTACAAAATGGGCGAATTCAGTAGCCGATTTCTTTCTGTAGCTTCCCTTAGGCCAAAATAAATAGGCTTTTGATGTCAGTGCCTCGGCTGACAGTATTGGTATTGCTATTAGGTCCGGTTCGTCTTTTATTGCGGCTTTTGTAAGTATAGTTCCCCAATTTCCTTTTCTTATAAGGTTGATAATGGTCTGAACGTCATTAATTTCCATTACAGTTTTAAGTGTGATGCCGTTCTTGCAACATATCTCGTCTGTTTTCATTCGTGTCGCGAATCCGACAGCTGGGAGAATCAGGTCGATATCTTGTATCTTTTTCAGTGATATGGACGATAGATGAGACAATGGGTGAGATTCGTGTACTATGAAGTACAGGTTGGATGAGAAGAGTTTGATTTTCTCATATTCTTCATCCACTTCCTCCGGCTCGAACGAAAGTACACAATCCACTTGTTTGTCTTCGAGGAATTTTATCTGTTCTTTCGACGTACCGAAATTTATGGTGACCTTTATTCCTGGGTATGCCTTTTTAAACTCAGTAATGGAACATGTAAGCAGATGGCTAAGACTATATGTTACACCTATGTTGAGCGTTCCAGTCATTATGCCTTTCAGGTCCTTTATGATTTGTTTCCCGTTTTCAGCCTCAAGAATGGAGTTTCTGGCAAAAGGAAGAAAGGCAAGTCCTGCTTCTGTCGGGATGATTCTTTTGCCAATCCTGTCGAAAAGCAAAACATTGAGTTCGTCTTCCAGTTGCTTGATTTGTTGTGAAAGTGTACTTTGCGATATGTGCAGCATTCTGGATGCTTCGGAAAAGTTTTTCAGTTCGCAGGCTTTCTCAAAATATTTCAGTTGTCTTAATTCCATCTATGCTTTTATCGTTTTTATCAATAACTGTTATCGGAAAATAGAATTTCGCAAATATAGCAAAATATCTTTTTCATATTTATATTTGTTACAAATTTTAAATGCGTATGAAAAGTATATTGACTATTATGTTTATGGGAGTCTGTGGATATGTTTCAGCACAGGCAGGATTGAGTGTTGTAAATGACGGTTTACGTTTTTGCGAAAGTACATTACCTTATAACAATGGTATTCTTATAGCCAATTTCGGAACTGAGAATTTGAATCCGTTGAATGATGAAGGCAAGGGATATATAATGTATTATAAGGATGGAAAAACGGAGACGTTTATTCCTACTGATGGAAATCTGTCCGCTCCTAAGGGAATGCTTGCACAAGGAGACAGACTCTTTGTCTGTGATGTAAACAAGATTGTAGTTTATAGCACAGTTAATAAGACATCTAAGCCTGTAGTTATCAGGTTGCCGGAAGGGCATCTGTTCGTAAACGACCTTGTTGCTGACGGTAAATACCTGTATGCTTCTGTTACAAATTCGGACCGTATATTCAGAATCGATATCAGCGGTGACAAAGGTTATACTCCTGAAGAATGGCTGAAAGTGCCTGGCCCTAACGGTTTGCTCATTAATAACGGCAGCATGTATGTAGCATCTTATCCTGCAGATGGAAATACAACAGGAAAGAATGTTATATATAAGATAGGTGATATGGCTAATCCTAAACTTGAGAAGTTTGTCGATATTGCAGGACAGTATGACGGTATTGCAACATCTACCGACGGAAATTACATATATATCACAAACTGGGCTCCGGCTTCTGTAAGCAAAGTAAGCCTTTCCGACCGTTCCGTCGCTCCTGTCAATATCAGTCTTGACAGTCCTTTGATAGGCCCTGCAGATATTTCAGTTAAAGAGGGATACATCTATATACCTGATTTGCCAAACAGCAGGGTAATAGTAGTGAAGGAGTAATAATCATGAGGGCAACGGTTTTATATTATAGCCATACGGGTAGGACGGCTGCGTACGCCAGAGAGATAGCAATGTATCTGTGGTCGAAAGGTCTTGATGTCAGTTTATCTTCTATTTCCGATTTCGATAAGCAGCGGTTGCTGAATTCAGACATTGTGCTGTCGGGATGCTGGACGTGTGGGTGGTTTGTGATAGGGCAACATCCGCATCGGAGATGGATTGATTTCAGCAAGTCTGCAGCAGATTTTGTGGACGAACGCAAAGTCATGTTTTTTACTACATATAAGATAAGGACCGGAAGTATGCGCCGCAGGATGAGAAAAGCTATGAATATGACCGGAAAAGGCGTCAATGGTTTTCTTAAATCGAAGACAGCCCGTTTGACAGACGAAGATAAAACTAAATTAGACACATTTATAGAAAATAACATGTTAACTAAGTAAAATAAGGAGGTATTTATGGAAACAAAAAAACTGACAACAGCCCAAGGGGCACCGGTAGCCGACAATCAGAATGTGGCTACAGCCGGAAAGAGAGGACCTATGCTTTTGCAGGACGTATGGTTCCTCGAAAAGCTTGCTCATTTTGACAGAGAGGTGATTCCTGAAAGACGTATGCACGCCAAAGGTTCGGGTGCTTTCGGAAAATTTACCGTTACTAATGATATTACCAAATACACTAAAGCTGCCATCTTCTCGGAAGTAGGCAAGGAGACAGAGTTGTTCGTTCGTTTCTCTACTGTGGCAGGCGAGCGCGGAGCTGCCGATGCGGAACGCGATATCAGAGGTTTCGCCATTAAGTTCTATACAGAGGAAGGCAACTGGGACCTCGTGGGAAACAATACTCCGGTATTCTTCTTGCGCGACCCGCTTAAGTTCCCTGATTTGAACCATGCCGTAAAGCGTGACCCTCGCACAAACATGCGCAGTCCCAAGAACAACTGGGATTTCTGGACACTGCTTCCCGAAGCACTACATCAGGTAACAATCACGATGAGCGACAGAGGTATTCCGTATTCATACAGACACATGCATGGATATGGAAGTCATACATTCTCATTTATCAATGCCGAAGGTGTACGAACATGGGTGAAATTCCATCTTCACACTATGCAGGGTATCAAGAACCTGACGGACCAGGAGGCAGAGGCCATCATAGCGAAAGACCGTGAGAGTCATCAGCGCGATTTGTACGAAAGCATCGAGAAAGGTGACTTCCCGAAATGGAAGATGTTCGTACAGCTTATGACAGAAGAACAGGCAAGAAACTGTCCTTACAATCCGTTCGATTTAACTAAGGTATGGTCGCAGAAAGAATATCCGCTGATAGAGGTAGGAATCATGGAGCTTAACCGTAATCCTGAAAACTATTTTGCAGATGTGGAACAGGCTGCATTTAATCCTGCAAACGTAGTTCCGGGAATAAGTTTCTCGCCGGACCGCATGCTTCAGGGACGTCTGTTTTCATATGGCGATACTCAGCGCTACCGCCTTGGTGTGAACCATCATCAGATACCTGTAAACCGTAGCCGTTGTCCGTTCCTGAATATGTATCATCGCGACGGACAGATGCGTGTGGACGGCAATCACGGTTCTACCATCGGCTACGAGCCAAACAGTTTCGGCGAATGGATGAACCAGACTGAATACAAGGAGCCGCCTTTGGAACTTGACGGAGCAGCATACCAGTGGGATTACCGTGAGGATGACACTGACTATTATTCACAGCCTAGAGCTCTCTTCCGTCTGATGACTCCGGAACAGCAGCAGGTATTGTTTGAGAACACGGCCCGTGCAATGGGTGACATACCTGTAGAAATCAAGCGCAGACATATCAATAACTGTATGAAAGCCGATGAGGCTTACGGCCGCGGTGTGGCAAAAGCACTTGGACTGGAAATTGATTGATTTTTTATGATATATTCTTTAACTTTGCACAGTTATGTTGCAGAGATATCAAGGAATAGTATTATGTTCATTCAAGTATAATGACACAAAGAACATCGCCCATATCTTCACACGTGAGAATGGGCGAATGTCTTTTCTTGTACCGGTGTCACGTTCAAAGAAAAAAGGCGCGATGAGTCTTCTGTTTCAGCCTTTCGCCATGGTTGAGATAGATGCCGAAGTCCGTCCGCGTGCTTCGTTGCATCCTGTTCGCGAGGTCAGATTGTGGCATGTACTTGGTTCGCTTCCATATAATCCGTACAAGTCGGGAATAGCTATGTTTCTGTCAGAGTTTCTTTTCCGTGCCTTGAAGGAAGAGGGCAGGGATGAGGCTCTTTTCTCCTATTTGTCCGGTTCGGTGATGTGGCTTGATGCCTGTGATAGAAGTTTCTCAAATTTCCATCTTGTCTTTCTTATCCGTCTTTCGAGGTTTCTCGGACTGTATCCCAATACTGAAGATTATGCCGAAGGTGCCTATTTCGACCTTATGAATGCATGTTTCACAATGGAGAAACCTTTCCATGGAATGTTCCTTCAGCCGGAGGAATCGGCACGTATAGTGAATCTGATGCGTATGAAGTACGACAATATGCACCTGTTTGCCATGAACCGAATGGAGAGAAACAGATGTCTGGATATCATAAACGAATATTACCGTTTGCATCTCCCTGATTTTCCCGAACTTAAGTCCTTACAGGTGCTTCAGGAATTGTTTGTATAATTGTTGTTTGACAGCTGTCAAACGTTTGTCCGACAGCTGTCAGCCAATTGTCTGACACGTGTCAAACATATAGCCGACACGTGTCAAACGATAGAAATTTATTTATAGCTTATCCATTTTATCATTTCCTTCAGAGAAGGTTTCTTGCCGTACATAAGTATTCCTACTCTGTAAATCTTTCCGGCCAGCCAGATGAGTGTGAAAGCTGATGCATACAGTATAACGAGGGATACTGTGGTTTGCCACAAAGGAGCATCAAGCGATACACGTACCATAGATACTATAGACGAAGTGAAAGGTATCATCGAGCACCATACGGCTAACGGGCCGTCGGCATTCTCGGCACTGTAGATTGCAGCATAAAGAGCAAATATCAGAAGGAATACTATAGGAGTCATAAACTGCTGGGAATCCTCGGCTTCGTTTATTGACGCACCTATGGCAGCAAATATAGAAGCATAGACCAGGTATCCGCCGATAAAATTCAGAACGAACAGTCCTCCTAAGGCAGGCAGGTTAAGATTGTTGATAGATGCCAGTATGGCGTTTGCCTCTGTTGGTTCAGGCATAGGTGCCGATGTGGCAGACATCATTATGTCCGGGTTCGACATGGCTGATACACCGAACATTAGTCCCGCTACGGTGAGTATCACAGCAAGCATTACTCCCCAAATGGCAAGCTGGAGTATTCCCACAAGGCCTATACCTATGATTTTGCCTATCATGAGCTGGAACGGGCGTACAGACGAAATCATAAGTTCCACAATGCGGTTTGTCTTTTCTTCCATTACGCTCTGCATCACCATTCCGCCGTATGACATTACGAACATATATATAAGGAACGTAAGTATCATACCTGCCGCTACGGCTACTCCGGCGTTCGATTCGCTCTCGCTGCCGTCGTCGCTCCACTTGATTGTGCGTATGCTGTAGGTCTGGTCGAAATCGTTCATAATCCTCTGTAGCTGAGGAATGTTGTAGCTTATCAGTTTGTCGTGACGAATCTGCTCGTTGATGGCATTGTTCACTATGCGCGACAGTCCTTGCGGAATCTCCTTCCGCGAATAGATGGCTGCTGCGTCAGGATTCTCTATCAGGTCGTCGGTGATTTCTATCACTGCGCTGTAGACGGTAGTATCAGTACGGAATTCATCTTTCATTTCCTCTTCGGGGAAGAAAAGATACGATTCATCGTTTGCCATCATTGGGAAGTATTTCCCGGTATGGTCTATCACGGCTATGTTTTTCTGTTCATCGCTCTTCACCATCGAAAGCATCAGCGGTACGAATATCAGTGCTGCGAAGATGAACGGCATCAGGACAGTCAGTATGATGAATGATTTCTTGCTCACGCGGTTCATGAACTCGCGCTGTATTATAATGAATGTCTTGTTCATATATTAGTTTGTGAGTTTATAAGTTCTTGAGTTTTACAGTTTGCTGTTCTCCACAGTCCTGATGAATATTTCGTTCATCGAAGGCAGGCATTCGGAGAACGATGTTACTTCGTTTACTGCTGCTATTGATGACAGCAACTGCGAATTGCTGATGTCGCTGCTCTTTTTGATGGTGTATATATGTTCCCCGCCTTTTTCTTCTGATGACAGAATCTCGAACATACTGTTGGCGGACAGTTCGTCCCCCATGTGGAGTCCTAACCTGTAAGTGTTGGTCTTGAACTGCGAACGGACTTCGTTCACCTCGCCCTGCAGTACCACATGCGAGTGGTTTATCAAGGCTATGTTGTCGCATATTTCCTCTACCGATGACATATTGTGAGTGGAGAATATAATGGTGTGTCCCTGATTCTTCAGTTCTAAGATTTCTCTCTTGAGAAGTTCGGCGTTTACAGGGTCGAAACCGGAGAAGGGTTCGTCGAATATCAGCAGTTGAGGCTTGTGAAGTACGGTAATGACGAACTGCACTTTCTGCTGCATACCCTTCGATAGCTCTTCCAGCTTCTTGTCCCACCACTGTGTGATTTCAAACTTGTCGAACCATTCTTTCAGTCGTTTTGTGGCTTCGCGTTTGTCCAGTCCTTTAAGCTGTGCCAGGTAGATAGCCTGTTCGCCTACTTTCATCTTCTTGTATAGTCCTCTTTCCTCAGGCAGATAGCCGATGTTGTAGATATCGTCCGGCTGTGACAGATGACCGTTGAAATAAACCTTTCCTGAGTCAGGTGCCGTAATTCGGTTTATAATTCTGATGAGTGTGGTTTTTCCGGCTCCGTTAGGTCCGAGAAGTCCGAAAACCTTTCCTTGAGGTACTTTGATACTGACACCATCGAGGGCTTTATGGTTGGCATAACATTTTACAATGTCTTGAGCTTCCAAAAAGAATTCATTCATAAGTGTTTGGTTTTGTT
Organism: uncultured Phocaeicola sp.; assembly: GCA_944320855.1. Taxonomy (GTDB): domain Bacteria; phylum Bacteroidota; class Bacteroidia; order Bacteroidales; family Bacteroidaceae; genus Phocaeicola. The sequence continues at coordinate 10,490 of CALUJF010000007.1, forward strand.
TCTTATAAAGAAAAACGGTATATACACGATGAACATCTTTATACTATGTCATAATGTATATACCGTCGTTTAAGGAAATAAATATTTAAAGTAAAAGTATATTATCCGAGGAGTTCTTTCACCTTAGCCGAGATAGCTCTTCCTTCTGCAAGGCCTGCAAGTTCTTTTGAAGCAACACCCATTACTTTTCCCATATCCTTGCCGTCTTTTGCGCCGGTACGTTCTATGATTTCTTTCAGCTTGGCTTCCAGTTCTTCAGCAGAGAGCTGTTTAGGAAGGTAAGCCTCTATTACATGTACCTGGGCCATTTCGCTTTCAGCCAGGTCAGCACGTCCCTGACCTTCATACACGGCTGCAGAGTCTTTTCCCTGTTTTACGAGTTTCTGCATGATTTTCAGTGCAGCGTCGTCAGTCAGTGTATCATTTGCTCCTGGAGCTGTTTTAGCTTCAAGGAAGAATTTTTTTACGTTACGCAAAGTTTCAAGTTTCACTTTGTCTTTAGCCTTCATGGCTTCTTTGATATCGTTGCTAATCTGTTCAAATAAATCCATAATATGTAAGTTTAAAATTTGTTTTTAGTTGATAAGTTGACGAGTTGATAAGGTTCCATCCGGATGGAGAACCTTGTAAACTTGTAACTGAAGCCTTGTAACTTCTTAGAAGAAACTGATTACCGAACTTTCATTTCCGTTGTTATCGGAAGTCTGTGCCGGAGTTTCCTGCATAGCAGCTTTCGACTGAATGCTTTCAAGCTCGCTCTTTGTTCTCTTGTAGGTAGGTATTGTTTCTACCATACTTATGATGTCTTCGTTGTCGAGGTCTTCCTGACTGAACACATACAGATGGTGTCTTCTCTTTCTGTTGGTTCTCACCATGTTGGCACCATAGTAGTTGCTTCTTCGGTCTTCCTTCTTTTGTCTTATCTCTTCCTGCTCTGCAAGTCGTTCTTCTTCCTCTCTTGTATGCTTCTGCATCACGTTGTCCATTCCAGGAACGTCCGAGATACCGAAACCGGTAGCAAGGATAGTGAATTTGATTTTCGACTCAATGGAACTGTCTTCATAAAGTCCCCACTTGGTCTCAAAATCTTTTCCGAATTTGCTCATGAAGTCGTGGATTTCGTCCATTTCGTTCATCATAAGCTCGCTTGTAGGGCTGTATGTGATAACGAACAATACCTTTTTGGAATTGAAGATATCGTTGTTGTTCAGGAGCGGTGAGTTCAGGGCATCGTTGATGGCCTTGGTAACTCTGCCTTCGCCTTCACCGTAGCCTGTACTCATGATAGCTACTCCACCATCTTTCAGTACAGTTTTGACATCGTTGAAGTCGAGGTTTATCTTACCTCTTAAAGTTATTATTTCAGCAATACTTTTTGCGGCTACAGACAGAGTGTCGTCGGCTCTTCCGAAAGCGTTCATTACGCTTATGTCTGAATAAACGTCGCGCAGTCTTTCGTTGTTGATGACAAGCAGAGCATCCACATGCTTGCTCATTTCCTCTACACCGTCAAGAGCCTGGTCAATCTTCTTGTTGCCCTCGAACAGGAAAGGTATGGTTACGATACCCACAGTAAGTATATCCATGTCTTTGGCTGCCTTGGCTATGATTGGTGCAGCACCAGTACCTGTACCTCCACCCATACCGGCAGTGATGAAAGCCATACGGCATCCGTCATTGAGCATTTCCTTTACTTGTTCAATGCTTTCTTCGGCCGCAGCTCTTGCTCTTTCCGGACGGTTACCTGCTCCCAGACCTTCGCTACCGAGCTGTAGCTTGATTGGAACCGGCGACTCGTCCAATGCCTGATTATCGGTATTGCACACCACAAAGTTTACGTCATGTATACCTTCTCTGTACATGTGGTTTACGGCGTTACCGCCACCACCACCTACTCCTATGACTTTAATTATATGTTGTACGTCTTTCGGAAAGTCGAAAGGCATTGTTGTTTCGTCTGACATATCGTTGTATAAGTTTTAAGTTTAAAGTTTTAAAGTTGCTGAGTTTTAAGTCTATGTTTGCCGGCAGTTGATTGTAATTGTCCGCAAACTTATAAGCTGAAAACTAACAAACTTATATTATTTCATTCCATCAAAAAGTTCTTCCGAGGCTTTGCTCATGCCTTGCTTTATCCTGTCGAAGATACTTCTTTTCTTGTTCTTCTGTGACTTGATTATCTTTTCTTCCAAATCTTCAATAACCATATTGCAGTCCGGAATATTGTATTTCTTTGCAGCTTCCAGTTTCTCTTTTGCCGATTTGTAGTGCTCCTTGTCTATCATCTCAATAGCTTCCTCAAGTATTTTGTCGCACTCTTCTTTCCTCTGCTTTTCTCTTTGTTTTTCGGCCTGCAACTGAGCTTCTTTGATAGCTTTTACTCTTTCGGCTTCTTCAAGCAGTCTTTGAGCTTCCTTTTCCAGAGAGTCTATTTCACGTGCTTTCGATTCGACATTCAGTAGTTTAGCCTTTGCCAGAATCTCAAGAGCTTCAGTGTAGCTTCTGCTAAGTATCAGCTGTGAGGCAGTGATTACCAACTGATGGCATTCCTTTGTGTAGTCAGGTTTTTCCGGTTCAACGATTTCTACCTGAATCTCATTATTCAAATCCTCATTGGTCTGATTCTCCTCGTTCTTAGGCTTTTCTTCATTCTCCTTAGGCTTTTCATCTTCGTTGAAATCTAACTGATGACCTTTTCTCGGGTCGATTCTGCAGCAGTTTTCTTCACCTGATAGAAGTATTCCGATTAGTGTATTCGACTTTCCGTCCTTCGGCAGACTGACATTGCCGAACAGGTTAGTTTCGCCTGTATGCGCTATTCTTACTTTCTCAAACTTTGTAATGTTTGTTATTGCCTTGTCGATATTAGGCATGTTTGAAACACCGCCGGTTACAACTATTCCTGCCATCAGACTGTCACTGTAGTTTGAAAGCTTTATCTGGTTGAACACATTGGTTATGATTTCATTAACTCTGGCTTCCACTATATCCTCAAGTGTTCTTGACATGATTGAGCACTTTCCGTCTATGGTATATTCAGAATCCTGAACTTCCTCACCTTCTTTATGTTCTGTATATGCCGATGCATATCTTATTTTTATAAGTTCGGCATCGTCTTCTTCTATTTGTTTGCTGCATATATCCTTGGTGATATTGTTTCCTCCCAGAGGAATTACGCATGCATGACGAAGTATATTGTTTTTGTATATGGCAACAGTAGTGGTATCAGCTCCGAAATCTATAAGAGCACATCCTGACCTTTTCTCGTTCGTTGTAAGCACAGTGTCGGCAGTTGCCATTGGAGATATAGTAAATCCGGCAATCTCATATCCCGTGTGCGAGAGACATTGTCTGATGTTCTGTTTTACAGAAGGGCGTGCTATTATGTTAAGATAGTTCCCTTCTATGTTGCTTGCTGTTGTACCTACAGGCTCAGTCAGAAGGTTGTTTCCCACTTTATATTCTTGTGGCTCAACAGCTAATATTTCATAATCCAAAAGCGGAGTTTCCATATTGGCCTGCATCATGCTGTCGATGATGGCCTGTGATATTCTTGTATCGTCGCCTAACTGCCTTGACTCTGTATTCTTGATACTTCTGAGTGACAATCCTCCGATACCTATATATACCTTCTTGATTCCAGCCTGAAGTTTGTTTTCAAGGTCCTTAATCACTGAAGTCAGCTTCTGTGTGGTCTTATCCAAATTATAGATGACTCCTTTTTTAATACAATCATCAGACTTTTCTGACGAATACGCTAAAATATTTACGCTTCCGTCAGCATTCTTTTTGCCTGCTATGCCTGAAATATCAGTCGAACCAAGTTCTATTGCTACTATGAAATCTGTTGCTGCCATATCTTGTTACTTCTTTTTTGTGCAAATTATCTGGTTGTTGAATTCAACGCTTATACGTTCATATTTGTTCCATCCCACTTTGTTCAGCCCTTCCGTGTAGAATGCTTTCAGTTTTCTGAACTTTGTTTCATACATTTCCGGTTTCCCGATGAAGAGAATGTGGTCTCCGACTCTCGGAACAAGTTCTATTTCCTGCTTGTTTGTTACATTTATCTGTTCTATCTGAGCTTTCCAGAAATCGTCAGACTGCAGGAATTTAGCTAACTCGAACAGCTTTTCCTGAGCGAATTTTCTGTCAATGTAACCGGTGGCTATAGCCACATGTACCGGTTTCCCGTTGGCCTTCATTGCCTTTCCTTCGCTGTCTATGTAATAATTGTCACCGTTACTGCTCATCACTCTCATGAGAGGGATTCTCTGGTATAAATCTATTTTCACCTTTCCGGCTGCGGTAATGTAACATTCTACGTCTTTGATAAATGGATTTTTCTCCAACAGCACTTCCATCTTTCGTATATTGATGTCTTTTTGTTTGACATCAACGGGTAACAGCTTTTCCCGTTTTAGAGAATTTTCTATGTCCTTGATTGTGATGAAACCATAGTCGGTATCGTCCATTATCTCCAATTCCATACCCTTGCAAGTCCTTTCCAAAGGCTTTGCATTGAATACAGTTATTGCCAACACCAGATAAACCGATGTTGCAATAAGTCCCAAGAGTATGAAAATTCGTTTTATCATTTATTCTTTAGTGTGTTACATATTTGTGGTACCATGTTCTCTATATCTCCTGCACCAAGAGTTATGAGTACTTCTATGTTTTTCTTCGACAGAATATCAGTCAATTCGTCCTTACTGCACATTACAGCCGATGAAACATTCTCGAGATTGTCGAATATAAGGCGGCTTGTTACTCCTTCGATAGGAAGTTCTCTTGCAGGGTATATGTCAAGCAGGATAACTTCGTCTGCTAACGAAAGGCTTGAAGCAAATTCCTTATAGAAATCTCTGGTACGGGTAAACAAGTGAGGCTGGAACACCACTGTTACCTTCTTTCCCGGATATAATGCCTTGATTGAAGAAATGCTCTGGCTGATTTCTGCCGGATGATGTGCGTAATCGCTTAAGAATACCAGATTATCTTCCTTAATCTTGAAATCAAACCTTCTGTCAACTCCTCCGAATGTATGCATTGCCTTTTTTATCTCTTCGTCAGTTACTCCGGATATTTGTGCCAAAGCCATTGCAGCTACTCCGTTCTCGATGTTTACATATACCGGAACACCTAACTGAATGTCGTTTATATTGCCAAATGGAGAAACATAGTCAAAAATGATTTCGCCATTTCCTATTCTGATATTTTCGGCTCTGAAATCTCCTTCGCCTATACCATAGGTAAGAACCTTAACGCCTTCTTGTACCCTTGGTGTCAGTTCTATTTCTTTTTTAGCTATCAGGTAACCTCCTGGGACAATTAGTGATGTATATTTATTGAAACTTTCCAAATAAGCTTCTCTTGTTCCGTATATGTCAAGATGGTCTGAATCTACAGCAGTAACTACTGTAGCAAACGGGGTCAGCCAATGGAATGACCTGTCAAACTCGTCAGCCTCTATTACTACATATTCACTTTTATCTGAAAGCAGGAGATTTGTCTTATAGTTTTTCGATATACCTCCAAGAAAGGCATTGCAGCCTACGTGTGACTGATGCAGCAGATGCGCAACCATGGTTGATGTAGTTGTCTTTCCGTGTGTACCGGCTACGCATAGACCTTTCTCTGTTTGCGTAATCATTCCCAATACCTGTGCACGTTTCAGAATCTCAAAACCATTTTCTCTGAAATACACAAGCTCTTTATGTTCCTGAGGTATAGCCGGAGTGTAAACAACCAAAGTATCCTCCTTGCTTTTACATTCTGCCGGAATAAGATTTGCATCCTCCTCGTAATGTATATATGCACCTTCTTCAATCAATTTCTCTGTCAGCTCGCTCGGCGTACGGTCGTAGCCGGCCACTTTCTTGCCTTTTGACAAGAAGTAACGGACCAAGGCACTCATTCCGATACCTCCGGCACCAATGAAATAAACCGATTTTATAGAATTAATGTTCATGTTCCTTTTTATATTTTTCAGCCAACTTGCATACTTCCTGTGCTATTATGTCTGCAGAATTGTGGAAAGCAAGTTTTTTTATGTTTGTACTGAGGGCTTCCAGTTTAGCTTCATCGCCTGCCAATTCAATGGCTGTCTTTATAAGCTTTTCTTCAGCTTCCGAATCTTTTATATATATTGCAGCATCTTTGTCTACAAGCGCCATTGCATTCTTTGTCTGATGGTCTTCTGCAACATTTGGCGATGGAACCAGTATTACAGGTTTTCCTAAAAGACAGAATTCTGATATCGAGCCGGCTCCGGCACGGCTGACAACAAGGTCGGCTGCCGTGTATGCTGCATTCATGTCAGAGATGAAATCCGTAGTGTGCAGCATATCAGGACTTCCGGCGTTTGAATAACACTTCCGTGCTTCTTCAATATAGAATTTGCCGGTCTGCCATATAAACTGTACTCCGGACTGTTTGATATCATCCATGGCATGCATCACACAGTTGTTTAGTGTTCTTGCTCCAAGACTTCCACCGACAATCAATATTGTTTTCTTGTTCGGGTCAAGACCGAAGCTCTTTATCGCTTCTTCTTTTGACATCTTGCAGTCTAAAAGTCCTTGTCTTACAGGATTACCGGTCATGATGATTTTGTTCTTGTCGAAGAACCTTTCCATGCCAGGGTAGGCTACACATATTTTTTCGGCTTTTGCGGCCAATAGCTTGTTGGTTACTCCTGCATATGAATTCTGTTCCTGAATCAATGTAGGAATACCCATTGCTCCAGCCATCTTCAGTGTAGGACCGCTTGCATATCCTCCAACACCGACAGCTACGTGCGGATTGAAGTCTTTGATAATCTTGCGTGCCATCATCTGGCTTCTGATGAGCTTTACAATGACTGAAAAGTTCTTTAGAAGATTTTTTCTGTCGAATCCCGCTACAGGTAAACCTATGATTTTATATCCCGCAGCAGGTACCCTTTGCATTTCCATTCTGCCTTCTGCACCGACAAAGAGAATCTCAGCATCCGGGCGCATTGCCTTTATGGCATTAGCTATGGACAGGGCAGGGAATATATGGCCTCCTGTTCCTCCACCGCTTATAATTATATGTAAATTATCGCTCATGTTTCGTCCTATTGTTTTTATTTTTCGCAAAGTTATCAATAAACTTCAAAAAAAGATAGAATAATAATAAATTAATATGTTTATATTACTATATAACAACTTTTTAGTTTGTTTCTTTATCCTTTTCTGCAGAATCTTTTTCAGCCAGTTCCAATGCTGCATTTTTAAGTATTGATATTGCTGCATCGTGCAGTTGTGCCTCTTTCAGTGCTTCTTCCTCTTCCTTCTTCGCTTGCAGCTCGTATACATGGCGGCTGATGCTCAGTATTATACCTATGTATACGGAGTTGATAAGCATTGAGGTACCTCCTTTGCTTATCAGCGGTAAAGGTTGTCCTGTCACAGGTATAATACCAACTGCTACAAGCATGTTGAACATAGCCTGTATTGACAGCAGTACGCCTATACCCATAATAAGCAGGGCATAATATGACTCGTCGCAGCCTCTTGCTATCTTGCCTATTCTGAGAAGAAGTACAATATACAGCAACGCCACGAATGCTCCTCCAATTAATCCGAGTTCTTCGATGATAATAGCATAGATAAAATCGGAAAAAGCTTGTGAAAGGAAATCTCTTTGTACACTGTTTCCAGGACCTTTCCCTAAAATGTGGCTGGTAGCTATTGCAATGTTTGCATGTGCCACCTGTGCATCGTTGTCAATGTCAAATTTTGCGGCAGGAACTTGTGTCTGACTGAAATGATTATCAATACGGCTCTTCCATGTAGTAAAACGATGTAGTCCTATTGCATCCCAAGCCTGATTAGGAATAAATTTGATAGCTCCAATAAACAAAACTAAACCTAAAGCACATATTCCAACAAGTTTCCCTAATTGTTTAATTGGAACTCTTCCTATAAACATCATCACAAATACTGTGGCACACAGCAATACTGCTGTTGAAAGATTCTCTGTGAAAATAAAGAATACAGTAACTGATGTCAGAAGAAGGATATATTTGAAAGCCTTTTTATCAGTTCCTTCTTCTCTCTGGAACTTAGCCAATATAATAGATACTGATATAATAAGCGCCAATTTTGCAACTTCGGAAGGCTGGAACTGGAAGAATCCCAAGTCTATCCATCTTTTTGCACCATTAGTCATGACTCCTTGTATTAATACAACCGCCAGTAGTACCCATGAAACAGGCAGCAGCATATTCAGTTTTTTGAACCACCTGCATGGCATGAGGTGTGTAAAGAAGACTATGATGGTACCTGCCATAATAAGAGTTATATGAGATGTTATAGGACGCCAGTGGTCACCCGACTTGAAAGTGAGTGTACTTGATGCGCTGAACACCTCAATAATTGATATAAGGCAGAATAACATGAATATTATCCATATTATCCTGTCACCTTTGAATAGTTTCTTAAGCAAATCCATCTTGAAATCAGATTATAGTTTTCTTACACAGTTCTTGAATTGTTCTCCTCTGTCTTCGTAGCTTTTAAACAGGTCGAAACTTGCACAGCATGGACTCAGCAGAACAGTTTCACCATCCTTTGCCATCTTATATGCTGCGTCTACAGCATCTTCCATACTCTTCACATCAGCTATAGGAAGGCCGAAACCGCCAAAGAATTCATGAAGTTTTTCGTTATGAAGTCCCATAAATATAAGGCCGCTGCACTTCTCCTTTACGAGGTCGGCTATCTCATTATAGTCATTACCTTTGTCTTTACCGCCAAGAATGAGAATCGTTTTTGTAGTCATACTTTGCAGTGCGTACCAGCAGGAATTTACATTAGTGGCTTTTGAGTCGTTGATATATTCTACTCCTTTTACTCTTGCTACCTTTTCAAGTCTGTGTTCTACACCCTTAAAGTCGCTCAATGCTTCTCTTATACATTCTTTCTTGATGCCGGCAATATTTGCTGATATTCCGGCAGCCATTGAATTGAACAGGTTATGCTTTCCTGTAAGTGCCAGTTCCTCCTGTTCCATATTGAAAGCTATTGGTTCGGTGAAGCATATCTTTTTCTCTTTTACATATGCCACAGTTCCTTCTTCCTTAGTTTCAGCGAATGGATAATAATGGCCATGGATACCGTACTTGTGCAATTCATGTTGTATCACAGGGTCGTCATTCCAGAAAATGAAGGCATCATTTTCTGTCTGGTTCTGAATTATCCTGAACTTGGCATCTACATAGTTCTGCATCTTGTATTCATATCTGTCAAGATGGTCTGGCGTGATATTCATCAGTACAGCAATATTGGCATGGAAGTCGTACATGTTGTCAAGCTGGAAACTGCTCAGCTCAATAACATAATAGTCATAGTTGCATTCTGCCACCTGATATGCAAAGCTCTGTCCGATATTTCCGGCAAGTCCTACATTCATACCGGCCTTCTTGAATATATGGTATATCAGCGAAGTAGTGGTAGTTTTACCATTGCTTCCGGTGATACATATCATCTTGGCATTAGTGTATCTTCCGGCGAATTCTATTTCAGATATTATAGGAATGTTCTTTTCCTTAATCTTCAATATCATAGGTACATCGTTAGGTATTCCGGGGCTTTTGATAACCTCGTCTGCATTAAGTATAAGTTCCTCTGTGTGCTTCCCTTCTTCCCATGCAATACCCTTGCTGTCAAGCATATACTTATACTTGTCCTTAATCATTGACATATCCGACACGAATGTGTCAAAACTTTTCTTTTTTGCCAATACGGCAGCTCCCGCTCCGCTTTCTCCGGCTCCTAAAATGACAATTCTTTTTGCCATGGTAAAAACAGTTTTATCTTATTTTTAATGTTATTATCGTTATTGCAGCCAGGACTATTGTTACTATCCAGAATCTTACGGTAATCTTTGATTCGTGGAACACGCTTTGAGGTCCTGTAAATATGTATGAACAATTAGGGTCGAGTTGTGCCATAGTTGTTCTGAAATGGTCGTGTATAGGTGCTCTTTTGAAAACCCTCTGTTTGATGCCTTTTTTCTTTCCTCTCTGGAAATATTTCACTTGCAGTATTACTGACAGGTTTTCCACGAGGAAGACTCCACACAGTATCGGGATGAGCAACTCCTTATGTATTATTATAGCGAAAACAGCTATGATACCGCCTATTGTCAGACTGCCTGTATCTCCCATGAATACTTGTGCCGGGAATGCATTATACCACAGAAAACCTATCAGGGCACCTATGAATGCACAAATGAAGATAACGAGTTCTTCGCTTCTCGGTATATACATTATATTAAGGTAGGATGCATATTCTATATGACTTGACACATAGGCTAATATTCCCAAGGTTACACCTATTATAGCCGAGTTGCCGGCGGTCATTCCATCCATACCGTCATTTAGGTTTGCACCGTTTGAAACGGCTGTTACTACAAAAATAGTAATTATTACAAATACCACCCATCCGGCAGACTGTGCATGCTTGCCTAAGAAACCGACGAAGTCGGCATAGTCAAGATTGTTGTTCTTGAAAAACGGAATAGTGGTTTTTGTGGACTTCTCGTTTTGTACTTTATGAATTACATCTACCACTTCACCGTCTTTCTGTATCTCGACATTCTCGCGTATCACTACATCCGGGCTTAGATAGAGTGTAAGTCCGACTATGAATCCCAAACCTACCTGGCCTATGATTTTGAACTTGCCGTGCAGGCCTTCCTTGTCTTTTTTGAAAACTTTTATGTAATCGTCAAGGAATCCGAGTGTTCCCAACCATATAGTTGTTATCAGCATGAGTATCATGTAGACATTATGCAACTTTCCCAACAGCAGACAAGGTATCAGTATGGCTACTATGATTATGATACCGCCCATTGTCGGAATACCCTTTTTGTTTACATTGAAAGGGTCGATAGATGCATCTCTTTGTATCTCTGTTATTTGCTTCTTTTTCAGCTTGTTGATAAAATACTCACCAAATATGGCTGAAATAAGCAGCGACAGTATTACGGCCATGAGTGCTCTGAAAGATACATAGCCGAACATCCTCGCTCCCGGAAAATCAAATTGCTCTAAATAATTGAATAGATAATATAACATTGTTCCTGTCTTTTTATTTACTTAGGAGTTTGAATCATAGGAAATCAGTTGAGAAATATTTCTCTAACTACTTCTTTGTCGTCAAAATGGTATTTCACTCCCTTTATATCCTGGTAATTCTCGTGTCCTTTACCGGCTATTAGTATAACATCACCCTGATTAGCCAGCATACATGCTGTGCGTATTGCCTCTTTTCTGTCTGTTATAGCCAATACCTTCTTCATTTCTTCTTTGTTTAGTCCGGCAAGCATATCATTGATGATGTCCTGTGGCTCTTCAAAGCGGGGATTGTCTGATGTTATAATGACTTTGTCGCTTTGCTTTACAGATTCCTGTGCCATCAATGGTCTTTTACCTTTATCTCTGTTTCCACCTGCGCCAACTACTGTAATAACCTTTCCTCGTCCTTTCAGTACATCATGTATGGCGTTGAGTACGTTGACCAAAGCATCAGGAGTATGAGCATAATCAACTATGGCAGTGTAACCTTGTGGTGAACGCATTGAGTCAAAACGTCCGCTCACCGGTTTCAGAACACTTAGCTGTAGCAGAATATCTTCAGCTTTCTTGCCAAGCATATATGCTGCTCCATAAACAGCAAGCAGGTTATAAGCATTGAATCGGCCGATAAACTGTACATTAACTTCCGTATTGTTTATATCCATCAGCATACCTTCAAATCCGTCTTCCAGTACTTTGCCTTTAAAGTCGGCCATAGTCCTCAGCGAATATGTTGCTACCTTAGCTTTAGTGTTTTGTACCATTACCATTCCGTTCTTGTCGTCGGCATTGGTAAGTGCAAAAGCAGTCTTTGGAAGTCCGTCAAAAAATGTTTTTTTTGCTTTCAGGTAATTCTCTACAGTCTTGTGGTAGTCCAAATGGTCTCTTGTCAGATTTGTAAAGATACCTCCTGCAAATTTAAGTCCGCCGATTCTTTTCTGTGCCACAGAGTGTGAACTGACTTCCATGAAAGCATATTTGCAACCTTCGTTGGCCATTCTTCCCAAAAGCTTGTTTAGTGTGATAGGATCAGGTGTAGTATGTTCTGTAGGGATAGCTTCACCGTCAATGTAATTGCATACGGTTGATATAAGTCCTACCTTATATCCGAAGGCTCTGAACATATTATATAATAAGGTGGCAATAGTGGTTTTGCCGTTTGTTCCTGTCACACCTACAAGGTCAAGCTTCTCGGTCGGATTACCGTAGAATGTTGTTGCTATTTTTCCGACGGCATCTTCTGTATCGCTTATTATTACATAAGTTACACCCTCAACTGTAGTTTCCGGCAACTTTTCGCATATTATGGTCTTGGCTCCAAGTTCAATAGCTTTTCCTATATAGTTGTGGCCGTCGGCCTGAGTTCCTCTTATTGCGATAAATGCATTACCATCCTTTATGTTTCTGGAGTCGATTTCTATTCCGTTTACGTTAGTTTCTTCATTACCGGCAATTTCATATTTACCGGCAAGTCTTAGTAAATCTTTTAGAATCATAGATATCTGTTTTTTTAGTTCTTTAATGTTTTAAAGTCAATGTTATCGTTTGCCCTTTTCTGGCAGTGCTGCCTGGCGTTATACTCTGAGATACCACCTTACCCATACCGTTCAGTCTGACCGTCAAGCCTTTTTCTTCAAGCAGAAATACGGCATCTTTGGCTCCCATACCCCTGACATTGGGTACAAGCTTTTCGTTCAGAGTGATTTCACTCAACCGTATGTTGTTGCTTTCGCTTGAAGCTTTGCACCATTCAATGTCACTTCCCGGCTCATTGTAATTAATGTCTAATTCGTTAAGAATATGAGTTGTTTCGTGAACATTTCCATTCTTGGTGTCGGGAATCATTACAGAAGTAGAATCCTTAGCCTGTGCCAAGTCAAAGAACAGATATTTTGCATATACTCGTTCTGCAATCTTGCTGAATACGCTACCGGCCTGTACACCTCCGGATGGACTCGCTTTAGGAGCCTGAATCGCAACGTAGCAACTGTACATAGGTTTCTCCGAAGGAAAATATCCGCAGAAACTTACAAGGTGTTTTGTTACTCCGCTTTTATATCCGGCCTTTCCTTGTGAAATCTGTGCAGTACCTGTTTTACCTGATACGCTGAAAAGCTTGCTTCCGGCCGGTTTCGCAAGTCCGTTGGCTACAACGCTTTTTAGTATCATCTGTATCTGCTCAAGGGTATTGTCCGAACATATCTGTTCGTTAATTACCTCTGTAGGGAAATCCTTTATAGTGTTTCCATCCTTTGTTATGGCCTTTACAAACTTCGGTTTTACCATTTTCCCATTATTGGCTATGGCATTGTAGAAGTTCAAGATGTATATTGGCGGAATCTGTGTCTCGTAACCGATGCTCATCCATGGCAGCGTGGTCTTGGCAAAATATCTCTCCTTAGGCCCTAAGATTCTTGGACTGGCCTCACCAACGAACCCAAGATCCAATGGAGTGTCGATATTCATCCTTTTAAGTCCGTCTATGAATTTTTGCGGATTGTTTCCATAAAATTGGTCTATTATCTTTGATACACCGATGTTGGATGAAACTTCAAGGATTTTTGTCACGTCTATTACTCCATAACCTCCCTTATACCAGTTCCAGTCCCTCATCTTACTGCCATGCATGTTTACAATACCCTGTTCGGTGTCTACTTCATAATCAGGAGTGATGTATCCGTCTTCCATTGCCACCATAATAGAGGCAGTCTTGAATGTAGAACCCGGCTCCATAAGGTTGCTTACTGCTAAGTTTCTCATCTCGTAGTATTTTCCGTCGCCGGCTCTTGTCATATTGACATTAGCCTTTACATCTCCTGTCTTGACTTCCATTACAATGGCTACACCTGCCTCTGCTTCAAGATTCGTTAATTGGTCTACGAGAGCTTTTTCGGCAATATCCTGCATATCAACATCAATTGTTGTTATAAGGTCGCATCCGTCTACAGGCTCTTTGTCCACAATGTTAAGATACATGTTTCTTACTTTCTGCCTGTGAGTGATTCCTACCTCTCCTTTCAGGTACTTGTCGTATGTAAGCTCCAGACCATTCTTTGCACCTAAGGCGGTGTCGGGATATAAATCCCCCAATGTCCTCATCGCTAACGAACCGAAAGGTTTCTTTCTTTGGTTGTATGCAAGCTCATGAAGTCCGCTTGTATATCTGTTCAGGCATAATACGGGAAGTTTCTTTACTTCTTTGTATTCTATGTATGAGATTCTTTTGGGATATAGCAGATAATTTCTGCTTCCTAATTTCCTCCCTTTTAAAATGGTCTTTCTGAATTCTGCGGCACTTTTATCCGGAAATATTCTGTGAAGTCCTTCGCAAATCTCTTGCAGATGATTCATCAGCATGGTATCTTTCTTCACCCCACCGGCTTTGAAGTCCATGTATATTCTGAACTCGGGCAGGCTGCTGGCCATAAGCTTCCCGTCTGCAGAGATTATATTGCCTCTTGTCGGAAATACTATGACATTTTCTCTCACGAATCTGTCTGCCACATCTTTCCAGTACTGTCTTTCTGCAAACATAATAATGCCGGCCTTTACGATTACTGCAATGGCCAAAAGAGCCATTATCAGAACGAAAAAGGTATATCTAAGAGTAATATTCTTATGTCCGGGTATCATCAATAATCCTCCTTTATCAAATATGGTGGTTGTGTCGAAGTCGCAATAGGCGTTCCTTTTTCCGAAATATAGGTTTCTATTCTTGACTGTCGGCTTTTTTCTGTCAGTTCGGATGAAATAGTCAGGGCATCGTATTTGATGTCTGTCAGCTCTTTTTTGAGCTTGTCTATTTCAATCATTTCTCTTTGGCTGGAATATCTGTTGTCGATGTATACAATTGTCAGTACCACAATCAGGCACAACAGGTTAATCTGCCTCTTAAAGAAATCATGGGCCAGAATATCACCTCCAAGAATACTCTTCCATGTGACACCGGAATTCTTATGCTCGTTGTTTGAATAATCTTTGTTACCCATATCTTTTACTGTTATTTCTTTTCTGCTATTCTTAGTTTCGCGCTTCTTGATCTCGGATTTGTTTCTACTTCTTCATCAGTAGGAACAATGACCTTGTTGTTGATAATCTTGAAAGGCGTTTTTACATTACCGAAAAAGTCCTGTTCGGTCTTGCCTTCAATATTACCGGTCTTCATTATGTTCTTAACCATTCTGTCCTCAAGCGAGTGATAAGTTATCACGGAAAGTCTTCCACCCGGTTTGAGAACTTCCGAAGCCGACAACAGCATCTCTTTAAGAGCTTCCATCTCCTGATTTACTTCAATTCTGAGCGCCTGAAAAACTTTTGCCAGTTCTTTCTTCTCTCTTTCCCTGCCGTATAAAGGTTTTACAACTTCAAGGAAGTCCCCAATCGTTTCGAACTGTTTTGTAGCTCTACGCTTTACTAACGTTGAGGCTAATTTCCTGCTGTTCTTCAATTCACCGTACAGATAGAAGATGTCAGCTAACTTTTCCTCGTCATAATTATTGACGATATCGGCAGCTGTCATACCTGCTCTTTTATTCATTCGCATGTCCAGCTTACCTTCGAAACGGAATGAAAACCCTCTCTCGGAATCATCAAAATGATGGGATGATACACCAAGGTCGGCCAAAATGCCGTCCACCTCTGTAACACCGTAATATTTCAAGAAATTCTTCAGATATCTGAAATTACTTCTCACGAAAGTAAATCTGCTGTCTTTGACGATGTTGTTCTCTGCATCCTCATCCTGGTCGAAACTGTAGAGCTTACAGCCTTTTCCCATCCTTCTTAAGATTTCTTTAGAGTGTCCACCACCGCCAAATGTGACATCAACGTATATGCCGTTTTCCTTTAAGTCCAATCCGTTTATGCTTTCGTCCAGTAACACTGGTATGTGGTATGTCTGTTTTACATCGTCCATAAATGCTGTTATTATATGCTTTATACCTTATTTATCCAAATTAGGCGTAAAATTATAAATTTCCTTACAAAAAACAGCTATCGTAGAATGAAAATCTTTCCAAAAGTTATCAACAGGTATCGGACGGTATTGTAGAAAATCTTATATGTTTAAAATAAATGTAAAATCTTTGTCCATAAATATATTATTGCATAATTTTTAGCATGTAATTGTATAATTTTCTCCTTAAAATGTAACTTTTTGCAAAAGATACACTATTTTTGCGCTGAATAACCTAAAAAATAATGTAATATATGCCGGACAATTCTGTATTTCTGATAGATATAGACAAAATATTAAAGGAAAAAGCAGGCAAAAAGGCCAGCCGTATTCCCCGTTTCCTTGTTTCTTATCTGAAGCGTATAGTTCATCAGGATGAGATAAACAGTTTCTTATCCAGCGTATCTGATAAGACGGGAGTGGATTTCCTTGGTGCCTGTATGGAATATCTGGATATAAAACTGGAAGTTGAGGGTTTGGAAAATCTGCCTGAAACAGGCTTGTGCACTTTTGTTTCAAACCATCCTTTGGGAGGACAGGACGGGATAGCATTGGGATATGTATTAGGCACCCACTACCACGGCCGAATCAAATATCTGGTGAACGATTTGCTTATGAACCTGCATGGTCTGGCCCCGCTGTGTATTCCCATCAACAAGACGGGGTCGCAGTCGAGGGATTTTCCGCGTATGGTGGAGGCAGGTTTCCGCTCGGACGAACATATCATAATGTTTCCGGCAGGGCTGTGTTCCCGAAGGAATAAAGGGGTGATAAAGGACCTGGAATGGAAAAAGACTTTCATCACGAAAAGCATAGAGTCGCGGCGCGATGTGGTGCCGGTGCATTTTGAGGGAAGGAACTCGGATTTCTTTTATAACCTGGCCAATATCTGCAAGTCCGTGGGGATAAAGTTCAATATAGCAATGCTTTATCTGGCGGACGAGATGTACAGGAACAGGCATAAGACTTTCAGAATTACCATAGGCAAGCCGATTCCATGGCAGACTTTCGACAGGACCCGTTCGCACGCGGAATGGGCAAATTATGTGCGTGAACTGGTCTATAAATTATAAGTACAGCAAAGAAAACAACAAGAGAAGATATATGGAAGATATTATTGCTCCGATTGACAAGGAGATTTTGAAATCGGAATTGACGGAAGAAAAGCGATTGAGATTTACTAACAAGAGTAACAACGAGATATATATCGTCACGTGGAAGGACTCGCCCAATGTGCTGAAGGAGATAGGACGGCTGCGCGAGATTGCTTTCCGCGAGGCCGGGGGCGGAACAGGGAAATCGCTCGACCTGGATGAATACGACCTGATGGAGAACCCGTACAAGCAGCTGGTGGTATGGAACCCGGATGCGGAGGAGATTCTTGGGGGCTACCGCTATCTGTTTGGCGACGAGGTGGAGTTCGACGGGCACGGGAAGCCTGTGCTGGCTACGGCCCATATGTTCGATTTCTCGGAGAAGTTCCTGAAGGAGTATCTTCCATATACGGTGGAACTGGGGCGTTCGTTCGTGACGCTCGAGTATCAGTCGAGCCGTGCGGGTTCGAAGGGGCTTTTCGCGCTGGACAATCTCTGGGACGGCCTGGGGGCTCTCACGGTTATCAATCCTAAGATGAAGTATTATTTCGGGAAGATGACGATGTATCCAAGCTATAACCGTTACGGGCGCGACATGATTCTTTATTTCCTGAACAAGCATTTCAGCGACCCTGACTCGCTGATTACTCCGGTCCAGCCGCTTGAGATAGAGACTGATGCGGGGCAGCTCGAGAAGCTGTTCTGCTGTGATTCTTTTAAGGAAGACTACAGGATTCTGAATACGGAGGTGAGGAAACTGGGATATAACATTCCTCCTCTGGTGAATGCGTATATGAGTCTTTCGCCTACTATGCGTATGTTCGGGACGGCGATTAATTACGGTTTCGGCGATGTGGAGGAGACGGGGATTCTTATTGCCGTGGACGAGATTCTGGAGGAGAAGCGTGTGAGGCATATAGAATCGTATATAAAGGAGCATCCGGAGGCGCTGAAGATTACTTCGGGCGCAAATCCTGTGGTGGGCTGACGGATGATGATGGACTGGGGACGACTGATATCGAACAAACGCCTCGGCCTGGAGCATCTGCATGAGGCGAGGAAGGACGACAGGACTGAGTTTCAGCGTGACTATGACCGGCTGATTTTCTCGGCTCCGTTCAGGAGGCTGCAGAACAAGACGCAGGTGTTTCCGCTGCCGGGAAGCGTGTTTGTGCATAACAGGCTTACGCACAGTCTGGAGGTGGCATGTGTGGGGCGCTCTCTGGGCAACGAGGTGTCGCGGATGCTGCTGGACAGGAGTCCGGCCCTGGCGGAAACGCATATAGGCGAGGCGGGGGCGATAGTGTCGGCGGCATGTCTGGCTCACGACCTGGGCAATCCGCCGTTCGGACACTCGGGCGAGAAGGCCATAGCGACGTATTTCACCGAGGGAAAGGGGATGGAGCTGCGCGAGAGGCTGACACACGGGCAGTGGAGCGACATAACGAACTTCGAGGGGAATGCGAATGCTTTCCGCCTGCTTACGCACCAGTTCAGGGGGCGGAGGCCGGGTGGGTTCGTGATGACGTATTCCACTCTGGCATCGATAGTGAAATATCCGTATGCGTCGGTACTGGCCGGGGGGAAGCAGAAGTTCGGCTTCTTCATGAGCGAGCAGAAGGAGTTCGAGAAGATAGCCGCCGAACTCGGAATGAAGAGGCTGAGCGCTGAGGGCGGGGCGGCACGCTATGCGAGGCATCCGCTGGTGTACCTTGTGGAGGCGGCGGACGATATCTGCTATCAGATGATGGACATAGAGGATGCGTACAGGCTGAAGATCCTGGACACGGAGCAGGCGAAGCGGCTCTACCGCGGATTCATGGACCCGGAGAGGGCGAGGCGCACGGAGGAGGTGTGCAGGATGGTGGCGGACGAGAACGAGCAGATAGCGTATCTCAGGAGTGTGGCTATCGGGGTGATGGTGAAGGAATGTACGCGGGTGTTTGTGGAGAACGAGGAGAGCATCCTGAAGGGCGAGTTCGCGGGAACGCTCGTGGGAAGAATGGACGAGAGGGCAAGACGGGCGTACGAGGAGTGTTCGGAGGTGGCATACAGGAGGATTTACCGCTCGAAGGAGGTGGTGGACGTGGAGTTGGCCGGATACAGGGTGATGTCTACTCTGACGGACCTGATGATAGAGGCGGTGATGAACCCGGAGAAGGCGTACTCCAGGCTGCTGATAAACAGGGTGTCTGCACAGTATGACGTGGCGTCACCGACACTGTACGGAAGGATTATGGCTGTGCTGGACTATATATCGGGAATGACGGATGTATATGCGCTGGACCTGTACAGGAAGATTAACGGGAACAGTCTGCCGGCGGTGTGAGGGTAATTGATAATTAAAAATTAAAAATTAATAATTAATAATGGGAAGCCGGTGGAGAGGGCTGAATGAAAATATGTTCTTCTGTCAAAAAAAAATAAATATATGAAAATCAGAATAGTAAACAAGTCAAAACACGAGTTGCCGCAGTATGCGACTCCTCTTTCGGCAGGCCTTGACCTGCGTGCGAATATCGATGCTCCTATCATCCTCGGGCCGATGGAGCGCTGCCTGGTGCCAACGGGGCTTTTCATCGCTCTGCCGGCAGGATACGAAGCCCAGGTGCGCCCCCGTAGCGGACTGGCCCTGAAGAAGGGCATCACGGTACTGAACAGCCCGGGAACGATAGACGCGGACTACAGGGGCGAGGTGTGTATCATCCTTGTGAATCTCTCTACAGAACCTTTCACGATAGAGGATGGCGAACGTGTGGCCCAGATGGTGATAGCACGCCACGAACAGGCGGAATGGGAAGTGACGGACGCCCTGGACGAAACGGAACGCGGAGAAGGGGGATTCGGACATAGCGGGAGAAGATAATTAGTTGACAAGGCATCAGTTAGTTACAAGGCATCAGTTAGTTACAAGGCATCAGTTACAAGTTGACAAGGTTCTCCATCCGGATGGTAACCTTGTCACCTCGTCACCTTGTCACCTCGTCACCTTGTCAACTCGTCACCTTGTCAACTTGTAACTAAAAAACTCAACATGAATAACCATAAACTCAACATAGTAAAATCCACAAAATCATCCGGATGGCAACCTTGTCACCTCGTCAACTTGTCAACTTGTCAACTCGTCAACTTGTCAACTTGTCACCTGAAAAGACTTCTCATCTTGTTGCCTGTAATCCTCCTCTTCCTCTCCTCGTGCGGAACCCTCCGGAACAGGGAGCGTGCGGCGGACAAGGCGGCGACGGAGCTTGAGGACCCGCTGACGTACGGAGAACGCAGGAAGTTCGACTATTATTTCCACGAGGCGGTGCGCATGAAGCAGAAGGGCGAATATGATGCCGCCTTCGAGCTGTACGGACGCTGTCTGGAGATTTATCCCGGCTCGGCTGCCGTGATGTACGAGCTGTCGCAGTTCTATATGTTCCTAAGGCAGGAGCAGAAGGGCGAGGAAACTCTGAAGATGGCGGTGCGCACGGACGACGGCAATTTCTGGTATAAGCAGACGCTGGCATCGTATTATCAGCAGAAACAGGACTGGGTGAAGGCTATCTCCGTCTACGAGGACATGGCGCAGATTTTTCCGGCAAGGCTTGAACCGCTGCTCTCGCTGGCGGACCTGTACGGCAGGACGAAGAGTTATGACCGCCTGGTGGCTGTGCTGGACCGCATAGAGGAACTGGACGGGAAGTCGGAACAGATAAGCATGGAGAAGTTCAGGGCCTATCTGCAGATGGACAATATGGAGAAGGCGTTCGGCGAGATTCAGTCGCTCGTGGACGAATATCCGTACGACATGCGCTACAGGACGGTGATGGGCGATGTGTATCTCTCGACGGGGCGCAACGACGAGGCGCTGAAGGTGTACAGCAGTATTCTGAAGGAGGAACCGGACTATGCGCCGGCCATGATTTCGCTGGCCTCGTATTATCAGAAAACGGGGCAGGACAGCCTGTATGCGGTGCAGATAGATTCTATCCTGGTGAACGAGAATGTGGAGCCGGGGGTGAAGATGAACTTCATGAGGCAGATGATTCTGAAATCGGAACAGACGGACAGGGACAGCACGAAGATTATCGGCCTGTTCGAGAAGATGATGGGCAGGAAGCAGACTACGGCGGACGTGGCGATGCTCTATGCGCAGTATCTGATATCGAAGAAGATGGAGAAAGAATCGGTGCCAGTGCTCGACAGGGTACTGGGCATCGACCCGGAGAACAAGCCGGCGAGGCTGCAGCTGCTGAGTTATGCCATCAGCAGGAACGACGCGGACGAGGTGATTCGTGTGGCGGAACCTGCCTTAGTGTACAGCCCTGACGCGATGGAGTTCTATTATTATCTCGGGATGGCTCACTATCAGAAGGAGCAGACGGACAAGGCGCTGGAGGTGTTCCGCAAGGGAGTGCAGCAGATAAACGGGAAGAGCGACAAGGGGATAGCATCGGATTTCTATTCTATCCTTGGCGACCTGTATCATCAGCGCGGGATGAAGGCGGAGGCATATGCGGCATACGATTCGTCGCTGGTGTATAATCCGAAGAACATCAATACGCTGAACAATTATGCGTATTATCTGTCGGTGGAACGCACTGACCTGGACCGGGCGGAGGAGATGAGCTTCATCACCGTGAAGGCGGAACCGGAGAACGCGACGTATCTGGACACGTATGCGTGGATTCTGTTCGAGAAGGGCAGGTACACGGAGGCGCGTATCTACATAGAGCAGGCCATGAGGAACGGCGGCGACAAGAGCCAGGTGATAGTGGAACATTGCGGCGATATCTACTTCAAGCTCGGCGAGAAGGAGAAGGCCGTGGAGATGTGGAAAAAGGCCCTGACGATAGAGGAACCGACGGACGATGGAGCCGTGCCACGACCCGAAAAGGAGATTAAGAGGCTGAAGAGGAAGGTGGCGCTGAAGAGATACGTCGAGAATTGAAAAGGCTTCTTTTCAGTTACAAGGCTTCAGTTACAAGTTGACAAGGTTCTCCATCCGGACGAACCTCGTTACCTTGTCAACTCGTCAACTCGTAACTAAAAAAAACCTCGTCAACTTGTCAACTCGTCAACTCGTAACTAAAAAAACTAAAAACCAACATGCTAATGAACCTAAACCCCCATATCCTAAACATCATCCGCAAGGCAACCTTGTCAACTCGTCAACTCGTCAACTTGTCAACTAAAGACATCATCCGCAAGGCAACCTTGTCAACTCGTCAACTCGTCAACTTGTCAACTAAAAAGACTCGTCAACTCGTCAACTTGTCCCCTATAATTCTCCTCCTGCTTACAGGATGCTCCACCTCGAGGAATGCGCTCCGGAACACCGTGATAGGCGGTCTTTCGGGCACTGAATATATGGAGAAAGTGATAGAGTGGACTCCGCAGAGAGAGAATCTGACGGCACGTACACGTGTGCAGCTGAATACGGGAAGCGAATCATCGTCCGTTTCGGTGAATGCCAACATGCGCATCAGGCGCGGAGAACTCATACGCCTGAGCGTGGCACCCATATTGGGCATAGAAGTGGCGCGCATGGATATCACTCCCAAAGGCGTGTTGGTGATAGACAGGATGAACAAGCGGTATGTGGAGATTGGCTTTGCCGAAGTGGCCGATATGCTGAACGTGGAGGTGGACTTCAATGCGTTGCAGTCGCTGTTCCTCAACGAGATATTCCTGCCCGGCAGGGAGAGTCTGACGGTGGAGGATGCCGTTAAGTTCGACCTCAGCGAACAGGACGGAAGGGCGCATCTGCAAGTGAAGGATTCGCGTTCTCAGATGAAAGATTTGCATTCTCAGATGAAAGATTCCCACTCTCAGGCGAAAGCTGCAAGGCGCATGAACTACAGCTTCTTTACCTCTGCCACGGACGGACGCCTGGAGGAAACAGTGATATCGCTGAAAGACCTGCCGTATGCCCTGCATTGCCGCTACACGGACTTCACGATGGTGGGCAGCGACGTGTTTCCGCAGTCGATAGAACTGACTCCGGAAGGAACACAAAAGAAATACTCGTTAGGACTGAAACTCTCCCGCATAGGAACGGACTCCGATTGGGATGCAAAATCGGAAGTGCCGGCCAAATACAGGAAAATGACGGTGCAGGAGGTGATGCAGTTGATAATCAAAAATTAGGTAACAAGGCTTCTTTTCAGTTACAAGGCTTCAGTTACAAGTTGACAAGGCTCTCCATCCGGACGAACCTCGTTACCTTGTCAACTTGTCAACTCGTAACTAAAGAAAACCTCGTCAACTTGTCAACTCGTCAACTCGTAACTAAAAAAAACCTCGTCAACTCGTCAACTAAAAAAAACTAAAAATCAACATGCTAATGAACCTAAAAACTCATATCCTAAATATCATCCGCAAGGCAACCTCGTCAACTTGTCAACTCGTCAACTTGTCACCTAAAGACATCATCCGGACGGCAACCTCGTCAACTTGTCAACTCGTCAACTTGTCACCTGTCATCATCCTTCTCCTGCTCCCGTTGCAGTGGGCATACCCCCAGTCTACACCGAAAATCCGTCAGCTGGAGAAAGAGCGTAACGAACTCCACAAGAGGATAAACGAATCGGAGTCGCTCCTTCAGTCGGCCGGCAAGGACGTGAAAAGCCAGTTGGACAATTTGGCCCTCATCAGCGGACAGATAGAGGAGCGTCGCAAATATCTGACCGCCGTGCAGAGGGACGTGAACAGCATTCAGCAGGAGATAAACCGCCTGGAGAACGAGCTTAAGCAGCTCGGTGGGGAACTCAAGATGAAACAGGACAGATATGAGGAATCACTCAGGTATCTGCATCGCAACAGCTCGATACAGGAGAAACTGATGTTTGTCTTCTCGGCCGACAATCTGAGCCAGATGTACAGACGATTGCGCTACGTGCGCCAGTATGCCGAGTTTCAGCGCAGAAAGGGCGAGGAGATAAAGTCCAAACAGGAGGAGATAAAGGACAAGAAGAAGGTGACCGAGGAAACATATGCGGCCAAGGTGGAACTGCTCAGGCATCAGGAGCAGGAGAAGAAGAAACTCGAGGCACAGGAGGCGGAGAGAAAGGAACTCCTTGCATCGATGCAGAAGAAACAGATTCAGATTCGTGGGGAACTGGACAAACAGCGCAAGGCCGCAGACAGGCTGAACGCGGAGATTGACCGCCTGATAGCCATCGAAATAGAGGCGGCAAGGAAAAGGGCTGAGGAAGAACGCAGAAGGAAAGCCGAAGAGGAACGTCGCAGAAAAGCGCAGGAGAACAGCTCCAAGAAAGGACAGAAGGACAGCGAAAACGGGAAGAACAGTAAGGCGGAACCGATGGAGCGCTTCAATATGAATGAGGAGGACCGTAAACTGGCCGGCACCTTCGAGAAGAACAAGGGCAGGCTGCCTGTGCCTGTCACCGGGCCGTACGTCGTGGTGGGACACTACGGGCAGTATCAGGTGGAGGGCCTCAGAAACGTGCGCCTCGACAACAAGGGTATCGACATAAAGGCGAAGGAAGGCGCCATGGCAAGGACAGTGTTCGACGGCGAAGTGACCGCCGTGTTCCAGTACAACGGTCTGGCCAACGTCCTTGTGCGCCACGGCAGCTATATCTCTGTGTATTGCAATCTGCAGTCGGTGATAGTGAAGCAGGGCAGTGTGCTCAAGGCCCGCGATGTCCTCGGACAGATTCATACGGATGCCGACGGCAATACGGTGCTGCACTTCCAGCTCAGAAAGGAAACCGTGAAGCTTAATCCGGAGCTTTGGATTGGCAGGTGAGAAAAGGATTACCTCTGTAGAATCTCCGGTATGTCTTTTGCTATATCTATTATAGTATATGCATGGCGGCATGCCTCTTCGTGGTCTGTGGCTTTCCCTTTGTGATCGTCAAGCCACTGCAGGGCAGGGATGGCATCGCGTGCCTCTATCATGATGAATGTGGGCAGCATCTTGTGGGCTATGGCGCAGATGGCGTTTGTGTCGTGAGCGGCTATGGCATCTTCCATCTTCCTGATGTTTCTTTTAGTTTCTTCGGCAAAAGTGGATAGAATCTCTCTTGCAGCTTCTTCATCGTCCAAGGAGAACTCTGTGAGGTGGGAGAAATTGAAACGGGAAACATTCAGCGTCCGGCTCAGAATGTGCATGATATCCTTTCGACTGAAAGGCTTGCGCAGTACGGCTGCAAAACCACGGCTGCGGAATCCTTCGTCGTCGGGTACGGCACGTGCTGTTATAGCTACCACCGGAATGGCAGCAGCTTGTTCCTCAGGCATATTGCGCAGTGTTTCTAACAGGCTGAACCCGTCCATGGCCGGCATCTGTATGTCTGTGAAGAGGATATCAAACTTCTCCTCTCTTATACGTTCGAATACTTCGTCAGGCTGCCGGCAGCATACTATGGTTTCTATTATCTCCTTGTCCGCTTTGTTCAGACTGAGGAGCATGTCGCGCGTCAGTTGCAGCTGGATGCGGTCGTCGTCGATAAGGAGAATACGCAGACCGGCGGCGGTGGGGTAGGGGAGTGGAGTGTGATGGGCAAATGACGGCAGCGGAATGACTACACTGAAGCGGCTGCCTTGTCCCGGAGTGCTGTCCACACTGATTTGTCCGTTCTGAAGCTCAACCAACTTGCGTGTGATAGACAGTCCGAGGCCGAATCCTTCCTGTCCCTGTGCTCCCGGAAGACGGGTGAACTCATTGAATATCTTTCCCTGCTCGGCTTCTGTCATGCCGCAGCCGGTATCTTCTACACTGAAAGAGAAACGTACGCCGGAGTAATCGGCTGTGAGTGTTATACTGCCTTCTGCTGTAAACTTAAGGGCGTTTGAAAGCAGATTCTCCACTATCTGCCGTATGCGGAACGGGTCGCCTTCGAGAGTCAGGTCGTGCTCCATGTCCGATGCATATCTCAGTGTGATACCTTTCTTCTCGGCAAGAGGGAGAAAGCTGTTGTATATCTCTTCAAGCAGACGGTACGGGCGGAAAGCTACAGGATTAAGGTCCATTTTTCCTGCCTCTAAGCGGTGATAGTCAAGCAGCGAAGTGACAAGAGCCAACAGATGCTGTGCGGAACTCTTCATGTTTCCTAAATAGAACATCTGACGCTTGTCGGTGATAAGACGCTCTAAGAGGTCGGTATATCCTATGATGGAACCTGCCGGAGCCTTGATGTCGTGTGTGATGGTAAGCATCAGCTTCTCGCGTGCCCGGAGCAGGTCTTCGGCATAGTCGCGCGCCTTTTCCAACTCGCGGCGGTAGTGGTTGCTGCGTGTCAGGTCGCGCCAAATAATGGTGAAGAACACCAGTACGAGGATGATGGCCGCCACTGAGATACCGGCCATGGCGAGTGCGGCCTCGCGGCGTATCGACTGCTCGTGATACATTCGTGCGGCAAGTGCAGCCTGTTCGTCCTGCTCTATACTCTCAAGAAGCTGGTTTACGCGGCGGCTCAGGTGACTGCCGGCTATCTTCAGGCGGTTTATTCTGTAGCTCAGTGTGCGCAGTTCGTCCTGGCGCGTCTGAAACACCTTGTCCTGTATCCCTGACAGCATCGAAGCTATCGTGTCTACCGGACTGAACACCTGGTCTATCGTGTCGGTGAATACCTCTTCCACCACGTTGCTCACCTCAGTGGAGTCCGCCTTTCCGGGTGCAAACACATCTGCCAGGCGACGGAAGAACCCTTTCGGCTCGTGGTGTATGGTGTATGTGTTATGGTGGGTAACTACACGGCGGCGCACGTGACTCTGAGTGATGAGAGAGTCATGTTCGTGAAGCAGACTGTCCAGTTGCTTTCGGTATATGATGTCGGTAGGCGTGGTGCGCATCGCTTCCAGCACTGCCAGCATGTTACGTTCCTTGTCGCGCAGAAGTATCTTGACCGTGTCTATACGTGCCTGCTGCACAGAGTCAGTCAGCAGAGTGCGGAGAGTGTCGATGGACAGATACACGTTTTTCATCGCCTTGGTGTACAGCCACAGCTCGTTCGAGTCGCCTGTGCGCAGTGCCTGACCTATCACCTCTGTTTCATACAGCCGGCTGATAATATTGTGGGTAGTGCGTCGGCGGTTGTAGATGCTTTCCTCCAGACCCGTAGGCTGTGTGAGGAGATTCATCTGTTTGTAAACGTAACCTATGGCTCCCAAAAGGAGAATGATAAGTACTATATATCCGAAAGCTAATTTAGACTTGGTGGAGAACATGGAAGGAGTTAATAATTAAAAATTAATAATTAAGAACCGAAGGTCAGCGAAGCTAATTAATAATTAAGAACCAACGGTCAGCGAAGCTAAACTTGCGAACTGAAAAATTTACAGCGAAAAATCTCTTGCTAAAGAAATGAAAGTTTTCTTTGTAGAAAAAAAAGTTTTTCTTGTAAAAAAAATATTTTTCTTTGTAGAAAAGTTTTTTCTTACTGATGAATATCTACTTCTACTATTATCAGATTCTTATTCAATTCTGCTACAATCTTTTCTTCTTTGGCTTTAGTTTCTTATAGACGTTTTCTTCCTGAACCTCAGCCAGTACATCACACCGGCGCTGGTCAGTCCGAAAGGAAATGCCATCCATACTCCCGTCAGTCCGCCGTCAAGAACAAATCCGAAGATATATCCTGCCGGAAGGGAAATCACGAAATAGGCTATGAAGGCATACAGAAGCATCGGTTTCACGTCGGATATACCGCGCAGAGAGTTGGCAAAGTTTATCTGCAGTGCGTCGCCGAACTGATATAGCAGGAACGGATATATCACGCTTGCCACCATGCGGCTCACCTCCTCGCTGTCAGTAAACCATCCTCCGATATGGTTTCTGAGGAGGAAGATAGGAATGCCTGTCATCAGGAGCATCACGAGGATGATATGGAACCCATAGTTGGCAGTGCGGCGTACGTTCTCCATATCGCCCTGGCCGTGGAAATTGCTTATCCTGACAGATACAGCCGCTCCCATGCCGTAGTACATCATGAAGCATACCTGCGACACCGCCATCATAATCTGATACGAAGCCAGCTCCATGCTTCCCAACCATCCTATCATGATGGCACTGAGGCTGAACGATGCTGTTTCCATACCCATCTGTCCGGCTATAGGCCAGCCGAGCCTGTTCAGATGACGGAACTCTTCCCTGTTCACCCTGCCTTTGTGGAATCCGGCTTTGTATTCCGCATAGCGGTCAGTCATGAAGAAGAGGACCAGAAAGGCCACCACCATCAGTATTCTTGAGATAAGGGTAGAGATACCGGCTCCGCAGAGTCCCAATTCTGGGAATCCCATCTTGCCGTATATCAGTACATAATTACCTATTATATTAAGGATATTTCCGCCCAGCAGAATCCACATAGGCACCTTCGTGTCCGTTATTCCGTCGGCAAACTGCTTGAACCCGTTGAACCACAGCACGAACGGGATAGATGCCAACAGAATGAGGAAATACGGCCGGATGTACGGGATAAGCTCTTCAGGCTGCCCCATGTGTGGAATGGCTGCATATACTCCCCCCATCACTGCACATACCAGTACGGCGAGCAGAGTGTTTGCCGCAAGACTGTTCTTCAGAGCGCGTCCCACGTCGGTGCGCATTCCGCGTCCGAACAGACTTCCCACCACGGGAGTCAGCCCGTAGGAGAAACCTGTGCTGAAGATTATCGCAAGGTTAAACATATTGTTCACAAAACTTGCGGCAGCAAGCTCCGTCGTGCTGTGATGCCCTATCATCAGCGTATCGGCAAATCCCAATACTATTACTCCTATCTGTCCTATCACTATCGGAATACCTAATGTCAGGAGTGTGCGGTAGTGCTGTTTCATTTCCTCTTATAATATAATGTGTTGCAATTCGTGCGTACGAAACATTCCTTTGCCGTGGCTGCTATCTCCTCTGCTGTTACGGAGCGATATCTGTCCACTTCGCTGTTGATATCCTCGGCCTTGCCTATCAGTTCGAAGAAAGCCATGTTTGTGGCCACGCTCAGGTAGTTGATATTGCTGAATATCTGTTCGCTTTCGTATCTGTTTTTCACTTTTTCCAGTTCTCTCGGGTCGATTGGCTCATGCTTCAGTTTCTCCAGCTCCTCCCATACCGCCTGTTCCGCTTCCTCGAGGCTGACACCATCGCACGGCTTTCCGGTGATATGAAACAGTCCGTTGTCGATGCTTCCGGAGATATACGCATCCACCGACGAGAAGATTTTCTTTCCGATGACCAGCCTCTGTATGAGTCGTGACGAACGCCCGTTGCACAGTATGTCGGACATGATATCGAACGTGTGATACCTCCTGTCGCGTCTGTTGCACATATGGAATGCCATATAGAGCGTGTCCACAGGCACATTCCTTTCCACGGTGAGTCGTCTTTCCTCCGTCTGCGGTTCCTCCTTCGGCAGGTTTCTCTCCCTGATGTCCCTTCTTGGGATATCTCCGAACCATTTCTCCGCCAGTCGCACGGTTTCCCCGAACGTGATATTTCCGCTCACGCTCAGTATGGCATTGTTCGGCGCATAGAATCTGTAGAAGAAATCCTTCACATCGTCCATCGTCGCATTAGTGATATGACTGATTTCCTTTCCTATGGTAGGCCAGCGGTAAGGGTGCGTCTTGTATGCCATATCCCTTATGATATGCGACACATCGCCATACGGCTGATTCAGGTTTCTCTGTTTGAATTCCTCTGTCACGACATGCTTCTGCACCTCAAGACTCTTCTCGTTGAAGTCGAGCGAGAGCATTCTGTCGCTTTCCAGCCAGAACCCCGTTTCAGCATTTCCGCACGGCAGAGTGATATAGTAGTTTGTAATGTCGTTGTTGGTCCACGCATTGTTCTCGCCCCCTGCGTTCTGCACAGGAGTGTCATAGTCCGGGATATTCACCGAGCCTCCGAACATCAGATGCTCGAACAGGTGTGCGAAGCCCGTATGTTCAGGATGCTCGTCCCTTGCTCCCACATTGTAGAGAATGTTGAGGGCAACCATCTGTGTAGAGTTATCCTCGCTGTGTACAATGCGGAGGCCGTTGTCGAGGGTATGTCTGTTGATTGTAATCATTTTCTTTAGTTACGAGTTGACGAGTTGACAAGTTGACGAGGTTTTCTTTAGTTGACAAGCTGACGAGGTAACAGTCCGGATGGAGAACCTTGTCAACTTGTAACTGAAGCCTTGTAACTGAAAAGAAGCCTTGTCAACTAACTTTTATTTATTCATCACCTCCGCCTTCAGAATCCTGATATCCGTTTTCGGGCGGTCTGCGCGGTTTGTTCCCACCTGTTCAATCTTTTCCACTACGTCCATACCGTCGATTACTTCGCCGAACACGGTGTATGCTCCGTCAAGATGAGGTGCGCCGCCTATTGTGGTATAAGCCTGTTTCTGTTCCTTGGTATATTTCAGTGCAGGTTCTTTTTCCACTATGCTGCGTGCCTGCGATTCCAGTGAGTCCTGCAGTTCCAGCAAGCCTTCAGTGTCGCCGGCCTTGCGCATCTTGTAGATTTCCTTCATATGCTTGCGTGCCAGATTGTTGAACACCTCTTTTAGGCGAGCCTCGTTCATGTGGTTCTCCATGTTAATCATCTGCGCCTCGCTGAACTTTCTTCCTGTCACGATATAGAACTGACATCCTGACGATTCCCTTTCCGGGTTCACCTCGTCGCCCTGGCGTGCAGCGGCAAGAGCACCTTTCTTGTGGAAAAAGTTCTTGTTGAACTCTGCCGGGATAGTGTAGCCCACGTCACCGCTTCCCAGCACCGTAGTGTCGGTAGCTGTCTTGCTCAGCGGGTCGCCGGCCTGAATCATAAAGTTCTTTATCACGCGGTGGAACAGAGTGCTGTCGTACGCTCCTTCCTTGACTAATTTGATAAAGTTATCCCTGTGTTTAGGAGTTTCGTCATAGAGTTTCACTGTGATGTCGCCCATTGTGGTTTTTAGGCGGACTAATGTTTCTTTTACATTTTCCATATTGATTTTCTTTTCTGATTTACTGTTTCCTGTGCATGCCGTCATTATGATGGCGATAAATATGAATATGAGTTTTTTAGTTGACAAGTTGACGAGTTGACAAGTTGACAAGGTTGCCTTGCGGATGATGTCTTTAGTTGACAAGTTGACGAGTTGACAAGTTGACAAGGTTGCCTTGCGGATGATGTCTTTAGTTGACAAGTTGACGAGTTGACAAGTTGACAAGGTTGCCTTGCGGATGATATTTAGAATATGAGTTTGTAGGTTCATTTGTAAGTCTATTTTTAGTTGTTAGTTTTTTATAGTTGACGGGTCTTTTTAGTTACGAGTTGACGAGTTGACAAGGTAACGAGGCCCGTCCGGATGGAGAGCCTTGTCAACTTGTAACTGAAGCCTTGTAACTGAAAAGAAGCCTTGAACTGAAAAGAAGCCTTATCAGAACGGATATCCGATAGCAAAATGCAGCCCCATTCCGTCCTTGAACCGTGGAATATTGTAATACCCTCTCTTTCCTGTGTCGTATGGCACATGCAGGGCGATACCCAAGTCAAGTCTGAGGACGAGAAAATTTAGGTCATATCTTATTCCGGCTCCCGTTCCCAGGGCTATGCTGTCGAAGAAGCGGTTGAAGGTGAATTCAGCTCCGGGGCGTGCCGGGTCCTCTCTGAGGAGCCATACATTGCCCGCATCCAGAAAGACAGCACCGTTCAGACTTCCGCCTGCAAAGTTAGATAATAATCTGAAACGATACTCCATATTCGCTTCAAGTTTTATGTCACCCGTCTGGTCTACATACGAGTACGTGTTGTTCTCCGCCGGCCTGTATCGTCCCGGTCCGATGGAGCGGATGGTGAAGGCGCGGATACTGTTTGCCCCTCCCACATAGAACTGCTCCGTGTACGGTGCAATAGTCTTGTTACCGTACGACCATATTATGCCGCCCATCGCCCTGAAAGCTAACTGATGAGTGTCGTTGAACCATAAGGTATTTCTCACCTCCGATGAATACTTCAGGAACTGTGCGAACGGCGTTCCCAACAGCTTCTTGTCCTTCTCCGTGAACTTCTGTCCGAAGGCGGCATATATCAGCGAAGTGACATTACCCGCACTCGTCAGCGAGTTTTCCCACCACGTGCGGTTCCTGCGCTTGCGGAACGAATTGTCGAACGTCACCGTGTACGACTGCGACGGTATGAACTGGTCGCTCAGACTGTAGAACAGCATAGGGTTCTGGGCCGCTATCCGGTTGAACTCATCCGTACTGTTCTGCAGCGTGTTGAACGCTAAGTTCAGCGGAGTCACCGAGTGCTTCATGCTCCTTTTCGGCTGGAAACTGTACGACACCGTTCCTCCGAACGACAGCATCTTGAAGTACCGCGCGCGGTTTATCTGCTCGGCATATACCTTGAAGTCTGTGTTCGACGGAAAGCGGAACGGGTCTACCCTGTTTTTTATCCACGGAAGTATAAGTCGCGGAAACTCCAATGACAATGCCGCTCCCAGTTCGTACGAGTTCATCACCGAGCTTCGCCCGTCCACCGTCGAGCTTGTCTGCCATTCATACGAGCCTTTTAATTCAAGATTCAGCGAAGCCCCCATTCGCATAAAGTTCTTCCTCGACAGATTGAATTTCGCTCCCGGCCCCGTCTGTTTCGTATCCTTCGTCGTGAGGTTGAACTCCAGCTCGCTGTCATACGGCAGGTCGAACATCGAGTTCACCTTGATGTCGAGAGTGTCCGATTCCCCGCGCGGAACGTACTGGAACTCATTGAACTTGAACACCCCGAGCCTTGCCAGTGCCTCCTGCGTGTAGTTCTGCCTTGTGAGCGAATACTTCTCGCCGCTTCTGTAGATAAATCTTTTCCTCAGCACCCCGTATCTTAGTTCCGGCTTCTCCCCGAAGTAATGCACCGTAAAGTCCCTGGCGCAGATAGAGTCGTCCGGCTGCTCCCCGTTGTAGCCTATCAGCCTGACCTCCGTCGTCCCAATCACGTACTGCTTTTTCGCCTCCTTCGGGATATTCGCGGCCGGCACAATCTTCAGGTTCACGTACCCCTGCCGCATCAGCGTGTCGGCAAGGAAAGAGATATACTCCCCACGGAAGAAATAATACCCGTTGTCCTTGAAGAGGTTCACGAGCCTTTCGCGCTCGCTGTTCAGGAGCGTCACGTCGAAATTCTGGTTGCTTCTCACGAGCCTCTCGTCGAAATGCTTTCTGATAATCCTGTCCGCACGTTCCGGAAAGCCCTCATACGTCACCGTATCTATAAGGTACGGCCGTCCCATGCTAATCTCATAGCTCAGCTTCACGGCCCTCGGATTCTTGGTGCTGTCCACGCTGTACGTCACGTTTCCGTCGAAATACCCGTAGTCCTTCAGCAGGTTCGATGCAATCTTCGTGCGTGTTTCCGGATTGACGGACGACACCGTTACGGGCGTGGCAGCCAGCTTGCGGAAAATCCATCTCCCAAGTCCTTTCTCGTATTTCTGGAAATTGTTGTAAACCCACAGTCCGAAAGGGATGGGAATACGATGTTTGGCGCTGCCGAAGAAAGAGTTGTTCGGAGCCACACTGACGGCTGCGGACACTTCTTCGATGGTCTTCCGGCCGTGTTCGGAGATATCCTTGCCGTTTATGCTGATATCGTTGATACCGGTATAAAGTGTTTCGCCTTCAGGCAGGTTCTTCGTGGTGGAACAGGCTGAAAGGAAGATTATAGTTGACAAGTTGACAAGTTGACAAGTTGACAAGGTTGCCTTGCGGATGATGTCTTTAGTTGACAAGTTGACAAGTTGACAAGTTGACAAGGTTGCCTTGCGGATGATGTCTTTAGGGGACAAGGTTGCCTTGCGGATGATGTTTAGGATATGGGTTTTTAGGTTCATTAGCATGTTGGTTTTTAGTTTTTTTAGTTACGAGTTGACGAGTTGACAAGTTGACGAGGTTTTTTTTAGTTACGAGTTGACGAGTTGACAAGGTAACGAGGTCCGTCCGGATGGAGAACCTTGTCAACTTGTAACTGAAGCCTTGTAACTGAAAAGAAGCCTTGTAACTGAAAAGAAGCCTTGTAACTGAAAAGTCACCTTCTTTCCTCCTTCCTCTTCCTCTGGAATATAAACAGCTCCCTTATCCGGCTCACCTTCTTCTTCAGCACTATACCGGCACCCGTTTCCGTCACTTCGCCTTCCAGTACATTGGCATACTTCTTGTCGTGGAAGAGCTTCACGTATCTCGTGCCGCTATTGTCGAGCCTGTATTCCAGCGATATATTGTCTATGAACGATTCGTCCCTCACCGCGGCATTTCCCGTAGAAATTTTACCCCCTATCACCACACGCACGCGGTTGTTCCAGAAACGTTTCGCAAACTGGAAGTTATAGTCCGTCCTCTGGTCGCCCGTCTCCGTGGCGTTCGTCGTTTCCATTCCTACGCTCAAATCTATTGTTTTCAGCGCATTGCCGGCAATGTTGTTTATCTGTCCCTGCAGGTATGAGTTCAGCGCGCTGTTCGCGTCAAGTTTCGCCGTCGAGCTGTCCGAGATATACATCCCCGTCACGAGCATGGTCACCGCCGCCTTGTTCTTCTGCGAGGCCGACATCGCCGCCAGTTCGTTCTGCATCGAGCCGTCCTCCGGAGCGTCTATGGTAAATGCGAATCCAAGGTTGCTCAGCCTGTTCGTTATGCTCACACCCACGTCGAAGCCCACCATCCTTGCCGCCTGGCCTTCCTGGGTGACGGAAGTCCTCATCCTCTCATACGCCCGGATGTCCAGTCGCGGGTCCATCACATTACCCGTCCACTCTATATAACTTCCTTCCCTTATCTTGAATGTTTTCAGCGGGATGACCGGCATTTCGTATTTCATCTCTCCGCTCATCAGCGAGTACCGTCCGTTCAGCAGCATGTTTCCGTCCGGCGTGTACTGGAAAGCCAAGTCGCCCCCACCTTCCACGCGCATATAGTTCGAGCCGCTCTCGTTGATGTCCACCCTGCACTGCACCGCCTGGTCAATATGCAGATTCACCAGCATGTCTATACCCCCCGGGCGCATCTCTTCCAGCGGTTTCCTCCGTGCCGTGGCCGTGTCCGCAAAGTTGACGAAGGTCACCGTCTCCGTCAGCCTGTCCTCCACCGTCAGCGGCGATTCGCGCAGCACGTAAGTAAAGTCGCTGCTGCCGAGGATATTCGCATTACCGCGCACCGATATCGCGTCCGGCGTACCCTTAATCGTAGTATTCAGGTCGATATACATCTTTCCGTACACCATCGACGTACGGTTCTTCTTCGCGTTGAACACCTCGAAGTTGCGTGCCGTCATCTTCAGGTCCATCCGCATGTTCGCCATATCCGCAAAATCCACTGTTCCGTCTATCACATACGGATTCTTTCCACGCGAGAAGATGCCGTATTTGTCGAACACCAGCTTGTTGTCCGTCACCGTTATCGGCTTATCCTCCAGCCTCAGGTTCACCGAAGCCATCGGAATAAACACGTTCACGCTGTCCGTGGCCAGCCGTCCGTTTATGACAGGACTGTCCGTCGGGCCTTCCACAGTTATTTCTCCTCCGGCATACCCCTTCAGCCGGGCCATATCCTCCGGGACGAAAGCCCCTGCCATCTCCAGAGGAAAACGCATCAGCTGCATATGCGCGCTTATCCTGTCCTTCTCTTCGTCTGAAGCCGCCGCCCTGTACTGTCCGTTTATCTCAGCCAATGTGCTGCCGTTTCTTGTTATATATCCGTCCACATGATGTCCGCTGTCTCCCATCGGCAGATAGACTCCGCTCATCGTCCAGTCGCCAAGCGGCTTGCCGGAATAAGCCAATCTGCTGATGTCGGTTTCGATTGCAGTCATGAACATGTTCTCTTCTTGCTGCACATAATGGGCTTCGGCGCTGATAACACCTTCTACAGGCGGCATATAAGGGATAATGCGTTTGAACTCACCTATGTCAAGACGGTTTACGCTCAGCGTCACATCCTGCAGCGACGTAGAGTCCGCCACAGAGTAAATCTGCAGCCCCGTTCCATTATCGTCCTGCAGCTTCATGTCGGCATGTATCCTGCCTTTGTCGCTCAGGAATATATAATTATCCTTGTTCAGCCGGAATTTCCTGTATATTAGGATAGGCTCTTCAGGCAGCACGTGCAGACTTATACCTCCCTCGCGCAGCACAGCTTCCATTCCTATCAGCGCCCCCGTTTGGTTCCGGGCGTTGTCATAGCGTACCATCATCCGTGCGCTGCCGTCGTAGATACCTCCGTCCAGTGATATGCCGAAGGCCTCCTGCCGGTCCGTATGGTTAGCCTTCACTCCCCCCGTAAGGACTATGCCTGTCGAGTCCTGCACCGCGCGGAACGTAATGGTATCCAGACGCAGACTGTCAGTGTGCAGACCGTACAGATAAGCCGAACTGTTTATTCCGTTTGCTGAAGAAGTATTAAGTGAGGCATAAAGTTTACTGAAACCAATGCCCCCCATCTCAAGAGTATTCACAAACGGATTGTCATCGCCCGCCGTCAGCCTGAACGACGTTTCCGGCAGCAAAGCACGCAGGGTGTCAAGGTTCAATGTCCTGCTTTCCCACTGCCGTGCAGCAAGAGTAGATATTTTTGTCAGTCTGTCAGCCACCCTGTCTATGCCCCCTGTAGTCCTGAGGAGCATTGTCATATCCCCCGAGTTGATGAACGAGCGCAGGGAATCCTCCGTCATGCTCACCCCGAAGTTCAAATCTTTTGTCTTGAAGGTTTTTTTCTCCGTGCTGAGTCTGATATTATTTATGGACACCTTGGCCTGATGCCTGTTCCGCATATCCGTACTTGCATCGATGTCTATAGTCTGTGCTGTTTTCAATGGTTCGCCCACAAGCCCCAGGGCGTGGAGATCCAGACGCCTGATGTCCGTACGCATCCGTGCCGTTATATTGTTATTTGAAATATCAGCGTCAAGCATTGAGCATATCTCCATCATGTTGTCATCGATATTGAAAGCCACATTCGCTTTGCCATTGGCAAGTCCGGCTTTCATGTCAATTCCGGAGAAAGAATTTGACAATTCAAAATTTGAAACTCCTGCCTTTATATTCATCCGTGTGTCCGGCGAAAACACGTCAAACCCTCTCCCCTCTGCCGAAAGCGATGCCGTCACCCTAAACAGCGAATCGCTTGGCAGGAAGTTATGTATATTCAGTTCCTTCAGCTCCATTTCGGCAAAGAATGATTCTGAATTAGGTATAAATCCGGCATTCAGTTCTGCAAGACCGTCACCCTGGGTAAGTCCCAATGATGATATTATACTGTCGTTCCTAATGTCGGCACTACCTTTTATAGTCATGTCTGCAGGAATGACCGTTGTTCCGATGAGGGACTGTGCAAACTTCATGTCCGGGAAAATTCCATCCATATCAAGATGTGCCGCCATCTTTGTACTGTCAGTCACATCGTTCAGATATCCTTCTGCGGTCAGTCTGATATGTTCAGCTATCTCTGCGCTGACTCCTGTTATTCTCATTCTGTTCAAACTACCGTCCACGCCTGCACGTATCTGTACAGGTTCTGCCGGAAAGTCTTTTCTGAAGTCTTCAGGCATACCGGTCAAAAAGCGGAACAAATCGTTCTTACCGATATCAGCCATTATTCTGGCCGAGATGCTGCCATCATTGTTTATTTGTGAGATGTTCCATTCTGCGCCGGCCTGTACTGAAAAATATGAATCGGTGGTTTTCAGTTCCAGTCCGGATATACCTATTCTCTCGTCATTGGCCATTATTTTTCCTACGGCAGATATTATTTCCAGTCCGGAGCGTTCTTTCATTCTGAACTCCTTTATTTCTGCCTTTATTTCATTTCCGCAATAATATATAGAGTCCAGACCAATATTCAGTCCGGCTATGGCGATGTATGACGGATCAAACCCTTCCGCCGGTTTTTCGTTTCCTGATACATAGCTGGCTGACGAGTTGTTTATTCTGAACTTGTGTATAGAATATGCCTCTTTCCGTAAATCAACAAGACCTTCCATAAGTGTGGCTGAACCTATATTTACTCCCATATTCATACTGTCAAGAGGCATACTGAGGTTTATTGCTACATTTTCCAGATTAGCCTTTTGTAGCATAAACTGCCAGTATAACGGTTCGCCGGCAGTAGTGTCTGCTGCAGCCGTGTCCGCTATACATATGTCCATATGCGTATCTTTAAGAATGAATGAGTTTATAGTAGCGGTTTCAGGAGATAATGCAACCCCGTGTGATTCAAGATATAACTCTCCAAGTTCGCCTTTAAGAGCCAGTCCTTCTATCATGTTCATGGTGTTCAGACTAATTTTCTCCAGTCTGAAGGCATCTATTTCCACCTGTTTCCTGAACAATGGCTTCATCTGAACCTTTAAAGTTATTTTTCCCGCATTCAGCAGAGTGTCTTTTTCCTGTACTGCCGAAACACGGTGTATGTTCAGGTTAAGGGGGAAGGACAGCGATATCCTGCCTACGCTTATATCCATGCCTGCTGCAGCGGAAGCCATAGAAGCGGCTTTCCTGACTATGAACTCCTGCACAGGGGGGATATAGATTAGGATTGATATTATTATGAATAGGGTGAGTGGGATGGATATTATTATCCCGCACCATTTTAAAATCTTTTTCATGTCTGTGTCTCTTTATGTTTGCGAATATACAAAAAAATAACTATGATTGAATATAATTTGTTCAGGAAGTATATGATTAATAATAAATGTTTATCTTTGCATAGTTACTAACTTTTAAATAAAACTTATGAAACCAACATTATTTGTATTGGCAGCCGGTATGGGAAGTCGTTACGGCGGCCTTAAACAGCTTGACGGAGTAGGCCCAAGCGGTGAAACAATCATGGATTATTCTATTTATGACGCAATTCGCGGTGGATTCGGTAAAATCGTTTTTGTTATCCGTAAAGATTTTGAAGATGATTTTCGTAAAATTGTCCTAAGTAAATACGAGAACCACATTCCGGTAGAAGTGGTATTCCAGGCATTGGACAACCTCCCGGCAGGATATACTTGTCCGGAAGGTCGTGTAAAACCTTGGGGTACAAACCACGCGGTTCTTATGGGTAAGGATGTTATCAAAGAACCATTTGCAGTAATCAATGCTGACGATTTCTATGGAAGAGACAGTTTTGCTGTTCTTGGCAAGTATCTTTCAGAACTTCCTGAAGGTTCAAAGAACGACTATTGCATGGTAGGTTTCCGTATCGGCAACACTTTGTCTGAAAGTGGTTCTGTTGCACGTGGCGTCTGTTCAGCCAATGATGAAGGAAATCTTACTACTGTGGTTGAGCGTACTGAGATAAAGAGAATAGACGGTGTAGTAAGTTACAAGAATGAGGAAGGCGGATGGACAAGTCTGGAAGACAACACGCCTGTTTCTATGAACATGTGGGGATTCACTCCTGATTATTTCAAATATTCAGAAGAGTATTTTACTGAATTCCTTGATGCGAACAAGGAAAACCTTAAGGCTGAATACTTTATTCCATTGATGGTAAACAAACTTATCAATGAAAAGACTGCTAATGTTAAAGTCCTTGATACAACTTCTAAGTGGTTCGGAGTGACTTATGCTGCAGACCGCCCAAGTGTAGTTGAAAAGCTTCAGGCATTGGTTGATGCTGGTGAATATCCTTCTAAATTGTTCTGATAAACAGTTTTACAGTATAAATAAAAAGCGGATTACCCCGAAAGAGGTAATCCGTTTTTTATTTATTTCACTTTGATATAAAACACCGGCTGTTGTTTCTGTGTATCCATCGGTACGGCGCGGTATTTCACTTTGCTGAAATCTATATCTTTCAGGTCTATGCTTCTTATGGCGCTGTTGTACATCGTGCGGAAGTAAATCTTCAGATTGTTCATGTCTGTAGCAGAAGTCCATTGGGTGGCACTTGGAATATTCACAGGAACCTGTCCTCGTGCAAACTCAATACCTACAGGAATATCGAAATTGTTCAGAATCTGAAAACCTTGCAGTACGGTTTCTTCAGATGTTTCTTGTACTGGTGCTGTAGCCTGATAGAATGCAGCTCTAACAAATCGTGACGGAGGAGTTACATCACCCGGAATACCAAGAAATCCGCTACCGGCTCCGAACTGTGAAAGTTCAGTCTCACCAAGTTTCTGAGAAGGAGCAGAACCGGGGAAGAGGTTTACATAATTGTTCAGATTTGTCATCTGCCAGTTGAAATCAGGTGAGTTAGTCAATACTCCAAGTTCGTTTTCATAGAAGACAGGCTTGCCGTCTATGATTTCCAGAACAATTTGTCTTCCTGTAGTATCCGCAAACCTCCAATGCACTGTTGAGGCTCTCGGGTCTATTGCAATAACGTGAATCTTGCTTATTGCATCTTTCACATCTTTCACAGTGGCACATTCTCCGAGAATCCAAGAAACCAACTGCAGGTCGGCAATGCTCCCTTCCTTGTTTGCCGCATTATAATCTTCATACTTGCCATATTTCGGGAAGTAGAACAGTCCGGCAGACAGCCCTTTCTCGTTAAGCCCTTCGGCTATAAACTCCTTTTGCTCCACAGCCAATCCCACATAACCGTATTTCGCGGTGAATTTCATTCCTTCAACACCTCCCGGAACATATGATTGTGCAGTGTATCCCCTTGGAACTATCACATATTGGCTGTTTAGGTCGCTTCCTCCCCATTCGATGGTTCTCGCAAGGATTTTAGTACTGTCTTTTGCTGTCAGGGTTATGCCTGTGCAGGCATTTGCATTGTTCGTGCCTGCTGCAATCATTGCAGTTGCAAGGCACATAGTAAGAATTTGTTTTTTCATAAACTAAGAATGTCTTTATCTTTAATCCTAAAAACAACAGAAGTGATACTTTTGTTGTTTATATCCTCAAAATTAAAGACTTTGTTGATAAAAATCAAGCATTCACCATGAAAAAAACATCTTAGTCCAGCATCTTTCCTTTTTTCTTTTTCCAGAATATGATATGTTTAGGACTTCCGATAACCTGTGATGTGTATATACCCGTATGCCCTGAAAACATGTATGCAGTTACACAGGCAATTCCTATATATACAGCTGCATCTGCTCCAAACAGCTCTATTCCCATAAGTGTACAGGCAATAGGAGTGTTGGTTGCCCCGGCAAAAACGGCCACGAAACCTATTCCGGCAAGGAATGATACGTGCAGTGGCAGTATTGCAGACAATGCGCTTCCCAATGTCGCACCAACGAAGAATAGGGGAGTGACCTCACCGCCTTTGAATCCTACTCCGATAGTAAATGTAGTAAGGAGGATTTTCAGCAGAAAGTCATACCACATCTGTACCTCGCTGAATGACGCTACTATGGTAGGAACACCAAGACCGATATATTTGGTTGTTCCTAACAGATAAACACTCAGTGCGATGAAAATACCTCCTATGAAAGGACGCAAAGGAGGGTATGATATATACTTTTTTGCCAGACCTCCCCAAATCTCAATGAACCGTGAGAAAGTCATTGCAGCAATTCCGAAAAGAATACTTGCCGCAAGAACCAACAGCAATGTCTGTATGTTTATGTCCGGAGTCTGACTGATGCAGTAATGAGTGTGGGCTATTCCACATGCGTGGCAGGTCAGGTTGGCAAAGAAAGCCGAAAGAAAAACAGGAAGTATGGCATCGTATCTCAGTCTTCCCACTATGATGACCTCAAGAGCGAAAACAGCACCTGCAAGCGGAGTTCCGAAGATAGATGCAAATCCCGCACCTATACCTATCTGAATCATAATTTTCCTGTCGTAAGGGTGCATTTTGAACAGACGGGACATAAAATCGGCTATCGCTCCTCCCATTTGCACACCTGTACCTTCACGTCCGGCAGAACCTCCGAACAGATGTGTCAGCACCGTACCTATATAAACCAACGGAGCCATCTTGAACGGGATGATGTTTCTTGAAGAACGTATTTCCTCTATCAGAAAATTATTACCCTTGGCCGCTGTACCTGCCAGATAGTGATACATCAGTCCTATAGCCAAACCGCCCAACGGAAGCAGTGCTATAATCCACTGGTTATTCTCACGATAGTCTGTAGCCCAGTTTAGTGATGCCAACAGTAATGCCGATGCCGAGCCAATCAGTGCGCCGGCCACTGCCCCTATAACAGTCCATTTAAGCAGATACCATAATATAGGCAGCTGTTCCGTTTTATTTCCAATCCAGGTAATGTTTTTGTCAAGTCTCATCTTTTTTGCGAAAATCAAATTGTGGTGCAAAGTTAATTCAAATGACTTATTTATCCACCATTCGCAATAAGATGATTATTCATTACCCTTCAGATTCTTTACAAAGTCAGTAGGCAGTATGCCGAATTGCTTCTGGAAGCATTTTGCAAAATACGA
The DNA here is from genome assembly GCA_944320855.1 of uncultured Phocaeicola sp. GTDB lineage: Bacteria > Bacteroidota > Bacteroidia > Bacteroidales > Bacteroidaceae > Phocaeicola. The sequence goes on from CALUJF010000007.1 coordinate 52,955, forward strand.
TGATGAACTGAATCCCACTATATAAGTTATTTCAGAAATCCTGTATTTGCCTTCCGCCAACAGTTTTGCGGCAGTTTTCAGCTTTGTCACCTTAATGAAATCGTTAGGTGTCATACCCATAATGCCCTTTATCTTTGTAAATACCGATGTGCGGCTCATATTCAGTTCCTGCGCGAGCGAGTTTATTGAAAAATCCGTATTGTCCAGATTGTCCAATATTATTTTTGTACATTGTTCTATGAAATCTTCATCCAGCTTATTTTGGCTTACGGCATGCACTTCCGATAACGGATTGCTGGCGAACGCCCTTTGATACTCTTCTTTTTTCTTCAGCAGGTTGTCTATCTGGGCTATCAGATGGCTTGCTGCAAAAGGTTTTTCTATATAAGCGTCAGCACCTGCTTCCAGACCTTCCACCTTACTCTCTGTATCAGTCTTGGCGGTAAGCAGTATTACCGGTATATGCGAAATGTTTATATTGCTTTTTATTCTCTTGCAGACTTCAAATCCGTCTATTCCTTCCATCATAACGTCGCTCACCACAATGTCCGGCTTGTTGCTCTCAAGCAGTGCCAGTCCTTCCTCTCCGCTACCGGCTGTTATTATGAAATATCTGCTGCTCAGTACCTTATCAAGAAAATCCAGTATGTCCGGATTGTCGTCTATTATCACTACCTTTTTCTTGCTTACGGCTTCCTCTGCGTCATCTTCAATTTTTTCATCCTTTATTATTCCCGGATTTTCATCTTTACTGTCTTTGTTTACAGTTGCATTTTTCTTTTCTTCCGCTTCCTCTATCTCTACTACAGGTAGTGTTACAGTGAAACATACCCCTTTCACTCCGTCTTTCCTGTTATCGACAGTAATGTTTCCGTTCATCATCTGAGCCACAGTATTGGCTATATGCAGACCTATACCTATTCCCGGTGTCTGGCTGTCATTGTTTCTTTTTATCTGATAGAAAGCCTCGAATATTTTCTTTTTCTCATTTTCCTCTATACCCGGACCGTCGTCAGTGACAGTTATCACGAGGTTATTGTTTTGTCTTTCGGCAGAAATGCTTATCGTCTTTTTGGCATATTTTATGGCATTGCTTATCAGGTTGCTTATTATCTTTATGAAAGACTCCTCATCGGTAGTAATCTCGAAATTGTCAGCTATTCCTGAAGTGTCTATCTTTAGATTTTTCTGCTTGATAGACAGTTCAAACACTGTATAAGTTTTTCTGACAAGCTCTTTCAGGTTATACTTACGGTAAGCGAATTCCAATACTCCGGAATCCACCTTCCTGAAGTCAAGAAGCTGGTTTACAAGTGTATATAGCCTCTTGTAGTTATGCTCTATTATGTTCAGATAATCGCCGTACTTATCGTTTATGTCCGTAGTCTTCATCAGATGGTCCAGCGGTCCTATGATGAGGCTTAGCGGAGTCCTTATTTCATGGGCTATATTGGTGAAAAATTCAATTTTTGAGTTATACAGTTCCTTTTCCTTTTCCCTTGTCAGTTTCATCAGATTCTTTTTCTGCTTTTTATGGCTTCTGATTATGTAATATCTTATAGAAAGGAAAATGATGCAAAGCAGTGCTATTGAATAAAGCAAGTATGCCGTATTGCTTCTTAGGAAAGGCGGTTTTACTTCTATCCCAAGTCTGATTTCATTTTTGCAGTCTATGCCGTCGCTGTTCTGTCCTTTGATTTTCAGAGTATATTTTCCTGCCGGCAGTTTATTGTATGAGATATGGTTGTTTTCTCCTCTTGCCTTTATCCAGTCGCTGTCCAGTCCTTCCAGCATATATTGATATGAATTGTCCTTGGGAGAGGTATAGCTCAGAACAGAGAAATCCATACCTATCATAGACTGGTCGTAGCTGACAGACAGTTCGTTAGTGACATTGTCAACAGTGTTTCCCATTATAGTTACATTTGTAAGTTTAAGAGGTGCATTATATGAATTTTCCCTCAAACCCTGTGGCTGGAAAACACAGAATCCGTTTACTGTTCCGAGCATGATTTCTCCTTCATCTGTTACGAGCGAAGCCCCTGTAGTGAACTGTTCGTTTATCAGTCCGCTTGATTTCGAATATGATTTTGTTATGTTCTTTCCCGGATTGAAATTGCTTATGCCTTTGTTTGTCGAAATCCACAGATTGTCGCCATAGGCAATAATGGAAGATACAATGTTATTAGGCAGTTCCAGTCCTTTGCATTTCACGAAACCGTATTTCTCACTGTCATAAAGGCACAGCCCTTTACCTACAAGGCCTACCCAAAGCCTTTTGTTGTTATCAAGGCATAGTGCGGAAATGGCATTCTGAGGTAATGAATTCGGTTCTCCGTTATGTCTGTAAATCTTGCATTTATTGTTTTTTACATCATAACGCATTAGTCCGTTGGTCTTACTCCCGGCCCAAATCATTCCGTTGTTGTCTTCCGTTATAGCCTGTACTATACCTTTCAGTTCTCCCACCCGTATAAATTCTCTGGTAGTCTTTTTGTAGTAGCATAATCCGTCCGCCGTACCTATGTAAATCCTTCCGTCGCTTGCCTTCATCAGTTTGAATATCTTCGACGAATGTATTGTAGTGCTGTCTTTGGGATTATTCAGATATGAAATCATCTGTCCCGTTTTCAGATTTGTCACTTCCAGTCCACGTTCGTATGTTGCGGCATACATCAGGTCACCGTCTATCAGTATGTCGTGAATACAGTAATATGTAGAGTTTATGTCCTTAGCCGTTCTGTAAGGTTTTGTAGTTTTTTCCGTAGGGTCGAATCTGTATATTCCGTCGTCGTCAGTACCTATAAAGTACCCCCTGTCACCATCTTTGGCGATACAGTTGACTACTTTTCCTGCACCGTTTCCTGTACACTTGAAGTATTTAAAATTACTCTGGTATGGCGAGAAGAATTGTATTCCTGCGAAGTATGAACCTAACCATAAGCTCTGTTCCTTATCTATAAATATGGAATAGATAAACTTCTCCGGGCTAAATCTGAATTTTATGGAAGTATCATCGGCTCTCTTTATTTTCATGTCGTCCGTTGTGAAGTAGCACACACCGTTATCGCTTGCCACAAGCAGATTTCCCGGACTGAATTCCGTAATGTCATGTATATGGTATAAAAGATTGTCAGTAGAGTTGTCCTTATAATTTCTGAAAGTTTCGGTTTCGTAGTCGAATTTATCCAATCCGTTTTGGAATGTTCCTATCCACAGATTACCGTGCGAGTCCTCATATATTTTATGTATCGTATTGTCTGACAGACAGTTTCCTACCCCGTTTGCCTTATATTGTGTAATTTTTCCAGTATTTTTGTTATATCTGTACAGACCGTCTGAATATGTTCCGAACCATATGTTGTTCTTGCTGTCCTCGCATATGGTCGTTACCATTTTTCTGTTTACATTTTTATTGCCTGAATAGTTGAAAGAAGTCAGTCTTTGTTTTTCATTAAGATTGAATTTGAAAACTCCTTGTCCGTCAGTTCCTATCCATACATTTCCGTCTTTGTCTTCTGCTATGTCTAATATTGGTGTTGCTATTTTTATACTGTCTCCTGTAAAGGCCTTAAAAGCTTTGAATTTATTGTTTATGTAGTCAAAAACGATAATTCCATTGTTAGTCCCAATCCACATCATGTTTTTGGAATCTATAAAAAGATGTGTAATGTAACTGCTTGCATTTTCATCTATATAATCAGAAAGAATATATGTCTTGAATTTTATACCGTCGAATCTGCATAAACCGTCATCAGTTCCAAACCACATGAAACCGTTCTTGTCTTGTGTGATAGCATTAACTCTGTTATTGGATAGTCCGTTGTCCATATTATAAATGGTAGAGAAAATACTTTGGCTGTTTGCGGTGAAAGCCAATGTAAGTAATAAGACTAAAATGTAAAACCTTTTACCCATATCCGTTTCTTTGTTTTTTTATTCTTACTGGTCACAATAATATAAACAAATTTCCAGAAAATAAAATTTTAAAAAGGCTTTTATAGGCTGAAAAACAACTTTTTATATTCCATGAAAATAACGTTCAAAAAGCGGATAAAATAGTACAAATAAAAATGCTTCGTCGTTTGAGATAAAACGACGAAACGTTTTACTTCAAACGACGAAGCGTTTTATTTAAGGATTAAAGCTTACCTCCTGAAGCTTGTTTGGCAGGCTGATATTTACTTTAATACTTTATTACTAAAAAACATGTATTATTTTGCTGTCATTTCGTATTTTAGTTTTGTGGTGTAAATATATATGTTTCTAATTTTGCGACAAAGAGATTTGGGTAACTTTTTTGTAAGTCTTATTGCTATTAAAAAAACTCTGATTTATCTCTCTTTACGATAGGGATAAGGTATTAGGATTGTTTTTGGGTTAACATTTTATTATTTAATTACGATGAAATCATTGACAGAACTTTACAGGATTGGTGTAGGACCTTCCAGTAGCCATACTATGGGACCACGCAATGCGGCACAGATTTTTCTTGAAAGAAATATGTGTGCCGGTCGTTTTGTTGTAACTCTTTATGGAAGTTTGGCTGCCACAGGAAAGGGGCATATGACAGACTGGGCTATAAAGGAAGTTCTTTCCCCACATTCTCCTGTTGAAATAATATGGAAACCGGATATTTTTCTCGATTATCATCCTAACGGAATGAAGTTTCAAGCATACGATGCGAAAGGTAAACTTATCGATGAGTGGTTGGTGTTCAGTGTAGGAGGCGGAGCTATCTCTGCTCCCGGAATGGATTGTACTTCTTCATCCGATGTTTATGACCTCACTACAATGACCGACATATATACATGGTGTAAAGATAACGGATTGAGTTATTGGGAATATGTAAATCTCTGCGAGGGTGATAGCATTTGGGATTATCTCCGAAAGGTTTGGGAAGTGATGAAGGCGGCAGTAGAACGAGGTCTGGAAACAGAAGGTGTTTTGCCCGGTTCATTGCATCTTCAGAGAAAATCATCCTCATATTATATAAAGGCTATGGGATATAAAGATTCTCTCAAATCACGTGGTCTGATATTTTCCTATGCCCTTGCTGTAAGCGAGGAAAATGCCTCCGGAGGACTTATCGTTACTGCTCCTACCTGCGGTTCGTGTGGTGTTCTTCCTGCAGTCCTTTATCATCTGTGGAAATCCAGAAATTTTTCGGAGGGCAGAATCCTTAAGGCTTTGGCCACGGCGGGACTGTTCGGCAATGTGGTAAAACACAACGCCTCTATTTCCGGAGCGGAGGTAGGTTGTCAGGGTGAGGTAGGAGTTGCATGCGCTATGGCATCGGCTGCAGCCTGTCAGCTTTTCGGAGGAAGTCTTTCGCAGATAGAATATGCAGCCGAGATGGGACTTGAACATCATTTAGGAATGACGTGCGACCCTGTTTGTGGTCTGGTTCAGATACCCTGTATCGAACGTAATGCCCATGCGGCTGCCCGTGCTTTCGATGCCAATATATATTCATCCTTTTCTGACGGACTGCATTCCGTATCGTTTGACAAGGTAGTGGCAGTTATGAAACAGACCGGATATGACTTGCCTTCGGTATATAAGGAAACGAGCGAGGGGGGATTGGCGAAGTATTACAGATAAGTTTTAAAATCTAATATTTTGAGTATGAACAGATTATTTTTATTATCAGTATTTTTAGTATTGTTTGTCATAAATGCTTATTCTTCATCATTTAATCTGATAAGAAAGCATAATATTGTATTTGACAATTCGGAAGAACAGGTTGTACATACGGCTGTCGATATTTTCAAATCCGACTTGGAAAAGGTTTCTGATGAAAATACTTCTTATGGCAAATCAGAACTAATCATTGGTACAATAGGTAAAAGTAAATCAGTTGATGGTCTGATAAAAAAGAAACAGATAGCGGTAAAAGATATAAAAGGTAAATGGGAAGCATTTAAAATTGTATGTCTTGACGACAACCGTTTGGCTGTTTTGGGAAGCGATTCAAGAGGTACGGCATATGGAGTTCTGGAACTCTCTCGTATGATGGGAGTGTCGCCATGGGAATGGTGGGCAGACGTTACTCCGGAAAAGAAATCCGAAGTTCTTATAGAAAAAGGTGTTGTGACCGTTCAATCTCCATCCGTTCAGTATCGTGGTATCTTCCTCAATGACGAGGACTGGGCCTTGGTTCCATGGAGCAGTAAGAATTATGAGCCTGTAGGTATCTCAGGACATATCGGTCCTAAGACCTATTCAAAGATATTCGAACTTCTGCTCCGTCTGAGAGCAAACACTTTATGGCCTGCCATGCACGAACCGACGACTCCTTTTTATACAGTTGAAGGAAACAGGGAGGCAGCTCAGAAATACGGTATAGTCATAGGTACATCCCATTGTGAGCCGATGATGCGCAATAATGCTGGAGAATGGTACAAGGCAAAAATAGGACGATATAACTTCAAGACCAACCGTGATAACATTATTAATTATTGGGCGGAACGTTTGAAATATGTAGCCGGAACAGAAACGTTTATGACAGTCGGTATGCGTGGCGTACATGACGGACGCATGGAAGGAATAAAGACTACTGAAGAATATAGGGATGCTCTTCACGAAGTTCTTGATGTACAGACAGATTTGTTGAAAGAATACATAAATCCTGATGTTAAAAAGATTCCGCAGACAATAGTCCTTTACAAGGAAGTGCTTAATGTTTACAGGTCAGGTCTTGAAGTGCCTGATTATGTTACCCTTATGTGGACTGACGATAATCACGGATATATAGCCAATCTCAGTGACAAGGATGAACAGAAGCGTAAGGGCGGTTCAGGAGTATATTATCATGTTTCGTATTGGGGCTCACCACACGACTATCTTTGGTTGTGTACCACATCTCCAGCTCTAATCAATATGCAGATGCGCAGAGCGTGGGATTACAATGCCCGTAAAATATGGATTCTTAATGTTGGTGATATAAAACCGGCAGAATATGATACAGAGCTGTTTATGGATATGGCATGGAATATCAACTCTATCGACAACAGCAACCTCTCTGACCATCTCAGGAACTGGGCTTCACGTGAATTCGGTGAAAAGAATGCCGACGGGATTGTAAGCATAATGAATGAATATTACCGTCTGGCTGCAATCCGCCGCCCTGAACATATGGGCTTTAATATGGTAGAGATATGGGGCTATCCGAGAGGAGGGCTTATGCCTAACAAAATACCGGATTTTACAGAAGGGGAAGCAAAACAGAGAATAGAAGACTATGACAGGATAGAGAAAGCTGTAATTAAACTCTCTGCTTCCATACCTTCCAACCGTAAGGATGCATTCTTCCAGCTGGTGGAATATCCTGTGCGTGCAGCATCTCAGATGAACAAGAAATTCCTGAAAACGGGACAGGATGCCCTGAACGCATACTATGAGATAGTGAAACTTACTGATTACTATAATAAAAAGATGTCCGGTGGAAAATGGAACTATTTTATGGACATGAAACCGCGGGACTTGCCGGTATTTGAGCCTGCCATTTATACTCATAAGGATGATAAACTGTTCAGACCGGACCCTGAGTTCAATATGGTAATAGATGGAAATAAGTTTGTTTCAAACAATGGAAGATATACAGTTTATAAAGGCCTCGGACATAGTGCCAATGCCACAATGATAGACAAGAATGCTTCACTTGAATATAACTTTAATGTCAATAAGTCGGCAGAATATAAACTGAACATAGGTTTCGTTCCTATGCAGCCTGCCAATGGTGGCGATTTGCGTGTAGAGATTTTATTGAATGGAAACACTTTGGGCACATTCTCCATACATGAAGACCCGTTCACAAAAGAATGGAGAGAAAATATCCTTCAAAATCAGGCATATATCACGTTACAGGTGAACCTTGAAAATGGTAAAAACAATGTTCTGAGAGTGAAGGCTTTGGACGATGATATAATAATAGACCATATAAAATTAACTTCAAATATCTAATTATAAACTCTTATGAAAAATATTCTTTATTCAGTCTTATTGGCATTGTTTTTGGCTAATAATATTTGCCTTAATGCAGCCGAAAAGAAAAAACTCTTTATCCCGGAACAGGATATTAAGAAACATGGATTGGACAAGGCCGATGGAAATTTCGGATATGAATATAAGGCAGAGTCTGAAAATATAGCTTTGTTATGGGACAAGTCTTTCGGTAAGAATCCCGAAACAAATCCTATAATTGAGAAAAGGTTCTATCCTGATGAAATCCTTGCTGAGGCTGAGAAAAACTATAAGTTTTTTATCGACAAAATGAAGTTTGTGATAAAAGGGAAAAGCAATTTTTACAAGTATAAACTCATTATATGGATGTATAACGATGATGAAAGGACTGTTTATGGCGGTGCTCACGATAAAGTGGGAATGACATGGTTCCGTCCGTGCCGCATAGATTCTTATCCATATTGTGCTCTTGTTCATGAAATGGGACATTCGTTCCAGTTTATAACCATGGCGGACGGACACAACGGTTTTGATTCTGCCATGATGGAATACACTTCACAGTGGATGTTGTGGCAATTATATCCGGACTGGCTGACTATCGAAAACTATCATTTGAATGCTTATATGAAACAGACTCATCTTGCCATGTTCCATAAGGACAACATGTATCACGCTCCGCAGTTTATGGAATACTGGTCAGAAAAACATGGCCTGAAAATAATAGGTGAGCTTTGGCGTAAATCTGAGAAAGGCGAAGACCCTGTTTCTACATATATGAGAGTGACAGACATTGATATAAATGAATTTAACGATGAAGTTTACGATGCCGCTTCACGATTTGTCACATGGGATTTGCCAAGAATTAAAACACTTGCATCTTCATACGCCAATGAGCATAAATGTAAATTGGAAAAAGCAAATGACGGATGGTATAAAATAGCAAAATCAAATTGTCCTCAAAACTATGGTTACAATGCTATAAGGCTGAAAGTACCTCGTGGAGGAACAGAGATAAAGCTTGATTTCAAGGGCATAGCCGGTGAAGAGGGTTTTGTATCAAAAGAAATAGAAAAGGCCGGATGGACATATGGTTTCGTGGCTGTAAAACAGAATGGAAAAAGGGTATATGGCAAACCTAACAAGGCTGTAAATGGAGATAACCGTACTGTAAGTTTCACAGTTCCTGAAGATACGCAGTTCCTTTGGCTTGTTGTTACCGGAGCGCCAACTTCGCATATAGTGTACAGAAAGGATATGAAAGAGGTGGCTGAATGGCCGTATATGATTAAATTGAATGGAATTAAAATTTTTTAATCTATAATTTTTTACTATAATGAGAAAAATATATTTAGTGACAATGCTTCTTGCAGCATTAAATTTATATGCAGAAAGAAATATTATTAAATTGAATGACAACTGGTCTTTTCGTTTTTCCCATCAGGTTAATAAAGGTACTGCTAGAAGAATTGACTTACCGCATACCTGGAATGCTCAGGATGCTCTTTCTGGGAAAGTGGATTATAAACGCGGAATAGGTAACTATGAGAAAAGAATATTCATAAAACCAGAATATCAAGGGAAACGTTTGTTTCTCCGTTTTGAAGGTGTAAATACGGCCGCGAGCGTTCTTGTAAACCGTAAATATGCCGGAGAACATCGTGGAGGATATGGAGCTTTTGTTATAGAAATAACAGATAAGGTGGATTATGGCAAGGAAAATTCAGTATTGGTAAGAGTAAATAATGCTGAGCAACTTGATATTATGCCTTTGCTCGGAGATTTTAATATGTACGGAGGTATATATCGTGATGTGAATCTTATAGTTACAGAAAATGTTTGTATCTCACCATTGGATTATGCTTCTTCAGGAGTAAAACTTATACAGGATTCGGTTAGCAATGAATATGCGAAAGTAAGAAATGTAATTCAATTGTCGAATGGTAGAAATGCAGATTCAAAACTTGACTTGTCTGTAGCAGTGAAGGAGGGGGATAAAACTGTAAAATCATTTTCTTCATCATTGGTTGTTCCGGCCGGTAAAAATATCACTCATGAAATTCCGATTGAGTTTAATAAACCCCATCTGTGGAATGGTATGGAAGATCCTTTTATGTATAGAGTTGAAGTCTCTATCAAAGAGAATGGAAAGGTTTTAGATATTGTTTCTCAAAATATGGGATTGCGTTATTATAATGTAGATCCTGAGAAAGGTTTCTTTCTTAATGGAAAACATCTTCAGTTAAAAGGAGTATGCAGACATCAGGACCGTGCAGAGATTGGTAATGCTCTGCGTAAAGAACATCATGATGAGGATTTGGCGATTATGCTTGATATGGGAGTGAATGCTGTTCGTTTAGCTCATTATCCTCAGGATGAATATTTTTATGATTTAATGGATAGGCACGGCCTGATAGTTTGGGCAGAAATCCCTTTTGTAGGTCCCGGAGGTTATGAAGATAAGGGTTTTGTAGATTCGGAAATGTTCAAAGAAAACGGTAAACAGCAACTTATTGAAATGATACGTCAGCATTATAATCATCCGTCAATATGTTTTTGGGGGCTGTTTAATGAACTGAAAGAGTATGGTGATAATCCTATAGAATATATAAAGGGACTGAATGAAATTGCGCATAAGGAAGATTCAACAAGATCTACTACTTCCGCAAGTAATCAGGGAGGAGCTATCAATTATATTACAGATGTTATAGCATGGAACAGATATGACGGTTGGTATGGTGGAAATCCGGGAACTCTTGGAGCATGGCTTGACGAATTGAAAAAGAAAAATCCTAATATAAAGGTCGGTATAAGCGAATACGGTGCTGGTGCAAGCATCTATCATCAGCAGGAAGAACTTAAACAGCCTAATCCTTTCAGCTGGTGGCATCCGGAAAACTGGCAAACATATTATCATATAGAGAGTTGGAAAATAATCTCATCCCGTCCGTTTGTATGGGGAAGTTTCGTCTGGAATATGTTTGATTTCGGTGCTGCCCATCGTACGGAGGGTGACAGACCGGGAATAAATGATAAGGGACTTGTTACTTTCGATAGAAAGGTTCGTAAGGATGCCTTTTATTTCTATAAAGCTAATTGGAACAAGAGTGAGCCAGTACTTTATATCGCAGGAAAGCGTTGTGACAGACGCACTTCAAATGTCCAGACAATAATGGCATTTACAAACCAGCCTGAAGTGGAATTGTTTGTAAATGGTAAAAGTTATGGAAAGGTAAAAGCTGATGAATGTTGCATTGTCAAATGGGAGAATGTTATATTGAACAAAGTTAATAATGATATTAAGGTAGAAACAGTTAAAGGTAAATTTAGGTTGTCTGATGAGTTTATTTGTAAAATTCAGGAAAATTAATTCTATATATACAATGAAAAAATATTATATAAAATCTGTATTAGCATTGTTGAGTTTGTCTTTTTATTCATGTAATGAAGTTACGCCTCCTTCTCCGGTATATCCTTTACCAACAAAAGCTCAAGTAGAATGGCAAAAAAATTGAAACATATTTATTCGAAGTCTGGTTTGATGGAGCTAATGGTGGAGATGGTTGGTATGGTGGAGCCAAAGAAACGAGGCGTATTGATAAACGAAATTACTATGATTTCCCTAATTTATTTGCAAAAGTAAATAAGTTACAGCCGGATGCAGTCATTTTCTCTGATGGTGGAATTGGTTGCAGATGGGTAGGCAACGAGAAGGGAATAGCGGGTGAAACAAACTGGTCGTTTTTAAGAAGTGCTGATGTCTATCCGGGATATCCAAAACATTGGGCATTAAATTTCAGCCATGCAGATGGTGACCAGTGGTCTGCAGGAGAATGTGACGTTTCGATAAGACCGGGATGGTTCTATCACCCCTGAAGAAGATGACAAAGTTAAAACAGTTGATGATTTGACGGAACTGTATTACTGTAGTGTGGGAAGGAATGCAACTCTATTACTTAATTTCCAGGTAGATCGTAACGGCCTATTATGACAATGGTAAATGGAATTCAGTAACAACAAAAGAAAAAACTACTACTGTTGGTTATAAGCGTATTGTCAGGTTTGAAGAAATTACAACGGATAAAATAAGGGTTATGTTTGAAGATGCAAGGGGATGCTTGTGTATATCTTCTATTGAAGCATATTTGATATAACTCATTTCTTAATGTTTAAGATAAGTTGAATTATTTTATCCATATATTGTACTATATTTTTGTTGTTGTTAAACGAGGTTATGTTTCTTTGTGTCGGGTAAAATAAAATACTATGGTTACAATGAATTATTTATTAAGTAATGTAAGAGAGGTTTATGTTAAACCTGAATCAAAAATTTATGAGATAGAATGTAGTAATATACTGTGTGCAAGTAGCATAGATAAAGATGGAGCTTGGGGTACGGCTACGGACCCTACAGAAGGTAATGATCCTATCGATGTTTTTTCTCAAAGAGGTTTTTAAAAAGTTTAATTTTTGTGATATTATGGATTTAAAAAACATTTATTCGTTATTCCCTGTTATTATGTTTTCGTCCATTTTTATTATTGGATGTAATCAGGAAAAAATTGATACTGATGTTCCGGACGTATCTGATGTATCTGTAAATACTATTCGGATGGATGGAGTGATTGGCGACATTACTTTATTGTCGAGGGTACACTGGTCACCTGATGATAATGGTAAATTGTTGTTTAATTGGGATAATACAAATGATGAGATGCAATCTATAGTTTATGGTACCGATGGTATTAAAAACTTTGAGGGTGGTGCTGCATTTTCTTATGTTACGGTAAATACAGTTGCGGACGAGAGATTAAAAGCAAATTTGTCTATACAAAAGAAACTTTCTGTTAGTTATGCTACCGGTGATAAAATATATGCTTTCTCGCCTGTAAAAGAAGGTGCGGCAACGGCATCGGTAAATGAGCAAAAAGTAGTAGTTTCTATGACAATTCCTCTTGAACAGTCGCAAAATGGAGCAAGGAATACTGATTTTATTTCCCGGTATGCTCTTATTGCTGGTGGAGGTGATGTAAATGTTGATGGGGAAACTGCTTCTACGAGTATTAATTTTAATGTTATTCCTACTCTTTTCTGTTTTAACATAACTAATAATACAGGAGAAGAGTTAGTGGTAAATGAAGTATCTATAAAAGGAACACTGAATAATGTTGCGGCATTGTCTATTGATGATTCAGGTGTGAACTCGCAGTATTCTGGAGGAACTGAAGATAATGAATTTAAAGTTTCTGTTTCTGGTATGGTTATAGAGAATGCAGGGAACGGAATTGTTTATGCAATAGCGTTTCCTTCAACGATACAGCAGGATGATGTTTTGACATTTTCTTTTAAGGGAAATTATGGAAGCAATAATATTACTTTAAACAAGGATGTCACTATCGGCAGTGAAATGAGGTTTGACTCAAATAAATATCAGATTTTCAACATGCCTGTATCTCTTGACGAATTATCTGTAAATTGGAATGAGGCGAGCTGGGGCAATATAGTTGATACTTCTGTTACAGGTAGCAGCAGTTCTGTGGATGTTACAAATGGAGTAAATTCATGGGGAGATATGCAAGATAATAATATAACTGGAAATAAAAACTAATTAAAAAATAATACGATGAAAGCAATATCATTAAAAAAGACGGCATTATTTTTTATGTCTGTAGCGTTGTTAGTATCATGTAGCAAAGAGATTGCAGATGATAATAATTTGGAAAATAGCGGATTGAAATTACTGAAAGTAAATGTGTCCGAGGCCTCTTATACCGGAATGTCAAGGGCTGTTGATAATGGTGTGAATACTTCTTTTGAGGCTGGGGATAAGATTGGTGTGTATGCTGTTAACAATGGTACAATCTTGCAAAAGAACGTTCCGATGACATACAATGGAAGTGTTTGGTCTGGTAAACTTTTCTTGTATGAAGGTTGTGATTATTTGGCTTATTATCCATACGATGAGACATTGGGTGATTTAACAACACTTGATGCATTAAAGACTGCGTTGAAAGGTGCATATTCTACAGATCAGTCCACTGAAGATGCATACAGAAAAGCCGATTTCCTGACATCGCAGATTGAGGACATGACATCAGAAGGAACTGCTAATTTCACAATGTCGCATAATATGTCATTGATTGAGTTGAATCCTATATGTAACGAAGGTTCGGTTGAATCAGCTGTGTCAGAAGTGGAACTTACTATAGGAGAGAAAAATTATATCCCTTATTCAATAGGAGGAGGTTTATATAGATTGATTATAGAACCAGGCGAAACAATAACTGTTGGCGGCTCATTCTTGGAGTTGATAAATAACGCTCCTGTCAGCTTTAGTGCAGAGAATATTACTCCTTCATTAAATGCCTATAATAGATTAAGCGTAAGTTACACGTCAGAAATACCGAAAGCAAGTGATTTGAGTAAAATTACGTTGTTAGCTGGAATGCTGACTGCAAGCAGTACAGATGGTAGTAATAACATTGGAAAAGTAATTGATGACGTAGTTTCTGATTACTCGTATTGGCAATCTATATGGGCACAAAATACAGACCCACACCACGACCCGGTTTATGGAGTATATATTGATGTGAATTTAGGAGAAAGTGCTCCAACTAAATTCTTATCATTGAACTACGCAACGCGTGGATATAATAATGCCGTACCAAATCACATTGCAGTATATGTCGGTGAAACTTCGGAAAGCTTGAAGAAAATCGGTGAATTACAAAGAGAAGCAGATAATCTGCCCACAGGTGGAGCTAAATGGATAGGTAATGGTGATGGAGAAGACTTAACTAAATTAAAAGTATTACCTTTAATAGGTGAAAGTGCAAAATTAGTTAGAATTGCTTTCTTGTCAAGTTACAGTGCCAATTCAAGCACCCCTTCAGTTCGTGACCTTACAGATACGGCGATTTCTTCAGGAGATCAGGCTTGTGTGGCAATTTCAGAATTAAAACTATACGGTGAGTAATCTTTACATATTAATCTGCTTTCTTGTATCGCAAAGGTGTAAGAAAGCAGATTCTTGTTTATAATAACATATATCGAAAAACAAGCTTTAACCTTAAAATGAAAAACATTTCTCTCTTAATATGAGAGGTGTATATACCTTGATTGCACCAAACGAGGAGTGTATGATTTATGTTCATCTACACTGTTGCCAGAGTATGATTGTTGTAACTTGAAAGTTCTCAAGAAAGAAAGTATAATACTGATGCGGCAAAAGAAATGGGCAAAATCTATTGTCTATTACAGATTATAATCCCAGATTCAAGAATAAACGGAGGCTCTTTAAGATTATTCTAACCATGCAAAATATGATGAACTCACCTCACGGATGGTCGGCATAGAGGATATAAGACTTGCGCAATCTGTATCTGCTAACAGGTAAATATGATAATTTAGGGAATCCAAATAAAAGATAAAACAATTGTCTCTCCTAATGAAGAATGTATATCTGAGGTACATTTTCAACTTTATGCTTATCAGCCTATTAAAGTGTTAAGAATATATACAATAAAATATAATAAAAGGATTGATAAAATAGTTCAAAACGGCTTCATGTATTATATTATTGTTGATTTGTATTATATTGTCCTGACATAAAACGCAAATTGAATACATTTGCGATGTTGGAATTTAAAATAACTTTTGTAAAACACCATTAAAATAGTATTATGAATGGGATATTAAAAGATTGGTTTAAATCCATCGGTTTATCTAAATTGGGCTATTCTTTAGCGTTGACAATTCCGGTGGTGGTGTCATGCCCGGCATATGCGGCAGACATTGATGAGTCTGATTCTGTTTCGGAAATCATGCAGGCAGCTACAAGAAAATTAACAGGTAAAATTTTGGAGAAGAGCACTAAAGAACCTTTGATAGGTGCCAGCGTGTGGTTGAAAGATACCAGTGTTGGTAGTGTTACTGATATGGATGGTAACTTTACGATTAATATCCCATCAGGAAAGACTGCCACTTTGGTAATCAGTTATTTGGGATTTGCCGATATAGAAATGGAAGTCTCAAAATCTGACAATAATATTGTTGTGCAGATGGAACCTGACAATAATGTATTGGAAGAAGTACAGATTGTGGGATATGGTACACAGCGCAAGGAAAGTGTAATAGGTTCTATCAGTACAGTAAGTGTTAATAATCTGAAGGTTCCAAGTGCTTCTATTTCTACAAACCTTGCCGGTCAGCTTGGGGGTATAGTTTCCATACAGCGAGACGGTACTCCTGGTAGTTCTGCAGAGTTCTGGATTCGTGGTATTTCTACATTCGGTGCTAATAAAACCCCTTTGATATTGGTCGATGGTGTAGAACGTTCACTCGATTTGCTTGATCCGGAAGAAATAGAAAGTTTCTCTTTGTTGAAAGATGCTACGGCTACTGCGCTTTATGGTGTACGTGGTGCGAATGGTGTAGTATTGATTAAGACTAAACGTGGTACTGAAGGTAAACCTAAGGTTTCCATAAAAATGGAAGCCGGAATGGTTTCACCTACAAAAGTGCCTGATATGGCAGATGCAGTAGATTATGCAACACTATATAATGAAGTAAAGCCTGGAACATATTCTGATGAGGAAATAGAAAAATACCGTACAGGCTCCGATCCGGATTTATATCCTAATGTTAATTGGTTAAAAAGCGTATTTAAAGATCATACCTATAATCAGAGAATTACTGCTAATGTGACTGGTGGTGGTGAGATTGCACGTTATTTTATATCTGCAGGTTACTACCATGAAGATGGTTTGTTTATAGACGGTGGTGGAGATTCATATAATGGTAATCCTAATTATCAGAGATATAATTTTCGTTCAAATCTTGATATAAATCTTCATCCTACTACAGTATTGAGTTTGACTTTGGGAGGATTTCTTACCCAGAAACGAAAAGCGGCAGACACTGGTGGTATTTGGGATAACTGCTTTAAGTTACCGCCTAATGCATTTCCTATAAAGTATTCTAATGGATATTGGGCAGGAGAAAAAGGTGTGACTAATCCTTATTGGATGGTGACTCGTGCCGGATATTATCAGGAATGGCAAAGCACATTGAATTCTATGATAAGCCTTGATCAAGATTTGTCTTTTGTTACAAAAGGTTTAAAAGCTAATATAAAGTTTGCTTTTGATACACAGGCATGGCATCAGAATAAATATACCCAGCAGGATGATATATGGCATGCAACAGGTAGAGATAGTCAAGGTAATCTAATTTTTAATAGTGTACCTGAAACAAGTGCAGGAGGTCCTTGGTTCTCAAACAGTAACAGTGGAAATAATTCTACTTACCTTGAGGCTTCCGTTACATATAATCGTCGTTTTGGAAAACATAGCGTAGGTGGACTGTTATTATATAATCATAGCATAAAGAGTTATACAGCAAGTACCTCTATTGCATCATTGCCGTATAAAAATCAGGGACTTGCAGGACGATTGACATATGATTATGATAGTCGTTATTTTATAGAAGGAAACTTTGGATATAATGGCTCTGAGAACTTTGCTCCTGGACATAGAGTAGGTTTCTTCCCAGCTGTTGCTGTGGGTTGGTATATATCTAATGAAAAGTTCTTCCAGCCAGTAACGGATTATATTTCAAAGTTAAAACTTAAAGCATCTATAGGTCAGGTAGGTAATGACCAGATAGGTGGAGGGGTACGTTTTATATATTTGGGAACTGTTGCTAATACAGGAAGTTACGTTTATGGTAATTATATATATAAAAAAGGAGAACGTGTAGATGAGATTCCTAATGTGAATGTAGGTTGGGAGGTTTCAACTAAACAGAATTATGGATTTGAGATAGGTCTTTTCAATAAATTAGAAATACAGGGTGATTGGTATCATGATGTACGCGACCATATTTTCGTGAGAAATAATAATATACCGGCATATGTTGGTGTAACTACTACGCCTATGGTTAATATCGGTAAGATGAAAAGCTGGGGATTCGACGGTTCTCTTGAATATCATGACAAGATTGGTCAGGTAAATGTTACAGGACGCGGTACATTTACATATGCTAACAATGAAATATTGAGAAATGGAGATCCTACATATATATATGCTTATCGTAATACTGTAGGCCAGAAAATATATCAGAAGTATGCTTATAAGGCAATAGGTCTGTTTGAATCATATGAAGAGATAGAACGCAGTCCTATACAGTTCAGTGAGGGTGCACACAGTAAATTACGTCCGGGTGATATTAAATATGAAGACTTGAATGGAGATGGAATTATAGATGCAAATGACCAGATGCCTGTTGGTTTTTGTGATATTCCTGAAATAACATATGGATTCGGAGGTGCTTTGGAATGGAAGGGTTTCGATTTGTCAGTGTTCTTCCAGGGAACAGCCAGAGTGTCAATATTTGAAGAAGGTAATGCCTTAAGACCTTTCTCTTCAGGATATGCAAATAACGACGGTTTCTATAAAGACGTAGTAGATAATCATTGGTCGGAAGCTAATCCTGACCCTAATGCCCGTTATCCAAGGTTGATAAATCCTGATGATGCTATAGATCATAATAATGCAAAAAAATCATCTTTCTGGGTAAGAAATGGAGCATATTTACGTTTGAAGAATGTTGAACTTGGTTATACATTCCCGAAAAAATGGATGGACAAGGTACATATACAAAATCTTAGATTGTATTTGTCTGGAGTTAATCTGATAACATGGGCTCCTGATGTACATTTGTTCGATCCTGATTTGGGTTCAGGTGATGGAAGTACGTATCCTCCAACACGTGTAATTAACTTAGGTTTGAATATTAGTTTTTAATCTCTAAAGAAATGGTTATTATGAAATTAAAATATATAAAAGATGTGACACTGGCTACTGCAATATTATTTGCAATGCCTTCATGTGATTCTTTCCTGGATACCACTCCAGAGGATTTGCGCTCACCTGAACAGATATTTTCAACATACAGTTCGACTGAAAATGCTATGTTTGGTGTATATAATTATCTTCGTAATGTATATCCATGGAATATGCCTGATACGTATTCAACAAGTGATAATGATGTTGTATATACAAACGTACAGACATTCGATCTTGGACAATGGGATCCGACCGGTTCGTATTATGAAAAGTGGACAAGTTTTTATAAATATATTCGCGAAGCAACATATTTTCTTCAGAATCTTGATAAATGTCAGGATACACAGTTGGATCAGGCCACTCGTGAACAATGGAGAGCCGAAGTTCGTTGCTTGCGTGCATACTATTATGCGCAGCTTATGAGAATGTATGGTCCGGTGATTTTGCTGAAAGATGAGCAACCGGATTTTACAGGAACTGATATGCAGCGTGAACGCGATACATGGGATGAATGTGTAGAATGGATTTCTAATGAATTTTGGGAATTGGCAAACAATTCTTATTTGCCAACGGTGCAAGAGGGTAATAATTATGGCCGTATGAGTCAGGCTATAGCTTTGGCTTATCGTGCGAGAATATTATTGCAATCAGCAAGTCCACAGTTTAATGGTAATCCTCAGTATGCCAATATCCGTAAAAAAGATGGTACTCCATTATTCCCGACTTCATATGATGCTAATAAATGGGAACTTGCACGTCAGGCTGCACAGGATGTGATAGATTTGGGATATTATGAACTTGTGAAAAAATATTATGAGGATGGAGAAGATGAAGGAGTGATTGATCCATATTCGTCATATAAATCAGTTTTCACAGAATCGCAAAATAAAGAAATGATTTTTTCTTATCTTGAAGATAACGGAACTGTTGATAATCGTTTGACACCTAACAGTCTGAGTTGTTGGGGAGGAGGACATAATCCTACTCAGGAGATTGTGGATGCATATGCAATGGATAATGGTAGGTATCCTATAATCGGATATACAACAGCCGATAGGGATGTTCCTATTATTGATGAAGAATCTGGGTATTCAGAAGAAGGTTTTTCTACATTCTCTAACCCTATGTCGGCAACTATTACAACAAAAAATGATAATGCTAAGACATTCAATATGTATGTAAACCGTGAACCACGTTTCTATGTCTCAGTATTTTATGGAGGAATGTATTGGTTTCCTAAGAAAACATCGGAACAGATATATCTTGAGATGTTCAAGAACGGAAATAATGGCCCTGATGCATCCCACAACCACTATTCTACCGGATATAACATGATTAAGTTGGCATCTCCAGAATATGAAGCAAATCCAAGGAAGAATGTTAAACGAGAATTGCCTTATATGCGTTATGCTGAAATCCTTTTGAATTACGTTGAGGCTGCAATAGAACTTAACCAATTGGATGATCCTAATTTGTTTACTTATTGGAATGAGGTTCGTGAACGTGCGGGATTACCTGATATTCAGACTGTTTATCCAGAGGCCGTTGGTGACCAAACACAATTGCGCGATTTGATACATCGTGAAAGACGTGTAGAATTTGCTTTTGAGGGACTTCATTTCTATGATACCCGCCGTTGGCTAACAGCTGAGGAAACAGAAAAAGGTAATATGCATGGAATGAATATTCAGGCTTCAGGAAAAAGTGGGTCAAATGAATATCCGGAGGAGTTCTTTCAACGTACAGTGTTTGAGAAACGTGTATATAATGCAAGTTATAATCTGTTCCCGATACCTCAAAGCGTGATGGAGAAGAATCCTGCATTGGTACAAAATTATAAATGGTAAAAATGAATTTAACAATGAAAAGATATAGTTGTTTTTGGATTGCCGCTTTATTATTGGCAACATCTTGTGTTGACCATAGATATGATTACATGGTTGACGATTCGGCTTACTTTGCAAAAAGTGATTTGCAGGAGGAAACTCTGTCTGTTATGAATGCTCAAGATTATGTATATGAAGTGTGGATTCATAAATCAGGATATTGGCAGGAAAAGTTTGCCGCAAGACTTGAATTGGATTATAATTATTTGATCCAGTATAACAGTACAAATGGTACTGACTTTGAAATGCTTGATGAGAAGTATTATATTTTTGAAAGGGATTTTGTTATAGAAGAAGGCGAAAATGAGGCTTGTGTTCCTTTAACAATAAAGACAGAGCAGATTTTGACAGATATGGATTATGGAACATATTATATCCCTTTATCAGTAAACAGTCTTACTCCAGGAAAGGAAGTTTATTTAGAAAAGTCTCATTTTATATTGGCACTGACCCTTCAGCAGCCTGTATTGAAGATAGATGGAGCCGGATTTGAAGATTCTAATGGAGTATATAATGGTAATGTGTCTCTTGATGCCAATACTTATTCTGGCGATACTTACGAACTTGATATAACTGCCATGCTTGATGTTCAGACAACGGAAGAGTTGGAAGTTATTTATCAGGATGGTGAAGTGACTGAAGATGAAAGGAAATTGGATTCTCAGTATTACACATACAACCAAAGTGTTATAATGCCTGTTGATAAACAGTATGCCGAGAATTATCTGACAGTAAATATTAAAGATATGCCTGATGGTAAGTGGGTGATTCCTGTAGAAATCGATACATCAAATGATAAGGTTCAGGTCAATCAGGAAAAATCATGGGTAAAGTTGACTGTTATCAAAGGATCTTTGGATGAGGCTATACCTTGTATAGGAGATTATGCACAGGGTAATGAAATTATTATGAGTGCGGATGAAAATTTAGCTGATGCAGTGATTGCTAATATTGGAGAACGCAATATGACAGTTTCTTGTATTGATAATTCTTCATCGGAGGAGCCTGACTGGATGTCTGTTTCTATTGTAGGAAGTGATGTAAAACTTAATGTAACTAATAGTAATGATACTAAGAGAGAACGTGTTGCTACTATTACTTTAACTGATAATTCTAACTTATTGGAAAAAGTTATAACCGTTCGTCAATGTGTTAAAGGTTACGGAACTATATTGAATAAGAGTCTTTGGGGTGGTATAACAATTGAGGGTTGTACAGTTTATAATGAAGGTGCTGCTAAATTGGAAGCTCTTTATGACAATATATGGTCTGATGTAGTTAATACAAAATTGTTTGTGCAGTTAAAACAATCAGGTTCGAGTGAAAATTGTGTAATAATTATTGATTTGGGAGAAAATCATAAGGATTATAATGCTGTAGGCTTAATGCCAAGACTTCAATGGACACGGCCTTCACCTGGTAAAATAACTGTAGAAGTTAGTGATGATAATTTAGTATGGAATAAGTTGATTGACAATATTGATTATTATGAAGATTCAGATTTGAAGCCTAACGGTAGTTATGAATGTTATGATGGTATTATAAAGTGGGTTGATTTAGATACACAAAACAGCAGGTATATAAAGATTTCTATGCCGTATAGCTCAAGCTTCTGGAGTGATAAAACATTCTTGAGTTTTGATGAGATATTTGTGTCAAATATTGATTTTGATTGAACCTATGTAGAAAGATTGTTTCAGGTTTCAGTTAATAATAACTATTAATAAATTATGAATATGAAAAAATTAATGATATTATTGCTGTCCGTATTTACTCTTTATTCATGTAAAAATGATGTGGAAGAGGTGGATTGGACAGTGGATACTTTAGCCATAACATCTGAAGGTAATCAATTACAGGATGCTGGTGACGGCAATCTTAAGATGGTATTACCTACCGAGTTTTCAGGAGTAATAAAACTTAATGTAGAAAGTAATAATCCTTGGATAGCAGAGGTCTCTGATATCACAATTCAGGAGGAGCAGTGGATAACACTCTCCTCTGCTGAAGGAACAGGTAATGGAACTTTTGATATCAATATTGCTCCAAACAATTCAGCTATTGACAGAATCGGTTCTGTAGTTGTAACAACAACTGGAAATATCCCGGTCAAAAAGACAATTACATTGATACAGGGAAATACAGATGATATGTTGAGTATAGGATTTGATGGAATTGTATTACCGGAAGATGTAACAGTTAAGGAAGGCCTTTATGGCTCATGGAATATGGTACTTCCAATCGGTTTTTCTACAGACCAACAGATCTCTGTTGCTATATCTTCTACAGTTAATCCAAGTATTGAGATTACTTACCCTGAAGGATTGCCTGCTGACTGGTTAGCAGAAACTACTCTTTCTGAAACTTCAAGAGTAACATTTACAGTAACAGCAAATGGTTTAAATGAATATCGTGAGGCATTGGTAACATTTACTTCAAAATCCGGAGAAGTTGAAGTAAAGAAAACTTTAGCTATTTCACAGCTTGGTGAAGAAGATATTATTTGGGGAGGTAATTATTTCCAGGGTAGTATTGAAGATTTGAATAATGCAGAGATAATACTTCCTTCCAATACACTACAAGATGTAAAAATTGCTGATTTGAAAAATATTACTGTAAACAATATTGAGTTACCTGAGCAAGAAGAAAATGATTGGTTTACAGTTAAAATTGAAGATAATCAGGTCTTTATAACCACAATAAAGGAGAATTCAACAACCAATAAGGAGAATGTCAAAGAATTGGTTTTGAAGAGTAAATTAAGTAAAGAAGAATTCAAGATTACAGTTCGTCAGTGTATGAAAGGGTATGGAACAATATTGAATAAAAAGTTGTGGACTGTAACAGCTGAAGGTACTACTAAGACAGATTTGACAAAGTTGTATGATAATAGTTGGAGTACATCGTCAAATAATGTTAATCTTCAGTTGAATCAAAAAGATAAATCTGAAAGTTTAAATTTGATAATAGATCTTGGTGAACAACATTCTAATTATAATGCAGTAGGGCTAATGCCGCGATTACAGTGGACGGCTCCAGCTCCGAGAAAAATATCTGTCTATATATGTGAACAATTAAACGATAGTTGGACTCCAATTATAAATGAAGGTGAATATTATTCGGAAAATGATTTGAGATATCTTGGACCATATAATGAGAGTGCTGCTAATTTGTTTGATAATCATTATGAAGGTATAATTAAATGGGCTAAATTGGGAGAACAAACTGGTAGGTATGTTAAGGTGTCAATGAAATATGGTAGTGAAAATACATTTTATGGTAGTGATTTCTTCTGTTTTGATGAAATTTTTGTAACCAAATTATCAGAATAGTTCAAATATTTATACAACATATCGGAGGATTATGGTAAGAAATACATTTTCTCCGGTATGTTGTATTATAATGCTTATTTTTTGTACGATATTGTTCTGATATTGATTTGAATCTTATTTATTTTGCAATCAAAATCTAAGAATATTATGAAATATTTAAAACTATTTTTCTTGTTATTTGTATGTCTATTTTTATTGCCATCATGTGATAAAAGTTTATCTGACTCAGAAGATTTTGATGATGGTAATAACAGTGAAACAAATGAAGTATCTGAAGGTGATACTATTGATTATCGTGCTTTAGTTTTTGTAGAGGAAGCTGATATGGAGTATTATGGTGGAAGTAGGGTATTTCAAAGTAAATTAGAGAAGATGTTTCAGAATACAACATTATTTTGGAATAATAGTAAGAACAAATTTAAATATTATTTTAGATTTGTTCCTGCCGGAATACAAACTTATAAGATAGAGGGTAAAGGTAAAAATGATATAGTGGATAAATCAGCTTATGCTCCTTTTAAGGAATTGGCTAAAGCAAAATTAGATAAAGAAAAATATGATTTTACATTATTTTTCTCCTTAGGAATAAAAGAAGGTACAGGTGGTTTGTCATGTGGTGGAAGTGGTAATGGCCATAGTGTTGTATGGGCATCATTGGATAGAAACACTGATATATTTTATGTTAGTAGTGAAAAGATTGAACCTGGAACCAAAGGTACTTATGGTGATTTAGGACATGAATACGGACATGTGAGAGGGGCGAAAGATTTGTATCAATATAAGATAACTGCTGAAAATAATCCAATAAGCCATGAAGCTTATCCTGTTCCTGAATGTAATATGGGTACAGGGAACTGGGTATGGAGCGATTATTGTTCTGCATTATTTAATTATGATGCTCATATGAAGCAAATTCCAGATGATTTGGGATATGAAATTTTCCCGGAAAAAGCAATAATACGTGTTAAAAAAAATGGTGAGCCTGTAAGAGCAAAATTAAATATATGGGGAACCCGTGCAGGTGGTAAAGGTTTTTCTTGTGGCGTATGGAGTGTAGCTCCGTTTTTAACTAAAACAACCAGTAGTAATGGAGAATTTGTGATAACCAATCTGTTTGAGTTCTTTAATAGGCCGGAAAAGATTGATGGAGGTACTATACCACCTAAGGAACCAAACGATGAGTTTCCTTATTCATGTTGGTTTTGTTTCTTGATTGAAGCTGATGTTGATGGTGATAAAGGATATGCTTGGTTTTCTGATTTAGACATAGTGCCTAAATATTTAGTTGATGGCATAGACCCTTATGAATTAGAAATTAATATTAATTGATTGGGAATTTACAATCTTGATGTTTTTATCATTTTGTATCTATTTGTTTAATTATGAGGCTTTTAACTTTCTTGCTTTATTTAAGCTTATGTTTATGCGTATTCCTTTCATGTGAAAATAAAATTCCTGAAAATGAAAATAATAGTGATGAAAATATTATTGGTGAGATAACGGAAATAGGTGATACTATTGATTATCGTGCTTTAATCTTTGTTGAGGAGGGCGACTTACAGTCTTATGGAGGAGAACGGGCGTTTAAAAACAATCTGGAAAAGATGTTTTATAATACTACACGTTTTTGGAATGAAAGTCCGAACAAATTTAAATATTATTTCCGATGGGTACCAGCTGGTGTACAAACATACAAAATAGATGGAGAAAGAAATAAAGCTTCATATGAAAAACAAAAGGGTGTGACCAATGACTTAGACTATAGCAAATATGATTTTGCCGTGTTTTTTGCATTGGGAGTGAAGTCTGGTGAAGGTGGTTTGTCGTGTGGAGGAAGCAGTAAAGGCCATAAAGTAGTTTGGGCATATATAGAAGAAGGACATAATATATTTACTGACGCAGAATATCCCAATCAAGGCACATATAGTAATTTAGGGCATGAATACGGTCATGTAAGAGGTGCACAAGATTTGTATCAGTATATGATTCCTGCAGAAAGAAACAAAATAAGTGGGCAGGCATACGAATATCCTAAATGTAATATGGGAACAGGATATATGGTATGGAGTGATTATTGTTCTTCATTGTTTAATTATGATGCATTGATGAAGCAGTTGCCTGATAGGTTTGATGAAGAGGTATTCCCGAAGCAGGTTGTGATTCGTGTCATGCAAAACGGTGAACCTGTTAATAGAGCAACTGTGAGGTTGTGGGGAACTCGTGCCGGAGGTTATTTTGGAGGACCTGAGGTTTACGCAAAAGAACCTTTTTTAGATAATAAAAAAACAAATGCTGATGGCGAGGTTCTGTTTACACAGGTTTATGAGATGTATAATAGACCTACAGAAATATCAGGTGGAAAGACTCCACCTAAATCCCCACAAGATGAATTCCCATTCTCAAGGTGGTATTGCTTTCTGGTTGAGGCAGAGTATGGAGATTCAAAAGGATATACCTGGCTTTCAGATTTGGATATAGTTCCGGACCATTTGAATAATGGAAATGAAACTTATGAGTTGGTAGTTAATTTGAAATAGAATTAATAATATATAATGCGTCACGTTTTTAACGTGACGTATTTTTTTTGTATGATATTGTTGTGATTTTGTATTATATTTTCTTTATCGTATTGTTGTCGTTTTTATCTTTGCCTTTAGATTCTTAATTATATGATACTAATATGGGAACACTAATGATATTTTGTTTTTTAGTAAGTATAGCAATAAATGGTTTTGCTTATCAAAATTGCAGTTTTGAACCTCCAATAATGGGGTGGAGTTCATGGAATACATATCGGGTTAATATAAATGAAGAACTGATAAAGAAACAGGCTGATGCTCTGATTTCTAATGGACTAAAAGAAGTAGGATATAGATATATAAATATAGATGATGGATTTTTCGGATATAGAAATAGTAAAGGTGTTATGCAAACACATCCTGAAAGATTTCCAAACGGATTAAAACATATATCCGAATACATTCATTCTTTAGGCCTGAAAGCTGGAATATATTCAGATGCGGGAAGTAACACTTGTGGCTCTATTTGGGATGATGATAAGAATGGTGTAGGATCTGGATTGTATGGATTTGAACATCAGGATGCTGAACTGTATTTTAATGACTGGGGTTTTGACTTTATAAAAATAGATTATTGTGGAGCATGTCAGGAACTGGAGCTTGACGAGGAGAAAAGATATACTGAAATAAGAAAGGCAATTGATAAAGTAGCAGGTAACCATGTCTCTATAAATATTTGCAGATGGGCATTCCCTGGAACATGGGCCAAAAATCTGGCATCTTCGTGGAGAATAAGTGGTGATATCTCTCCTAATTGGAACTCGGTGAAATACATTATAGGTAAGAACCTGTATTTATCGGCTTATGCTGGTGATGGACATTACAATGATATGGATATGTTGGAAATTGGTCGGGGTATGGCTCGAAACGAGGAAGAAGTACATTTTGGAATGTGGTGTATAATGAGCTCTCCTTTGCTTATAGGATGTGATATGACCAATATATCGGAACAATCTTTGGAACTGTTGAAAAATACTGAACTAATTGCTTTAAATCAGGACAGGCTTGGACTACAGGCTTATGTAGTGCAGCATGAGGGTGAGGGATATGTTCTGGTTAAGGATATAGAGCAACTTAGAGGAAATGTAAGGGCAGTTGCCCTTTATAATCCTTCTGATGTTGAGTGTAAATTTAATGTTCCATTAGAAGTACTTGAACTATCAGGTAAAACAAAGATACGTGATTTAATAAAAAGAAAGAATATCGGTAAAACAGATAAAGCCTTATCTTATACACTTCCTGGGAGAAGTGTAATGATTTTAAGACTTGAAAGTGAAAAAAGAATAGAACCATGTCGATATGAGGCGGAATGGGCGTATTTACCTTGCTTTAATGATTTGGGAAAGAAAAAGAAACCGGTATTATATACTCCGATGAAGGAGGCTTCTGGTGGAATGAAGGTTATAAACATAGGTGGCTCTAAGGAAAATTATATAGAGTGGAATAATGTGTATAGTGAAAACGGAGGGCTGTATGAAATGACTGTATACTATTGTCCAAAATCTAATAGAAAGTTGGATGTTTATGTAAATAGAGATAAACCATTAACTATAGATATGGTGGATGATGAAAAAGAAGATAATAATATTTCCTCTGTAACAGTTCAGATAGAATTAAAACCTGGGTATAATGTAATACGTATGGGTAGTTCTTATTGCTGGGCTCCTGATATTGATTGTTTTTATTTAAAGCGATTATCAAGTAAATAATATACAAATTTTAATGTAGCTATGGAACATAAAAAAGTAAAATTGTTTTTGTCGTTTGTTGTGGCGTTTTTGATACTAAGTTCACATTGTAATATTAATGCGCAAAAGGATACAATAACATATCGTGCTCAAGTATGGGTAGATAAAACAGATATGGAAAGATATGGTGGTGAAGCAGATTTCAAGCGTAATCTTAAAAAAATGTTTGCCAATACTAACCGTTTCTGGAATGAAAGCAAGAATAAGTTTAAATATTATTTTAAGTTTGTTCCGGTAGAGGAACTTTATGTTTATGATATAAAAGGCGATAAAGACAAATATGAGGATTTCCGCCGTATGGCATTTGGTGAGATGGATACTACAAGAGCTGATTTTATACTGTTTTTAGCCTTGGATGCGAAGAATGGTGGACTATCATGTGGAGGTGGTGGTAAAAGCGGTCAGTCAGTCGTTATGTGTTATACTAAAGCAAATCATAATATTTTTACAGATGCTCTTTATCCAAATCAGGGAACATACAGTAATTTAGGACATGAATATGGCCATGTTCTTGGAGCTACTGATTTATATCAGTATATGATAGCTGCAGAAGATAATCCGATAAGTCATGAAAAATTATTCCCAGGAAAATGTAACATGGGAACAGGTTTCGGTGAATGGAGTGATTACTGTTCTGCTTTGTTTAATTATACTGCCAAGATGAAACAGTTGGATAAGAATCTTGGTCAGAATATTTTTCCAAAAGAATTGGTAATAAAAGTAAAGAAGAATGGCAAACTTGCCAAAAACGTAAAAGTTTCATTGTATGGTACTCGTGCCGGAGGTAGATATAATAAAAGAGATGTTTATCCAGAACCATATAGGGTTTATACGACGGACAGAAAAGGTGAGGTCAGATTGAATAATTTATATAAATTGTATCATCCTGATAGTAATGATCCTAATATACCTCCTAAAACTCCTAAGGATTTATTTCCATATTCTTATTGGTTCAGCTTTATTGTAGAGGCTTCAGACGGTAATAATAAGGATTTTTCATGGATTCCTGATATAGAATTACAGAAATATTATTTATTGACAGAAAATGATGAATATACAGTGACTTTAAATTTGTAATTATGAAATATAACAGATTGTTTTTTATTTTACCATGTTTCTTATTTTGGACTGCATGTTCAGGTGAGAATTTAACGAATACTGATGATGAAACAGAGGGAACAGGTAATCAAGATGAAGTTGTATTAGATACTGTTGAATTCCGCGGACTTGTTTATTTGGACAGTCCAAGTATAGAAGGGCATCTTGGTGGAAGTGAAAGAATTGTACGTCAAAAAATGGAAAAACTTTTCAATGATGTAACTTTGTATTGGAATAACTGTGGTAAGGGAAGACTGAATTTCTATTATCGTTATGTCTTAGGAGATATTATACCTTATGATTGTGGATCTAATGATCCGGATTTAAATAACGCAACTATATACTTTATTGTACCAACAGTTTTGTATAATTAAAGTTTTGCTGAATGTGTAATAGATATATTTAAATGTTTTATTGTAGTAATGCTAATATCAGCAGACAAACTATTGCTACTATCAACCACCAAACAAATGACAAACATCCATAGATATAAATTACAATTTTATCAAACAATTTCATAACAAGCCATTATGACAAGAGGGAATATTCTTTTTTGATGAATACTCCCTCTTATTGTACTATTTAAGTCTCTCTATTGTAAAGTATGAAGTGGATACTGAGACACCTTTAATTTCAATGCCTAATTGAGTTTTAAAAGCTTCCATAATAGTTTTAATTTGTGGTGAATTAGTGTTCTTCTCAACAACTTGTACACTCATTCCTTTGGCAATCTTTCCACCAATACTTTGCTTGGCTGTTACTTTAAATGCATACATAATACTAATAATTTGAGATTAAACATTAAGTTGATAAGTATTTGAGATGCGTTCCCAAACACATTTATTTTCTTTTATTGATTTTTCTTTATTGAGTTTGAATACACCTACAAAGCGATAGAAACAAAATCCTAAATCATCCTTATATCGTAAAAATGTAATTCTTGTTTCTTCGGGAGCAGAAAGCCATTGATTTAGATGTGCCTCACGTTTTTCATTTACTTTGGGATATTCATAAATGAACATTCCATCCTCTGAAAGTTCGTTATGCCTGGCGAAAACGGAGCATACCCACCCACTTAGAACGGCATAATCCACCCACAATTATTGCTAAAATGGGCTTGAAA
>CALUJF010000008.1 GCA_944320855.1 uncultured Phocaeicola sp.
GGTGGTCTTATCCACATGGACAAGCTTCCTATCGGTGACGAAACTCTTTCTGCCAAGGAAATCATCGCAAACGAATCTCAGGAGCGTATGGGATTGCTTATTGATGAAAAGGCTATTGACCACGTAAGAAAGATAGCTGAACGCGAACGTGCTCCTATGTACGTTGTCGGTGAAACTACAGGCGACCATCGTTTCGCATTCGAACAGGCTGACGGCGTTCGTCCGTTCGATTTGGCTGTTGACCAGATGTTCGGTTCTTCTCCTAAGACATATATGGTTGACAAGACCGTAGAACGTAAATATGAAAACGTTTCATACGATGCTGCTAAACTTAATGAATATATAAGAACTGTTCTTCAGCTTGAAGCTGTAGCATGTAAGGACTGGTTGACTAACAAAGTTGACCGTTCTGTAACAGGTAAGATTGCACGTCAGCAGTGTCAGGGTGAACTTCAGTTACCATTGAGTGACTGCGGTGTTGTATCGCTTGACTATCGTGGAAATGCCGGTATAGCAACAGCTATCGGTCATGCTCCTCAGGCTGCTCTTGCCGACCCGGCTGCAGGTTCTGTTCTTGCTGTGTCTGAAGCTTTGACAAACCTTGTTTGGGCTCCATTGGCAGACGGTATGGACAGCATTTCTCTTTCTGCAAACTGGATGTGGCCTTGCCGCTCACAGGAAGGTGAAGATGCCAGACTTTATACAGCTGTCAAGGCATTGTCTGACTTCTGCTGCTCACTTCAGATAAATGTTCCTACAGGTAAGGACTCATTGTCAATGACTCAGAAATACCCTAACGGAGAAAAGATTATCAGCCCGGGAACGGTAATCGTTTCTGCAGGTGGCGAAGTAAGCGACGTGAAAAAAGTCGTTTCTCCTGTTATGGTTAATAAGGAAAAATCTACATTCTATCATATAGACTTCAGTTTCGACCAGTTGCGTCTTGGAGGTTCTGCTTTTGCACAGAGCCTGAATAAGGTAGGTAGCGATGTCCCTACAGTACAGAACCCTGAATACTTCCGCGATGCATTCCTTGCGGTTCAGGAACTTATCAACAAGGGACTGATTCTTGCAGGTCACGATATCTCGGCAGGTGGTCTTATCACTACATTGCTTGAAATGTGTTTTGCTAACACTGAAGGCGGTATGGAAATCGAACTTGACAAGATTAAGTGTGATGATATCGTCAAGATTCTGTTCGCAGAAAATCCTGGTATCGTTATACAGGTGGCAGATAAGAACAAGGCTGAAGTCAAGAAGATTCTTGAAGATGCAGGCGTTGGCTTCGTGAAACTTGGAAAGCCTTCAGAAGAACGTCACATCCTCGTTTCTAAGGATGGTGCAACTTACCAGTTCGGTATCGACTATCTGCGCGATGTATGGTACTCTACTTCATACCTGATGGACCGTCATCAGAGCATGAACGGATGCGCTAAGAAACGTTTTGAAAACTACAAGCAGCAGCCAATAGAATTTGCGTTCAATCCTTCATTCACAGGTAAGCTTTCTCAGTTCGGACTTGATCCGGACCGTCGTACTCCAAGCGGTATCAAGGCTGCAATCATCCGTGAGAAAGGTACAAACGGTGAACGCGAAATGGCATACATGCTTTACCTTGCAGGATTCGATGTTAAGGACGTTACAATGACTGACCTCGTAAGCGGACGCGAAACACTGGAAGATATCAACATGATTGTGTTCTGCGGTGGATTCTCTAACTCAGACGTTCTTGGTTCTGCCAAGGGATGGGCCGGCAGCTTCCTGTTCAACCCTAAGGCTAAGGCTGCTCTTGACAACTTCTATGCACGTGAGGATACTTTGTCACTCGGTGTATGTAACGGTTGCCAGCTGATGATGGAGCTCGGACTTATCACTCCTGAAGACAAAAAGAAAGGCAAGATGCTTCATAACGACTCACACAAGTTTGAATCTAACTTCCTCGGCGTGACAGTTCCTATGAACCGCAGCGTGATGTTCGGCTCATTGAGCGGTTCTAAGCTCGGTATCTGGGTAGCTCACGGAGAAGGTAAATTCTCATTGCCTTACGATGAAGACCACTACAACGTAGTTCTGAAATATTCTTACGATGAATATCCTGGTAACCCTAACGGTTCGGACTACAGCGTAGCCGGTATCGCTTCACAGGACGGACGTCATCTTGCAATGATGCCACACCTTGAAAGAGCTTGCTTCCCATGGGAAAATGCTTATTATCCTGCTGAACGTCTTGGTGAAGACCAGATTACTCCATGGATGGAAGCATTCGTAAATGCTCGCAAGTGGGTGGAAGAGAAAATAAAGAAGTAAAAAAGTTGTAAAGGAGGTTGATATCTCCTATTAATATTAAAACGAAAAAAAGGTTTTCCTGAGTAAAATCGGGAAAACCTTTTTTCGTTTTATTTTGTTTTCCAATCATTTTTAGCGACATTTGCAATGAACAATTTCATAATGCCATGTTTTATAGATTTATCCTAACATTTATCATAATTTTCTCATGTATATTCAGCTCATATTCCCAGATATACAAGTATATTGATATGAAGGACGGGTTGAGCAGCCGTCGTGTTCTTTCCATATGTCAGGGAGAGCAGGGATATATGTGGATACTCACACACAAGGGAGTAGACAGATTCGATGGAAAGAATTTCAAGCATTATCAGTTGATGAAGAATGATGATGTCGTGAACTTTTATCCTAATCTTAATCTGTTGTATACCGATTCGAAAAACAAGTTATGGGAGATAGGAAAGGATGGATATATTTTCAGATATGACGAAATGAAAGATTCATTCCGCCTTGTATTCGATATGAAAGCTGTTTTTCCGCAATATAAGAATTTGCCGGTGTCTGCTTTTTATTTTGGGCAAGGTGAAATCCTTATGTGCAGTGATAAAGATATTATACTTTATAATATAGAAAATGACAGTGTTTCATGTGTTAAGGATGTAGCAGACGAAGAAATCTCGTATATTTCCGAATCTAAAGTAAAAGGAAAATATTTCCTGGCTTCAAAGAAGCATATTTATAAGACTGTTTTTTCTGCTGATTCCCCAAAGGGAAAGTCCGTTATGCTTGAATTGGATGATATAGGGATTATAGACCACATTTATTATCATAAAGACTCTGACTGTCTGATTATTAACAGTCTGACAGAAGGACTGTTTCTATATGACACCGATAATGGGGTTTTGCATAATATGGGCAGAATGCTTACAGACGTAAGTATCAACACAATAAAACCGTATGGCAGCTCCGGCAGTGAGGTACTTATCGCTACAGATGGTGATGGGGTGTATAAGTTGGACTTGAAAAACAGAACGTTCTCAGCCTTTCTTACAGAGGACTATTCAAGGCTTAACAGAATGAACGGTAGTATAATAAAGGATTTATGCATTGACCATGACGGTAGAATCTGGAATGTGATTTATCCTACCGGTATTACCGTGTATACAGAAAAATATCAGCCGTATGAGTGGATAAGACACTCAAAAGATAATTCAAATTCACTTATTGACAACAGAATCAATGCCATAATGACTGATTCTGAAGGCAATGTGTGGTATGCCACAAGTAATGGCATAAGTTGTTACGACAGGTCTTCCGGAAAGTGGATAAACTATTTGTCCGCATTTGATAAGAATTCGAAGAATGACAATCACATATTTACATCTCTTTGCGAATATAAACCGGGAGTGATACTGGCAGGAGGCTATATGTCCGGCATATATAGGATAAACAAGAATGACGGTAATGTAAATTATGCTGTTCAGTTTACGTCTAATAATAGTGAAATCCCGGATAAGTATGTAAGAAGCATACTGAAAGACTCGGACAATGTGTTATGGGGAGGTGGTTTTCAAAGTTTGAGATCGTACGATGACAAGAAAAAACGTTCGAGTGTATATCCGTCCACTTATCCCATAACGTGTATTAAAGAGAGAAATAGAGAAACATTATGGGTGGGTACGATAAACGGATTGTATATCTTTCATAAGGCAGAAGGCAAGTTCGAAAAGTTTATAATGGAGCATGAATCGTGCTGTGTAAACTCAATATATATAACTAAAAACGGGAATTATACTTTTGTAGGTACATACGGCAACGGTCTTTACATTATTGACAATTCTTCGGAAACGGTAAAACATTATACTACTGTAAACTGTAGTCTGATAACCAATAACATTTACAGCATAGTTGAAAATAAGTTTGGCGATATAGTCTTAGGTACTGAAAACGGAGTTTCTCTGTTTAAGGTGAAAGATAACCTGTTCAATAACTGGACCGGAGAACAGGGACTTGCTGCCTATAATTTCAATCAGGGAGCTGCTGTCAATACAGGTTATGGTGAGATAATTCTCGGCAGTAATGAAGGAGCAATAGTACTGGCGGACAGTATGCAGCTGCCTGAGTTTTTCTCTTCTCATATGGTCTTGGATAATCTCAGTATAATGTACAGGCCGGTATATCCGGGAGAGAAAGGTTCTCCACTGAAGAAAATGCTGAACGAAACATCTTCTTTGGAACTGAAATATAATCAGAATACATTCTCTATTAATGTGTCGTCGGTAAATTATGGCAATCCTTCAAATATATATTACACATGGAAGCTGGAAGGGTTCTTCGACGAATGGAGTACTCCAAGCGAGGATGGTATGATAAAATACACAAACCTTTCGCCCGGAGAATACAAACTTAGAATCAGAGCCATACTTATGGAAAATAATCAGTTGCTGGAGGAACGTGGAATAAGCATTATTATAGAAAGTCCGTTATGGCTTACTCCATGCGCTATATTGCTCTATGTGGTACTGGTTTCCGGAGCGGCCTTCTCGCTTTACAGGTATAAGATGATAAAGAAGGACAGACGTATCTCTCAGGAGAAGATAAACTTCTTTATCCATACGGCGCATGATATCAGAACTCCTTTGACTCTTATCAAAGCTCCGTTAGGAGAAATTCTGAGAAAGGAAAAACTTTCGGAAGAAGGTACCAAGAATATAAATCTGGCTATGCAGAGTACAGATAACCTTTCTGAGTTGGCAAATAAACTTATGAACTTCCAGAAGGAAGAACTGTACAGTCCGCAGGTTATAGTAAGAAAGTGTGAACTGAATTCATATCTGAAGGAATATCTGCAGCAATTCAGGAATTACGCGGAACAGCAGGAAGTAAGGATTGAATACAAAAGCGATTTCGATGAACTGGAAGTATGGATAGACAGAAACAAGATGGATTCCATTTTGAGGAATCTCATCTCCAATGCACTGAAATACACTCCTAAAGGAGGTACCGTAAGTATTGTAGCTTCACGCAACAAGAGAAACTGGAATGTCGTTATTTCAGATACAGGTATAGGAATACCTAAGAAAGACCAGAAGAAGATGTTTAAATATATGTTCAGGGGTTATAATGCTACAAATCAGCTTATAACGGGGTCGGGTATAGGTATGCTTCTGACGTGGAGGCTGATACAGAATCATGAAGGACGTATTTCCTTCTCAAGTGAGGAGAATGCAGGTACAAGTTTCCATTTGTCTTTCCCTATAAGGAGTTCCAGATACATATATCGTGATGAAGACGTGGCGGAAAATAATGAAACCGTATCTCAGGAAGGATGGGCATATACCATAGCTTCCCAGGATAGTGTGTCGGATGAATCTCCTGCCGTAGATGTGAAAGAACTTCCGGCAGATGCACCTCGTATTCTGATAGTAGAGGATAATGATGTGCTGAGGAATTTCCTTCTGCGGTCTTTGTCGGATACATATCATGTGTCAGGAGTGGAGAATGGCAAGGAGGCACTTGATCAGATAAGAAAGGTACAGCCTGACTTGATAATTTCGGATGTTATGATGCCTGTTATGAACGGTCATGAATTATGTAAGGCTGTGAAAGGGAATATGGCTACGAGTCATATCCCGTTTATCATGCTTACAGCATTGGGCGACAAGAAAGATATAATAGACGGACTCAAGACTAAAGCAGATTTGTATATTGTGAAGCCGTTTGACATCACTCTGTTGAAGGCGAATATAAGCAATGTGCTTGAGAATAGAGATTTGATACGCAAAAGGCTTCAGGAACTGTTGGTATCTTTGCCGCAGCGTAGTTCCGATGAAAGTCATAATGAGATAACTTCGGATGGTACCGATGTTCCGGAAATGATTTCAACGCTTGACGAGGAGTTTATCCGTAAAGTCACTGAGCTTATTAAGGAGGGGCTTGGCAAAGGCCTTAATGTTGATACTCTTTGCGCTGCAGTGAACATGAGCCGTACAAGTTTTTATAACAAGATAAAGGCTTTGACAGGAGAGCCGCCGGCGGAACTAATCAGAAATATACGAATGCAAGAGGCAGCAATATTGCTGAAAACCAAGGAATATACCGTGTCCGAGGTTTCGGATATGCTTGGATTTGCCGACCCTAAGTATTTTGCCGATACATTCAAGAAATATTATGGTGTCCCGCCGAGAGATTATATGAAGTCTGTCAATAACTAAGACCCGCTTTTAAGTAATTATCTGTTAGTCTTTAATTGTTAATTTTTAATTATTAATTCTCAACATGCTGTATTTGAAGTATTTTACAATATTTTTCCGTATAGGACTTTTCACCATTGGTGGAGGGTATGCCATGGTGCCGCTTATAGAGGCGGAGATTGTCGATAAGAGGAAATGGATAAAAAAAGAAGAATTCCTTGATTTAATGGCTCTGTCGCAGACAGTTCCTGGCATTTTTGCTGTGAATATAGCTATATTCATAGGTTATAAGCTTCGCAAATTCTGGGGAACGTTTTTTATGACTTTGGGTACAATTATGCCTTCCTTTCTTATTATTCTTGCGATAGCACTGTTCTTTAGGCAGTTCCAGCATCTTGAAACGGTAGAACGTATATTCAAGGGTATACGTCCGGGTGTAGTTGCACTGATAGCAGCACCAACATTCAAGATGGCAAAATCAGCACGTATAAACAGATATAACATATGGATTCCGGTTGTGTCGGCATTGCTTATCTGGCTTTTAGGTTTTTCGCCGATATATGTCATTATAATCTCCGGACTTGGAGGGTATTTTTATGGACGATATAAAGCCAAGAAGTCTAAGGCGACACATAGTGAACGGTAAATGAACATATAATGAACAACATATGAACGGTATTCGAACATTGTTCATTTAGCGTTCATTGGGCGTTCATCAAGCATTATTTTGGGGGTTGATAACATTACAAATAAAAGTATTAAGATGATATTTCTTCAGTTATTCTACACATTCTTTAAAATCGGGCTTTTCGGATTTGGAGGTGGTTATGCCATGCTTTCTATGATACAGGGCGAAGTGGTTACACGTCATGACTGGCTGAGCTCGTCTGAGTTTACTGATATAGTTGCCATAAGCCAGATGACTCCCGGTCCTATAGGTATAAATTCTGCTACATATGTGGGTTATACGGCTGTTGTCAATGCCGGATATTCCCATGCAGTTGGAATAATCGGTTCGTTGGTTGCTACATGCTCTGTAGTTCTTCCGTCTTTTATACTTATGATTCTCATCAGCAAGTTCTTTCTTAAATATCAGAAACATCCTTCTGTTTCTGCCGTGTTCGACGGATTACGTCCGGGAGTGGTAGGACTGTTGGCTTCGGCAGCGCTTGTGCTTATGAACAGTGAAAACTTTGGAAGCGATTTGTATGGTATTATTACGAGTGTCATAATATTTGCATCGGTGTTTATTGCGTCACACAAGTATAAGGTAAATCCGATATTGCTTATAATATTATGTGGAGTGGCAGGATTCTTACTTTATTGATTCCTGCCAACAGTTGAAATGTATATATACAAAAAAACAGCCATTGGAAAATGACTGTCTTATAGTTGGGTTACTAGGATTCGAACCTAGAAAAACAGGACCAGAATCTGTTGTGTTACCATTACACCATAACCCAATGAACTGTTTCCTTTATTTCGGAAATTATGTTTCTTTTGTTGGGCTACTAGGATTCGAACCTAGAAAAACAGGACCAGAATCTGTTGTGTTACCATTACACCATAGCCCAAAATTTCGTTTTTGTCATTCGTTTTTCGTTTGACGCTGCAAAGGTACAACTTTTTTGTTACATTCAAATAGTTTTGCCGTTTTTTTTCAAAAAAATCGTGATTTTCTCGCTTTTCCCTCTTTTGATAGAGAATAAATATGAAATTCGCTCTAAAAAATACAAAATATAAAAGAAAACTTCATCTATATTTCGCGGAATACAGAAAAGCAAGTATATTTGCTATATAATTAACTAAAACGAGTATATATTTTAAGATAATGGACGAAACCAAGAATTTATTAGAAAAAATAAAAGAAAGCATTCAAGAGAAGAAAGGTAAAAATATAGTGATAGCAGACCTTACTGAGATAGACGACTCTATATGTAATTATTTCGTTATATGCACCGGTAATTCGCCAAGCCAGGTTGCCGCTATTACAGATTCCATAAAAGACTATGTCAGAGTTGAAGCAGGTGTTAAGCCTTTTGCTATCGACGGAACAAAGAACATGCAGTGGGTTGCAATCGATTATGGAGAAATAATAGCACACGTTTTCCTTCCTGAGCAGAGGGATTTCTATAATCTGGAACATCTGTGGGCCGATGCAAAGCTGACAAGAATTCCTGATTTGGATTAATTATCAATTTTATTTTTCAATTTAAGATTTTCGCCAGTACATGAACAATAATTCTAACAAACCAAAGATTAATGTGCCTAAACCGAATTTGAGTTGGTTATATATCATTATAGCTATGGTTATAGGCTTCTTATATATTACAAGTGATGAAGGAAGTATGAGTAAGGAAATTACTTATACTGAATTCAAGGATATGGTAAGAAAAGGCTATGCTGATAAAATCATTGCGTACGACAACAATTCCGTTGAAATGTTTGTCAAGCCTGAAAACATAGTTGATGTATTTAAGAAAGATGCCAATAAAGTCGGCAGAAGTCCTTCTGTAAAGGTTCTTGTCGGTTCTATGGAGTCATTGGATAAATTCCTTGACGAGGAACAGAAGAACGGTAATTTTACAGGCTCTATCAGATATGAAAAGGACAGCGACTATTTTGGAGTAGTATTCTGGAATCTACTTCCTATTGTATTCTTTGTTGGATTATGGATTTTCATCATGCGTCGCATGGGAGGAGCCGGCAACGGAGGAGGAGCAGGAAATGTGTTCAATGTCGGTAAAAGCAAAGCTCAGCTTTTTGAGAAAGGTGCAAACAGGGTGACATTCAAGGATGTTGCCGGACAGTCTGCAGCCAAGCAGGAAGTGCAGGAAATAGTAGAGTTCTTGAAACAGCCGCAGAAATATACTGAACTTGGAGGTAAAATTCCAAAGGGTGCTTTGTTGGTAGGCCCTCCGGGAACAGGTAAGACTCTTTTGGCAAAGGCTGTTGCAGGCGAGGCCGATGTTCCGTTCTTCTCAATGTCAGGTTCGGATTTCGTTGAAATGTTCGTAGGTGTCGGTGCATCGAGAGTGCGCGACCTGTTCAGACAGGCAAAGGAAAAGGCACCGTGTATTATATTCATCGACGAAATCGATGCCGTTGGTCGTGCCAGAGGTAAAAATCCGAGCATGGGTGGAAATGATGAAAGAGAAAACACTCTTAATCAGCTTCTTACAGAGATGGACGGATTTGGTACAAACAGTGGTGTCATTATATTGGCTGCTACCAACAGAGCTGATATCCTTGATAAGGCATTGCTTAGAGCAGGACGTTTCGACAGACAGATTCATGTTGACTTGCCTGACTTGAACGAAAGAAAAGAAGTGTTTGGCGTTCATATACGTCCTTTGAAACTTGATGAAACAGTAGATATAGATTTGCTGGCAAGACAGACACCGGGATTCAGCGGTGCAGATATAGCCAATGTTTGTAATGAGGCAGCACTTATAGCAGCACGTCATAACAAACAGTCTGTAAGCAAGGATGATTTCATGGCTGCTATCGACAGAATTGTGGGAGGTCTGGAAAAGAAAACTAAGGTTATGACTCAGGCCGAAAAGAGGTCTATTGCCTTGCATGAGGCTGGTCACGCTACTATATCATGGTTCCTTGAATATGCCAATCCATTGATTAAGGTTACTATAGTTCCGCGAGGAAGAGCTCTTGGAGCTGCCTGGTATTTGCCTGAAGAAAGACAAATCACTACCAAGGAACAGATGCTTGACGAAATGTGTGCTACTCTTGGAGGACGTGCAGCTGAAGAATTGTTTATCAAGCAGATTTCTACCGGAGCGATGAATGACCTTGAGCGAGTTACAAAGCAGGCTTATGGAATGATAGCATATGCAGGTATGAGCGATAAGCTGCCTAACCTGTGCTATTATAATAATGATGAATACAGCTTCAACAAACCGTATAGCGAACATACTGCCGAACTTATCGACAGCGAAGTGAAGAAGATGATAGCAGAGCAGTATGAACGTGCGAAAGCTATTCTTACAGAGCATAGCGAAGGTCATAATAAATTGGCAGACTTGCTTATAGAGAAAGAAGTGATTTTTGCCGAAGATGTAGAAGCTATATTCGGTAAGCGTCCTTGGGCCTCACGTTCGGAAGAGATTATGGCCGAAACACAGGTTGAAGAACCGGAAGTGAAAGGTATTGAAAGTAAAGAAGAGGATAAACAGGAAGAAGCTATTTAAACAAGTACAGAAATAAAAACTGTAGGATAAATATAACGCAATAAGGAACAACAAATATTCCCTAAACAATGAAGAAAAATTTTATTATAAGACTTTTAACCGGTACTGTCTTTGTTGCCGTATTGGTGGGATGCATACTAAGTGGTCCAATACCATTTTCTGTGCTGTTTGCTATAATATGTGCAATGACTATCAATGAGTTTGGGAATATTATGGAGAAGAGCGGTCTGGCACAGATTAACAGGCCTATATCCATGCTGTCCGGTGTATTTCTGTTTTTGGGTTTTGCATACCTTGGAGTATCGCCCGGCTCGACAGAAATTCTGATTCCGTATCTGTTCCTGCTGTTATATGTATTCATTAGCGAGCTATACAAAAAGAAAGAGAATCCTGTAAACAATATTGCCTATTCCATGATGGCACAGCTGTATATTGCTTTGCCGTTTTCAATGTTGAACTTGCTTGCTTTCTTCTCTTCAGGTGAATCAGAAAGCTCCGTTTACAGTTACATCCTCCCGTTGTCGATTTTTATTTTCACATGGATAAACGATACCGGAGCATATTGTACAGGTGTGCTTTTCGGCAGACACAGACTCTTTGAGCGCATATCACCTAAGAAATCGTGGGAAGGCTGGTTTGGCGGTTGTGCATTCAGTATTATAGGTGCTGTAGTGATAGCCAAGTACTTTCCTATATTGACAATGGCTGAATGGATAGGACTTGCAGTAACGATAGTTGTGTTCGGTACGTGGGGCGATTTGGTGGAATCACTCATAAAGAGAAGTATAGGTATAAAGGATTCCGGCAATATTCTGCCCGGACACGGAGGACTGTTGGACAGGTTTGACAGTACCTTGCTGGCTGTTCCGGCTTCTGTAGTTTACTTATACATCATTTCCATGCTGTAATGATGTATAAGTAAATTCTATTCTGTTTCTAATATTTTTTCTCAGCGTGTTATAACTTTAGAAGATACAGAAATGATCCATAAGGTTCTTTTTGTATTTTCGTGACACAGTCACCTCTTTTACGTTCTCGAAAGGAGGGTAGAGGATACAGTAATTATCCTGAATCATCACGAGATAGTCCATGTTCACAATGTACGACTGGTGTACCTGAATGAAACTCTTGTTAAACGAACAGAGAAAATCAGCCGAAACATTTCTTCTGAGAGCCACACTTTCGCCTGTCACGAGTACGGCTTCCCATATTTTCCTGTCGGATAGATGTCTGAAGAATCCCACATCAGCGGTTTTTACCATGCGCATTTCCCCAGTAGGCAGTATCACCATGAATGAAGATTCACGGTTTGTGTCCTGCATCACTGGCTTTTCCTCCTGTACAGCCTTTGTCTCATATTCCAGAAGGAATCTTGAAATCACAATCTCAAACTCCTTTTTGTCTATCGGTTTCAGAAGGAAGTCGAAAGCACTGTTCCTTAAGGCATTTATCATGTATTTGTCGTGGGCCGTGTAAAACACCACCCTCATAGTCCACGTAATGTCGTCCGATACTTCCGACAGCAGTTCCATGCCATACATTTCAGGCAGTTCTACGTCTAAGAAGAGTAAGTCCGGCATGACATCCTTTATCATCTCTATCCCTGTTGTCGCATTTTCTGCCACGCCCTCCACATGGAATCTTGGAAATCTTTTCAGCTGTTCTACAAGGGCATTGGCTGAATCACGCTCATCATCTATTATTGCAACCTTGAAAAAATCTGCCATACTTATTTTCCGATTTTATATGAATACCCTTCAGGAATTGAATAACTGATTTCACAGCCCGTTTCATCATTTTCAAGATTAACGTTTGATATCTTCATCTGAATAGGTTTTTTGTTATACATATTAAGCAACTGTATCGTCTGTGTTATCACTTTCAGTCCCGTGCCTGTTCCCCTATTTGCACTGTTAGGTCTGAATCCGCCGCCATTGTCTGTCACGGTGATTTTAATCATATCATCGCTTTTCCATACTTTAATCCATAGTCTTTTGTTTCCTTCCTTGATTTTCAGAGCATGTTTCAGCGCATTTTCCACAGGTATCTGTATCATCATGGACGGTATAAGTATGTCCTTGCAGTTGGTTCTGTCATCTGTCGAAATCTCGTATGAGAAATCGTCCCCCATGTTCTGTTCCTGCATTGATATGTATGTACGGACAAAATCCAGTTCGTCGGCAAGGCTGATGGACAGCTGGCCTGTC
Source organism: uncultured Phocaeicola sp. (assembly GCA_944320855.1). Classification (GTDB taxonomy): domain Bacteria; phylum Bacteroidota; class Bacteroidia; order Bacteroidales; family Bacteroidaceae; genus Phocaeicola. The sequence continues at coordinate 12,895 of CALUJF010000008.1, forward strand.
AGTTCGAGATTCTTGCGTATCAGTTTTGACAGATTGACGAGGTTGCTCTTGTCGATGTCGTCAGTGTATTTTGCCACTTCCCTGTTCAGGACATTGAATATGAAGTGTGGTGAAATTCTGTTTCTCACGCTTTCAAGCCTCAGCGAACTGATATCGGCCTGCATTCCCCACATCTTCATGTCTATTTTCCGTTTTCTGTATATGATAAAGAATCCCGAAGCAGATATTATCAGGAGCATGCCAAGGAACAGAACTGTAATCCACTGGTGTAGAACGATAACCTGGTTCTCCTTTTCCTTTATGAAAATCTCCTTTTTCATAAGAGTACTGTCCTGTCTGTATTTGAGGGCTATTTCAGCCGAGCGCATTTTAATTCGTTCGTTCCTTATCGAATCGTCAATGAATGCGTTGGCTCTCTGGTAATGGTACGCCTGCTTGTAGTCGCCTTTTTCCTCGAAATAATGCTGCAGATATCTGTTTCTGATGTGCAACATGTTTGGTTCTATCACCTTAGGTTTTACGGCTTTTGATATGATTTCTGATGCCTGTTTTACGTCCCCTTTCTTCAGAGCCAACTCTATGAGCTGTGTTTCGATGTAATAAAGTGCTGATACATGATTTATATTCTTGAAAAATGAGTAGCAGTCCTCAAGGTAGATGGTGGCAGAGTCGGTTTCGTTCATAAGCAGAAACACTTCTCCCATGTTTACCTTTGTCAGATTGCGTTCAAAGTCCATATCCTTACGCTTGTCCGTCAGCTGCATTATCTTTCGGAAATACTCTAAGGATTTTGGATAGTCGCCGCGGTAATAATAGGAGTTTCCCCTGTTGTTCAGATAGATATGTTTTTCATATGGCAGCATCTGGTCGTAAAAACGTCCGGCCAAATCATAGTAATGGTCGCACTGACTGTAGTCGCGCAGCTCCATATATACCTGTGCAAGTCCGTAGTACGACGGAAACCGTTTGTTTTCGGCTATCATAAGAGTGTCCGAAAGGAGCAGCGATTTTCTGTACCAGTATGCACCCATATCGAATTTGCCGCTTCGTACATATGCGTCGGCCAGATTGATGGAGATGTCTACAAGGTTCTGCGATGCTCCCATGTGGGATGAATATCTGTATGCTCTTCGGAAATAAACTATCGCCGAATCCACTATGGCCCTTCTGCTGTAGAAGTTTCCCCACATGTTGTTCACCCTTGACAGCATATCGTAATCAGCTATTCCTTCCTTGTTCTTCATTTCGTAATAGCCGTCTATACTGTCAAGCAATATCTTTACAGAATCGTATTCCGACAAGAACAGCATGGCTTTTGATTTCGTCAGAAGAAGCTTATAGCGTTCGTCTGTATCGGTCTTAGGGAGCATGCTGTCTATTTTCCTCACAGCAATGTCAGGATTTGTCCCTATCAATGATTCAAGTTCTGCTATATACTTTCCGCTTTCTTTGCTTTCAGTGGTATTTCCTTTTCTGGAGATACAACCAGTGTATACCATTGGAAGTATTAGCAGAAATATAATAAAATGAAAAGTTTTATGCATGGTTTCCTTTTTTGTACTACAAAGAAATAAAAAATCACAATAGAATGCAAAAAGTATAATTATATATTTTGAATAAAAATAATACTTTTTATGTGTTTTTGTATAAGCGTAAATTTGAGGATGTACGTTCATAGATTATGAAACGCTTAGGTGTAGATAGCGTTGCACGTACGTGTTCCGCCCGCGTCACGTACGTGTTCCGCGCGTTACACGTTCGTGTTCCACCCGTAACACGTACGTGTTACGGTTTCTGTGTCGAAGAAAAATCTCATTGATGACGAAGCACAAAAAAAGAACGCCGGCAAGACCTGATGTCCTGCCGGCGTCAGTTATATCCGGTATTCTAATCTTATGATTATCCGATATTCTTAACCTTGATAAGGTATTCTGCTATCTGTACTGCGTTAAGAGCGGCACCCTTCTTAATCTGGTCGCCTACAATCCAGAATGTCAGTCCGTTTTCGTCTGCCAAATCCTTACGGATACGACCAACGTAAACAGGGTCCTTGCCTGCAAGGAACAATGGCATAGGATATTCTTTTTCAGCAGGATTGTCCATAAGAACAAGTCCTTCGCCCTTAGAGAATGCCTCGCGAGCCTCTTCTACTGATACAGGACGTTCTGTTTCAATCCAGATGCTTTCAGAGTGAGAACGAAGAGCAGGAACACGTACACAAGTTGCACTTACCTTAACGTCAGAGTGCATGATTTTGCGTGTTTCGTTATACATCTTCATTTCTTCCTTAGTGTAACCGTTTTCAGTGAATACGTCAATCTGAGGGATGAGGTTGAATGCAAGCTGGTAAGCGAACTTTTCAACTGTTACAGGTTCGTTGGCCAATACCTGACGATACTGTTCGTAAAGTTCGTCCATAGCGGCAGCACCCGCACCGCTGGCAGCCTGATATGTTGATACGTGAACACGCTTGATATGTGTAAGGTTTTCGATAGCCTTAAGAGCTACAACCATCTGTATAGTAGTACAGTTAGGGTTTGCAATGATACCGCGAGGACGGTTCAATGCATCCTCAGCGTTAACTTCAGGAACTACCAATGGTATATCGTTGTCCATACGGAAAGCACTTGAATTGTCTATCATGACTGCTCCGTACTTGGTGATTGTTTCTGCAAATTCTTTTGAAGTACCGGCACCGGCAGAAGTAAAGGCGATGTCCACACCTTTAAAATCATCGTTGTGCTGCAGAAGTTTGACTTCGATTTCTTTTCCACGGAATGTGTATTTTCGTCCTGCACTACGTGAAGAACCGAACAAAACTAATTCATCCAAAGGAAAATTTCTTTCTTCGAGCACACGCAGGAATTCCTGTCCTACGGCTCCGCTCGCACCGACAATTGCTACTTTCATTTTTTTCTTTAAACTTTAATTGTTAATAAAAACATCATTTTGTCCGCAAAAATAGAATATTTTGGAATAACATGTAGAAAAATCGCAAGAAATTTTATATATTTGTCTCAAAATGAATATATATTAAATGTTTATGAAAGATTTGCTTGGCTTAACTGGATTTGGGCTTGACCTTCCTATAACTGATCCTACGTGGATTTTCTTTTTGGTGCTTGTCATTATACTGTTTGCACCTATTATAATGGGTAAACTCAGAATACCTCATATCATAGGTATGATTTTAGCCGGTGTAATAGTCGGCGAGTACGGATTCAATATACTGGAACGCGACAGCAGCTTCGAGCTTTTCGGCAAGGTGGGATTACTTTATATCATGTTTCTTGCCGGTCTGGAAATGGATATGGACGATTTCAAGAAGAACCAGACCAAAGGTCTTGTGTTCGGATTCTGGACATTTGTCATCCCTATGGCTTTGGGTATCGCTACGAGTATGTGGCTGCTGGATTTCTCACTGGTAACTTCGGTGCTCCTTGCAAGTATGTATGCCAGCCATACGCTGATAGCCTATCCTATAATAAGCCGGTACGGTCTGGCGAGGATTCGAAGCGTGAGTATAACCATTGGAGGTACCGCCGTGACAGTGCTCTTGGCGTTGGCCGTGCTTGCCGTGATAGGCGGTATGTATAAGGAAGAAACCGTAGGCAGCATGTACTGGGTGCTGCTTGTGGTCAAGGTTCTTGCGCTTGGAGCATTGATTATCGTTGGTATGCCGCGTCTTTGCCGCTGGTTCTTCCGCAAGTATGACGACAGCGTGATGCAGTTCGTCTTTGTCCTGTCGATGGTGTTCCTTGGAGCCGGACTTATGGAGCTTGTCGGCATGGAAGGTATCCTCGGTGCGTTTATGGCCGGTCTGGTGATAAACAGATATGTACCTCATGTATCTCCGCTGATGAACCGTCTGGAGTTTGTCGGTAATGCGCTGTTCATTCCTTATTTCCTTATCGGTGTGGGTATGATAATAGATGTGCGCTGTCTTTTCACCGAAGGCGAAGCTTTGAAAGTGGCTGTTGTGATGACTGTCGTAGCAACTGTCAGCAAATGGCTTGCCGCATGGATTACTCAGAAATCATTCAGAATGAAGAAGAGCGAGTGCAGTCTGATTTTCGGATTGAGTAACGCTCAGGCTGCCGCAACACTTGCTGCGGTGCTCATCGGTCATGAGATAATTCTCCCTACGGGCGAAAGACTGCTCAACGACGATGTGCTGAACGGTACTGTCGTGATGATTCTCTTCACCTGCATTATTAGTTCAGTAGTTACCGAACGTGCCGCAAAACGTATAGTTGCCGAGGAGCATGAAGGCGATACAGATACTGACAAGAAGAAAAATGACAAGGAGAATTTCATGATTTCCGTAGCCAACCCTGATACGATAGAAGGCTTGGTGAATATGACACTCATGATAAAGCATCCTAAACAGAAGAAAGAGCTTGTAGCCCTGAGCGTGATTAATGACAACAATACATCCGAGGCCAAGGAAATGATGTCGAAACGAAATCTGGAAAAGACATCTATCATAGCATCGGCCGCAGATACTTCTGTCAGAACAGTGTTGAGATACGATATGAATATCGCACAGGGTATCATTCATACGGCAAGGGAGAATGACATCACAGATATCATTATAGGTCTTCACAGGAAGACAAACATGCTTGATTCATTCTTCGGAACAATGACAGAAAACCTGCTTTCAGGCACTCACAGACAGGTTATGATTGCCAAATTCCTTGTTCCTGTCAATACGCTAAGGCGTATAATCGTGGCAGTACCGAAGCAGGCGGAGTTCGAGGCCGGCTTCTCCAAATGGGTGGTACAGATGTGCCGCATGGGTAAGATTTTGGGATGCAGGGTTTATTTCTATGCTTCCGAACAGACATTGGCATATCTGAAAAGGATAATAAACAGAGAAGGAGCCAATACTTTCTCTATGTATTCCGTGCTTGAAGATTGGGATGACCTGCTGCTGCTTACGAGCCAGATGGCATACGACCATCTCTTCGTGATAGTTTCATCCCGCAAAGGTTCGATATCTTACCAACAGTCTTTCGACCAGTTACCGGGACAGATTTCAAGGTATTTCTCGAATAACAGCCTGTTGATGATTTACCCTGACACATGGGGAGACCCTGAAGAAATAATGTCGTTCACAGAACCTCGACGCGCAGTCAGTTCGACGGCATACGATACTGTGATTAGTAACCTGTATAAATGGTTTAAGAAAGAGTAACAGATGAATGCCGAAAATAATAGAGAGTGGCAGCAGCGCACGGAACTGCTGTTGGGAAAGGACAGGATGGAGCATCTCAGAAACTCGCACGTGCTTGTAGTGGGCCTTGGAGGAGTAGGAGCATATGCAGCCGAGATGATTTGCCGTGCCGGAGTAGGGAAGATGACTATAGTGGATGCCGATACCGTGCAGCCGAGCAACATAAACAGGCAGTTGCCGGCCTTGCATTCTGTGGTAGGCCGTCCGAAGGCCGAAGTACTTGCCGAACGCTTTAGGGATATCAATCCTGATTTGGAGCTGACAGTACTTCCTGTATATCTTAAGGATGAGGCTATACCGGAACTTCTGGACAGTGCGAAGTTTGATTTCGTGGTGGATGCCATAGATACGGTTGCGCCCAAATGCTACCTTATATATAATGCGTTGAAGCGCGGTATAAAGATAGTCAGCAGTATGGGGGCAGGAGCAAAGAGTGATATCACCCAGGTACGTTTTGCCGATTTGTGGGAAACGTATCATTGCGGACTGAGCAAGGCTGTGAGAAAGCGTTTGCAGAAAATGGGTATGAAACGCAAGCTGCCGGTAGTGTTCAGCACTGAACAGGCCGACCCGAATGCCGTTATATTGATAGATAACGAACAGAACAAAAAGTCCACTACAGGTACTGTCAGCTATATGCCGGCCGTGTTCGGATGTTATCTGGCAGAATATGTAATACGAAAAATCTGATTAAGCGATGATACAGATAGAAGGAATAACAAAAAGTTTCGGACAACTTCAGGTTCTCAAGGGGATAGACCTTAATATCGACAAGGGTGAAGTGGTAAGTATCGTAGGTCCGAGCGGTGCGGGTAAAACCACATTGCTTCAGATAATAGGAACACTCGACAGGGCTGATGCCGGACGTGTGATAATCAACGGCACCGACGTGAGCCGTATGAAGGAGAAGGAACTCTCAGCTTTCAGAAACAGGGAGATAGGTTTCGTATTCCAGTTCCATCAGTTGCTTCCTGAGTTTACCGCACTCGAGAATGTCACCATTCCGGCTATGATAAAAGGTGTGTCGGCTCATGACGCGCGCAGGCAGGCTCTCGATATGCTGAAGTTTCTCGGACTTCCGGACCGTGCATCGCATAAGCCGTCCGAACTTTCCGGAGGAGAGAAACAGAGGGTAGCCGTGGCAAGGGCTTTGATGAACAATCCTTCCGTGGTATTGGCCGACGAGCCGTCCGGAAGTCTTGACACTAAAAACAAGGAGGAACTGCACAGCCTGTTTTTTGAACTGCGCGACAAACTTGGTCAGACTTTTGTAATTGTCACCCACGACGAAGGACTGGCAAGTCAGACCGACCGCACCATTCATATGCTGGACGGAAGGATAGTTTAGTGTTAATGAATAATTAAGAATTAATAATTATGAGTTGACAAGGCTACAATTACAAGCTGATAGAAAGGTTTTGTCTACTAACTCACAAACTCAAAAACTTAAAAACTTAAACCATATGAGTCATATTAAATTGGGAGAATATAACCTTCTGGAAGTCGTAAAGGAAGTAGATTTCGGGGTTTATCTTGATGGCAGCGAAGATGGCGAGATACTGTTGCCTACACGTTATGTACCTCAGGGATGCAAGCCTGGTGACGTACTGAATGTGTTTATTTATCTCGATATGGACGAGCGTCTGATAGCAACTACCTTGCAGCCTTACGTTAAGGTAGGCGAGTTTGCCTGTCTTGAAGTGGCATGGGTGAATCAGTATGGTGCTTTCCTCGACTGGGGATTGATGAAAGACCTTTTCGTGCCTTTCCGCGAACAGAAGATGAAGATGCTGAAAGGAAATTCGTATGTGGTTCATGTTCATCTCGATGAGGACAGCTACCGTATCGTTGCATCAGCAAAAGTAGAGAAATATCTGTCGAAGGACATGCCTGAATATAGTGCAGGCGATGAAGTGGAAATCCTGGTATGGCAGAAAACAGACCTTGGATATAAAGTCATCGTAGACAATAAATTCGGTGGTATGATTTTCAAGAACGAGATATTTACCGATGTGCGTATAGGTATGAAGATGCCGGCTTATATTAAGCAGGTACGTCCGGACGGTAAGATAGACCTTGAACTTCAGAAGGGTGGAGTGAAGAAGGTAGAGGACTTTGCAGACACTCTTTTGGAATACATACGCAGCAACGGCGGTTCCACACCTTTGAATGACAAGACAGAAGCCGATGTGATTTACAATACATTCGGTGTCAGCAAGAAGACATTCAAGAAAGCTGTAGGCGATCTTTACAAGAAACGCCTGATAGTGCTCGAAGGCGAGCAGGGAATACGCTTGGCTTAAGGATAATAGGTGTGTAGGATTTATCCTATACGCGGTAGGAACTTTCCTAAAAACGTTTGGGAATATTCTGTTGTAGGGGGATTTTTATCCTCCTATTTTTGTATCAGGAAATTTAAACAGTAAGATTATGAAGAGAAGATTTTATTTAACGCTGATGGCAGTTGCAGCATTTATGTTTGTATTGCCTGCCCGGGCCCTCGATTTGGGTGATGTGAGGGTCAACGCCCGTTTCCTGACAGACAGAATGGCTTTTGAACTTAAGCTTAACGAACGTCAGTATAACGACCTGTTCGAGATTAACTTTGACTTCTTTAATAATGTAGACCCGTATGTTTCGGCTTTGTCGCGTGCCGATGCGCGTGCTATGGATGCCTACTACAGATATCTTGACGAACGGAACGACGACCTGCGATGGATTCTGTCAAGTGCGGCATATGTCAAGTTTATGTCTATAGATTATTTCTTCCGTCCTATATATGCAGTGAATAATGTATGTTATGTGCGTATATATAAGGTGTATCCCGACAGGCGTTTCTTCTACTATGGATTGCCGGTACATTACTACTCCTACAGAGGAGCACACGGACGTAAGTATTTCGGCGGAGTGAGTTATTATAAAAAGAACTTCCGAAAGCATTACAGCCATAAGGTATATGCCGGACATTTTCAGTGCAGACCGGAATACAGACCTCATGACTTCGGACGGCCAAATCATTCGGTACGGCCTCCACGACCTGTATGTCCGCCGCAAAGACCTGTACCGCATGTAAAGCCGGTTCGTCCGTCAAAGCCTGTGCCTCCTGCAGTATCACGTCCGCCCAAGCATGATAATGACAAGCATGACAGATACGAACGTCGCGATAAAAGAAAGGAAGAAATTGGAAACAGAAGGAGTGAACGTCTTGACAGAAGTTCTACACGTAAGTCAATACGCGAAATTTAAAAACATAAGTAATAGCTCTTTATAATATATCTCAGTATTCCTTGTTTTAATTGTATTGTCTGTTATTCCTGTCTTCTTCTTTTGCTTATATTGGATTTTTAATATGGTAACAGATATTTAACTAAGGGCTGACTCCGCAAAATAAAGTCAGCTCTTAGTTTATACTTTTTGTATTTGTTTTCTTCTTAATGAAATAATATCATTTTGTGTCATAAATGTTGTAGGAATAAAAAAATAAGGAGCTAAGCTTTTGACTTAACTCCTTGATAATCAGCTGTCGGGATGACTGGATTCGAACCAGCGACCACGCGCCCCCCAGACGCGTACTCTAACCGGGCTGAGCTACATCCCGAATGCGAATGCAAAGGTAGTGCTTTTTTTATAATTACCAAACAATTACAGCCCTTGTTTGTTTGCGTCTGATAATTGAATAGGTTTATCCCATTGTTTCACAATAAAAGTCGAGACTTTCGAAAATCTCTTCTTTAGAAACAGTCTGGTTTATATTTATTTCTCCAATATTGCTGAGTAAAGTGAAATTTATAGAGTCTGACGATTCATTCTTTTTATCGTGTGTCATGAACTCATAAAGTTTCTCATAATCTTTGCATGAGAAATGAAGCTTTCCGTAATGTTCTTTGATGAAAGCTGTGGTTTTCCACAATATGTCTTTGGGAAATTCGGATTTGATGTGCGAAAGATATAGTTCGCTTACCAATCCCCATGCTACTGCATATCCGTGCAAGGAAGGATGTGCACTCTGTAATGAGAAACTTTCGAGTGCATGACCTATGGTGTGTCCGAGATTTAAAGATTTCCTGATTCCTTTCTCGCAAGGGTCCTGTTCTACCACTTTCTCTTTTATGGCTACTGATTTTGCTATCATCTGCTGAAGCAAATCATAATTTATATCATTGCCAAAATCGAATGTTATGAGTTCCTTCCAGTTTTCTTGATTGCTGATAAGTCCGTGTTTAAGCATTTCTGCATATCCTGACATAATATTCTCATTGTCAAGCGTTTTAAGAAACTCGCTGTCTATAATAACTTCTGATGCAGGTGCAAATGCTCCTATCTCATTTTTCAAACCATTGAAGTTTATGCCCGTTTTTCCTCCTACCGCCGCATCAACCATCGAGAGCAGTGTAGTCGGGATGTTAATGAAAGGAATACCTCTTTTGAAAGTTGCAGCAGCAAATCCCCCGAGGTCGGTAACCATTCCGCCACCGAGATTAATCATTAAAGAGTGTCTTGTAGCTCCGCTGTTGCTCAGTTTGAGCCACACTGAAGCCAAGGTTTCAAGAGTTTTGTTTATATCTTCTACACCTATAGTTATATGGGTGGCATTTTTAATAGCACTGATATTTTCTATTATAGGCAGACAATTCCTGTATGTATTATTGTCGGTAAGTATGAATAACTTATCATACTTGTGAGATGATATAACCTTTTCAAGGTCATTACATAAATTATTGCAGATTATAACTTCCTGTTTACTCATATTTGTACTGTTTTGTTGGCAAAAGTAGAAAAAAAGTTAGAAAGATACTTCTTTACGCTTACAAATAATTAATTTTGTGTCTTGAAATTTAAACTAAATGATAAATAAAATATGAAAGGTCTTTTTCCAACTTTTTTCCGTATTCTGGGATATGCTCTTTTGGTGCTATCCGTTTTTGTTCCTATGCTGATGTATATGTTCGGTATGGTGCAGACAGATTCAAGCCTTATTTTAGTGAAACTTGGTGCCAAATCTGTCATATGGATTTCTCTGTTCTTTATATTTTTTGCCAAGACGGACGATGAAGATGAAGTAACTTCCTCTCTTCGTGTCAAAGCCATGAAGTTTGCTCTGATAGTATTCGGGATATATTATCTCGTTGCCCTTGCCATTGCAGCTGTAGAATTGAATTATCAACGCGCTGATAATTCTATCGGTATTTTCTATATGGTAATGAATGTTATATGCTTTGAATTTCTGCAGCAGAAACGTAAAATAGAGAAAAGATTTAATAGAAAAAGCTAAAAAAACGAATCACTTTTAAACTTTTGCTTGATATTGCTATCATATGCATATTGAAATTTATTTATTAAAGTATGGAATGATAGTTTTTTGACTATGAAAATTAGGGTTTTGTGTTTTTTGATAGGAGTGTTTACTCCTTTGTTAATCTTCTCTCAGGGAAGAACCTCTAAGGGAACTGTTTCGGGGACGGTAGTGGATGCGGATGATAAAATGCCGGTCATGCAGGCTACGGTTCAGGTGTTGTCGCCTAAAGACAGTACAATGATTACAGGAAATATTACAGACTTAGACGGAAAATTTTCGCTAAGCGCCAAGTTCGGCAAGTATTTGCTTAAAGTTTCTTTCGTCGGTTATAAGCCTGTTTATAAGGATATTGAACTGACAAGACAGAAACCGAAGTTGGGAGTGGGCAGTATAGAACTGTCCTCGGATGCGATAATGCTTGAAGGGGCTGTGATAGTGGCTCAGGCACCTGAGGTTACGGCAGTGGCGGATACATTGGTCTATAATTCATCGGCATATAGAGTACCTGAAGGTTCTGCACTTGAAGAACTTGTAAAGAAACTGCCTGGCGCGGAAATTGATGATGAGGGAAAGATAACCATTAACGGTAAGGAGATTACAAAAATCATGATAGACGGTAAGGAATTCTTTGCCGACGATCCTAATATTGCTCTGAAAAATCTTCCGGTTAATATAATTGACAAATTGCGTGCGTACGATAAACAGTCGGACATGGCCAAAGCTACAGGTATACAGGATGGTGAAGAGGAAACAGTACTCGACCTGAGTGTAAAACCCGGTATGAATAAAGGATGGTTTGGTAATGTCGATGTTGCAGGTGGTACACATGGCAGATACAGTGCAAAAGCCCTTGCCAATCATTTTTATGATGGTAACCAGTTTACGCTTATTGCTTCTTCCAATAATGTCAACGACAATGGATTTCCCGGTGGGGGAGGTGGAGGCGGTTGGAGACGCCAGAATGGTCTGAACACTATACATATGGTAGGATTCAATTTCGCTACTGAAACCGAGAAATGGAAGAATAACGGTAGTGTGAATTTCAATCTGAAAAACTCTGATATCAGAAGCAAGACTGCATCCGAAACTTTCGTTTCCAGTACTTCAAGTTCCTTTACCAATGCAAAGAATATGCAGGACAACAGAAATCTGAATCTTACTGCTGACTTCAGAATTGAATGGAATCCTGATACCACTACAATGGTACTTTTCCGTCCGAGATTCCAGTACGGGGACACTGATAATGGAACAAAATCGAACACTTATACCTTTAACCAGGATCCGGTGTATTCTACAGACGAACTTATAGACGCTGATGAACAGGACAAGCTTACAGAACTTGTTCCTGAAGAAAATATAATAAATACAATCATCAGAAACAGTCTTTCGCGTTCCAACTCTCTCACTCACGGAGCCTCTTTGATGTATAACAAACGCTTGGGTAAGGCTGGCAGAAATATAACTCTTCGTGGATATTACAATTATACAGATAGTAAATCTGAGCAGTTCTCTACATCCGAAACCAATTACTTCCAGAAATCACCGGAAGAACAGTTGGAGATTCTGAACCGTTATATCACTACTCCGACAAAGAGTTACAATTACAGTGCGAGAGTTTCTTACAGCGAGCCTATAAGGAAAAATATGTTCTTGCAGTTCAGCTATAATTTCCAATATAAGAGAAATAAATCGGAAAACTCAACTTACGATATGCCAAACGGATGGACTGTACCTCAAGGACTTGCCGGAGATACTGACGGCGCATATAACAAAGACTTGAGTAAGAATGCTGTATATGACTATTATAACCACCAGGTGGACTTGTCGTATAGATGGATTACAGAAAAATCCCAATTCAATCTTGGAGTTTCTTTCCAGCCTCAGCATACAGAACTTGATTATAAGAAAGGCGATTTGGATACAGTAAGCGTGCGTAAGGTCTTTAATTTTACTCCTACATTGGATTTCAGATATAAATTCTCCAAAACAAGCCAGTTGAGAATCGATTATCGCGGACGAAGCTCCCAACCAAGTATGACTGACTTGCTGCCTATCGAGGATAATACAGACCCACTTAACATAAAACAGGGTAACCCTAATCTGAAACCGGCTTTTACCAATACATTGCGCGTACATTATAATACATTCAATGTTGAAACCCAGAGAGGCTGTATGAGCTATATATCATATAATAATACTCTGAACAGTATAAGTAATAGAAAAACCTATAACGAAACTACCGGTGGATACGTTACAAGGCCTGAGAATATAAATGGTAACTGGAATATATTTGGAATGGTGGGTGGAAATATAGCCCTTAAGAACAAGAAATACACCATAAACACATTTACTAATACCAGATACAGCAATATGGTAAGCTATATAAGCAGTAAAGAGGTAACAACAAATTCTGATAAGAATGTTACCAAACAGTTGAACTTGGGTGAAAGACTCAGAGGTACTTACAGGTCCGACTGGTGGGAAGTTTCTTTGAACGGTTCTATTAATTACATGCATTCCAGAAACAGCTACCAGGCATCAAGCAATATGGATACTTATCAGTTCTCATATGGAGCAAGTACGAATATCAATCTGCCGTGGAACATGTCGATTTCTACAGACCTTTCACAGAATTCAAGACGAGGCTACACTGACGAGTCGATGAACCGCGACGAACTGTTGTGGAATGCCCAGATATCACAGAACTTCCTGAAAGGAAATGCCGCAACAGTCAGTATCCAGTTCTATGATATCCTTCAGAACCAAAGCAATATAAGCCGTGTGATATCAGCTGCAATGCGTTCCGATTCGGAATATAATGCCATCTACAGCTATTGCATGGTGCATTTCATTTACCGTCTAAATCTTTTCGGTGGAAAGCAGGGGGGACGTCCTATGGGAGGTCCTGGATTTGGTCCTCCGGGACACGGACCGGGATTTGGTCACAGAAGATAACATAGTCATACAATACATGCTGCATATGTCATTCATATGATGTATGCAGTTTTTTTATTACAATATACAGAAATCAGGTTCATAATAAAATAAAAAAACGTATATTTGTTTTTGACCTGAATGTAATATGATTATGAATGATATATTCTTTACTTTCTTTTATTTCACTTATGGGCTGCTGATATTCTCTACAGTGGTATTTGTTGTTCTTGACAATAGAAACCCGGTCAAGACGATGGCATGGATACTACTCCTTCTTTTTTTGCCCGGTGTTGGACTGATTCTGTATTTCTTCCTTGGCAGAAGCAACAGACATGAAAGGCTTATAAGCAGAAAGGGATATTCACGTCTTATTAAGCGGCCAATGGCTGAATATCAGTTGCAGGAATCGCTGAATATAGATTCTGGCAAATCAGTGATAATGTCGTTGTTCAGAAATGTAAACGGCGCTCTCCCTTTTGAAGGAAACAGTGTGGAATTGTTTACGGACGCAAAATCGATGCTTTTGTCCTTGATAAAATCTATCCAATCGGCAAAGCATCATGTACATGTAGAGTTTTATATCTTTGAGAATGATTCGGTAGGCCGTTTACTGAGGGATGTTCTTGTCGATAAGGCTAAAGAAGGGGTAAAGGTGAGAGTTTTGTATGACGATGTAGGCTGCTGGAAAGTAGAGAAGGAATTCTATGAGTATATGCTTTGCGAAGGTATAGAAGTCCAGAGCTTCCTGAAAGTAAGGTTTCCGGTTTTTACGTCGAAGGTAAACTATAGAAATCACCGGAAGATTGTAGTCATTGACGGAAAGGTGGGCTATATAGGTGGTATGAATATAGCCAGCCGATATGTCTATGGCTTTGATTGGGGTATTTGGCGTGACACTCATGCCAAGATATCCGGTAAGGCCGTATATGGATTGCAGACAGCGTTTCTGATTGACTGGTTTGCTGTGGAACGCTCATTGATTACATCTCCGGAATATTTCCCGAAGCATATTGAAACCGGGAAATCAGATTTTATTGATTCCAAACTCGCTTCCGGCAGCTCTATCGCCCAGATTGTTACTTCAGACCCTGTTGGCAGATGGCGTGACATCATGCAGGGCTATGTCATGGCCATAAACAGTGCAAAGAGCTATGTTTATATTCAGACACCATATCTGTTGCCCACAGAACCTGTTCTTACTGCTTTACAGACAGCGGCCCTCGCAGGAGTCGATGTCAGAATAATGATACCGAAGCGTGGTGATTCGTGGATAATACATAAAGGCACTATGTCATATATCGACGAAATGCTTGAGGCAGGAGTGAAGGTATATATGTACAAGAAAGGGTTCCTGCATTCCAAACTTATGGTATCGGATGATGTTATATCCACAGTAGGTTCTACCAATATGGATTTCAGGAGCTTTGAACATAATTTTGAGGCCAATGCCTTCTTCTACGATAAAGAAACTGCATTGGCCATAAAGGAAATATTTTTGAAAGATATAAAGTCTTGCCTTTTGTTGACACCTCAAATGTGGAACTCACGCTCTGTCAGGAGCAAGATAGCCGAGTCGGTTATTCGTTTGTTTTCTCCTCTGCTGTAGTAAGTGCTTCTTCTTTGGCTTCTTTTCTGAAAAAGGAGAAGTTCACGCTGCCATAGTATCTGTGTTCTATAAAGTTTGGATGCGACTCAAAGCTCAAGTCTTTTCCATGTTCAAGGACAAACAGTCCGTCCTCTTTCAGCAAGTCAAATTTGAATATCATGTCAGGGATTTCCGCAAGTCTTTCCAGTGCATATGGAGGGTCGGCAAAGATGAAATCGAACTTCTCGTTGCATCTTTCAATGTACTTGAACACATCACCTTTCAGAACAAAACATTTGTCTGTCTTTACCTCTTTCATTATCTTGTTTATGAAAGAGAAGTGCTGCGGGTCTTTTTCTACAGAAATCACCTTGTCACATCCCCTTGAAACCAATTCTATACTTATGCTTCCTGTTCCTGCAAACAAATCCAACGCAGTAACACCATCTTCGAAATCAATATAATTGTTCAGTACGTTGAACAGATTCTCTTTTGCAAAGTCTGTTGTAGGACGTGCTTTGAAAGTGTGTGGTACGTCGAATCTTCTTCTTTTGTATATTCCGCTGATTACTCGCATAAAATTAATGATTGAATGTCAAATGGTATGTTGTCAGTTTCTTTTGTTCCTGAATCTTTAAGTTCACTGTGTGGATTGATGCCGTACAGGTTTTTTATGTACTTTTTCAGATATGGCATAATCTCTTTTCTTGTTTCATCAAGCCCCGTTATGTAAAGCTCGTCCTTTTCCTGGTCAAATCCAAGCTGTTGCCATATATTGAGAATGAAATAATTTATATCATTCGATGAAGGCGATGAATAAGTATTTACAATCTGAAGTTTACCTTTATCAAACCCGATGATGTCGATAGAGCCACGGTTTATGTTCGTGTATAACTTCTTTTCGCTTCCCGTTTTGCTTCTGAGTGTGAGATGTTCTATCTGCGGACTTACCGACGAAAAGAATCTTGCACCCGGAAACTGCTCGGACAGAAACACATGTGTGAGCTTGTCTAATGAGAAGATTATAACAGAACTGCTGTTGCTCAATACATTGCATAACACTATTTCATTCCTTTGCTCCCTGACGTTCTGGTAAAAGATATAGTCCATTGATTCGTCTTCAAATATATCCAATGGTACTATGGTATAGCGTGAGGAATGAACGAGAATATTGATTTGTCTGTACTTCAGCTTAAGCTCTTCTGTGGCGGCAAGGAAAGACTTCACGTTTGCAGCCATCGAGCGCTGTGTATTTATAGGAAAAGTGCGGAAATACACATCATTCCCTATTGTTGGGTCATAGATAGAAAAAGAAAATCCATCCGTACTCAGACGGATGGATAATGAATATTGTTCTGTTTTATTAAAATCTAACTTATTGGTCATGAGGATTTATTATTCCCAGTTACCGGCATTGTTGTTTGGCTGTTCGATGTCACCTACTCTCAAACCGCAGTATTTACCAAGTTTAGTCTGCATGTCTTTCAGGTTAGCAAGTTCCTGATTGTTGATACCTTTCAAGTATACATCATATGCAACCTGTGCCTGGAACAAGTTAAGAGGAGCACCTGATTTCATAGTGTCTTTACGGATAGCCATTTCGAACTTAGCACCGTTACCGTAAGGAACGTAGCAAAGTGAATCAGGGTTGAATCCCTTTTCGAAGATAGTGTCAAGTACTGCCACCCACATTGTGTCACGACGGAAGTCCTGTAATCCTTCTTTTTCAACTTCTTTATAGTTACCTGTTTTTTTAGCCTTGTTGATGATAGCCATAGCTTTCTTTTCAGTCATACCGGCTTCAAGCTGAGCATCTGTCAAAGCGCCAACCTTAAGGATAAACGGAAGTTTAGCAGTCTTAACGAAATCAATCAAAGTATCGAAGTCTGCTGTGTAAGCTCCCTGGTGCATACCACGATATTCCTGCTGTGCCTTACGGATGTCGATAAGACGGGCAATGATTGCTTTTTCTCTTAAATCTCTTTCTTTGTCAAAGTTAATTGGACCCATAACACTGCCATAGCAGATGTAAATCAAACCTACAACGCAGGCTGCTAAAACAAGATTAATAACTGTTTTCATGATAATATTATTTTTTTAGTTTATATTCGTAGCGCAAAAATAGAATAAATAACTTGAACAACGTAAATATTACTCAATCTTTTTATCTACTTTTATGTTAAATAACTATTTAACGCAACAAATTAAGCGAAATTTTTGTTACCAACCAACAGAAGAGCAAGAAAAAGCTATGAAATGTATAGCAGATTTCTTGTCTGAGCCTAAAAATGATACTTTGTTATTACTAAAAGGATATGCCGGTACAGGTAAAACCACTTTGATAGGGGCGGTAGTGAGAACCTTGTCAGAGATGCGTGCCGGATATGTGCTTATGGCTTCCACCGGAAGGGCGGCAAAAGTCTTTTCGCATTATTCCGGCTTTCCGGCTTACACCATACATAAGAAGATTTACCGTCAGAAATCTTTTTCGAACGAACTCGACAATTTTTCCCTGAACGACAATCTTCATAAAAACACATTATTTATAGTGGACGAAGCTTCCATGATTTCCAATGACGGTATCTCCGGTGCTGCTTTCGGGAGTGGAAGGCTTCTTGACGACCTGATAGAGTATGTATATGCAGGCCAGGGATGCCGCCTTCTGATAATAGGCGACGATGCACAGTTGCCGCCTGTAGGCGAAGACGAGAGCCCAGCCTTGTGTGCAGAAGCCCTGCGCGGCTACGGACTTGATGTCACCGAATGTATCCTAACGGAAGTTATCCGTTATTCCGGCAGAAACGGAATACTCACTAACGCTACCATGCTTCGCGACCGGATGGCTGCCGATGACATTTATGACCTTCCTCTTTTATCTCTGAAAGGCTTTGAAGATATATCTTCCGTGCCCGGCTGTGAGCTGATTGAGGCGATAAACTCATCCTACAATGAAGTAGGAATGGATGAAACCATGATAATATGCCGCTCCAACAAGAGGGCCTACTTGTATAATAAGGGAATAAGAAATACAATCCTTTATCGAGAGGACGAACTGAATACGGGCGACATACTGATGATAGCCAAGAACAATTACCATTGGACGGCGGACTGCAAGGAAATGGACTTCATAGCCAACGGAGATATTGCAGTGGTACGCCGTGTACGCAGGACACAGGAAATGTACGGCTTCAGATTTGCCGATGTAATACTGTCTTTTCCAGACCACAACGATATAGAGTTTGAGTTGAAAATATTGCTCGACACCCTCCATTCCGATTATCCTTCACTCTCGAGAGAAGACAGCGACCGCCTGTTCAATGCCGTAATGGAAGACTATTCTGACATAACCAACAAGCGTGAACGAATGAAGAAACTCAAGGAAGACAGCTTCTACAATGCCCTCCAGGTGAAATATGCTTATGCAGTGACATGCCATAAGGCACAGGGCGGACAGTGGAAAAGAATCTTTATCGACCAGGGATATATCACCGAAGATACCTTTACCCCCGATTACTACCGCTGGCTGTACACCGCACTTACCAGAGCAAGCGAGAAGCTATACCTTGTCAACTGGCCCGAAAGTCAGACTGAATAAGCCGGTAGGTGAGTGCGGCCTGTACGCTTCCCCTTACGAACAGATATATGATGAATGCCATCCATAGCGAATGATTCCCCATGGTACTGTCTGATATATAATATGTAAAGAAAAATGCCATCGAAGCCACGAATATCGAGCGCAGCATAATGCCGGTAGCCGTGGCTCCGATACATATTCCGTCGAGTATGAAAGCAAGGAATCCGGCAAAAGGTATTGCAAGCACCCAGTAGTAATATTCAGATGAATTCCTTATCACATCCGTGTCGTCAGTGAGCAACTGCAGGAAATCCTTTCCCCCTGCACTATATAATAAGGTGAAAAATACGGCTACCCCCGTTCCCCAATAGAGCAGATGTCTTACAGTCCGGCGCAGAAGCGCGTTGTTCCGGCTCCCCACGTGCTTGCCCACCAAAGCCTCTCCGGCATAAGCGAATCCGTCCATTATGTACGAGAATATGGTGAACAGCTGCATAAGCAGAGTGTTTACGGCCAGTGTGGTATCGCCGTATGCTGCCCCCGATGAAGTGAAGAATACAGTAACCGCCACTATACACAAAGTCCTGAAGAAAATATCCCTGTTCACCCTGAAGAACACCGACATGCTGTTCCTGCTGAAGATATGTCCGGCAGATATATCCCAGTTATATTTCTTGGTGTATTTTAGTCCCAAAAGCACAGCCATCAGCAATCCGGCATATTGTGCAATCAGAGTACCGTATGCCACACCCTCTATCTTCATTCCCATTCCCTTGACAAAGAAAAGGCTTGCAGCAATGTTTATTACGTTCTGTGTTATGGCTATGAACATCGGGTATCTGGAATTCTGCATACCTAAGAACCACCCTGTGAAACTGTACAGCCCCAAGACAGCCGGAGCACCCCATATGCATATATGGAAATATTCCGATGCGTACGTCTTTACCTCTTCACTTGTGTCGATAAATAGAAAAGCCACACTGACAATCAGCGACTGTAATGCTATAAGCACGGCTGCCAACAGTACGCTTATGCTCATAGAGCGTATCAGAATGTTTCTGCATTCATTGTCGCTTCCTCTGCCGTATGCCTGCGAGGTCATACCTCCGGTTCCCATTCTCAGGAAACCGAAAATCCAGTAAATCATATTGAACAGCATTCCTCCCACGGCTATGGCACCGATATATGCCACATTCCCCAAATGTCCGGTTATGGTGACATCCACCAGTCCTAATAGCGGCACAGTGATGTTCGATATAATTGATGGTATGGCTATTTGCAGTATTTCCCTGTTAGTCTGATTCATGTTTGAGTGTATTATATAATATATTCCACCTCCTTGAATAGATATTTCCTCACGTTTCCTTCCTTGTCCTTCAGTATAAAACGTCCGTCTTTTTCTATATCCTCTATCGTGGCTTCGAACTCACCGTTTTCATCTCTGTATCTGTGGAATCCATCTTTTCTGTATATAGCGTCAAAATACTTTCTTCTGATACTCTCGCTGTCGCCATTCTCATACATGCGGTAGTAGCTGCTTGCATGTTCCATTATCTTGTGCAGAATGGTTTCAGCATCATATTCCTGCCCGGTAATCAGTGAAAGTGAAACAGGATTTGGAGCGTTGCTTCTGAATACTTTCTGATTCAGGTTTACCCCTGTTCCGGAGATGGAACGCTCTATGTTCATACCGCTCAAATCGTTCTCTATCAGCGTTCCGCAAATCTTCTTGTCCATCCAGTAGATATCGTTGGGCCATTTTATTCTGATTCCGTCTGTGTGCTCCGACAGGGTGTCGAACAGTGCAAGAGCCGTAATCTGCAGCAGTATGAAGTGTTCTTTGGCTGGTAGCTCTTTCGGGAATACCACGAAGCTGAACAGAAGATTCTTTCCGTCTTCCGATTCCCATTTGTTTCCGCGCTGCCCTCTGCCGTCAGTCTGGAATGACGAATATACCGATGTCAGATTTTCCGTAACGCCTTTGGAGCAAATCTCTGCAAGGCTGACATTAGTTGATATAGTATGTGGTATATATATTGGTTTAGGGTAATTCATTGTTTCTTTGTTTTTTTATTATAAACTTCACCACACCGGCGATATAAATGCATCTTCAATATGCTTTATCCTGAAGTCACCATCATGGCCTGTGACAGATATTATGTCGAACCTTACATTAAGGTCAATCATATTCTTTTTTATATATACATCGGCTGCATTGATTATCCTTCTTATCTTCTTTTCGGAAACGGTGTCCTCAGGTTCTCCGTACATATTGGTACTTCGCGTCCTTATTTCGGCAATAATCAGACAGTCGTCTTTCCTGGCTATAATGTCCAGTTCCAGCTTTCTCCATGTCCAGTTTCTTTCCAGAATTTCATATCCCTTTTCCTGAAGAAACCGGCAAGCCATGTCTTCTCCCGTTTTGCCTAAAGTGTTATGTTGCGCCATTTTGTCATTTTTTGCAAAAATACTCATTTATTTTTTCTTAATTAACCGGAAGTAGATTAATTTTGCATTCGTAATGGTAGCAAAAGGTAAAACAAGAAAGAGAGTTCCGTCATCCGTTCCACCGCGCAAGCAGCGCATGGTATGTCTGATGAGCGACGAAGAAATCCGCATTGTAGAACGTTATCTTGAAAAATACAAGATTACAAACAAGGCGCGATGGCTTCGCGAGACCGTATTGGCCCATATCCATCAGCAGCTTGACGATGATTATCCCACTCTTTTCAATGAACACGAAATGCGCAGATAGATTATGGCAGACGATAAATTCTATATGAAGCAGGCACTTGCCGAGGCGGAACGTGCGGCAGAGAGGGGAGAGGTTCCTGTTGGGGCAGTAGTAGTTTGTCGCGACAGGATAATAGCCCGTTCGCATAACCTTACGGAAACTCTCAACGACGTCACAGCCCATGCCGAGATGCAGGCCATCACTGCAGCCGAGAATGCTTTGGGAGCGAAGTATCTTAATGACTGTACCCTTTACGTTACAGTGGAACCATGCGTGATGTGTGCCGGGGCCATAGCCTGGTCGCAGCTCGGACGCCTGGTTTATGGAGCTTCCGACGAGAAACGCGGTTTCATGAAATATGCTCCCGATGCTCTTCATCCAAAGACAGTTGTACTGTCCGGCGTTATGGCCGATGAGTGCGGACAGTTTATGAAAGATTTCTTTAAAAAACGCAGATAAAAGTTCTGATAAAATAACCGATAAAAATACTTGTTTTAAAACGCCTTGTCATTTTGAATTAAACGCTTTGTCGTTTGAGTTAAAATGACAAGGCGTTTTTTTTATGCTTTTTATACTGTGATTTCAGATATTTGCTTAATTTTGTGTTTAAGCAAAAAACTTATTAATACGATGAAGAAACTGATAATTATGATTGTGTGCGTGCTGTCAAGTTTTTCGGCCGTAGCGCAGAATAAGGTACAATGGGGAGTAGAAGTCGGTGCAGGTATGTCTGCTTGGATGGGTAAGAATGCCAATGGAAGTAAGCCTTTGTTTAATCCCAAAGTAGGGATTACGCTTGATATCCCTCTCAACTGGCTTGTGTCTTTCCAGACAGGTTTGAACTGGACTTCAAAAGGTGCAAGTTGTAGAACTGATAAAGATTTTGTAATAGGCAGAGTTCAGGTTAATCAGAATTATTTTCAGATGCCACTTTTAGCGGCATTTCATGTTGGGGCTACCTCTATGTTTGATATGGTCTTTACTGTAGGCCCATATATTGCATACGGTATTTCAGGAAAATCGGAAACTAAAGTCGATGCATTGACTATGGCTTGGCCTACGTTCGACGATTTGTATTATCAAAAAAGTTTTTACGATGGATATAACCGTTTCGATGCCGGAGTACAGACAGGAGTAGGTCTTGATTTTAAGGACTGGACAGTAGGTCTTGACGCAGATTTCGGCTTCTGCAAGATAGCTCCGGCGGCATCGCCATATAATTTTGCCATGTATTTCACAGTGGGATATAAGTTCTGATTGTTTTTAATTGCTTATTGAGTATTTCAATAAACAGTAAAACAGTAAAATTCTGAACAGATAAACGCTTTATATATGTTTTTCTATTCAGAATTTTACTGTTTTTTTATCCTATTGTCTAATTTATAGGTACAAAGTAAGAAAAACTCCCGACAGAAGCCTTTGAAAAGTAACTGTCAGGAGTTTTCTCTTTATATATTATAATGCATAATATTAATGGTGGAACAGACGTATGCCTGTGAATGCCATTACAATGCCATATTTGTCGCAAGTTTCGATAACATGGTCATCGCGTACAGAACCACCTGCCTGTGCTATGAATTCCACACCGCTCTTGTGGGCACGTTCGATATTGTCGCCGAATGGGAAGAATGCGTCTGAGCCAAGAGCAACACCTTTCAGTGTGTCAAGCCAAGCACGTTTTTCTTCGCGAGTCAGAACTTCAGGCTTTTCTGTGAAGAACTGCTGCCATACTCCGTCTGCAAGTACATCGTCGTGGTCTTCGCTGATGTAGATGTCTATAGTATTGTCGCGGTCTGCACGGCGGATTTTTTCAACCCATGGCAAATTCAATACCTTCGGGTGCTGGCGCAAGTACCATATATCAGCCTTGTTTCCTGCAAGACGTGTACAGTGGATACGGCTCTGCTGTCCGGCACCGATACCGATAGCCTGTCCGTCCTTAACGTAGCATACAGAGTTTGACTGAGTATATTTCAGAGTGATAAGCGCAATCATAAGGTCACGCTTTGCAGCATCTGTAAAGTTCTTGTTCTGAGTAGGGATGTTCTGGAACAAATCGTCGCCGTTCAGCTTGATTTCGTTTCTTCCCTGTTCGAAAGTTACACCGAACACTTCCTTAGTTTCGATAGGAGCCGGAACGTAATTAGGGTCAATCTTGATTACGTTGTAAGTACCTTTACGTTTAGCTTTCAGTATTTCCAAGGCTGCATCTGTATATCCAGGAGCGATAACACCGTCTGAAACTTCGCGGTTGATGAAACGTGCTGTTTCTTCATCGCATATATCGCTCAGAGCGATAAAGTCACCGTAAGATGACATACGGTCTGCACCGCGTGCACGTACATAAGCATTGGCAAGTGGAGAAAGAGGAAGTCCGTCTACGAAATAGATTTTCTTCATAGTTTCGTCCAGTTCAAGACCGATTGCAGCACCTGCAGGACTTACATGTTTGAAAGATGTTGCAGCAGGCATACCTGTAGCTTCTTTCAGTTCTTTTACTAACTGCCATCCGTTCAGCGCATCAAGGAAGTTGATGTAACCCGGACGTCCGTTCAGGACTTCGATAGGCAGTTCACCTTCTTTCATGAAAATACGTGCTGGTTTCTGGTTAGGGTTGCAACCGTATTTCAGTTCAAGTTCTTTAGCCATAATTATTTCTTGTTTATGAATTTGTTACAAAAATACGGTTTTGTCTGCTTTTTTCCTAATGCAGATTATTATATTTTTCGTATTAGATAATGATTGAAAGTACTCATATATGGTATATCAGGCTATTTCACACTTCTTTGACCTTTATTGGTCTTATGTGAATATGTTTTTATGTAATCAATGTTTTTTATTTGTTATTATGTAACTTGAACTTTTATAATTAAATTTGCTATAGTATTATGTATAAGATAGGTGCCGTATTCTCGTCCGAAACGGGGACTATAGAGGAATGGATAGTAGGCTGAGAGACTTTCGCTGATTTTGTTCAGACTGAATGATTAGAAACTGAATGATAAGAAAATGATATAAGCAGTGCCCCTCATTTTAGTACAGTAAAATAATTCATCATTTTTTTGAGTATTTTTATTATTATATACTTATTTTTTCGTATATTCGCGTTTGGATAGGGAGAAATCTATCCAAACGCATATTTTTTTTGAAATATATAAGAAGCGTTATGCTTATCTTGTAATTTTGGAAACCTAGGAAATTTTCAAAAACGTGTACAAGGATTTGCATAGTGGTTCTCACGCATATGGCGTGGGCTGCTATTCCCGTACTTGTACACAGGTTTTCCTAGGACCTCCAAATTACTACGTGGCATCGCAGTACCGCGCTTTTTTTATGCCCTTTTGTAAGACATAGAGCCGTACTGTACACCTTATTTATAATATTATGAATTTGCCTTTGTAGTTTTGCATGACAGATTCGTATTTATAGAGTGGAAACCATTAAAAACTCATATAAATAAAGAATGATTAAACGAATGCTACTTGCGGCCTTTCTCTTCAGTATGGGATTGCCGCTATTCTCTCAATCGGATGCGGACACCACCTATGTGTTCCGTTTTGTTCCCGGCAGGGAGATGTTCTATGTGCCCTGGGGTGATAACGAAGAGAGCCTCGATGCCATTCTTGAAGCCCTGTCTGCCAACATGGAACAGCTCAAGAACGGCGAGCGTTACATCAATGTGTGCAGCTACAGTCCTACACCGGGCGATGGTCTCAGTCCCGTCCGTATGTCCTACCGCCGCAGCCAGCGTGTAAAATCCGAACTTATCATCCGTGGTGGTGCCACCGAAGAAATGTTTGTCACCGACCGCTACACCTCCGCAGTCTATTGTGAAGGCATGCGTGATATAGTGGTTGTAACCTTCCCGGCCAGTGTTGAAAAAGTTGCCAAGCTTGCCGGAGCTGAAGCCGCAGCCAAGGTTGAGGCATACAATAAAGAAATTTCCGGCGAGACCGAACGCGAACGTCTTGCAGCCGAAGCCGCAGCCCAACGTGAAGAACAGGCGAGGGCAGAGGCCGAACGCCTTGCAGCAGAGCAGGCGGCACGTGCCAAAGCCGAAGCCGAACGTCTTGAGGCCGAACAGAAAGAAAAGGCACGCCTTGCCGCCGAAGAGCAGGCACGCCTTCAGGCCGAAGAGGAATCCAAGGCGATGCCATTCCGTCTTGCCCTCCGCGCGAACCTTTTGCGCTGGGCTACTCTGACACCCGATTTGGGAGTTGAATGGCGCATCAACCGCCATGTCGGCATAGGAATAGACGGAACCTACACATCGTGGACATGGAACAACAACGACCGCCGCTACGCCCTCTGGGAGATAACCCCCGAAGTACGTTATTACCTCGGCAAGGTCAAGCGAGGTTATATCGGTGCCATGTATAAGGCAGGAGCCTTCGACTACAAACTCTCCACCACAGGCAAGCAGGGCGACCTTATGGGTGGCGGCATCACGGGCGGTTACCGCATGCAGCTCAACAAATCCTTCTTTATGGATTTCAGCCTCGGGCTTGGGTACATTCATGCCGACTATGAAAAATATGTCACCATCGACGGAGTCCGGGTAACGCGCGGCGAAGAAAGTAATAACTGGTGGGGTCCGACTCACGCCGGAGTAACCCTTGTATGGAGCTTATTCTAAGAAAGGAGGAACTGCAATATGAGAAACAGTATAAAATATAATCTGATGGCAGTGGCATCGTTCATGGTCTTGTCGCTGTCCTCGTGTGTCAAAAAAGAAATTTTCTATACACCCCATCCCGACAAAGGCGTAGTGGCTGCAAAGGCCGATTTCAGCAATCGCAGTAAGGAATGCCCTGCCCCGCAGGAATACAGACTTCTTCACAACTGCTGTGGCGATGCTTCGCCTTACGTCCTTCCATCGGCAGAAGAGAAAAACCTTTCTGAACTGTTTGAACCTGACAGCCACGTGTTCCACGCATGGAACGAGTGTGAGGGAATGACCGTATCTGCCGGTAAGATAAATATCGACATCGCCAACGGCAATCTTGAAAACATGCCCGGCTATATATTCACCTCGCGTGTGGAAAATATCGTTGTGAAAGACGACACCACCCGTATCGTGATACCTATGCAGCAGCGTGTTCGCGACGTTCATTTCGAGATAACAGTGACAGAGGGAGACCCCGAACTGATAGCTTCTGTTACGGGAACACTTACCGGAGTGGCATCAACCTTCGATATTGAGAATCAGACTATTATCGGCGAAGGCCAGACCACGACAATAAATTTCAGCCGCAACGGCGACAAACTCCTGGCTGATGTCCGTCTTCTCGGGTTTATCGGCTCTTCGCCAACACTTACGTTGGATGTGCAGTTTGTCGACGACCGCGAACAGACCGTCGATGATGCAAATTTTGCCGAAGCGGTAAAGAATTTCGGCAGCAATATAACTGAGACCCTTGTCCTGACCAACAATATGAACACCCCAATCGAAACAGGCATGGAAGCCACGATAGAGGACTGGCAGGCAGGCAACGGCTCAGGCGATAATATAGAAATACAGTAATAACCCCAAAAACCAATAATAAAAATGAGACTATCGATACTTTCATTACCGGTATTTGCAGCAGTAACATTGGCGCTTGCCGGATGCAATCAGGAATCAAACACACCGGAAAAAGAGAATGACAGCCGCGTACCTGTCCGTGTGAGCAGCAATATAGAAGTAAGCCGTGCAGTGGATAACGCATGGGAAGAGGATGACGCCATAGGTATCTTCATGCTGAATAATGATGCGGTGGATACATATTCCAATGTAGAGTATACAACCCCTGAAACGGATGGAGCCTTTGCCCCTAAAGATCAGGTTATCTACCTGCCTGTGGACGGAACAGCCCGTGATTTCGTGGCATATTATCCTTATCAGAGCAGCATGGCTGACAACAATTATTCCATAGACCTGACAGACCAGGCAGACCAGAGCGCAATAGACTTTATGACAAGCGAGAAGGCTAATGGAGAATACAGCACAGTAGCAGATATAGACAAGACCTCTCCTGAAGTCAATTTCCGTTTCCATCACCGCCTGTCCAAACTCCGTCTTAATGTACAGACCGGAGCCGGTTTCATAGGAGATAACTCAGAGCTTGAGGGAATGGAGGTAAAACTTACAAACCAGCAGACTACAGGTACATATAATGTGCTGACAGACAATGCGGTGATAATAACTCCGGGTAGTAACACAATAGAACTGCTTACTGCTGCCAATGGACAAAGTGCCGAAGCCATAGTCTTCCCAAGCAATGACTATACCGAGATGCAGTTTGAGTTCCATGTCATCGGACACGAACCTTATAAATGGAGCCTTTCTGAATCGACAGCAACAAAGTTTGAAGAAGGAAAATCATATATCTATAACATTACCATAAACAAAACCGGAGTTTCCGTAAGCTCAACCATAGAAAACTGGGTAGACGGCAACGGTGCAGGAGAAGACGGTAGTGCAGAATAAATTTAAAATTAAAAACTTAAATTCATGAACATAACGAAACAAATATCAAACATATTCATGCCGTTTTTGCTCCCCGCAGCGATGCTTATGTCCTCCTGTGGAGCAGAAAACCTTGAAGAAAAGGGTACACCGCTGCCTGACGGAGAATATCCTCTTCAGCTCACAGCATCGGTGGATGGCATGACGAGCCGTACCGCCGGAAAGGATGCATGGACGGACGGCGACATAATAGGCGTGCGTATAGGGGATAGTGAACCAGGCAAATATAAGCTGGACGCTGATGGCGGAGTAAAGGAATTTGTCACTCCTCTGTATTGGCAGAACACAGCCCCTGCAACTGTCACCGCATGGTATCCTTATGACTCACAAAACAATGTGGATATATCCGACCAGACAGCCGGTTTTGCGGATTTTGACTTCTTATATGCATCGGCCGATAATCAAAGCTATTCAAGTCCGACCGTTCTGAAATTCAAGCACCGGATGGCGAAAGTGAAATATACTCTCGTGAAGGGTGACGGCATTACTGATGAGGAACTGGCAGAAGTGAAGGTACAGCTGGCAGGCTGCATCCAGGCTTCTTTCAGTGAAGGTGCATTGTCGGGAGCTGGCGATGGCTGGATAACCCCGACTTCCGATAATGAGGCGCTGCTTGTTCCTAAGGATATGACAGGAAAGAAGTTCATAAATGTGGAAGTGAACGGCACAGACTTTTATTATACTCCGGAAGAACAGGATGCCGGATTGCTTGCAGCCGGAATGGTGAACACATATACCATAACTGTAAATGCAAAAAGTATCGATGTCAAGGCTGTGACGGGAGGCGAGTGGACGGATAGTGGAAATTCAAAGGATCTTGTTAGGGAAGATTTTTATGTGGCATATCAACCGACAGACGTAAAACCGGGTGATTATTTTTACAGCGATGGTACATGGAGTGATGGCGGATTGCGGAAAATCAACCTTGACGGAAACTATGAATTTGAAGATATAGGACCTCTATCCGGTAAAACTTGCATGGGTATAGTTTTCTATATCCGTAATGCGGATTCTCCTACCGATGTATGCTATTACGAAACATTTGAAGGGGATCCGACGGGTTATATTGTTTCAATTGACCAAAATGAAAGTAAATGGAGTGAGGAAGTATTAAATGGTGGAGATTTCAGGTCTGAAGTAGGAATAAACGGTTATTCTTCGACTATGAAATATGCCCAAAAATTCTCAGATAAAGGACTTGTTGCCATACCTTGGTGTACAGAACAACATACTGCTATAAGTGAAAGCGACAATGCCGTATTCAGTGCTTGGTATATGCCATCACAGGAAGAATACAAGCTGATGAGAGGTGTCAGCATAAATAACTCGAATCCCATTCTTGAAATTTTGCAGCATAATTTAGGAAAATTCATTGACGCACAGTTTGAGAACGATTTTTATTTCAGTTGTGAGTTGATGGGATATGGTGGAAATTATCTCCATATGTATAATTTAATTACCGGTTCTGAAGATGCAGGAGATTTTAAGAATGGATATGATGCAACATTTCCCTATAAGGCTGTGTGCGCCTTTAAGCTGAAGAATTAATATTCATAAATTAAACGGTAAATAACAATGAAGCAAAATATTCTACATAAATTATGGATAGTTGCCCTATTACTCATGGCAGGTTGTAAGCAGGGCGAACTTCCTGATGCGGCTATGGAGGAATTGCCACCGCTTTCCATATCGGTAACGGATGGAGGTTATGTCGCAGAAGGGATAAAGACGGAAACTGCTGCCCGTGCCGTCGAAAACAACTATAGGAAGGATTTTACTGCCGGAGATGAATGTGGACTGTATATTGTCCGCGATGGAAAAATCGTGGCGGAAAATGTCAAACTTGTTGCTGAGGATGGTGACAATGGAATCTCATGGCGGACAGCAAACGGTACATCTTTAGCCGGCGGATTGCCGGATGAAGTATATTTCCTTTACTATCCTTATAAACAGGAAATTACCGGCAAAGTAGATGCTTCGGCAGACAATGATGCTGCCTTCTTTGAAAAATTGATAAGCACCTGGACAGTGAGTTCAGACCAGAGTGACTACGCATCAGGATATTCAGCGTCCGACCTTATGACCGCAAGCGGCACGGTGAAGGAGACAGGGGATGTGCTGTCCCTATCTTTCACAATGAAACATCGTATGTCACTTGTTGTCATTGAAGTGCCGTTGACAATCTATCATTTTACGGATTTCCCGGATATAACGTATTCTGAAGGTGCGTCGAATGTGGATTTTAAGGGTAATTTCAAGCCTTGTGCATATAATGGGGCTTATCGTTATCTTTTGAATCCATTCTCAAGTTCAGATGTGGTACTGACATATTTTGATGAGAGAAATGAGGAGCTTCCTATAAATCTGTCAGGGAGTACAAATGGGGAACCATCTATAAATATATCAGGGGGTACAATTTCTGGAGGATACTTCAGAACCATTAGGATAGATGGTGGAATACAGGAACGGACCTGTACTTATGCGGAGTCCGGTGTGACACGTATCGGGGATTTCTATTGTACGAAGGATGGAGGTAAAACCGGTTATCTTATGCCTAAGGAAGCTGATTCTGAAACCTTGCAGCCGGTAAATGTGGTCGGAATAGTATTTCAGACAGACCGAAAACGTATTGGCCTGAAGGAGAAGTCCACATTGGCAGAAAAAGGCGTCGATGAACCTCATGGGCTGGTCATGGCTCTAAAAAATGCGGCAGAGGGTAAATATTGGTCAAGACTTCGCAACAATGAGACTATTATGGATTGTACAACCCGGGCTAAAATTTATAGAGATATCAATGGGTATGGGAACTATTTCAATACTTATGCGTCTGTCTCTAATTATGACGATTATCCGGCATTCAAAGAAGCTGTCAATTATATCAATACTTGTCCTGTCCCTGAGAATACGACAGGCTGGTATTTGCCTTCATCCGGCCAGTGGTGGGATATAACACAAAATCTTGGAGGCAATGAATTCTTGGCCTCAGAAGATGAACAAAATTCTCAACAGAAAGGAGCGCTTTGGAATTTTAATTCTGTTAGTGTTACATCTAATTTGAATAAAATGATTGAAGCTGTCGGCAATGAAAAGAAAGATATATTTGAAGAATCAGAATTTTTCTGGACTTCTTCAGAATATGATACTGAAAATGCGAGGTATTGGTATATTGCGGGAACTTATACATATAGTAATAGTATGGATAAGTTAACGACTGAATCTATAAATGGAGAAATTCATGTAAGACCGGTTCTGGCTTTTTAGCTCATTTTGTTTATAGAGGTAAAATCTTATAATTCCGATAACGAATTTAACGGTTTTACCATAGCTTTGACTAATTCAATTTATACTTAATAAAATAAAATGACAATGAAACTGAATATCAAACATGCAATCAGTGGTGCATCCATCGCCATGTTGGTGTTGGCTGCGTGCAATAACGAGTACATGCCCGAAAGTGAGGGCGGTCAATCAACCGAAATCCGTCTGACAAGCGGGATAGAAGTCATGTCGCGCACATATACTCCCAAGCAGGATGAACAAATAGCAAGCGGCGAGAACGTATATATCTGGGCAGACGAAGCGGAAGCCTCTGCGGATGCTTCATATTTCAATGCCTGGGAACTGACAGCCGACGGCAACGGAGGGTTTGATGCCGTGGCAGATGCGGATAAGAAGTATTTTCCTGATTCCGGAAATGGAATAGACCTCTATGCCGTGCATGGAAACTTTTCTCCGGCAATAGTGAAGAATGTGACAGATTTCCCTACATCAGCCATTATCCATACGGTGGAAACAGACCAGACAACAGAAGGAAACTATGAGAAGAGCAACCTCCTCTATGCTTCCCAGCAAGGTATAGAAAGAACAAAGTCTGCCATTCCTGTAGAGTTCTATCACATGCTTTCCAAGGTACAGATTGCTATCCGTCCGGGGGCAGGGCTTACATTGAGCGATTTGGAAGGAGCTACAGTAAGCGTGCTTAATACTAAAACGAAAGTTCAGTTCACTCCTTCAAAAGTCGCAGATTTATCTGAAACGGCAGTCCGTGGCAGCATGGTAAGCACTTCAGGAGTGGAGAATGAAATTTCTGTACCTGCAATATCTGTGGATTATGTAGAGGGCGATTTCACTTCAGCCGATAACTATGGCGAAGCCATTATTGCTCCGCAGACACTTGCTGCAAGTACCCGGTTTATAAAGGTGACTTTGGTAGGTAGAAATCCGCTATATTATATGCTGAATGCACAAAAGACATTCGAGAGTGGAAAGAGATACATCTATCATATCACTGTGAACCTGACTGAGCTTGATGTGGAATCTTCTATAGAAGGCTGGGGAACAGGCACTAATAACGCTGGTGAGGCAACTATGGATTAAGGCTGCTCCCGGTTATAGGTATAACTCATTTTATATGCAGAAACAATGAAACGAAACTTAAAATATACAATATGCGGTGTATCGGCAGCCATGTTAGCTTTGACAGGGTGTAACAACGATACTTTGCCGGGTGGCGATGCTCTGACTGAAATCCGCCTTAGGAGCGGACTGGAAGTCATGTCGCGCGCATATACTCCCAAGCAGGAGTCTCAGATGGCAAGCGATGAAAAGGTCTATATATGGTCGGATGAGGCTTCTAACGGTGTTTCACATTTCAATGCCTGGGAGCTTACAGCCGATGGCAACGGAGGATTTGACGCCCTGCCGGACGGTGAGAAAAGGTATTTTCCTAAGTCGGGAGATGCAATAAACCTTTATGCCATTCATGGAAATTTCGGTAGCGGAGTAGTGAAGAATGAAACTGCCTTTCCTGTTCAGGGTAATCCTGTAGTCCACTCGGTTGAAACAGACCAGACCGCTGGAGGAAACTACGAGAAGAGCGACCTTCTCTATGCAACGAAGCACGGCATAGAGAAAACAAAGGATGCAATAACACTTGAATTCTATCATATGCTATCAAAAGTGGAGATTGCTATCCGTCCTGGTGATGGACTGACAAAGGAGAATTTGGATGGCGCGACAGTAAAAATTGTCAACACAAAGACTCAGGTTGAGTTTGTTCCGGCGAAGGTAGGCGATTTATCTGCTGTAAATCGTGGAGAAATGTTGTCAGCTACAGGTACCGCACAGGATATTACTCTTCCTACTGTATCTGTAGAAAACGACGGCAATGAATTTACTTCAGCCGATAATTACGGTGAAGCGATAGTAGTTCCGCAGGAACTGATTTCAGACACAAAATTCATAGAGGTCACGCCTGAAGGAATGGCTCCTCTTTATTATAAGCTTGCAAGTGATTTCACTATAGAGAGTGGCAAAAAGTACACTTTCCATATCACAGTAAATCTGACAGAACTTGAAGTGACTTCTTCCATAGAAAATTGGAAAGACGGGACAACTGAGGAAGGTGGGGCTTCGTTTCCTTTACCTCCGGCAAAAGTTGGTGATTATTATTACTCTGACGGTACATACTCTTCTGAACTGAATAGTGAAAAGACACCTATAGGAATAGTGTTTTATGTAGGCCATCATCCATACGATATGTCTGATTATTCCGATACAGGTATTGGTCAGGCAAAGTGTAAAGGTTATGTTGTGGCATTGAAGGATGCTACAAGTTCTTACTGTATGTGGGGAGTCGGGACAAAGAGTTTAGGCCTGATTCCACCTGGTGGAAGTGATGAAATGAGTAGTCTGAAAGAGGATTGGAACGGTTACATAAATACACAGAAAATCATATCGGAAGTTGGAGGTACAGAATATCTTGCTCCTGATAGGGAAGAAGGTTATCCGGCTACTTATTATGCAGTAATGGATTATGACAGTAAAGTGAAATCTCCTTCTTGTAGCAGTGGCTGGTTTCTCCCATCTATAGGCCAAATGTTGGCTGTAAACGGACAGAAAAAAATGCTTTCTGGCAAGGGAGATGAATTAAGTCGTGTTTGTTACTGGTCATCTTCGGAGGGAGTAAATAACTCGGATGAAGTTGCTTATGATGTGGATGCAACAAGAAGTAGTAGTGTAGTGTATGGTGGCAGTAAGGATAAAAGCGATTGTTATGTCCGGTCAATCCTTGCTTTTTGATATAAAATGAACCCCAAATGAACGGCAAATGAACAGCGAATGAACACTCCTCGAATTCAGGTATTCTTGAATAAGGACATAGATTTCGAATTTCATTTGCCGTTCACTGATTTTCTTTAAACAGTATTTAAATGGTGTTTAAACAGTGCTTAAATAGTATTTAAATAATAACAGGGGGTTGTTTTGATAAAAAGGATGCGTTTCGGCATAGGCCAAACTTGAAAAACTTCGTTTTTCATTTGTCTCTGCTCTCAACTTTCGCTATCTTTGTAAATGGCAATAGCATTCACTAAATAGCCTTTGTCCCCATTTTTAATTATTAATTTTTAATTATTAATTCTCTAACATGAAATACCCTATAGGAATACAGAGCTTCGACCGTATAATAGAGGACGGATTTGTATATGTCGATAAGACAGATATGATTTACAGCTTAGCGAAGGAAGGTTCAATATATTTCCTCAGCCGTCCCCGCCGTTTCGGCAAGAGTCTTCTTGTGTCTACTCTTAAGAACTATTTCCTCGGCAGGAAGGAATTGTTCAAGGGACTGAAAATTGATGCTTTGGAGAAGGACTGGAAAGTGTATCCGGTGTTTCATATCGATTTCAATGGTTCTAATTTTATGAAGCGTGGGATATTGGAGAATCGTATAAACAGCTATGTGTCCGATTGGGAGAAAGAATATTCATTGGATTCCGGAGATATAGAAGCGGACCTTGGTAACCGTTTTTTAAAGGTGCTTAAAGCAGCCTACGAACAGAGCGGTCTCCGTGCAGTTGTGCTTATAGACGAATACGACAAGCCAATCCTCGATGTATTGGATTATGACAAGGATTTGGAAGAGGAACACCGCAACATTCTGAAAGGTTTTTATTCCACTTTCAAGGATGCTGATGAATACTTGCAGTTTGTTTTCCTGACCGGAGTTACGAAGTTCTCGCAGGTGAGTGTGTTCAGCGGCTTCAACCAGCCTAAGGATATAAGCATGCACACCAAGTATGAGACACTTTGCGGTATAACTCAGGGGGAACTTGAAAGCTATTTCAGAGAGCCTATCGAGGAGATGACGGAAACCTACAGATGCTCGTATGCTGAAATGTTGAATATGCTGAAATCGCAGTATGACGGCTATCATTTCAGCGACAGAATGACTGATGTGTATAATCCATTCAGTCTGCTCAACGCTTTTGATTCCGGCAGGGTTTACGATTACTGGTTCAAGAGTGGTACTCCGACGTATCTTGTACGCCTGTTGTCGCACTCGAATGAGAATCTGAACGAGATAACGGGTAAGTTTTATTCCCCGGAGGAATTTATAGACTACAAGGCCAATGTCGAGCAGCCATTGCCTATGATATACCAGAGCGGCTATCTGACGATAAAGGAATTCAGCATGGAAGATGGAACGTTTTTGCTTGATTTTCCAAACAACGAGGTCAAGCGCGGATTCCTTACTATAGTAGCTTCTTCTTATTTGGGCGATAGGGTTGAAAATTGTTTGGCATACGGTAACAGAATTCGATTTGGAATATAGTCCTGTAAAATTCAAGAACGAGAGCGGGAAGATACAGGAATGGATACTGGAGCAGCCTAAAACAGACTGCCAAATGCTTGAATACGATTGTTTCACTTTACAAGGTGCAGGATAGAAGCCCATGTCTGTATCAGCTTCGTGGCTTTGAAAGTTTACAAGGAATTGGAGCGTCTGCTGAAACCGTCAGGCATAATATGAGTGTGTACAAGGTGCTCGAACTTGCTAAAACTATAGTGGCTATACAGATTACATTGCCTCAAAGTAAGTATTTATGACATTTTTTTGATGTATTTTTGCAGCATGAATTTTATTGTAATATTATTATGATAGACGAATTACTTGAATACAACAAATCTTTTGTTGAAGCTAAAGGATACGAAAAGTTTATGACAACTAAGTATCCGGACAAGAAAATTGCTATTGTGACGTGTATGGATACGCGCCTTATAGAGTTGCTCCCGGCAGCATTGGGGCTGAAAAACGGTGACGTGAAGATTATAAAGAATGCCGGAGGAACAATTACACACCCGTTTGGTAGCGCTATGAGAAGTCTGTTGGTGGCTATCTATGAACTTGGTGTAGAGGAGATTATGATAATAGGCCATACGGACTGTGGAGTGCAGCATATGGACAGCGATGTGATGCTTTCGCATATGCGCTCGCGTGGAGTTTCCCAGGACCATATCGAGATGATGGAGTATTGTGATGTTGACTTGCGTTCGTGGTTGAGTGGGTTTGACGATACTGAAGATGCTGTTCGAAAGAGTGTTCATATAGTCCGCCATCATCCGCTGATGCCTGTGGAGGGTATAAATGTCAGAGGGTTTATCATGAATTCTGTGACAGGAGAGCTGACAGAGATTGAGTCTGATTGATATTATAAAAAAGGTTGGAGCTTTATAGCTCCAACCCGTCTAATAGTTTTATGTAAAGGTCTATAGCCTCTTCTATTTCATTTATCATTATATATTCATCTGCCGTATGCGAGCGTGACGATTTACCCGGACCTATTTTTATAGAGGTGAATGGCATGAGTGCCTGGTCGGAGAGGGTAGGTGAGCCGAAAGGCGTTTTCCCGAGTGCTATGGCACGTTTCACTATAGGATGTTCAGGCGATATGCTTGATGAGTTTAGTCTGAACGATCTGGCTTTTATCTCGCTGCTGACATGTTTTTTTATTTCTTCGAAAAGAGTTTCGTTTGAATAACATTCGTTGCTGCGGATATCTACCACTACGCTGCATGTATCAGGAATTACGTTATGCTGAGTGCCGGCGTTTATTTGTGTAACCGTCATTTTTACAGGACCAAGCAGTGGGGATTCTTTCTCAAACTTGTGTGTGCGGAACCATTCTATATCAGGAAGAATCTTGTAGATGGCATTGTCGCCTTCTTCGCGTGCCGCATGTCCGGAACGTCCCTGTGCTGTTACATCGAGCACCATAAGTCCTTTTTCGGCAATGGCCGGATTCATCTCTGTAGGTTCACCTACTATTCCAAGAGTGATTGGCGGCAACTGTGGAAGTACGCTTTCGATGCCGTTTTTCCCGGAAACTTCTTCCTCGCATGAGGCTAAGAATATAAGATTGTACTTTTGTTCAGTGGCACTCAAATGCTTGTAAACCTGAAATAATGATACTAACGAGGCACCGGCATCGTTGCTGCCAAGTCCAAACAGTTTTCCGTTGTCTATCTTTGGGGTAAAAGGCTGTTTACGCCATCCGTTTACAGGTTTTACTGTGTCTATATGGGAATTTAAAAGAATTGTGGCTTTTGATGTATCGAACATTGGGCTAATACACCATACGTTGTTTCCCATACGTCCTGTCATAATTCCTGACTCTTCGATGTAGGTTTGCAGGAAATCGGCTGCGGCATCTTCTTCTCTGCTTATGGACGGTATTCCTATCAGGGCTTGAAGCAGTGTTACAGCCTCCGAAGTGTAATAACTGGTATCTGTCATCATATTATTCTGATATTTTAGGGCAAAGATATGTTTTATTTTAGTATATAGTAACAAAATTGTGGTAAAATAGAAAAATATAATTAACTTTGCGTATTAAGAATTCTAAATAAGTATATAAAATGGGCAAATCATTTTTGTCGGACCTTGTTTTCCGTCAGGCTAAGAAATACGGTGAAAGAGTAGCAATAAAGTATCGTGATTATTCTATATCTTCGTGGATTTCAGTTTCATGGAACAAGTTTGCAGATAAAGTAAGGAGAGTTTCCCGTGCTATGGTTGCATTGGGAATACAGGAACAGGAGAAAGTGGGAGTTTTCTCACAGAATATGCCTGAATGCTTTTATGTGGATTTTGGAGCTTATGCCACAAGAGTAGTGACTATTCCGCTGTATGCCACAAGTTCGGAAGCTCAGGTACATTATATAGTACAGGATGCGTCTATCAGGTATGTCTTTGTTGGAGAACAGTATCAATATGAGGTTGCAAGACGTGTGCAGGGGCTTTGCAAATCCTTGAAGCAGATTATTATTTTCGATCCGAATGTAAAGAAACTTCCAGGCGATACAAATTCCATGTATTTTGATGATTTCCTTAAATTGGGTGATGATGAATCATTGCAGAATGAGGTGGACAGGCGTACGGAGGCATCCAAGCCGGAGGATTTGGCAAATATTCTATACACTTCGGGTACTACAGGAGAGTCGAAAGGGGTAATGCTTCATCATTCATGTTTCGAATACGGGATAAAGGCTCATTACGGTCGTTTGGTTACTCTTACAGATAAGGATGTGATAATGAATTTCCTTCCGTTTACACATATTTTCGAGCGTGCGTGGTCGTATCTGTGTATAGACAGGGGATGTACGCTATGTGTGAACCTGCGTCCTACGGATATCCAGAAGACTATAAAGGAAATCCGTCCTACAGCCATGTGCAGCGTGCCACGTTTTTGGGAAAAAGTATATGCCGGAGTTATGGACAAGATAAATGAAACTACCGGAGTGAAGAAAAAACTGATGCTTGATGCTTTGAAGGTTGGTAAGGAGTATAACATTGACTGTCTGATGAACGGTAAAGAACCTTCTGCAATTCTTAAACTGAAGTACAAATTCTATGAAAAGACAATCTACAGTTTGCTTAAAAAGACCATAGGTATAGAAAACGGAAACTTCTTCCCGACAGCAGGTGCGGCCATACCGCCTAAGGTAGAGGAATTTGTAAGGTCGGTAGGTATAAATATGATAGCCGGATATGGACTTACGGAAACTACTGCAACTGTTACATGTCAGTGGATTGATGATTATAAGATAGGCTCTGTGGGTAGAGTGTTGCCGGGAGTGGAAATAAAAATAGGTGAAAATAATGAGGTTCTCGTTAAAGGCGAAACTGTTACCAAGGGATATTATAATAAGGAGGCTGTAACGAAAGCAGCATTCACTGAAGACGGTTGGTTCCGTACGGGTGATGCAGGATATATTGAGGATGGCCGTCTGTATCTGACTGACCGTATCAAGGATTTGTTCAAGACATCGAACGGTAAATATATAGCTCCGCAGGCAATAGAAACAAAGTTGGTGGTGGATAAGTATATTGACCAGATTTCAATTATAGCCGACCAGAGAAAGTATGTCTCGGCCCTTATTGTGCCTGAATATTCCCAAGTGAAGGCATATGCCGAGAGTAAGGGTATAAAATACTCTGATATGAAGGAACTGCTTGCCAACAAGGAGATTCAGGAGCTGTTCCGTATGCGTATAGATACTTTGCAGCAGGAGTTTGCACATTATGAACAGATAAAGAAGTTTACTTTACTTCCTGAACCTTTCAGTATGGAAAAAGGTGAGCTTACGAATACATTGAAGATTAAAAGACCTGTTCTGATGAAAAACTATGCGGAACAGATAGAGAAGATGTATGAAGAGTAACTTGGTCATTTTATGATTTTTGACTAACTTTGTAGCCGCAAAAAAGGAATAAGATGATTACAATAGAACAACTTAAGGACTTAAAGGAACGTACAGAGGCGCTTTATCGCTATCTGGATATAGAAAACAAGCAGGTACAGGTGGAGGAAGAACAGCTCCGTACTCAGGCTCCGGGATTTTGGGATGATGCAAAGAAAGCTGAGGCACAGATGAAAAAGGTGAAAGGCCTTCAGGCGTGGATTGACGGATATAAGGAAGTGAAAACTCTTGTTGACGAACTTGAACTGTCATTCGATTTCTTCAAGGATGAACTTGTGACAGAACAGGAGGTTGATGAGGCTTACAGCAAGGCTCAAGTGGCTGTAGAGGAACTTGAACTCAAGAATATGCTTCGCTCCGAGGCTGACCAGATGGACTGTGTACTGAAGATAAACTCAGGGGCGGGCGGTACGGAAAGCCAGGACTGGTCGTCAATGCTGATGCGTATGTATATGCGTTGGGCTGAGAGTAACGGATATAAACTTTCTGTGGCAAACCTTCAGGAAGGCGATGAGGCAGGTATAAAGACTGTTACAATGAATATAGAAGGTCCTTATGCTTATGGATATCTGAAAGGAGAAAACGGAGTTCATCGTCTGGTGCGTGTGTCGCCGTATAATGCCCAGGGTAAACGTATGACTTCTTTTGCATCAGTGTTCGTAACTCCTTTGGTAGACGACTCTATAGAAGTAACGATTGAACCGGCACGTATGTCGTGGGACACTTTCCGAAGCGGTGGTGCAGGTGGACAGAACGTAAATAAGGTAGAATCAGGTGTGCGCCTGCGATACCAGTATAAAGACCCTTATACCGGCGAGGAGGAAGAAATCCTTATTGAGAATACCGAAACACGAGACCAGCCAAAGAATAAGGAAAATGCATTGCGACAGTTGCGTTCTATTCTTTATGACAAGGAACTTCAGCACCGTATGGAGGAACAGGCCAAGGTGGAAGCCGGAAAGAAGAAAATCGAGTGGGGTTCCCAGATAAGAAGCTATGTATTTGACGACCGTCGCGTAAAAGACCATCGTACTAACTATCAGACATCCGATGTTAACGGGGTGATGGATGGTAAGATAGATGGTTTTATCAAGGCTTATCTGATGGAGTTCTCTGACAGTGAGGTTTGATTTCTGATAATTTTTTTCTGTTCTGCTTTTGGTTTTTATTAATTAAATAGTAATTTTGGGGTAATTAATTATAAAAACAAAATTGCTATGAGCCAGAAACATAACATCAAGAGGCAGAATTATGAGAAACGTCAGGAAGCAAAGGCTGACAAGGTATTCAAAATAGTATGTATTTCTATTTTTGTATTAGGAGTACTGTTGGCAATTGCATATAGTGTTGCAGTCTGATTTTTCGAAAGTATAAATAAAGGCTGCCGGGTATGAACAATATCCGGCAGCCTTTGTTCTAAATAATAAAGATAAAGAATATGTCGCAGGAAATAGAAAGAAAATTCTTGGTTAAGGATTCGTCGTATAAAGATATGGCTGTTTCGTCTTCAAGGATAATTCAGGGATATATATGTAGCGAGAGAGGAAGAACCGTAAGGGTAAGAATCAGGGATGAAAAAGGCTTTCTCACTATTAAAGGGGCATCGGCAGATAATGGACTGAGCAGATATGAGTGGGAACACGAGATTCCGGTAGGAGAGGCACGTGAGCTTATGAAACTCTGTCAGCCCGGTATGATAGACAAGACCAGATACCTTGTTGAGTTCGGAAAGCATACATTCGAGGTGGACGAATTTTATGGAGAAAACGAAGGGCTGGTTGTGGCCGAAGTTGAACTTGCTACAGTGGATGAAAAGCATGAAGTTCCGCCATTTCTCGGCGAAGAGGTTACGGGGCAGGTAAAGTATTATAACTCTTTCCTTATGAAATGCCCGTTCAAGACATGGAAATAACACCTGAAAACTGTCAAATTATGGGGTAAAAACTGTTTTCACCCCCTTTAAAGTCTGATTTAGGGGGATGATGGTTGTTGGTTCTGTATAATTTTGTAGTGTGAAAATAAAAACAGGAATATAAAACGAACTAACAAACAAGAATATGAAAACAGCTACTTTCGCACAGAACTTATTAAATGTACAGTCTGACCTTTTGAACTTTGCGTATAAGCTTACGGCTGATTATGAAGATGCAAATGACTTGCTTCAGGAAACATCGCTTAAGGCTTTGGATAATGAGGAGAAATATACTGAAGAAACAAATTTCAAGGGATGGATTTACACCATTATGCGTAATATCTTTATCAATAATTATAGAAAGGCATTGCGCGATCAGACATATGTAGACCAGACGGATAACTCTTACTTTATAAATAAGGGATTTGACCTGGAGGGAGATTCTACAGAGGGTGCTTATGACTTGAAGGAGATGAGGCGTATTGTGAATTCATTGCCGAGTGAATACAGGGTTCCTTTCTCAATGTTCGTTGCAGGATTCAAGTATCGTGAGATTGCAGAAAAGCTTAACTTGCCTTTGGGTACAGTGAAGAGCAGAATATTTTTTACAAGACAGAAACTGCAGGAAGAGCTTAAGGATTTCCGTTAAGGGATATTCCGCTTTTGTGAAAATGTTTTTTGACGATTATTTATTATAGGGTGGTTTCTTTCAGGAAACTGCCCTAAATTTTTATTGCATAATTCATTTATCATCTACCGGGCACATTTATAAACCGTTCATTATCCGTTCAATGAAGTATTATAGCTTGAATTTATCATCAACTGACATATGTAAGTAAGTTAAACTACATATGTCATCAAATTTACCTACATATGTCAGTATGCTTACTGACATATGTAGGTAGTAGAAAAGATTTAGGTATAATTACTGTTTAAGTTTGTATGACATAAAAAAAGGCCTGCAAATCTGCAGACCTTTTTCTATGTAAGGAAAAATAGTTTTCAAGATTATGCGTTAACGCGCTTTTCCTGAATTCTAGCCTTCTTACCAGTAAGAGCACGCAAGTAGTACAATTTAGCACGACGTACTTTACCGATTTTGTTGACAGTGATACTGTCGATAGCTGGAGATTCCAATGGGAAGATACGTTCTACACCAACTGTACCAGACATCTTGCGTACAGTGAAACGTTTCTTTTCACCATGACCAGAAATTTTGATAACAACACCGCGATACAACTGAACGCGTTCCTTGCTACCTTCAACGATACGGTATGCTACTGTGATAGTATCACCAGCTTTGAATGAAGGATGCTGTTTGCCAGTAGCAAATGCTTCTTCTGCAATTTTAATTAAATCCATTGTTTTTTATAAATTAAATTGTTTATCGTTACAACGCAACATATCAAGTAACTCTTCATGACAGCGATTGCGCGAAAGCGGTGCAAAGGTAGTGCTTTTCTGTAAGACTGCAAATTCTTTATCCCTTTTTTTTCATACTTTGTCCCAATTCTTGTAGGATTTATGTTTTTTGTTTAATTTCGCAGTAATATAATGTTATAAATTTAATGAGAATATGAACAGAATCTTATTGTTATGTCTGCTGACTGTATTTTCTTTCGGAGTCAGTGCGCAGACAAAATTTATATATAAAAATGTCTCTCAAGAAGAGGCGTGCAGGGATTGGGTTGAATCGAAACTGGAATCTCTGACCTTGAAACAGAAAATAGGGCAGTTGTTTATTCATACTGTAGCACCACACACCACTCAGTTGAACAAGAAGAATATAGAAGATGCGGTGAAGGAGTACGGTATCGGAGGATTGCTCTTTTCCGGTGGAGAATTGGAAAAACAGGTGGAACTTACCAATTATGCTCAAAGCATGGCAAATATTCCATTGCTTATAACCTTTGATGGTGAGTGGGGATTGGCTATGCGTCTGAAAGGTACTCCCTCGTTCCCGAGAAACAGGGTATTGGGATGTGTACAGAACGATACTTTGATATATGAGTACGGAAAAGAAGTGGCCCGCCAGTTGAAGGAGATTGGAGTGCATGTTAATTTTGCTCCTGTGGCCGATATTGATAATAATCCCAAGAATCCGGTGATTAACACGAGGTCGTTCGGTAGCGACAGGGAAATGGTGGCAAGAAAGGTCTTGGCATATTCCAAAGGTCTGGAAGACGGAGGTGTATTGGCTGTGTGCAAGCATTTTCCGGGGCATGGCGATACGGAAGTGGATTCTCATAAGGCTTTGCCGGTTTTGCCGTTTGACAGGGTAAGGCTTGACAGTATCGAACTTTATCCGTTCCGGAAGGCTGTAGAGGCAGGAGTAGGTGGAATAATGGTAGGTCATTTGAATGTTTCTGTTCTTGATAATAAAGCGGCTTCTATATCTCGCAAGGTTGTGACTGAACTGCTCAAGAACGAAATGAAATTTTCAGGACTCGTATTTACAGATGCTCTTGAAATGAAAGGCATATCCAGCAATCCTTATGTTTCTGCTCAGGCTTTGGCTGCTGGTAATGATATGGTTCTTGCACCGAGAAACCTTAAACGTGAATTGGATGGTGTACTTAAGGCTGTAAAAGACGGTGATATAACAGAAGAAGAAATAAACGAGAAATGTCGCAAGGTATTGACATATAAGTATGCGTTCGGTTTAAACAGACGTCCGGTAATAGATACCAAGGGGGTAATGTCGAGAATAAACAGGGCATATACGGATGATTTGATGAATCGTATAAAAAA
Source organism: uncultured Phocaeicola sp. (assembly GCA_944320855.1). GTDB lineage: Bacteria > Bacteroidota > Bacteroidia > Bacteroidales > Bacteroidaceae > Phocaeicola. The sequence goes on from CALUJF010000008.1 coordinate 56,972, forward strand.
ATCGGCTGTTACCGTGATTAAGGATTCTGACGAAATGCTGCCGCTCGATTTATCTCTGTCCGGTACAGTAGTATTGAATGTTTCGTCTACACTGTCGGAAACATATCCTTTCTTCAATGAGATAAACAAGACATATCCTGTCACATGGTTGCATGCCAATCTTGACTCACTGCAGTATCTGAAGAAAAAGATAACTCCTGCACAAAGGGTAATAGTAGCAGTATATTCGTCAAAGGTTGATAAATATATAAACTGTCTTACTGAGCTGGCGAAAGGGAAACCTACGATTTTGGTTTGCTTTAACTCGCATAAGGTTCTTCAGAAACTGGATGATGTAGTGGCACAGTCGTCGGCTGTGGTATTGGCTCATTCCGGAGAAAAACAGATTCAGGAATTTGTGGCAGGTGTACTGCTTGGAAATGAGAAGGCAGACGGTCGTTTATCAGTAGACCTCAATGATGAATACAGGGAAGGAGCAGGGGTAACCATTGACCCAGACAAACCGCGCAGATATAAGCCTGAAGAATTCGGAATGGATTCTAAAGTCTTGTCGCGAATAGACAGTATAGCTGAATATGGGATAAAAGAAGGTGCGTATCCTGGATGTCATGTGCTTGTATGGAAAAACGGATACCAGGTTTATAATAAATGTTTTGGTACGCATACATATGAATCGGACAGAGAGGTGAGAGAAAATGATTTGTATGATTTGGCTTCGCTCACAAAGACTACAGCTACAATGCTGGCTGTAATGAAACTTTACGATGAGGGAAAGATTAATCTTACAGACAAGATTTCAGCATATGTTCCTCAAATGAAATCGACCGATAAAGAGAATATCACAATTCAGCAGTTGTTATATCATGAATCAGGACTGCCGGCATATCTTCCTTTCTATAAGAAAGCTATGGACTTGAAGAGTTGTAAGGGAGGAATGTATAAGAAATATAAGGATGCCAATCATAAAGTGCAGGTAGGCAGTTCGCTCTATATATGCACTAATTACAATTTTCTGCCGGAATGGATATCTGATAAAAAAACGCCTGAGTATTCGTTGAAGGTCAGTGACAATATGTATGTTAAACCGGAATTTAAGGAAATAATACTTAAGGAGATTGCCGATGCTACGCTGAAAGGTCGTTCCTACAGATATAGCTGCTTGAACTTTATGTTGCTTAAAGAGGCTGTTGAGAATATTTCCGGGCAACCTCTGGATAAATATCTTGAAGAAAAGTTCTATAAACCTATGGGATTGGTGCATACATTGTACAATCCGCTACGGAGATATGGCAAGGACGAGATAGTGCCGACAGTGAAGGATGACTTCCTGAGAAAAGGACCTGTTCACGGATATGTACATGATGAGGCGGCTGCAATGCTCGGAGGTGTATCCGGAAATGCCGGACTGTTCTCTACAGCAAAAGAAGTCGCTACAATATACCAGATGTTGCTTGATAAGGGAGTGATGGGCGACCGCAGATACATTACCCGTGCTACTTGTGAGTTGTTTCTTACAATGAAATCAAAAAACAGCAGAAGAGGTCTTGGATTCGACAAACCTGATACAGAGAATCATGAAGATGGTTACTGTGCACCGGAAACTCCGCCATCTGTCTTCGGACATACAGGATTTACGGGTACATGTGCATGGGCCGACCCTGATAATGATTTGGTCTTTGTGTTCCTTTGCAACAGGATATATCCGAATCCATGTGAAAGAAAAAATCTTATGAAACTGAAAATCCGTCCAGCGATACAACAGACAATATATCAGGCAATAATGAAGTGATTTTATTTAGACGAAGTACAAATTACTTACTTTCTGCAATGTGGATGTTACAATCTTGAGTAAAAATACTAACTTTGCATAAACAATTAGTACTAATAATAACTTAATTTTTTTACAACAATGGCTTACGTAATTAGTGACGATTGTATCGCTTGCGGTACTTGTATCGATGAATGCCCAGTAGGTGCAATTTCTGAAGGTGACAAATATTCTATCAACCCAGATGCTTGTACAGAATGTGGTACTTGCGCTGATGTTTGTCCTTCTGAAGCTATTCATCAGGGATAATATCCGGTCGTCGATTTATGACAACGAATTAAGGCTACTCCGGTTGGGGTAGCCTTTTTATTATATTTCGATTGTCATTCCGTCGTATGTCTGGTGGATATTTTCCGGAAGCAGTTTTTCTACATCGGCATGAAGTCCTATCTGATGGCTGGCATGTATGAAAAATGTTTCCTTTGCAGATATCATACTTGCACGTTCTATAGCTTGTGGCAGACTCTGGTGAGTCCAGTGAGGGTCCATGCGCAGGGCATTCATAATCAGACAATCAAGTTTTTCCAGATGTATGTTGCTTTCTTCCGGAATTTCTGTCATATCTGTAATCCATGCCATTTTGCCTATTCTGAAAGCTAAAATCGGCATTTTTCCGTGTATTACTCTAAATGGAATAATTTCTATGCTGTTGCCGTGCATGCCGGTTACGGAAAATGGCTTTCCCGGTTCTATTCTCTGTAAAGGAATCTTTGGTACTCCCGGATATGGATGTTCTACGAAGCAATAGGGTATTCTCTGCTGAAGGCGCTCGGCGGTATAATCTTCGGCATATACGGGAACGTCCTTGAACTGACAGAAGGGGCGCAAATCATCAAGTCCCCCAACATGGTCGTAATGCTCGTGAGTGATAAGTACTGCATCAATAGGAGCAAATTCGCTGTATCTGAGCATTTGTTCGCGGAAATCAGGACCACAGTCAATCAGAATCCTGACTCCGTCTGTTTCTATTAATCCGGAACACCTGAGGCGTTTGTCGCGTGGGTCGGTACTTGTACATACCGGACATGTACACCCTACCTGGGGTACTCCCGTGGATGTTCCGCTTCCTAATATTGTAATCTTCATAGAGATGTTTGTTTTTTTTGTAAATGTATCTTTAATCAATATATGTAATTCACTTCGGGATGTATTTCTACACCAAATTTTTCATATACCGATTTTATTATTTCATCAGCTAAACAGGAAATGTCTTTTCCTGTAGCGCCTCCTAAATTCACCAAAACAAGCGCTTGCTTGTGGTAGACTCCAGCCGGACCAATGTTACGCCCTTTCCATCCGCAACGGTCTATCATCCATCCTGCCGGAATCTTTACGGTATTTTCATCTACAGGATAGTGTGGAATGTCAGGAAATTCAGATTCGAGTTGTTTGAATTTCTGCATTGATACCATAGGATTCATAAAGAAACTTCCGGCATTTCCAAGTTCTTCCGGTTCGGGCAGTTTGGAATGTCGCACTTCTATTATAATGTCACGTATGTTTGCCAATGATGGGGGAAGATTTCTTTTCTCAAGTTCGGAGCTTATATTTCCGTAAGATAGATGGAATTTAGGGCTTTTCCCAAGTCGGAATGTTACATGAGTTACGATATATTGTCCTTTCAGTTCGCCTTTGAAGATACTGTTGCGGTATGAATAACGGCATTCTTCGTTACTGAATATTCTTTCTGACGAATCTGATATTCTGACTGCATGTACTGTCTGAATAATATCTTTGGCTTCTACACCGTATGCACCGATATTCTGTACTGCTGATGCTCCAACTTCACCGGGAATGATAGAAAGATTTTCTGCTCCATAGAATCCTTTTGAAACAGTATAGCTTACAAAATCATCCCATACTTCTCCTGCTCCGACTTTTATGTCTATCCATTCGTCAGATTCTCCTGTTATGTCAATACCTTTTATGGCCGAATGTAGTATAGTGCCTTTGAAATCTGCAAGGAAAAGAAGATTACTCCCTCCTCCAATATGAAGTAGCGGCAGTGAGTATTCTTTTGCAGACAGAAAGGAGCGCAGTTCGCTGACGGATGAATATTCTGCGAAACATGATGTTTTTACATCCATTCCGAATGTGTTGTATTTAAGTATTGGATAGTTTGTATATTCTTTCATCTTATTGCCTTGATTTTAATATCAATCACCTAAATCTTCGAATTTGAAAAGTTTCCATTTTTTATTTATGCGTCGGAAGTATAAAGTATTGCTGAATCCGTTGCCTAATCCTTTGAATTCAACAATTTTTGTGTTTGAGTTTTCTGTATCCTGCTGTCCGTAATGTATGTTGGTTATTACATTGACCGGCATAGGCGGACGGAATGCAAACCACTGTCCTTCCTCCAATGTGGTTTCAAGTACCGAAAACTCGTCCTCTGGGTCTACTGTAGAGAAGAGCAAAGGTTCTGAAAGTCTTTCTGACTGGAATAATGAGTCAGATGCAAATTTGATATAAAAATCATAAAAGTTTTCTCCGCTATCTTGGGTGCGTGACATCTTTTCCTTATTCACGGCTTCAAGATACCAATGTTCATTTTTCAATTCGAAGTAATAACGCTTTATATGAAAATCGTTCAGATAGATACGGTCTATCTGGACGCTTGTGGAAGAGGCCCCATTTTCAAGTTCAAAGTCTTCCTCCCTGTCGAATATTACAGTATAAAGCTGGTCGTTGTCAAACATAGGGTCGAAAGTCCATTCATCTGCTGTAAGTCTTAAAACGGTAGTGTCATTGTAGAAAGATACCGGAAACTGAATGCGAGAATGCTGAAAATCTTTGTCGGTTGTGAAATAATAGAGGAAATCAATGAAACTTGCATCGGCAGTGACAGGAACAACTTCGTCAACCACAATCAACGTGTCAGACAAAATCTCAGCAGGAATAGTGTCTGAATAAGTTTCTGCCAACTCCATTCCCTGCCTGTCTGACAAGGAGCCAGAACTTTTCTGCTGCCCTCCACACGACACAACCATGAGCAGCAAAACATACCCTAATAGAATATTTTTCATTTAATCATGCCTAATATAAAATACGCGACAAAAATACCTATTTTTTCTTTCGTAGACGAATATAAGTCAAGTTTTCTTTTTTATTAGGTGAAAAAGGAAATATTTCAGTTTAAATACTTAACTTTGCACCAATGTAAAATACTAAAACAGTAATATATGTTAGCAAAAATAGAAGAGTTACTTAAGGAAATTGAAGATTTAAAGGCTTCGAACGCAGAAGAACTGGAAGCGCTGAGAATAAAATACCTAAGTAAGAAAGGGGCTGTAAATGCACTGATGGCTGACTTCAGAAATGTGGCAGCTGAACAGAAGAAGGAAGTGGGAATGAAAATCAACGAGCTTAAGAATCGTGCGCAAGAACGTATAGCGGCTCTTAAGGAGGCATTCGAACTGCAGGATAATGGTTCTGCTGAGTTGGATCTAACACGTTCTGCCTATCCAGTTGATTTGGGTACACGCCATCCGCTTAGCATTGTAAAGAATGAGATTATAGATATATTCAGCCGAATGGGATTTACTATTGCCGATGGGCCTGAAGTGGAAGATGACTGGCATGTATTCTCTTCTATGAATTTTGCAGAAGACCATCCGGCACGCGATATGCAGGATACATTCTTCATTGAAAGTCATCCTGACATCATTCTGAGAACACATACCTCGTCTGTACAGAGCCGTGTGATGGAAGTTTCACAACCTCCAATCCGTGTTATTTGTCCGGGACGTGTTTACAGAAATGAGGCTATCAGTTACCGTGCACACTGTTTCTTCCACCAGGTAGAGGGACTATATATTGACAAGAATGTTTCATTCACAGACTTGAAGCAGGTTCTTCTTCAGTTTGCACAGGAAATGTTCGGTGAGGGAACAAAAATACGTCTTCGTCCGTCATACTTCCCATTTACTGAACCAAGTGCTGAAATGGATATCAGCTGCGATATCTGTGGCGGAGAGGGATGTCCGTTCTGCAAATACACAGGTTGGGTGGAAATCCTTGGTTGCGGTATGGTAGACCCTGCTGTGCTTGAAGCTAACGGTATAGACAGCAAAGTTTATTCAGGATATGCATTCGGTATGGGAGTGGAACGTATTGCAAACCTTAAGTATAAGGTAAAAGACTTGCGTATGTTCTCTGAAAACGATACTCGATTCTTGACTGAATTCGAGGCTGCAAACTAAGGTCGTCAGCACTGACAGGCAGATAATAAAGATATCAAGGCACGGATTCACAGTTTTGTGACTTCGTGCCTTTAGACTATAAATCCGGTAAATTGAATATTGATATGAGTAAAGATAAGCTTATCACACCAAGTTATTGCTGTATATTGGCTGCAAACTTTCTGCTTTATTTTGGTTTCTGGTTATTGATACCGGTATTGCCATTCTATTTGGATGAAATTTTCGGTGTGTCCAATACTACGATAGGTATTGTGCTTTCATGTTACACCATTGCTGCTTTATGTATAAGGCCTTTCTCCGGGTATTTTCTTGATACATTTGCCAGAAAGCCTCTGTACCTTATAGCTTATTTTATCTTTACTTCAATATTTGCCGGATATATGTTGGCAGGCACTCTTACCTTATTTATAATATTAAGGGTGATACATGGTTTGTCATTCGGAATGGTTACTGTGGGCGGAAATACATTAGTGATTGATATTATGCCTTCATCGAGGAGGGGAGAGGGCTTGGGATATTATGGACTGACAAACAATCTTGCCATGTCTGTAGGACCTATGTTCGGACTTTTTCTTCATAATGCCGGAGCTTCATATACAACTGTTTTTTCTTATGCCTTGTCTTCCGGTGTACTTGGGATAATAATGGCCATGTGTGTGAAAACCGAATATCGTCCGCCGGTCAAGCGTGAACCTATTTCTTTGGACAGGTTTATATTAATAAAAGGTCTTCCCGGTGGACTGAGCCTCCTGCTTCTTTCCATACCTTATGGCATGACTACGAATTATGTGGCGATGTATGCAAAAGAGATAGGTATTACGGCTGAAACAGGATTGTTTTTTACATTCATGGCTATAGGTATGGCTATCAGCCGACTGTTCAGCGGTAAATTAGTTGATAAGGGTAAAATTACCGAGGTGATTTCGGCAGGAATGTATCTGGTTTCATTCTGTTATTTTGGTCTTACCGCGTGCGGATGGATTATAGAATGGAATTATATGTTTACCACTATATTCTTTTTCGCTATATCGCTATTGCTCGGTGTAGGATTCGGAACAATGTTTCCGGCTTACAATACTTTATTTGTAAATCTTGCGCCTAACAGTCAGAGGGGTACGGCTACAAGTACTTACCTCACATCGTGGGATGTAGGTATAGGAATAGGAATGCTGAGCGGCGGTGGTATTGCCGAAATGTTGTCATTCAAATATGCTTATTTGTTTGGAGCGATACTGACAATAGTTTCAATGATTTATTTTAAGTTCAAGGCTGGTCCGCATTTTATTCGCAACAAGGTGCGATAAGGAGTCAGTTTTTATATGTAAAGACGTATATGTGTGAGTAATCGCCGTTTACTTCCGTAACCTGTGAAGATATGATAAAATTACGGAAAAGCTCTATGTTGTCACATATAAATCCTGGAATATAAGGAGTATAAGACTCTAAATCATGGGCTACCTTGTCCATATCGGCTACCATGATGTAGGATGCATCTCTTGAAAGATTTGATATGCATTGGTCGAATATCTTGTTGCGTGCTTGTGACAATGCGTCAGATATGCACGAATCAACTTTATCCTGACCGGAAACTATGAGAATACTGTCTCCGTAAATCGGTTTTATATTATCTAATCTTGATTTGATGCTGTTTCTGCAGCTGTCAGGCTCATACATTGTTCCGCTCAGATATAATACATCGCTGTTTAAATGCAATTCAAATTCGCTCCATATGTTTGGATTGCCTTCTGAAAGCATAGGAAACGAAGCGGTACGACCATAAAACGTCAAATAATTTGCCGATTTTTTGGACTGGTGATTCTTGAAAACATTGTTGTTGGCGAGTGATGTTCCGTCTTTGATGGCATCAATCACACGTTCTATCAGCATTTTATGGTAGCTTACTGCTATATAACCGTCACCGCTTAGTACAGACAGGAAGTTGGCGGTTTTTCCTAAAGGGTATATTTCGATTTTTTTACCTCTGTATTCTTCTGTCTTTGGATAAATATCCGGACCATACTTCTGTCGAAGTATATCAAGCAGAAATTTATTTCCGGTATTGGTTATTTGGAAATAAGCTATTACATCTTTGGGAGAAGTGGAGTTGTGAAAACTTATCATCAGACGTTTTATCTGATTAGACAATCCATGAGTGTTTACCGATGTATATTTGGTAATGTCGTTTAGTATATTGTTGATTAATTCTGAATGATGGAGTGTGTCCAGGTCTATGGCATATGCCGTACGTGGAAACTCACTGGTGTAATAACCTATATTGTCAGTGTCGAGGATTCCGTTGCAATCATCCGGAATTAAAGTGAACATATTTATATCTTTCCCTTTTTCGGCATCGGATAAACTTGCAAAACTGTAAATTGCCACGCCTAAACAGAATAGCAATACAGACAATCCAATCCCTATTTTTACAACTGTACGAAACTTCATATAACTCTTTTTGGCAAAGATAAGAAAATCTTTCTAAAAAAGTACAAATTATACAAAAGTTTATATATAAAAAAAGTCCTGCATTCATGCAGGACTTAAAATCTTCAATTGGTTGGGTGACTAGTGGGACTCGAACCCACGACATTCAGAACCACAATCTGACGCTCTAACCAACTGAACTATAGTCACCATAATATACTTATGAATAGGAAAGGGTGACTAGTGGGACTCGAACCCACGACATTCAGAACCACAATCTGACGCTCTAACCGACTGAACTATAGTCACCATATTGTCGGCTTTCCTTTCAAAAGCGATGCAAAGGTACGCATTATTTCCGTTTGTGCAAATTTTTCGACCGTTTTTTTTAGATTTAGTCCTTATTTTATCTGTTTATTCCGCTTTTCAATATTTCTTCTGTATCGTTAAGGTATCTGTTCATTCTGGATTTTTCGTTTGCGTTCAATAGATTCCTGTCTATTCCCATGGGGTATAGAACGAAATTTGAGCTTCCGCTAAAGGAAGGCCTGGAGGTCCATACAAGTGATTGTTCGTATGACAACAGGCGTGTTATTCCATTTGTTTTCTTGAATAATAGTTTTACGGCCATTCCGCCATCTGTATGGCGTGCGCTCATGTTTGATATATAATTCCCTAATGAATATACCACCAAATGTTTTTGAGGAGTGTCCGGTTTTCCTATGAGTTCTATGGGTTGCACCACGTGGGGATGAGAGCCTATAATATGGTCTACTCCCAAATCTAACAGCCATTCAGCCAATTCTATTTGTGATGAAGAAGGGGTAGTTTCATATTCGTTTCCCCAATGCATAAATGCTATGATAATATCAGGGCTCATCAGTCGGGCTTTCAGAATGTCCGCTTTCATCTGGTTCCTGTCTAAGAAATTTACGATGTTAGGTTTGCTTACGGGGATTCCGTTTGTGCCGTAAGTGGCGTTAAGAAAAGCAATCTTAAATCCTTTTTTCTCAATCAGGAGCGGATAGTTGTGTATTCTGTCATGCTGGTTCTTGTAGGTTCCGGCTCTTTTAAGTTTTAATGAGTCGAGCATATTGATTGTTCTCACCAGACCTTTGCTGCCTCTGTCCATACAGTGATTGTTGGCTGTCATCAGAACGTCGAAACCGGCATCGCGGATAGCGTACAGATATTCATCAGGAGCGCTGAATGCAGGATATCCCCTGTGTGGCTTTCCGCCTAATGTAACCTCAAGATTACCCACAGCTATATCTGCAGAGCGTATCTCCGGTTTTACGTGTGCAAAACATCTGCTGTAGTCATAACTTCCGTCTGCTTGCCTTGCGGCATTGATTTGTGCCTCATGCTGCATCAGGTCGCCGGCGAAATAGATGGATAGAGTGTCCGCGGAAGAAGCAAAAACAGTTGTTGCCGACAGCCAGATGACTGCCGGCAACAACCATGATATGAATTTAATGGATATTGTCATATTTGATTAAGCGTGGATTTTGGTTCTTCCGCATCTATTTATAAATAGCTTTCTTGCCGGCAAGAAGTGTATTCTTCATAAGAGATACGATAGTCATAGGTCCTACGCCTCCGGGTACAGGTGTAATGTACGAACATTTAGGTGCTACTTCGTCGAATTTTACATCTCCTGTAAGTCTGAATCCCGACTTTCTGCTGGCATCAGGTACTCGTGTAGTACCGACATCTATTACTACAGCTCCTTCTTTTACCATACCTGCTGTTACGAATTCAGGCTGTCCAAGAGCGGCAATGATTATATCTGCTTCGCGGCATTCTTCCACTAAGTTCGTGCTTCTGCTGTGGCAAACAGTGACTGTTGCGTCGCCCGGATATGCTTTTTGCATCATCAGCATTGCCATAGGTTTGCCTACGATGTTGCTTCTTCCGAGCACAACACATTTCTTGCCGCTTGTTTCTATATTATATCTTTTAAGCAATTCCAAAATACCGTTAGGAGTGGCCGAGACATAGCATGGGAGGCCTATTGACATGCGTCCGACATTGATTGGATGGAATCCGTCGACATCCTTTCTGTAGTCTATTGTTTCGATGACCTTTTGTTCTGAAATATGTTTTGGCAGTGGTAGCTGAACGATGAATCCGTCTATGTCATCATCATTGTTCAGTTCCTTGACCTTTGACAGAAGTTCTTCTTCTGTTACGTCCGATTCGAATCTGATAAGTGTGGATTTGAATCCACAAACTTCGCACGCCTTAACCTTGTTTGCAACATAGGTTTCGCTACCTCCGTCGTGACCTACCAATATTGCAGCCAGATGAGGACGTTTTCCCCCGGAAGCGACTATTTGAGCTACTTCCTGAGCTATTTCCTGTTTTACCTGTTCGGATATAGCCTTGCCGTCGATTAATACCATAAATTTCAGTTTTTAATTATTAGTAAAAATATGAATCAATGTTATTTAGCATTTTTATTCTACTACTAATGACAAAGATAGGAAAAAAAGTCAGAACATAAGATGAAATAGTATATTTTACTGTTTTTAGTCAATAAAAAATAAAAACTTAAAGCCTACAGCGATAGTAATGAGTAAAATATATTAACTTTGCAACCGTATGTTTACATTTGACTGTAGAATGAATATATTATATAAACTGCTTTGGTGTTTGTTCTTCTGTTTTTTGTCCCTACATGTCGAAGGAAAGACAGACGACAGGTTTGTTGTGGTTCTTGACCCAGGGCATGGAGGCAATGACCCTGGTGCTGTGGGCAGAAAGGGAAAGGAGAAGAACATCAATTTGAATGTGGCCGTTAAATTAGGAAACTTGATAGAAAACAACTGTAAAGATATTAAGGTTGTATATACAAGAAAAACTGACAAGTTTGTTCCTTTACATACAAGAGCGGAGATTGCGAATAATGCAAAGGCAAATCTTTTTATCTCTATACATACCAATGCGGTGGCAAGAAAGAATTCAGGGGTAATGGGTACGGAAACCTATACGCTCGGATTGCACCGTACGGAGGATAATCTGGAGGTGGCAAAGAAAGAAAACTCCGTAATATTGATAGAGGATGATTATAAACAAAGATATGCCGGATTTAACCCTAATTCTTCCGAGAGTTATATCATATTCGAATTCATGCAGGACAAGAATATGGCGCAGAGCGTTAATTTTGCAACTCTTGTGCAAAAGAATTTCAAAGGATGTAACAGAATAGATAAAGGTGTACATCAGGCTGGTTTCCTTGTTTTGCGTGAGACATCCATGCCGAGTGTGCTGGTGGAACTTGGATATATATCAAATCCTACGGAAGAAAACTATCTTTTGTCCGAGCGTGGAACATCAGAACTTGCAAATGCCATTTTCAAAGCTCTGGTAAATTATAAGAATAATGTACCGGCAAGTCTACAGACAGGGCAGAAGGGTAGAGTAGTGGAAGTTAAAAAGGAGAATACGTCTACTGTTAAGACTCAGGATAAGAGAACGGGAAAGGTGACAAAAGATTCAAAACCGGTTTTCAAAATCCAGATTCTTGCTTCTGATAAGGTGATAGCTAAGAACAGCAGACAGTTTAAAGGGTTAAGCCCTGTAGACTATTACAAGGAAAACGGAATGATAAAATACACTTATGCTGAAGATACTGATTATAATAACATATTGAGAATTAAAAGAAAAACGGTTGATCCCAAATTTAAGGATGCGTTTATCATTGCATTTAAGAATGGGGAAAAAATGAATGTAAACCAAGCAATTAAAGAGTTCAAGAATCAGAAATAAAATATTAAAACAACGAAAAAGTTATGAAAAAGGAATTTAAAATAGGTCTCGCTGCAATAGCATCATTAATCATTCTTTTCTTTGGAATTAACTATCTGAAAGGAATAAACCTTTTCAAATCAGAAAGTTATTATCATGTGGATTATACTGAAGTAAACGGATTGGCACTTTCAAGTCCGGTTTATGCTAACGGATTTAAAGTCGGCTTGGTTAGGGATATACAGTATAACTACAATAAGCCGGGGCATATTACTGTAGGTATTGATATGGACAACAATATGAAAATACCTGTCGGAAGTAAAGCGGAGTTAGTTACAGAAATGCTTGGTACTGTAAAAATGAATCTTATTCTGAATTATGGTGAGGAAACATATATAGCTCCGGGGGATACTATAGAGGGGTATGCCAATAATGGTATAATGGCCAAAGCTGAAAAGGATTTGCTGCCACAGGTGGAGCAGATGATGCCTAAATTAGATTCTATCCTTTCATCATTGAACAAGCTTCTTGCTGATCCGGCTTTGGGAAATACATTGAAGAATGCAGAGAAAATAACTGCATCGCTGAATCAGACAAGCAATCATCTTCAGAAACTTATGAGCAATGATATTCCTAAACTTACGGGCAATGTAACTACGATAACTGAAGACTTGAAAGTTATTAGTGCAAATCTGAAAGGAATAGACTATGCCGGAACATTCAACAAAATAGATGAAACATTGAAGAATGTTTATGCTCTTACAGACAAACTTAATAGAAAAGATAATACTATAGGCTTGTTGCTTAATGATCCAGAGCTTTACAATAACCTGAATGCGACATCTGAAAATGCAGCATCTTTGCTTAAAGACCTTCAGGAACGTCCTAAGAGATATGTGCATTTTTCATTATTCGGAAGAAAGGATAAATAAGGACTATGTAGAATTTGTCTAAATAATATCAAATATGAATAAGGCTTTATTTGTGGGGCTTTTGTGTTGATTATCAATGTATTATGAATTACGGGAATTTGTCTGCCGCTATGATGTGCATATAAACAATTACCTTATTTTCAAGATATTACAATAGTATAACAAAATGATTGGATTAATAAATTGTTGAGTTTGTAATATATTGGTATTCAGATTCTTATATAAGAATTTAAAAAAGCAAGAAAAAAGCAATTTGTTTTTTTGGAATTTCATCACGAAATTTGCAACGTAGATTATTAGCCAATAAAGAAAAAGAAATAGATATAAAGAAATATGATTGAAGGGAATCATGCTATTGCGTTATGGAACAAATGTCTGATGTTCATCAAGGACAATGTAAACGCAACAGCTTTTAAAACATGGTTCGAGCCGATAGTACCGTTGAAGTACGAAAATAAGGCATTGACTATAGGGGTACCAAGTCCTTTCTTCTATGAATACCTGGAAGAAAAGTACGTTGGATTGCTTCGTGCAGCCATCTATAAGGAGATAGGCGAGGGCACGGAGTTGATGTATTCCATTTTGACTGACAAGACAAATCAGATAACTGTAAACATAGAAGGTACTAAGCGTTCGCAGGCTGTGCAGCAGCAGGCAAATGTGCAAAACGCTAATAAAGCGCCTAATCCTTTACAGGCACAGGTGGTGCAGGATTTGGATCCTCACCTGAATCCTAATTATAATTTCGACAATTTCATAAAAGGTACAAGCAATGAATTCTCAAGAACAGTTGCCGAAACTGTTGCTATGAATCCTGCCCGTACTTTCAACCCATTGTTTATATACGGTCCGTCAGGAGTTGGTAAGACACATCTTGTCAATGCTATCGGTACACGTATAAAAGAACTGTACCCTGAAAAAAGAGTTCTTTATGTATCTGCACATTTGTTCCAGGTGCAGTATACAGACTCTGTAAGAACAAACCACTTCAATGATTTCATTACTTTCTATCAGACTATAGATGTACTTATTATTGACGATATTCAGGAGTTCGCAGGTGTGACCAAGACACAAAATACCTTCTTCCATATTTTCAATCATCTGCATCAGAACGGAAAACAGTTAATCCTTACTTCCGACCGTGCTCCTGTTATGCTTCAGGGTATGGAGGACCGTCTTTTGACACGTTTCAAGTGGGGATTGGTGGCAGAGCTTGAGAAGCCTGATACAGAACTCAGAAAGAATATTCTACGCAACAAGATACGCAAGGACGGACTTACCATTTCGGAATCAGTCATCAGCTATATCGCTGAAAATGTAAATGAAAGCGTACGTGAACTTGAAGGTATCGTGAACTCTTTATTGGCTCAGTCAATTCTGTTCAAACGTGACATAGATATAGACCTGACACAGAGAATTGTGAGAAAGGCTGTCAAATGTGCTGAGGTTAAGCCGGTGACAGTTGAGGATATCATAGAGAAGGTTTGCGAATACTATAAGGTTGATACTTCTACTATACATACCAAGACAAGAAAGAGAGAGGTTGTACAGGTTAGACAGGTGGCTATGTATCTTGCGAAGAAACATACGGAAACTTCGTCCTCAAAGATTGGCCAGCTGATAGGAAAGAAAGACCATGCAACGGTTTTACACGCTTGTAAAATAGTTAAGGACCAAGTGGATGTAGACAAGGCTTTCAAGAATGAGATAGACGAGATAGAAGCTACTCTTAGAACAAGATAATTTTCTTACCGTTAGGAATTCTTGCGGACAAATGAAATAAACAAAAAGACAATTCGATTTTATATGATTGAATTGTCTTTTTTGCATTTTATATGCTGTGTTATAATATAACTATGTAGAAACGTACATACATTTCACTTTCACATCTTTCACACATCGGTTATACTGATATTCCGGTGAAACATTCCTGCCATAAATCTGTATCGTAAAGATAAGGAATATCTTTCTGCCGACATGTGTCGGCAGAGGATTATGCTTCGTCGTTTTCAAGGTTATGGACATATACATGAAGAGTAACTCCAATGAGTCTGAAATGAAAAAAAAGACCCGACCATTGATGAAAACCTCAATGATCGAGCCTTTTTGTTTCCGTTTGTACTCTGTTGAGTAACTTTATACAGTATGTATATGATTATTTCAAACGAGCCAATGTTTCTTTGATTCTGCGCATAGATTCTACTATGTTTTCGTCAGAAGTAGCGTAGCTCATACGGATGCATTCAGGAGCACCGAATGATGTACCGCCAACGCATGCCACGTGGCCGACTTCAAGAAGATACATAGCCAAATCGTCAGAGTTGTTTATCACTCTGTCGCCATCCTTCTTACCGAAGAAAGAATCACATTTAGGGAACAGATAGAATGCTCCTTGCGGATTATTAACTTCGAATCCAGGAATTTCCTTAGCCAATTTAACGATTAGGTCACGACGGCGTTCGAATGCCTTGCGCATTTCTTCAACAGGTTCCTGAGTTCCGGTATATGCAGCTTCGGCAGCTTTCTGAGAAACAGAACATGGACCTGAAGTGTACTGACCCTGAAGTTTGTTTACTCCTTTTACAATCCATTCCGGACCGGCAATAAAACCGATACGCCATCCTGTCATCGCATATGCTTTTGAAACACCGTTTACGATAACTACGCGGTCTTTGATTTCAGCAAACTGTGCGATGCTCTGATGCTTTCCGATATAATTGATATGTTCGTAGATTTCGTCAGCAATTACTATAACACGTTCGTGCTTGGCAAGTACTGCAGCCAATCCTGCCAATTCTTCTTTTGTGTAAACAGAACCTGTTGGGTTAGAAGGAGAACACAGGATAAGTGCACGTGTGTTAGGAGTGATAGTAGCTTCAAGCTGTTCAGGAGTAATCTTGAAATCCTGTTCTATGCCTGCGCTTACGATAACCGGAGTACCTTCCGCCAATTTTACCATTTCAGGATAGCTTACCCAGTAAGGTGCAGGAACAATTACTTCATCACCTTTGTTTATAAGGGCCATAATCACGTTACAAACTGACTGTTTAGCACCGTTTGCACAGCTGATTTGTGCAGCTGTATATTCAAGTCCGTTTTCTTTTTTAAGTTTTTCAACTATGGCATTGCGAAGTGCAGGATATCCCGGAACTGGAGAATAACGAGAGAAGTTGTCATCAATAGCTTTCTTTGCAGCTTCTTTGATGTGGTCTGGTGTGTTGAAGTCAGGTTCACCTACACTAAGGTTGATTACGTCAATACCTTGCGCTTTTAATTCGCTACTCTTCTGTGACATAGCCAGTGTAGCCGATGGCGACAGGCTGTTCAAACGATCTGAAAGTTGATTCATTGTTATAGTCCTTGTTTAAATGTTGAATTATTCTGCAAAATAAGCTATTTCTTATGAAATACGCAAAAGAAACAGCCTTGAAAATAAAAAAATGCCGCTTTTGGCGGCATTTGATTTACTTTCTGTCTCCCAATATTCTGAGGAGGTAGATGAACAGGTTTATGAAGTCCAAATAGAGTGTCAGTGCACCTAAGAGTGCGATTTTCTGAGTCGATTCGTTCACTTCTATATCATCTCCGCTCAGGAGGCGTTTTATTTTCTGTGCATCGTATGCTGTGAGTCCGATGAAGAGCAATACTCCCACGTAAGAGATTATCATATCCATCATGGAGTTATGCAGGAACATATTTACCACAGATGCTATGATGATACCTATGACTCCCATTATACAAAGGCTTCCGATGCGTGTCAGGTCTTTCTTTGTTATGTATCCGAAGACAGCCATAACTCCGAATGTACCTGCCGTAACGAAGAATGTTGTTGCTATGGAACTCATTGTGTACACTAAAAACAGTACGGACAGTGTCACTCCGTTTAGGATAGAGTAGGCAATGAACAGCAGAGTTGCAGTAGTAAAACTGATTTTGTTTATTCTTGCTGTCATATACATTACCAGTACAACTTCAGCTATAAGTATTCCCCAGAACAACATCGAGTTCTGTGTCATGGCGTTGATGAAAGTCAACGACTTTGCCATGTACATAGCTGTAAGTCCTGTTATTGCCAGTGCGAGAGTCATCCATGTGTAGACGCTGCGCATCACTGCATTCTGTGCAACCTTTGATTCGTAAGTGTTTTTTACAAGGTCTTTAGTTTCAAGTATATTCATAATGTGTACAATTGTTTTTTATTTGTTGAAATGAAGAGTGTGTCCCATACGTTCTTTTTTGGTATGCAGATATCTCTCGTTGAATTCATTAGGTGTAACTTCGATAGACACGTTTTCTACTATTTCCAGTCCGTAAGCCTCAAGACCAACTCTTTTGACAGGATTGTTGGTGAGCAGACGCATTTTTGTGATACCTATTTCTCTAAGGATCTGTGCACCTACACCATAGTCGCGTTCGTCAGCCTGATGTCCGAGGCAGATGTTTGCATCTACAGTGTCCATACCTTCTTCCTGAAGCTTGTATGCCTTCATTTTTTCCATCAGTCCGATGCCTCTTCCTTCCTGGTTGAGGTAGATTACGGCTCCCTTTCCTTCTTTGTCTATGAGTTCCATTGCTTTGTGAAGCTGTTCTCCGCAGTCGCATCTCATAGAGCCGAAAATGTCGCCTGTAGCGCATGAAGAGTGAACTCTCACCAGAACAGGTTCGTCAGGAGTGAAGTTTCCTTTTATCAGAGCTACGTGTTCAAGTCCGTTGCTCTTCTGGCGGAAAGGAATCAGTCTGAAGTGTCCGTGTTCGGTAGGCATATCCACTTCTACACCTTTTTCCACGAGCGACTCCTGTTTCAGACGATATGCTATAAGGTTTGCTATCGAAATCAGTTTGAAACCGAATTCATCTGCCATTTTTCTCAATTCCGGCAGACGTGCCATAGTTCCGTCCTCGTTCATTACCTCCATAAGTGCAGCAGCCGGGTAGAGTCCTGCCAGACGCGCGAGGTCGATTGAAGCCTCTGTATGTCCTGCTCTGCGGAGTACGCCCTTGTCCTGTGCATACAATGGATTGATGTGTCCCGGACGTCCGAAAGTTTCCGGTTTCGAGTTCGGGTCGGCAAGCGCCTGTATTGTAGCGGCTCTGTCGGCAGCAGAAACACCTGTGGTACAGCCTTCCAACTTGTCGATTGTTACTGTGAACGGTGTGCCGAGTATTGATGTATTGTTAGATACCTGTCTTGGCAAATCCAGTTCGTCGCATCTTGATATAGTTATAGGAGCACATAGCACACCTCTCGCATGTTTCAGCATGAAGTTTACTTTCTCCGGTGTGATAAGTTCTGCCGCAACTATCATATCGCCTTCGTTCTCGCGGTCTTCATCGTCCACTACTATGACAATTTCACCTTTGCGAAAATCTTCTATTGCTTCTTCGATTGTGTTCAGTTTGATTTTGTCCATAATTTTTTTATTGCTATTGTAATATGTTTGTTCTTATTCTTTCCTGAATGTCCCTGCTTGTCTTTATAATTATTTTCAAATCCTTGTCGAGCGTAATTCTATGTCTCCATATATTGAGCCATATTACTATGCCGGCAGGAACTATGATTCCCAATAAAAGGTTGAGCCATATCTTGTCCGACACACTCTTGTGTGCTTTTATAAATAAAAACGGGTAGTTGTTCATATTGTTCAGGATTACTCCGTCTTTCGAGTTTGAAAGTTCTTCTATCACGCTTTCCAGCTGTTGGCTGATTTCCTTGATATGGTCGTCGTGTGTATGGTTTGTGAATATCTTATAATAATTGGGCAGTCCTAACAGTTTGTGCGTAGCCGAATAGTCCTCACATTCGCGGCATATGTTATCAAGCTTGTCGCATATCTGTGCATAGTCCGGAGTGAAAATTATGACTTCCTTCCTGAAGATATGCCTTGACTGTCTGATTCCGAATATTTTTCTGAAGAATGCCTTGTACATGTCTATGTTGAATACCACGGAGTCTTTGTTCGACTTGTAGGTAAGGAATGCTCCCAAAGGTGCCAGCACCAGACTACTCATCCATGTGCCGAGAATGATGTTCATCTCACCGCTCTTGGCCACACGTGTAGCACCTGAGTCAATGATATAGTATAGAATGAACATCAGTACGGATATAACTACCGGCATACCTAAACCTCCTTTTCTTATGATAGCTCCTAATGGGGCACCGATAAAGAAGAAGAATACACAGGCGAATGACAGGGTTATCTTCTTGTGCCAGTCGGAAGTGTGAGAACGTATGCTTTTGTCGTTATCTTGTGTCACAAACGATTTCATGCTCCAGTCCGAACTGATGGACGACATTCTTCTTTCTGTAGAAGACAGTGTCTTAAGTTTCTCATCCGAACTCATCGAACGGAAGATACTGTCAGTATTAATATATGTAAGATTCTGTTCCTTGATTTTTATCGAATCGGATTTGCTCAAGTCAGTGTCTTTGTATGTGGACGACATGATTTCATTATACATAGCCCTTCCCACACTGTCTGTATAGGTGGTCAATGAGTCTATCGTAGCCGTTAGCTCGTTCATGTTTTTAATGTCCGAACGTCTGTTCAGGAAGCTTCCGTCCACCATGTTGAATTCGGCATCGAAGTCTATTAGCGAATGCTTCTCGATGAACGTTTCCCTGCGGTATGGCACATTTTTTGAGTCTATATTCTGTGATTTCAGATTTTCGAACAGCTCACCGTTGTAAAGGTGCAGATACAGATGTTTCTTGTCGGCAGTCAGTTCCAGTTTTCCTTCTTCAGCCCATATTATGCGGGCGTTTTCAAATCCGTCCGAGAAGTTGTAAATCAGAACATCTTTCAGGATACCCGTTTCACGGTCTTTCTTGTTTACATAGATATTATATCCTTCTATGTCGGAGTAGAATACTTTTTCCGGAATGTCTACTTCCGGTGATTTCTGCTTCATTGACACTAATAATGTCCACAGCTGCTTTTGGGCTTTCGGACCGATTACGTTCTGGAAATAGAATGAAGTCAGGCCCAATATAAGACACATCACTGCGATAGGGCGCATTATTCTCAAAAGCGGAATGCCTGCGGCCTTCATGGACAGTAATTCGTATCTTTCTCCGAAGTTACCGAATGTCATAAGGGCTGCAAGCAGTATAGCCAATGGAAGTGACAGAGGTATAAGGGTAAGTGCAGACAGAAAAAAGAATTGTGCCAGGATGTCCAGCTCAAGTCCCTTTCCGACCAGTTCATCAACATATTTCCACAAGAATTGCATCATGAAGATGAACAAGCATATGAAGAACGTTCCGGCAAAGAGTAACATAAAACTCTTTAGAACGAATATATCTAATTTTTTCAAACGTAATATTCCCATCTTTTTGTTTTATGTTGCAAAAATAGCATAAAATAATGGATAGGAAGTAATGTTTTGTATATTTTTAAATATATGCGGTTCATAAACCGAAAACTCTCTTCAGTACGTCTATTTGGGAGTTCCAGAGATTTACGGTGTCATCTTCATCTTCCGGTCCTACACAGTCGGTGACTTCAAGTATATTGTCTGCAGTCAAATCATTATACAGAATCTTGAATTCAAAAAAAGATTTTGGGTCATCATCGTCTTTCCAGTGAAATTTTATGAAAGACTCGGAGCGGAAGTTTGTTATTTCTGCATCTCGTGTTTCTGTTTTCCCCCAATGGAATGTGAATACTTTCCCGTTTCTTGTCACTTTGTCAGCGAACCATCTTTCAAGGCCGGCCGGTGTGCTGATTGCATTCCATAATATTATTCCTGGAGTAGGATTCAAAGAGTATTCTATTTTTAGTTTCTTTCTCATTTTCTGTTCTTTTGTGTTTTATTTGTTATGATTTTTAGGTTTTGGTGGCAAATTAAACTATTTTTTTTGACTATCGGTATAATAAATTCTATATTCTACAACATAGTTCGGACGGTTGTATGGGGCTTTTAGAAGGATATTCTACGCTTTTTTTTATAACGCTTCGTCGTTTGGGATAAAACGCTTCGTCGTTTTAAAGTAAACGCCGAATCGTTTTTTTAGAGAAAAAAGTTCCAAAATATTTGCATTATAAAAAAAATAGTCATACCTTTGCACCCACAATCGAGAAACAATGGCGGGATAGCTCAGCTGGTTAGAGCGCATGATTCATAATCATGAGGTCACCGGTTCAATCCCGGTTCCCGCTACAATTCAACGATTTAGCCGTTGGGTGGCTTCCACGCCTGGCGGTTTTTTATAAAAACAATGGCGGGATAGCTCAGCTGGTTAGAGCGCATGATTCATAATCATGAGGTCACCGGTTCAATCCCGGTTCCCGCTACAAGACATAACAGATTAATTATCAGGCATTTAAGAATGTATATTTCTTAGATGTCTTTTTTGTTTATATAGCTCCTTGCACAGATTTTGCACAAAAGTTGAGGTAAAATGGTGATAATCAATGAAATCGTAAGAAAAAACTACCTCAAAAATATCTTTCTTTGCTTTTCTTCAATTTACTTTCTCTTTCTTAACGATATGTTATGCACACTGCTTGAAGATGTCCGATGATGAGGCTTACATTATATATATTGTATGAGAACGAATCTTCTTGCACAAAAAATTGCACAAATGAGTATAATAAAAGGGATAATCTACACACCGGTAGTTATCCCTACATATCGCAATAAATTTGAATGAGTAGTACTCTCATCACGATTTTCAAGTTAATAATAATTTTAATATCAAGACTTTTATAGTATATGATATTGAGAAACATAGCTTATTAATCGCTTTGATAAATCAGTTTCAAACATACATACGCTTTACTCTCCAGATGATTGATGAATCAGAAAATATCTTTAAGGAAACAATATAGCTTATTAATCGCTTTGATAAATCAGTTTCAAACATACATACGCTTTACTCTCCAGATGATTGATGAATCAGAAAATATCTTTAAGGAAA
>CALUJF010000009.1 GCA_944320855.1 uncultured Phocaeicola sp.
CAATTATGCTACCAAGTCTCAGGGAGGATATGTGGATGTAGACTTCTTTGATTATAAGCGAATAAGATAATCGCATTGATAATGATAACAGTTATATGTTTGGTTTTTAATAGGTAGGTATTATATATAATTATTGTAAACTTAAAATATTGAAGATTATGAGAAAACATTTGTTGTTCTGCTGGCTTACATGCATGGGAATGTGCGTAAATGCTGCAGAAAGAAAAATAACCAGTCCTGACGGAAATTGGTTGTAGTAGTTTCGGATTCAGACGGTAAAGCTACTTATTGTGACATATGATAATGAATTGTTTGTTGCTGCATCTGCTCTTGGCATGAAGACAAATATTGGCGATTTTACTACAGGACTGTTGATGGCTCTGAAACTGAATTTGAATCTTTCTGCTTTCTTCAATGCCGGCGAAACTGTAACATTATACTCAGATGATGCAAAACTTAATGGTACAGCTTCGGAGATAAAAATTAATAAAAAACAAGAACTTAAGATTTCCATTCCAAAGAATGGAGGATTGGTAATAACTAAATAATTATAATCATGAAAGTAATGAAAAATATATTAGCTTTAGCGGCTTTAACATTGGCATCTGGTGCTGCAGCACAGAATCCTGTAGTACAAACATGGTTTACAACCGATCCGGCACCACTTGTGCATAATGATACTTTATATCTGTATACAGGACATGATGAAGATAAGGCAGATTTCTTCTGGATGCAGGAATGGAGAGTGTATTCTACTACAGATATGGTGAACTGGACAGATCATGGTTCTCCGCTTGCTATAGAATCATTCAGTTGGGCAGATGACAGAGCCTGGGCTGCACAGTGTATAGAGCGCAACGGTAAGTTCTATTGGTATGTGTGTCTGCACTCAAAACTAAGTAATGCTATGGCAATAGGAGTAGCTGTGGGAGATAGTCCTACCGGACCTTTCCGCGATGCCATAGGAAAACCGTTGTATGATGGGAATTGGGATTTTATAGACCCGACTGTGTTTATTGATGATGATGACAGGGCATATCTTTATTGGGGAAATCCGAATATTTATTTTGCAGAACTAAATGAGGACATGGTGTCGATTAAGGGGGAAGTAAAGAAACTGGAACAGACAGTTGAAAGTTTTGGCGCACCAAATCCTGAAAAGAGAATAAAGGGACAAAAATATAAAGACACATATACAGAAGGACCTTGGTTCTATAAACGTAAAGGCAAATACTATCTGCTTTATGCTGCAGGTGGAGTGCCTGAACATATAGCATACTCTATGAGTGACAGTCCTGAAGGACCGTGGAAATATATGGGTGAGATTATGCCGCTTCAGGATACAGGGTCTTTTACTAATCATTGTGGTGTAGCCGATTACAAGGGTAATTCGTATTTCTTCTATCATACCGGCAAATTGCCCGGTGGAGGTGGATTCGGACGTTCTGTAGCTATCGAGGAATTCAAATATAACTCGGACGGCACTTTCCCTATTATAAATGCGACTAAAGAAGGAGTAAAACCTGTTTCTGCATTTAATCCTTACAGAAGAGTTGAAGCTGAAACAATTGCTTACTCGGAGGGAGTAAAGTCTGAACCAAATGCAAAGACAGGGCTTTATATTTCTGAAATCCACAATGGTGATTATATAAAGGTAAGAGAAGTGGACTTCGGTAAGAAAGGACCAAAATCTTTCCGTATATCTGCAGCCAGTGCTTTGCGTGGAGGTACAATTGAAGTACGCACAGACAGTATTGCTGGAAATAAGATTGCAGAAGTCAACATCCCGACCACAGGTGGATGGGAAGAATGGAAAACTTTTAATAGTGAAGTTAAAACAGCTGTTACCGGAGTGCATGATGTCTATTTTGTGTTCCGTGGCCGCAAAGGCTGTAAATTATTTAATCTTGATTGGTGGGAGTTCTCTAATTCAAATAATATAACAACCAATAAGTTTAACCATAAAAAATAATTAAAATGAAAACAAAAGCTATCATTCCTGCTATATGCCTTATGGCATTTTCAGGATTGGCAGCTCAGACTGCTGATGATGTAAAATTGAATATGCCGATAATACAGACAAAGTATACTGCCGATCCGGCTCCCATGCTGTATAATGATACGGTTTTTCTGTATACCTCGCACGATGAGGATGATGCGGAAGGATTCAAAATGAAGGATTGGTTGCTTTACACATCCACCGATATGGTGAACTGGCAGGACAGAGGGACTGTGGCTTCACTTAAAAACTTTGAGTGGTATAAAGGTGATAATGGAGCATGGGCTGCATGTGTTGTCGGTAGAAACGGTAAATGGTATATGTATTGTCCTATTCACGGCCACGGGATAGGTGTGCTGGTGGCAGATTCGCCATACGGTCCTTTTAAAGATCCTATAGGCAAGCCTTTGATTTGGCAGAAAGAACATTGGGATGATATAGACCCGACTGTCTTTGTAGACGATGATGGTCAGGCGTATATGTATTGGGGAAATCCTAATATATACATGGTGAAACTTAATGAGGATATGATTTCATATACCGGAAATATTGTTAAGATGCCACATATAGAAGATTATCAGGAAGGTCCTTGGTTTTATAAACGTAATGGACACTATTATCTGGCCTTTGCCTCTACATGTTGTCCGGAAGGTATAGGATATGCCATGAGCGACAGCCCTACCGGACCGTGGGAATATAAAGGACACATAATGGATCATACGGTGCGCACACGCGGCAATCATCCGGGGATAATCGATTATAAGGGCCGTTCGTATTGTTTTGGCCAGAACTATGATATATTCCGTCTTCAGACCAGCCGTCATGCTGAACGTCGTTCTGTGTCACTTGCCGAGATGACATATAATCCTGACGGTACTATTCAGGAATTACCTTATTTCCACGAATGCACATTGCGTCAGGTGGAAAACTTCAATCCTTATCGTAAAGTTGAGGCTGAAACGATGTCATGGGGATACGGATTAAAAACAACACAGAAAAATCCATGGGCTGCAGATCATTGGAATCAACTTGTTACAGATATAGATGAAGGAGAGTATATAAAAGTCAGTGGAGTGGATTTTGGTAACGGTGCATCATCTTTCGAAGTTTCTGCTTCATGCCATCTTTACGGAGGATGCATTGAAATAAGGCTTGACGATGTTGACGGACAATGTATCGGTACATTGAATATCAGCAATACAAAAACACAGTTTGAGACATTTACAACAAAAGTGAAGAAAATTAAAGGTGTGCATGATTTGTATTTAGTATTTCATGGCTCAAAGAATCAGAAATGCAATCTGTTTATGCTTGACAGTTGGCAGTTCAGAAGTAAATAAAACCTTACATGAGGAATACAGGGTATTAATTCTGAAAAGATATATCCTGTCTTTGATTTTTTTCTTTGGTGAGAATGATGAAAAAAACTTAATGTAAATTAGGTATATATAGGGTGAGGTGTGTCTTTTGTTGATACACCTCATCCTATTAGTTGGAATTTGTGTATATGTAATTGGTTATGGAAGAATAAAAATGTATCTTTGCATAACCTAATAATTTTCTTTAATAGTTTAATTATTTAAATTACCTATACAGATGAAGTACACACTATTTTTATTTTTTCTGCTTTGCTTTTTCCCTATTGCTACTTATGCGCAATATAGTAGGTTGTTTAATATAGAGAGTGGCCTGTCAAGCTGCATGATTAATAATATATATCAGGATTCACGTGGATATATATGGATATCAACAGGTTATGGACTTAATAGATTTGATGGGGCCAAGTTAGTAAAATATATTTCTGTAGCAAATGACTCGACTTCACTTATTAACAATAGTGTTAATTCCGTTTTTGAAGATTCGTCTGGCACATTGTTCATTGTTTCTACAGGAGGACTTCAGGTTTATGATTATTTGAATGATGAATTTCAAACATTGTTGCAAACAAGTGCAAGTTATAATAATAAAAGTATTATTCAGCTAAAAGATGGAACTCTTCTTATTTGTACCAGTGGATATGGAATTAAGAAACTTGAGCGGAAAAGTGATGGCTCATACAATGTGCTTCAGTTTGGGGATAAGTACTATGGATACAATATTAATTCCATATTGGAAGATAATGATGGCAATTTGTGGGTATCGACAGAATATAATGGAATGTTGCGTATTGATTCATATGGGGATGAGAAGGTTTACACTTGTTTAGATAAAAAGAAAATACTTTCATTTAACATATCAGCACTTGATTCATATGGAAATGTTTATGTATCATCAGTTGGTAATGGAATATATATTTATAGAAAGGATATCGACGCATTTGAAAAAATATACGATACCAGATATCCTGTAACATCCATAGTGCAGCATAATGAATGTATGCTCATAGGAACGGATGGAGAGGGTATTGTAGAATATAATATAAAAACAGGAAAGATAGCAAAAGCTGAATTTATTGTGAGTGATATAAATTTGTCGGAAGCAAAAGTTCATTCTATAGTGATAGATGATTATGAAAATATATGGATAGGAGTTTTTCAAAAAGGTGTGTTTTTTATACCTGCCAAAACAAATAATTTTGGATATATAGGTAATCGTTCTACTGGATATAATAGTATAGGTGACAAATGTGTAACTTCTATATGTAGAAGTGGAGATGGACGTTTGGTCGTAGGTACGGATAATGACGGCATATATGTACTTGCTCACAATTATTCAATGTCTTCACATCTGTCTCCTCGTATATCTCATGGTAATATCCCATATACGATAATCTGTATGCATAGGGATACTATGGGACGATTATGGGTCGGATCATACTTGGATGGCCTTTCTGTCCTTGATACTAACAAACAAAGTTTTACTTATGTACCTTTTGAAAAGAATGGTTTTAATAATGTAGATAAGATATATTCTATTGTAGAAGATGCTGAAAATAGATTGTGGATAGGCTCTATGGGAGCCGGTATATATTATATAGATGCAAAAGAGCCGGATGTAGTACGCGATGTACTAAGAATAGGAGATAATGAATTGAAATTAAATGAAAATGTAAATTTATGGATTAATAGTCTTTTTTATAGTGAAAAAGGAATGCTTTATATTGGTACTTTAGATGGAATAAAATGTATTGATTTAAATAATTGTAAGTTTACTACGTCAGAGTCTATACTGAGAGGAAATGTCATAAATTCTATATGCAGTTATTACGATGGTAATATATGGATAGGAACAATGGAGGGTATAAAGGTTTTTACTCCTGATCTTTCTAAGATGCTTGTATCATATAGTGTGGAAGATGGTCTTCCAAGTAACAATATAGCTTCTATTACAAATGATTCTTCAGGTAATATGTGGGTAAGTACAAATCTTGGACTCGCAAAATTCGATTTAGATACAGAAACTTTTACTTCTTTTAGTGCCTTTGATGGACTTTACAACAATGAATTTTCAAAAAACGCATTTTACAAGGATAAAAATGGAATGTTATATTTTGGCGGAACAAGTGGAATTGTATATTTTAATCCTAAAGAGATAAAAGCGGAACCTTCTGATTACAAGATTCGTATTACAGGTTTTTATTTGCACGGTAAACCTGTAAATGGAACAACTATGTCAGGAAGGTACCGTGTGTTAAGTCAAGAATTGATAACTGACCCCAATGTAAATCTTTCTTATCTGGACAATTCTTTTACTATTGAATTTGCAAATGATAATTTTGGAATAACACCTACTTTGGAGTATTCTATGGATGGTGGAATTTGGAATGGTTTGAAACAGGGTGTGTCAAGTGTTTCTTTTAGTAATCTTTCTACAGGAAAGCATATATTTACTGTAAGGGACAAAACATCACGTCAGTCTTCAGCAACATTAAAAATAATCATTCATCCGACATGGTATGCCTCTTGGTGGGCTAAAATAGCGTATTGTATGATTGCCTTTTGTCTTTTCTTGTTTATATTATATCAGGTTAGAATGAAATATATGGTTAAACAGGAGATGATAAAACATAAATTGCAGGAGGAAGCAAATGAAGCGAAATTACAGTTTTTTATCAATATTTCTCATGAAATTAGAACTCCAATGTCTTTAATTATCAGTCCGTTGCATAAACTTATTTCTTCAGATAGAAATGTTGAAAGGCAAAAGAGTTATTCTCTTATTGAGAGAAATGCCGAACGAATTTTAACTCTTATTAATCAGTTGATGGATACAAGGAAAATAGATAAGCAACAAATGAAACTAAAGTTCGCAGAAGTGGATTTGGTAAGTTTTATAAAGAATATTATTGATGTTTTCTCTTATCAGGCAGATTGTAAAGGAATAAAAGTGAATGTTCTGTCTGAAAAGGAAATAGTCAATGCCTGGGTAGATCCTAATAACTTTGATAAAGTTATATTAAATCTGTTGTCTAATTCGTTTAAACATGTGTCCGATAACGGAGAAATAAATATATATATAAAGACAGGAACTGATGAATATGTGGAATATCCATTAAATAATTATATAGAAATTATAGTGGAGGATAATGGAACAGGTATTAAAGAGAATGAAATAGAACATATTTTTGAAAGATTTTATCAGATTTCAGATGACAGCTCATATAAATTGGGGACAGGGATAGGATTGCATTTGACAATGTCTCTTGTTAAATTACACCATGGCGTGATTTCTGCAAGGAATAATGTAAATAAACCTGGATGTAGTTTTACAATTAGAATACCTTTGGGAAAAGGGCATTTGTCTGAACAGGAAATAATAGATAATAAATCAGAATATTTACGACAGAGAACAGAAGTGTATGAAAAAACTTTTATGATAGAAGAAAAGACTACTGAAGAAGATAATACAAAAAAAACAATAAGAAAAAAACATACACTTTTAATAGTTGAGGATGACGAAGAAATAAGAAACTATCTGGCTTCAGAACTGGATAGTTCGTATCGTGTGATTCAATGCAGAAATGGTAAAGAAGCATTACAGATACTTGCGTCTAATGCTCCTGATCTAATTCTGTCTGATGTGATGATGCCTGAAGTTGATGGATTGACTTTATTGAGGAAAATCAAACAAAATATTAAAATAAACCATATTCCTGTTGTCTTATTGACAGCAAAGAATAGTGAAAGTGACAATATGGAAGGATTGTCTTTTGGAGCAGATGCTTATTTAACAAAACCTTTCAATATTGATATGGTAAAAATAACAATAGATAATTTATTAAGGAATAGAGAAGTTCTAAAAAATAATTTTAGTGGTAGCCAGGAACAAGATTCCAATATTGTTTACATAAAACCAGAGTCCTCAGATGATAAATTGATGAAGAAAATAATGAAGGCTATAAATAATAATATAAGTAATCCTGAATTAAATGTTGAAATGATAGCAGCTGAGGTCGGTATAAGCCGAGTGCATCTTTATAGAAAGTTGAAAGAATTGACTAATCAATCTACAAGGGACTTCATAAGAAATATACGCTTGAAACAAGCAGAAGCTTTATTAATGTCAGATAAAAATTATAATATTTCTGAAATAGCATTATTGGTTGGATTTAATAATGCAACTTATTTTTCCAATGCATTCAAAGAACTTTATGGAATGTCACCAAGTAAGTATGTTGAGATTAATAAGGATAAAAATAATAAAATATAATTAACCCGTTGTGGGAATTATATTAATAAAAATATAGTAGCTCCAATCTTATCTCCACCTTTTGCTCCACCTCGAAGGTAATATTTTGCCGTTTTTTGCGTGCTTGGGGAAAACAAAAAATCCTGATTTCGCTTGGAAATCAGGATTTTACCGTCTTTTGCTTTTCTTCAAAGTGGTGCCACCAGGAATCGAACCGGGGACACAAGGATTTTCAGTCCTTTGCTCTACCAACTGAGCTATGGCACCGTTGTCTCTCGTTTGCGGTTGCAAAGGTATATCTTTTATTTTAAACTCCAAACTTTTTTGAGAAAAATATTGCATTATGTGGCTTTTTATTGAAAAAAACATCTTTTTCAGCCTGAATGTGTTCGTCTTTTGTAAATAATTGGTGGATGAAACAGTGATTTTTTTTATAGGTTTGTTTGCTGGTTTTTATGGTTGGATAGTGAAAATAGTTCATAATATAGGATGAAATGAATAAAAAAAGTATTAATATTTTGTAGTACAATATAATATTTATATCTTTGCGAACGATATGGATGAAAGGTGGAGGGGCAATCAAGCTCCTCTTTTTTATTCTTAATAATTTACCCATGATAGATAAAAACGTAGTAATTGGTATTGTATCGAAGTGGCTGGAAGATAAAGATTATTTTCTGGTTGATGTAACCGTTAGTCTTGACGACAAAATTGTTGTAGAAATTGACCATGCTGAAGGCGTATGGATTGATGATTGTGTAGAACTGAGCAGATATATTGAATCTAATCTCAATAGGGAAGAAGAGGATTATGAACTTGAAGTAGGTTCTGCCGGTATTGGACAGCCGTTTAAGGTTATACAACAATATTATATACACAAGGGCAGTGAAGTTGAGGTTCTTGCTAATGACGGTAAAAAGTACAAAGGCGTTTTGACTGATGTAGATGACAATCAATTCTCAATCACAGTGCAGACTAAAATCAAACCGGAAGGAAGTAAACGTCCGAAATTGGTGGATCAGTTGCTTTCGTTCGCTTACAATGAAATAAAGTACACAAAATATTTAATTAGCTTCAAATAATTATGGCCAAAAAAGAGGAAACTGTAAGCTTGATTGACACGTTTTCGGAGTTCAAGGAGCTGAAGAACATTGACCGCACCACAATGGTGGGAGTATTGGAAGAGTCTTTCCGTAGCGTAATCGCTAAGATGTTCGGTTCGGATGAAAATTACGATGTGATAGTAAATCCTGATAAGGGAGATTTTGAAATATGGCGTAACCGTGAAGTCGTGGCTGATGAGGATTTCACTAATGCCAACAGACAAATCTCACTTACAGAAGCGAGAAAAATTGATGCTTCTTATGAAGTTGGTGAGGAAGTTACGGATGAAGTTATCTTTGAGAAATTCGGACGTAGAGCTATCTTGAATCTGAGACAGACATTGGCTTCTAAAATTCTTGAACTTGAAAAGGACAGCTTGTATAATAAGTATATTGAACAGGTTGGAAAAGTTGTCAGTGCAGAAGTTTATCAGATTTGGAAGAAGGAAATCCTGATGTTGGATGACGAAGGTAATGAATTGCTCTTGCCTAAGACGGAACAGATTCCTGGCGATTTCTATAGAAAAGGCGAAACTGCACGTGCGGTTGTTGCCAGAGTGGACAACAGAAACAATAATCCTAAAATCATCTTGAGCCGTACTTCTCCTGTTTTCCTGCAGAGATTGTTTGAACAGGAAGTTCCTGAAATAAATGACGGTATCATTACTATTAAGAAGATTGCACGTATCCCGGGAGAAAGAGCTAAAATTGCTGTTGAGTCATACGATGAGAGAATTGACCCGGTAGGAGCATGTGTCGGTGTGAAGGGCTCAAGAATACATGGTATTGTGCGTGAGTTGCGTAATGAGAATATTGATGTAATCAACTATACATCTAATATTCAGCTGTTCATCCAGAGAGCTTTAAGCCCTGCAAAGATTTCATCAATCATTATGCATGAAGATGAGAAGAGGGCTGAGGTTTACCTGAAACCGGAAGAAGTGTCTTTGGCTATCGGTAAGGGTGGTATGAATATTAAACTTGCCAGCATGCTTACTGAATATACGATAGATGTTTATCGTGAACTTGATGAAAATGCAGTAGAGGATGATATCTATTTGGATGAATTCAAGGATGAAATAGATGAATGGGTAATCAATGCTATCAAAGGTATAGGTATTGATACAGCTAAAGGTGTATTGAACGCTCCAAGAGAAATGCTTATCGAAAAGGCTGACCTCGAGGAAAATACTGTAGATGATGTGTTGCGTATTTTGAAGGCTGAATTTGAATAATCATGGATACAAAATAAAGAATGTGCAGAATTAAAACTGTTCATTCTTTATTTTATTCAATGCCGGTTCTGCCTTATATATTGTTTGATGACTATGGGCCAGTTAATTCATTTGGCTGGTTTGGATTGTTAATTTTAAATTGTTAATTGAATTTTATGACGATAAGACTTAATAAAGTAGCAAGAGATTTGAATGTAGGGATAGCGACAGCTGTTGACTTCTTGCAGAAAAAAGGATACAGCGTCGAGGCTAATCCAAATACAAAGATTACAGAGGAGCAGTATGCAGAACTGGTTAAAGAGTTCAATAAAGACAAGGATTTGAAGTTGAAGTCTGAAAAGATTATTCAAGAGCGTCAGAATAAAGAACGAAATAAGGCTTCGGTTTCTATTGACGACATTGCAGGTGATGTAGTGAAAGCGGAGACTGTAGCAGCAGAAGAAGTGCGCCAGAAATTTAAACCGATTGGGAAAATTGATTTGGATAGCCTGAATAGAAAAAAGAGTAAGCCGGCCGTGGTTGAAAATGAGAATAAAGAAGTTAAAGAACAGGTTGAGGCTGAAACAAAAATGACAGAAGAAGTGAAAGCGGAACCTGTACAGGAGAAAGTGGTAGAGGAGAAACCGCAGGAACAGAAGCCTATAATAATAGAGGATAAAGAAACCAAACACGCGGATGCAGAAGCAAACGAAGTTATAAATAAGCCGATGGAAGAAAAAAAAGAAGAAGCTGAAAACAAAATAAATGATGACGGTGTCTTTAAAATCCGTCCTACAGAGTTTAAGTCTAAGATTAATGTTGTCGGACAGATTGATTTGGCAGCATTGAACCAGTCTACACGCCCAAAGAAGAAATCGAAAGAAGAAAAGCGTAAGGAGAGAGAAGAAAAGGATAAGATGCGTCAGGAACAGCGTAAACAGATGAAGGATGCTATTATCAAGGAAATACGCAAGAGTGATGAAAAGTCTGAAAAGGGCGGTGAGGATACATCTAAAAAGAAGAAACGCAATAGAATAAACAAAGAACGCGTAGATATATATAATGCGCAGCCGGCACAGTCGCATAACTCTGGTTCGAAGAGTGAAAAAGCCGGTAAAAATCAGGGTGGCGGAAAGAACTCCGGTAAGGAAAAGTTCAAGAAACCTGTAGTAAAACAGGAAGTCAGCGATGAAGATGTAGCTAAGCAGATTAAGGAAACTCTTGCACGTCTGACTAACAAGGGTAAGAACAAGGCTGCCAAATATCGTAAGGAAAAACGTGAAAATATCCAGAACCGCCAGCTTGAGCAGGAAGAACTCGAAATGGAAGAAAGCAAAGTGCTTAAACTTACTGAGTTCGTTACTGCAAATGAACTTGCCAACATGATGGATATATCTGTTACTCAGGTCATCTCTACATGTATGAGTGTGGGAATCATGGTTTCTATCAACCAGCGTCTTGATGCTGAAACTATCAATCTTGTAGCCGAAGAATTCGGATATAAGACTGAATATGTAAGTGCAGAAGTTGCACAGGCTATTGAAGAAGAAGCCGATGCTGAAGAAGATCTCGAGCCACGTGCTCCGATTGTTACTGTGATGGGACACGTAGACCACGGTAAGACTTCATTGCTTGACTATATCCGTAAAGCTAACGTTATTGCCGGTGAGGCCGGTGGTATCACTCAGCACATCGGTGCTTACAATGTGAAACTGGATGACGGTCGTCGTATCACATTCCTCGATACTCCGGGACATGAGGCGTTTACAGCGATGCGTGCCCGTGGTGCTAAGGTTACTGACGTGGTAATCATTATCGTTGCTGCCGATGATAACGTGATGCCTCAGACTAAGGAAGCTATCAACCATGCTATGGCTGCCGGAGTACCTATCGTATTCGCAATCAATAAGGTTGATAAGCCTAATGCTAACCCAGATAAGATAAAAGAAGAACTTGCAGCCATGAACTTCCTTGTAGAAGAATGGGGTGGTAAGTATCAGTCACAGGATATCTCTGCAAAGACAGGTCTTGGTGTTAAAGACTTGTTGGAGAAAGTATTGCTTGAAGCCGAAATGCTTGACCTTAAAGCAAACCCTAACCGTAAGGCAACAGGTTCTATCATTGAATCGTCTTTGGATAAGGGACGCGGATATGTTGCTACAGTACTTGTATCGAACGGTACATTGCACGTGGGTGACATCGTATTGGCTGGTACTTCATACGGTAAGGTTAAGGCTATGTTCAACGAGCGTAACCAGCGTATGAAAGAAGCAGGTCCTGCAGAACCGGTATTGATACTTGGTCTTAACGGTGCTCCTGCTGCAGGTGATACATTCCACGTATTCGATACAGACCAGGAAGCTCGCGAAATTGCCAACAAGCGTGAACAGCTTGCCCGCGAACAGGGATTGCGTACTCAGAAGATGCTTACTCTTGACGAAGTGGGACGCCGTCTTGCATTGGGAGATTTCCATGAACTTAACATCATCGTTAAGGGTGACGTGGACGGTTCTGTAGAAGCATTGAGCGACTCGCTTATCAAACTTTCTACTGAACAGATTCAGGTCAATGTTATACATAAGGGAGTTGGTCAGATTTCAGAGTCAGATGTATCATTGGCTGCTGCTTCTGATGCCATCATTGTCGGTTTCCAGGTACGTCCTTCAAGCAATGCTGCTAAGCTTGCAGAACAGGAAGGAGTTGATATCCGTAAGTATTCTATCATTTACGATGCTATCGAAGAAGTCAAGGCCGCAATGGAAGGTATGCTTGCTCCAACATTGAAGGAACAGGTTACAGCTACTATCGAGGTTCGCGAAGTGTTCAACATCAGCAAGGTTGGACAGGTTGCCGGAGCTATGGTTAAGACCGGTAAGGTTAAGCGTTCAGACAAGGCTCGCCTTATCCGCGACGGTATCGTTGTATTTACAGGTTCTATCAATGCCTTGAAACGCTTCAAGGATGATGTTAAGGAAGTAGGTACAAACTTCGAGTGTGGTATCAGCCTCACTAACTGTAATGATATTAAAGTGGGCGATATTATCGAAACTTACGAAGAAGTTGAAGTAAAGCAAACACTGTAATAACAATATTTTAGAGTGAAAAGTGAGGAATGAAAAGGCGGCTCTGTCTGGCTTCATTCTTCATTTTTCATTCTTTGTTTTATCGGTATCTAAAGAACTTGAAAACTAACAAACTAATATAGCAATGATTCTTGAAGCCTTATCTTTTCAGTTAAGCGTTTTGGATTGGATTATTATCGCCATTATAGCAATAGGTATATTGTTAGGATTTATGAAAGGGGCTGTAAAACAGGCTGCAACCATAGTCGGACTTGTTGCCGGACTGTTACTGGCGCGTGCTTTGTTCTCGCAGTTGGGAGAAAGACTGGCTGTAGAACTTGGAACATCAGTATCCGTATCTCAGGTGATAGCTTTTTTCCTGATTTGGATACTTGTCCCTGTTGTATTTCTTCTTTTGGCCTCCATGCTTACCAAGGCGTTGGAAATAGTACATTTAGGCATAGTAAACAGACTGTTGGGAGCATTGCTCGGAGCGTTGAAATATGCCTTTATTGTAAGCCTGGCTATTAGCTTTTTAGAATATATTGACAATAAAGATGAACTGATAAATCGAACCGTTAAGCAATCTTCTTTGTTATATTATCCGGTGAAGGAACTTTCCGGTCTCTTTATTCCGACATTAAAGAATGTGACAAATGAGATTATTCAAACAGATATAATATAATTACATATGCAAGAAGAACCTAATAAATATGTAAAGGAACTGACGCAGGAGAAATATAAATATGGTTTCACTACTGATGTTCATACAGATATAATAGAAAAAGGACTAAATGAAGATGTCGTTCGTCTGATTTCTGAAAAGAAGGGTGAACCTGAATGGCTTCTTGAATTTCGTCTGAAGGCATACAGATATTGGCTGACAATGGAGATGCCTACATGGGCTCATCTTAATATTCCTGAGATAGATTATCAGGCAATATCATATTATGCCGACCCTACGAAGAAGAAGGAAGGACCTAAATCAATGGAGGAAGTAGATCCGGAACTCTTGAAAACATTCAATAAACTTGGTATTCCATTGGAAGAGCAGATGGCATTGAGCGGAATGGCTGTAGATGCCGTTATGGACTCTGTGTCTGTAAAGACTACTTTCAAGGAAACACTTATGGAGAAGGGCATCATCTTCTGCTCCATGAGTGAGGCTGTCAGAGAACACCCTGATTTGGTGAAGAAATACCTTGGCTCGGTTGTAGGCTATCGTGATAATTTCTTTGCGGCCCTTAACTCAGCTGTATTCAGCGACGGTTCGTTCGTATATATTCCTAAGGGAGTGCGTTGCCCGATGGAACTTTCTACATACTTCCGTATCAATGCTGCCAATACAGGCCAGTTTGAAAGAACACTGATTGTGGCCGATGACGACAGCTATGTTTCATACCTCGAAGGATGTACCGCTCCTATGCGCGATGAAAACCAGTTGCATGCCGCTATTGTTGAAATCGTGGTAATGGACCGTGCTGAAGTGAAATACTCTACCGTACAGAACTGGTATCCGGGTGATGCCGAAGGAAAGGGTGGTGTCTATAATTTCGTGACAAAACGAGGAATCTGCAAGGGTAATGACAGCAAGCTTTCATGGACACAGGTGGAAACAGGTTCTGCCATCACATGGAAATATCCAAGCTGTATTCTTGCCGGTGACAATTCCACGGCAGAGTTCTATTCAGTGGCTGTAACTAACAATTACCAGCAGGCGGATACAGGTACCAAGATGATACATCTCGGAAAGAACACTCGTTCTACAATCGTAAGTAAGGGTATCAGTGCCGGAAAGAGTCAGAACTCATATCGCGGACTTGTACGTGTATCTGAAAGAGCTGACAATGCACGTAACTATAGCCAGTGCGACTCACTGTTGTTAGGTAGCAAGTGCGGTGCCCATACATTCCCATATATGGATATTCATAATGAGACAGCAGTGGTAGAGCATGAAGCTACAACATCCAAGATTTCTGAAGACCAGTTGTTCTATTGCAACCAGCGAGGTATAAACACAGAGGATGCCATAGGACTTATCGTAAACGGATACGCTAAAGAAGTTATAAACAAGCTTCCTATGGAGTTTGCTGTTGAGGCTCAGAAGCTTCTGTCAGTGTCACTCGAAGGAAGTGTAGGATAAAAAAATATATATTATGTTAGAGATAAAAGACTTACATGCCAATATTAACGGCAAAGAGATATTGAAAGGTATTAACCTGACTGTAA
Organism: uncultured Phocaeicola sp.; assembly: GCA_944320855.1. Taxonomy (GTDB): domain Bacteria; phylum Bacteroidota; class Bacteroidia; order Bacteroidales; family Bacteroidaceae; genus Phocaeicola. The sequence goes on from CALUJF010000009.1 coordinate 15,236, forward strand.
AGCCGGGTGAGGTTCATGCTATAATGGGACCAAACGGCTCTGGTAAAAGTACATTGAGCAATGTGCTTGTCGGACATCCTGCATACGAAGTAACAAAAGGTTCTGTTACATTCCTTGGAAAAGACCTGCTGAGTCTTAAACCTGAAGACCGCAGTCACGAAGGATTGTTCCTTTCATTCCAGTATCCGGTAGAGATTCCTGGAGTAAGCATGGTAAACTTTATGCGTGCTGCAGTTAATGAGCAACGTAAATATAAAGGTCTGCCTGCACTTACTGCAAGTGAATTTCTGAAACTGATGAGACAGAAACGTGAAATAGTTGAGCTTGACAGCAAGCTTGCCAACCGTTCTGTAAACGAAGGATTCTCCGGTGGTGAAAAGAAACGTAACGAGATTTTCCAGATGGCGATGCTTGAACCGAAGTTGAGCATCCTTGACGAAACAGACTCTGGTCTTGACATCGACGCTTTGCGTATCGTAGCCGAAGGTGTGAACAAGCTCAAGACTCCAGAAACAAGCTGTATCGTTATTACCCACTATCAGCGTCTGTTGGATTATATCAAACCGGACATCGTACATGTACTTTACAAAGGACGTATCGTGAAGACTGCAGGTCCTGAACTTGCACTCGAACTTGAAGAGAAGGGTTATGACTGGATTAAGAAAGAATTGGGCGAATAATAGCCTGATTACCGACCGGTTAAAATAACGTTTAATAAGTGTTTAGATAGAAAAACATGAAAGCAGAACAACAATATATAGACCTTTTCACCCAATGTGAAGCCATGATATGCCGCCACAGCTCAGACGTGCTTAACGCTCCGCGTGCCAAGGCATTTGCCGATTTCGAGGCAGCAGGATTTCCTTCACAGAAGGTTGAGAAGTACAAATATACGGATGTCGCAAAGTTCTTTGCACCGGACTACGGATTGAACCTGAACCGATTGGAGATACCGGTAAATCCGTATGAAGTGTTCAAGTGCGACGTTCCGAATATGAGCACTTCGCTTTATTTCGTGGTGAACGATACATTCGATACACATGACAATCCTGCCGCACAGCTTCCAGCCGGAGTTATCTTCGGAAGCCTGAAAGATGTGGCAAAGGAAAATCCTGAATTCGTGAAGAAATACTATTCGCAGTTGGCTGATACTTCGAAGGACAGTATCACTGCATTCAACACAATGTTTGCACAGGATGGTGTGTTTATGTATGTACCTAAGAATGTAGTATTGGAGAAACCTATACAGTTGGTCAATATCCTTCGTGCTGATGTCAATTTCATGGTTAATCGTCGTGTCGTTATAGTTCTCGAAGACGGCGCACAGGCCAAACTGTTAGTATGCGACCATGCTATGGACGATGTGAATTTCCTTTCAACACAGGTAGTGGAAATCTTCGTAGGCGAGAATGCCTATTTCGATTTGTACGAGCTCGAGGAAACACATAACTCTACAGTACGTTTCAGCAATCTGTATGTACATCAGGAAGCAAACAGCAATGTATTGCTTAACGGAATGACACTTCATAACGGTACAACACGTAATACATCAGAAGTGACTCTTGCCGGTAAGGGAGCAGAAATCACCCTTTGTGGAATGGCTATTGCCGATAAGAACGAACAGGTAGATAACAATACATTCATCGATCATAAGGCTTCTGACTGTACAAGTACTGAACTCTTCAAGTATGTACTTGATGATCAGGCTGTAGGTGCATTCTCCGGTACAGTGCTTGTCCGCGAAGGTGCCCAGCGTACAAACTCACAGCAGACAAACAGTAATATATGTGCAACACGCGAGTCACGTATGTACACACAGCCACAGCTTGAGATTTATGCCGACGACGTGAAATGTTCTCACGGAGCTACCGTAGGACAGCTTGACGAAAACGCATTGTTCTACATGCAGCAGCGTGGTATCAGTCTGAAGGAAGCACGTCTGTTATTGATGTTTGCATTCGTCAATGAAGTTATCGACAAGATACGTATGGATGCTCTCAAAGACCGTCTTCATCTTCTTGTAGAAAAACGATTCCGTGGCGAACTGAACAAGTGTCAGGGATGTGCGATATGTGGTTCAAATAAAAAAGAAACTAATTAATAATTAATAATGAAAAATTAAAAACGGATGAGTGACATCTGGCTTAATTCTTAATAGGCTCTGTTGTCCGTCTGTTCTTCATTTTTAATTCTTAGTTTTTAATTCTTAATTAGCAAAAAATGTACGATATTCAGAAAATAAGAGAAGACTTTCCGATACTGTCAAGAACAGTATATGGCAAGCCGTTGATATACTTGGACAATGGAGCTACCACACAGAAACCAAAGTGTGTGGTAGATGCAATTGTCGATGAGTATTATTCTGTAAATGCCAATGTACACCGCGGTGTTCATTTCCTTTCACAGCAGGCAACAAATTTGCATGAGGCATCGCGCGAAACTGTGCGTAAGTTTATAAATGCGCGCAGCACGTCGGAGATAATCTTTACTCGCGGAACAACCGAGAGTATAAATCTCGTAGCTTCATCATTCACAGATGCCTTTATGAAGGAAGGAGATGAAGTTATAGTTTCGGTGATGGAGCATCACAGCAACATCGTTTCATGGCAGATTCAGGCACTCCGTAAAGGAATAGTTCTGAAAGTTATTCCTATGAACGACCGTGGCGAACTGTTGATTGACGAATACGAGAAACTGTTCTCTCCGCGTACAAAACTTGTTTCCGTAGCTCACGTTTCAAATGTTCTCGGAACAATAAATCCGGTGAAGCAGATTGCGTCAATAGCTCATGCCCACAATGTTCCTGTATTGATAGACGGAGCTCAGGGTATTCCACACATGAAGGTGGATGTACAGGATATTGATGCCGATTTCTATGTGTTCAGTGCACATAAGATTTATGGTCCTACCGGTATAGGAGTACTTTATGGCAAGGAAGATCTTCTTGACAAGATGCCTCCTTATCAAGGTGGTGGAGAGATGATAAAGAATGTAAGTTTCGAAGGAACGACATTCAACGAACTGCCTTTCAAGTTCGAAGCCGGAACGCCTGATTATGTAGGTTCTACTGCAATGGCAAAAGCATTGGACTATGTTTCTGCCATAGGTATGGATAATATAGCTGCCCATGAACATGAACTTATCATGTATGCTATGCAGCGTATGAAAGAAATCCCTGGAATGCGTATCTTTGGTGAGGCAGAACATAAGGGAGGAGTTATTTCATTCCTTGTTGGAGATATCCATCATTTCGATATGGGAACATTGCTCGACCGCCTCGGAATAGCAGTCCGCACCGGACATCATTGTGCCGAACCTCTCATGCACCGTTTGGGAATAGAAGGAACAGTGAGGGCTTCATTCGGTATGTACAACACTAAAGAAGAAATCGATGCTCTGATTGCCGGTATTGAGAGGGTGAGCAAGATGTTCGGATGATAGACATTGCAAATTATTATAGCCTCAAATGGCGTTTAAACAGTATTTAAAAGCTGTTTAAACGCCATTTAATGTTATATGGATATAGGATTAAAATCCAAGCCTCTTGAACTCACTCTCAAAATTTGGAGTGAAAACTTCTTTCCCCATGTTTGCCTTAATTTCCTCTATACTCCAGAATCTGCCTCCATCCAGTTCTTCTGACGGATGTATCTCACCGTCATAAACAGTCTTGTGGGCAAAAACAAGTTCTTTCTCGCGTGCGGATTCGAACACGTAGTGTGTAAGAAGTTCAGGAGTGAAATCTTCTATTCCCAGTTCTTCTCTGACTTCGCGTTTCAGAGCCATTTCCACACTTTCTCCTAAGTCGATGTGACCTCCTACTGCAGTATCCCATTTTCCCGGCTGTATGTCTTTCCATTCCGGACGTTTTTGGAGATACAGTTCTCCTCGGCTGTTGAAAACATGCAGATGTACCACCGGATGCAGCAGCTTGCTACCGCTGTGACACTCGCCTCTTGTTGCTGCAGACAGGATGTTTCCGTCCTCATCTACTACAGGGAACATTTCTTCGCTATTATCTTTCATATTATGATATCTAAAAACTAACAACTAAGAACTAACAACTGACAATCATTACGGAATCAGCAGCGACGAATCGCCATAACTCAGAAAACGGAAATCGTGCGACAGTGCATAGTCGTAAATCTTTCTCCAGTCGCCTTTCACGAATGCCGAAACCAGTAGCAGCAGAGTGCTTTGAGGCTGATGGAAGTTGGTTACTATGCGTTTCACAATCTTGTATTCATATCCCGGAGCGATGATTATCTGAGTGCTTGTATGCAGAGCGTCCAGATGATTTCTGTCCATATAGTCGAGGATATTCTGCAGAGCCTGAATCGGAGTGAGGTTTGTCTCGTTTTCGTATGGCATCCATTGTTTCACGTGCAGTTCCTCCTGCGATGCTTCAGGTCTTGACTCTAAGATTACTCCTATATAGTACAGACTTTCTATCGTTCTTACAGATGTAGTTCCCACTGCAGTGGTCTCGCCTCCATGTTTCAGAAGTTTCTCAATGGTCTGTCTGTTTACGGAGATATATTCCGTGTGCATGTCGTGTCCTGCTATTTCCTCACTCTTTACAGGGCGGAAAGTACCGGCTCCCACATGCAGAGTCACTTCTTCCAGGTCAACACCTTTGTTTTTAAGTGTGTCTAGCACTCTCTCTGTGAAATGCAGTCCGGCTGTAGGTGCAGCCACAGAACCTTTTATCTTAGAATACACAGTCTGGTAAGTCTCCTTGTCGCTTTCCTGTGTCTCGCGGTTCAGATATGGAGGGATAGGAAGTTCGCCGAACACTTCAAGGATATCAGCAAAAGTCACTTCGCTGTTGTCCCAGCTGAAGTCTATCCAGTGGCTTGTACCGTGACATTCGCCGCGTGTGGCAGTCAGTGTAAGCGGTTTGCCTTTCACAGTCATTTCCCTGTGCAGCGGACCTTCCTTCCATTTCTTCAGATTACCCACCATGCAGAGCCATGCCGAGTGTTCTGTCTGCTGGAAGTTCAGTACGTAATCGTTAGGCTTTATAGGTTCAAGACAGAAAATTTCTATCAGCGCACCAGTTTCTTTTCTGAAATGCAGTCTTGCCTGAATAACCTTTGTATTGTTGAAAATCATCAGTGAGCCTGGTTCGATATATTCCGGCAGTGAAGTGAAGACTCTTTCTTCTATTTCGCCGTGATTGTAAACCAGTAGTTTGGAACTGTCGCGCTCTTTCAGCGGGAATTTTGCTATTCTTTCGTCCGGAAGTGGATAGTTATAGTCGCTTATCTTTATGTGTTTCGTTTCTTCCATCTGTGTAGTTTGTTCAATATTTTCTGCAAAAGTATAAAAAACTTTCGTATCTGCTTAAAAGTAACTACTTTTGCTTGAACTATAATACTGAAAGAATATGAAAATAGGAGATAAAGTACGTTTCCTCAGCGAAGTGGGAGGCGGTATAGTAAGAGGTTTTCAAGGCAAGGACACAGCCTTGGTGGAGAGTGAGGACGGTTTCGAAATTCCTATGCTGATAAAGGAATGCGTGGTTATTCAGACCGATGATTATAATATCCCGTTGAAAACAACTTCAAAACCTCAGCAGGCACCTGTAGAGGACGAAGAAGAGGAAGAAGATGACAGACCGATAACATATCGTGCGCCTGAAATCAGAGGAAACGATGTACTAAATGTATATCTGGCTTTTGTTCCACACGATATAAAGGCTATCACTACAACAGGTTTCGATGCGTATCTGGTGAACGACAGTAACTATTTCATCGACTATTTATACCTTTCTGCAGAAGGAAAGAGCTGGACTCTGAGAAGCCGTGGCACTGTCAAACCTAATATGAAGCAGGCACTTGAGGAATTCGAGAAGAAAGATCTTAACGAGATGGAACACGTGGCAGTACAGATTATCGCATATAAGGACGACCGTACCTTCCTGCTCAAGAATGCGGTATCTACAGAAATAAGAATCGATACAGTGAAGTTCTACAAACTTCATACATTCCAGGAAAACGAGTTCTTCAACGAACCGGCATTGATTTATGATGTAGTCAAAGATGATGAAGAAGCAAAACAGGTGTATGTGAATGCTGATGATATAAAGAACGCCATATTTTCAAAGGGAGATGGAAACAATATTCCGAAGAAAGTATTGCGCAAGGAAGAGAAGAAAATCAAGAATGGAATTATCGAAATAGACCTTCATATAGATGCCCTTCTTGATGATACTACAGGTATGGGAAATGCGGAAATGCTGAACTATCAGCTTGATGTGTTCCGCAAGACAATGGAGGAATACAAGAGAAATACCGGACAGAAGATAGTGTTCATACATGGCAAGGGCGACGGTGTTCTGCGCAAGGCATTGCTTGACGAACTCAAACGTAAGTACAGGACATGTCTCAGTCAGGATGCTTCGTTCCGCGAATATGGCTATGGGGCTACGATGGTGATAATTAAATAAATCTCAAATTTATGAAAACTCTAAAAGATATGCTTTCACACGACCGCTTTGCAGCTGAGGCGGGAGTGGAACTGTTGGAGGTGCGCGAAGGTTATGCCAAGGCACGTATGCTCGTTACGGACAAACACCTGAACGGGGGAGGAGTGTGTCAGGGAGGAGCCTTGTTCACACTTGCCGACCTTGCTTTTGCTGCAGTGGCAAACAGCCGCAATCTGCTTACCCTTTCGCTTAATGCCAATATCACTTTTCTGCGTGCAGTAAGCAGCGGATATGTATATGCTGAGGCTGTGGAAACATTCAATCATGCCAAGATACCTTTCATCGAGGTTCGTATCACTGATGAGGAAGGTTGTCAGGTTGCTGTATTCACAAGTTCCGGCTACAGGAAAAAGACTGAACTAAATCTGGAAAGTTTGATGTAATGAACAATCGTTATGAAGAAAGGCTGGGTACGGACAGAATGCTGCCTTTGGTGTTCCGTATGGCGCTGCCTGCCGTGGCTGCCCAGTTTGTCAATCTGCTTTATAATATAGTTGACAGAATTTATATAGGACACATCCCCGGTATAGGAACAGAGGCTCTTGCCGGGGTAGGTGTCACTACCTCGATAGTAATACTCATATCATCGTTTTCGTCGATAGTCGGTGCCGGCGGTGCTCCGCTTGCAGCCATGGCTTTAGGGCAGGGGGACCGCGAGAGAGCCGGACGCATATTGGGAAACGGTTTTGTGATGCTTATTCTTTTCACTGTCATCACCTCGCTGATAGCATACATCTTCATGGAGCCTATTCTTCTGCTTACCGGAGCATCCGAAAGAACGCTGCCGTTTGCCGTAGACTATCTATCTGTCTATCTGCTTGGTACGCTATTCGTTGAGATATCAACGGGGCTTAACACATTCATAAACTCTCAGGGAAGACCTGCCATAGCCATGTGGTCGGTAGTGATAGGGGCATTGCTGAATATCATTCTCGACCCGATTTTCATTTTCACTTTCGATATGGGAGTAAAGGGAGCCGCTATAGCTACTGTCCTTTCGCAGGCCGTCAGTGCCATCTGGGTACTGCGTTTCCTTACTTCCCGTTCGGCATCCCTTCCGCTCGAACGGAGGTATATGAGGCCTAAGAAGAAGATAGTACTGTCTGTGGTTGCTCTTGGAGTGTCACCTTTTATTATGGCAAGCACGGAAAGCCTTGTAGGTTTCGTACTTAACGGAAGTCTGAAACATTTTGGTGATATCTATGTCAGTGCCCTTGCCATCATGCAGAGTGCCATGCAGTTTGCCAGTGTGCCGCTCGTCGGTTTTGCCCAGGGATTTATCCCGGTGGTGAGCTATAACTACGGTCATGCCAACAAGGATCGTGTGAAGCAATGTTTCCGGATAGTTGTGATATTCATGTTCGGCTTCAACTTCCTGCTGATACTCTTTATGATACTCTGTCCTCACCTGGTAGCATCGGTATTTACCGATGATGAGGCTCTGATAGAAACAGTGTCGCACGTCATGTCTCTGTTCCTTGCCGGAATGTCCATTTTCGGACTGCAGCGTGCATGTCAGAACATGTTTGTAGCCTTGGGGCAGGCAAAGATTTCCATTTTCATAGCTTTGTTGAGAAAGGTTATCCTCCTCGTTCCTTTGGCACTGATACTGCCTCATTTCTGGGGAGTGGAAGGTATATTCGCTGCCGAAGCCATCTCGGATGCCACAGCTGCTGTGTGCTGTACAGCTTTATTTGCATGGCAGTTTCCAAAGATATTATCTCGGATAAAAGGATAATTGTAGAAATTCTTAGACATACAAACCGTAACACGTTCGTGTTCCACCCGTTACACGTACGTGTTACGGTTTTCGGGACGGGGAGTTTTAGAATTTATGGGCGTTCGTTTCATTAAAAATGAATAGGAATGTTTGTGTATGTTACAAAAAGTGTCATTACATTTTTTGTAATAAAAGATAGTTGATAAAAATGCTTGGCATATGAAATGATGTGGCATATCATAGACTTACTTTTGTGAAGAATAAGGTGGTCTGTGATATGCTTTTTTATGTTTATTGTTTTGTTCATTAATTTTTTTTGCTACATTTGGAAGTGTAACTTTAAAATTATTTTAACAAACTGAGTGTAAAATCGTAATAAACATATTGCATTATTTATTGCCTTATCAGATTTTATTTGTTTAAAATATAAATTTATAAATTATGGAATACAGAAAAGAATTTATTGCGTTAGTTAATAGCCTAAAAAATGAAGATGATAAGAACCTCCGTTTTGTAGGTCTTGGAAATCCAAACTCTAAAATTCTTATTATCAGTAAAGAATGTTCTTTCGATTTGGAAAAAGAACAGGACAGATTTTTTTACAAATTAGAAAATCAGGATAATCTGCAACAATGGATTTATAATATCGAAAATCCAATAGACCAGGATACTCTGCCATGCTGGGAGAATAATCCTGATTTATACAATCCTCTATTCCCATTTAAGGGGCAGCTCAATAAAATAAATCGCAATAATAATGGTGGAACCAGTCAGACATGGCTCCAATACCAGAAGCTTGTTGATAAAATATTAAAAAAAGAAAAGCCGGTAAATATTGATTTTCATAAATATGTGTTTATTACTGAATTCAGTGATAATCCTATGCCGTATAGTAAGAAATCAGAAGCAACAGAGGAATCAATAAGTATCAGATGCAAGAAACTGTTATCGCATGAATTCTTCAGAACTTTCCCTATTGTAATTGTACCTTGCGGTCATTATATAAGAGATTACAATATTAATCTTGAAGAAACATTTAATCAGAGTTTTCAGAGAACAGAAGATGATGGAGAATGGATAAATGTACATGTTAATGGGGATAGAATATTGTTGCATACCAGACATCTGTCGATGTGTCCGGATAGGCTTTTAGACCAGATTGTTAGCCATATAAAGCTATAAAGGGATGTAAAATATAGAATATTAAAATATTATCAGAAACTATGAGTATTAACGAGAAACTTGATAATCTTTTTGAAGAATGGATAAAAGATTATCCCGAACATGAAAAACAAAAATTCTGTAGAGATGGTTTGGTATATAAACGTCTTGAAGAAAACAGTGATTATGACATTGAACAAGAATGGAATAGTGCTCCACGCAAAATCCTGTTTTTATTAAAAGACCAAAATGATCAAGGACAGACAGATAAGGAAAATCAGGTAGGTAGTGACCTCAGACATTGGCTTGATGGGGATAGTGAGATTTGTAAGAATAATTGTAAAATCAAGGGACGTTTTATTAAAAGAATAGCCCAGCTGTTGTATTTGTTATCTTATTGGACTCCTGATAATAATATCAATTTTGGAGAACATGTAGGTAGAAAGGACAAGGTAGTGAGAGATTGTTTTAACTCTGTTCCTTTTGCACTTGTTGAAAGCAAAAAACTTATAGGAACATCATCTATTTCAGAAGAGGAACTGAAAAAAGCTATTGAGAAAGATAGTGTAAAGTTAAAGAAAGAGTTAGATATCTTAAATCCTAATATAATTGTATGTTTCGGGACTCCTCAATATGAATATATCAAGGATTTCTATTTTAAAGATATTACTCCGGATATATCAATAAATCACCCATATGAAAATGATCCTGAGGTAAATTGTATGTTGGATTACTATTCTGAGAAGAAAATTATAATAATTCATTCGTTTCATCCTTCTGTTAGAAAGGCAAATTGGATTATATGTGAGAAAGTATTTAGTCCATTTAAGGAACTTATTAATAACTATGGAATAGAACTAAAAAGCAATAAATAAAACACAATTAATTATCAGCCCGTTATTCTTTCAATGTTGATGAATGACAGGCTGATTTCTTTTATGAGAAAAAAGTTTTTTCATCCTGCTTGTGCTATGATTTGGCATATCATTGATGTTTCTTTGCAAATGATATACAGAAAAGCTGATTTATAGTTATGAAATATAAAACATATCGTTTATGAAGACAATAGACAATCATAATGTAAAAATTTTTACAGACAATATAGAAGATGCAGCGATGGAACAAATAAAAAGACTTCTTTCTGTTGATGCCTTTAAAGACTGTAAGATAAGGATAATGCCTGATGTGCATGCCGGTGCGGGATGCGTGATAGGATTTACCGGGAATCTGGGAAATAAAGTTATCCCCAATATTGTGGGTGTGGATATAGGATGCGGTATCGCTGTACAGCCATTTGTCTGTTTGAAGGATATTGATTACCATAGTTTTAATGAATATATCATTAAGAATATACCGTACGGCAGGGATTACAGGAATGGTGATTATAATCCACTGCCACAGGCATATATGGAGAAATATGCTGAGGCAAAACAGCTTGTCACGGAATTGCGTTGCTATCGCGAGTTGAAAGAAGTTCAGAGATTATATAAGTCTATAGGTTCTTTAGGTGGAGGTAACCATTTCATAGAAATAGACAAGGATGAAAATGGAATATACTATCTTGTAGTACACACAGGGAGCAGAAACTTGGGTAAGCAGGTTGCCATGATTTATCAGAAACTTGCTGTAAAGTGTCGCTCGGGATGGGATGAGTTGGTAAGGGAAAAGAACAGGATTATAGAAGAATATAAATCGACAGGGAGGAAGTCTGAATTAAGGGACGTTGTAACCAAACTTCATAGCTCGTTCAGAATGAAAAAGTCTTCAATACCTGATGACTTGTGTTATCTCGAGGATGAATTCAGGGATGACTATCTGCACGATATGCGTATTTGTCAAAGATGGGCACAACTGAACAGGGAGGTGATAACAGGAATACTGTATGATTTCCTTGTATGCAATGGATATGCCAAAGCGATAGAAAAGCAAGGGTACTTTGAAAACATACATAATTATATTGGCGATGATAACATAATCCGTAAAGGAGCTATATCTGCACGTAGTGGTGAAAAATGTATTATACCGTTGAACATGAGGGATGGTTCGTTGATTTGTATCGGTAAAGGGAATGAGGATTGGAATTTCTCCGCACCTCACGGGGCAGGTAGAATAATGAGCCGAAAACAGGCTTTTAATGATATATCGCTGGACGATTTTGTCAGTTCTATGGCGGGTATTTACAGCGAAACTGTATCTGAGGAAACGAAAGACGAATCTCCTATGGTATATAAGCCTAAAGATGAAATTATTACCAATATTGAGGATACTGTAGAAATTATAAATATCATAAAACCTGTTTTTAACTTTAAGGCAGCAGAATAGAATTTAATTGCATATATTTGTTCCAATCTTTCAAATCTCACAAATATGACCAAAGACCTATTCGACAAGTATATCTGGCTTGTGGACATAATCTACCGTTCGGGGAAAATCACTTTTGAGGAAATCAACGAACGGTGGTTGCGTTCCAAACTTAGTGACGGTATGGATATTCCTTTGAGGACTTTCCATAACTGGCGTGCGGCAATAGAACAGATTTTCGACATAAACATCAACTGTAATCGTAAGGGTGGATATTACTATTACATCGAGAATGTAGAAGATATAGAAAAAGGAGGAATAAGGAGCTGGCTTCTGAATACGTTTGCGGTTAATAATCTGATAAACGAAAGTCATCATCTTAAACGGAGAATCCTTTTTGAGGATATTCCCTCCGGTCGTCAGTTCCTTACACCGATAATTGAGGCCATGAGGGATAATCTGGAGATAGAACTGCTCCATAAAAGCTATTGGTATGACGAGGCTAAAATTTATACCTTGCAACCGTTTTGTGTGAAAGTGTTCAAACAAAGATGGTATGTTATAGGGTATTGCAGAGAAAGGGATGCTATGAGAACATTTTCTTTGGACAGGATAGTGGAGTTGCATATTACGGATACAAGATTTTCTGTTCCGGCAGATTTTGAAGGGGCTGAATATTTCAATGATTCATTTGGAATAATCACTGACAATAAACAGACTGAAACGATAAGGATAAAGGTCTTCGGAATGCATGTGATGTATGTCCGTGCGCTTCCTTTGCACCATTCGCAAAAGGAAATAGAAACGGCCTATGGATATTCTGTATTTGAGTATGAGATACGTCCTACCTTAGACCTCAAGCAGGAGATTATTTCAAGAGGTAATGATATGGAGGTTGTCTATCCTAAATCTTTCCGTAATGAGATAAAGGAAATGATAGGGGAAATGTGGAATAGGTATAAGTAAAATCTTATCAGCGTAATAGGGAATATTACGCTGAGTGAACACCCGGTGAACATCCGGTGAACGGTGTTTGAACGCTGTTTGAATAGCATTCTAACAGCATTCAAATACCGTTCATAACATGTTCATTAGCTGTTCACTGGGTAAAATATTTTCCCTCTTTCTGATATAAATCTCTTTAGCAGGAATGTCAGAAAATATGGGAATGTATAGAACTTGCCATTGAAACCGATATTTTTATAGCCTAATTTTACTCCATACTTAATATCGGGATATTTATTCTCTTTCAGCAGATTATTCAATGAGGCGGTAGCTCCGTCCGTAGCCTTCACTTCTACGGGGATGAGTGAATCGGCATCACGTACAAAGAAATCCATTTCAAGGGCAGGTTTATCGCTATTGTAATAGTAAAGTTGATATCCTTGTTTTACAAGCATATCACCAACTATGTTTTCGTAGATAGCTCCTTTATATGTACCGAGATTTTTATTTGCCCTCAAGTCTTCTTGTGCTTCTTCGTCAAGCGATGCAATAAGAAGTCCGGTATCTTTGAAATATATCTTGTAAAGTTTTGGGTCATAATTTCCTTTCAGAGGTAGTTCAGGCTGATTTATGCAATAGCAGATATTGACTACGCCTGCATCTGCAAGCCATTCTACACAACCTATATAATCCCTGTTTCTCGCATTCTTTCCTATCTTGGTTATCTGGAAACGTTTGTTCTCTTTAGCCAAAAAAGTGGATATATGGTTATATACAACCTTTACTTTGGCTTTATCCAGTCCTTCCGCATATTTTGTAATATCTTCTTCGTAATCTTTCAGAAGTTGTCGCTGAATAGCCAATGTTCCACTGAAATTTTTGTTTCTGATATATGTCGCGACTACTTCGGGCATTCCTCCGATAATTACATAATCTCGGAACAGTTCCATTAGTGTATCCATTTGTAAAGCAGACAGAGGTTTCAACTCAATCATTTGAGCATATAGTCCATCGATAAACTCTTCCGAATATCCTTTAGCCCAAAGAAACTCTTCAAAGTCCATGGAATGCATTTCGTAATCTTCTTTGTAGCCTACACTGTTGGATTCAATTTCTTTATAGCTGATTCCCATTAGTGAACCGGAACATATTACATCAAATCGTCCGTCCAACTTAAAGAATTTTAATGAAGTAGCACAGTTTGGGCAAGCCTGCAACTCGTCGAAAAAGAAGATGGTTTCTCCAGGTATAAACTTAAACTCAGGATTCAGCAATGATATGTTTTTCAGAATGCTGTCCACTTCAAAACCGTCATTGAAGATTTCCCTGTATTTTGTTTGTTCTACAAAGTTAATCTGTATGACGCTTTTATAATTCTGGCTGGCAAACCATTCAATGGAACGGGTTTTACCAATCTGACGAGCTCCTTTTATAATAAGCGGTTTTCTATCAGGATTTTTTTTCCAATTCGTCAGATATGTATCAACCTTTCTTTTTAATAAAGTATTCATATGGATAATTATCTATTATCTGCAAATATAAGTGTTTTCACATTATCCTGATTGTTTTAGGAAATAAATTTCACATTTTCCGTTATATTTTAGTTCTTGAATTTCACATTTCCCCTATTTAAAAGACTTGTCCGTGTCACTGACCAATATTTCAAATCCTTTTCAAAAGCTTTTCAACATCGGCACGAATCTTTGCATAGAGTGGTGAATTCTTGTAATTGACATTTTTGTGTATAACCACTTCCACACCAATCTGCGAACGTTGGTAGTTTGTCAGTTCATTATGGAGCTGAAGGCTGTGGAGGGCGAGGTCGTGAATCTGCTGTTCTCTCTCACGTCTGAGGATGGTACATACAGGGATGAGAAGGCGGAGGACTACGTTGTCCATTATGTGATGCCCTTGGATGAACATGTATGTGGAGTCGGAGGTTACTCCGAGTGTGGGCAGTTCCCTCTTAAGGTCTTCTATTTCACGTTTGGCTTCAGGGTGTTTACGCTCTAAGTCACGTAACTTTTTCTCCACCTTTTTTGCCATATGCTCAAGGCTTCGTTCAGGATTGCGGGTGCTTACCTGGTCCAGCTTGACATACGAACAGAAATCCAATAGTGAGAATTCGGCAAGGATATGTTTTCTGTAGAACCACACGGACCAGACGAAAAGAGGCCATGCTATTTCTGAGTAGGCCTTCATGAAAGCCGGAAAGTCTATCAGCTTATGGTCGTTAAGTGTGGCTGTCACGCATACATCGTGCAGGCCTTCGGCATAGCAGTGGTAGTTCTCTATGGCATAGGCGTATGTCTGGAGCACGTAAGGGCATTCTATCATGTAGCGTGAGGTGTTGGTACGTCCCTGGAGAAGATAGTCGTAGTCGCTGTCCACACAGGCTATCATGTTTTCACCAAGCTGTTTCCCAAGCTGGTTCATAAGTACGGTTTTCTTACCTTTGGCAAGCGAACTTTGAGATGGAAGCATGACTTCGAAGTATACCTTGTCGTTCTCATATTCAGAGAGCAGGGCACGCCAGAACGATATGTCGTCATAACTCTCCACGTAGGCCACAATCTTCCTCTTTGCGCGTTTTGGCTTCAGATTGTTGGCCGCACCGATATATAATGATGAAAGGTTTTCCGTAAGTCGTTTTCCCATGTGTATTTTAAGTTTATGAGTTTGTGAGTTTTTAGTTATTAGTTGTAGAACAGTTATCAACTAACTGAAAAACTTAAAAACTAATTAGTAGTAATGTCGCTCACTTCAGTCACTGCGTCCACCCATCCGTTCATGATGAGGGCGGGAGAGTGGGTAGTCAGGATAATCTGGACGTTAGGATTAAGGCTTCTGATGAGTGTTATAAGTCTTTGTTGCCACTCTATGTGGAGCGAAATCTCCGGTTCGTCCATGAACAGCGCGCAGTGTGCATTGTCCTGTACTAGTACTGTAAGGAGGATTACAAGCATCTGCTTTTCTCCTGACGATAGTTTGTAAGGAGTGAGGATGTCTCCGTCCTGTTCAAAAAGAATTTCATTGCTTTTGCGGTTTATCTTCTTTCCCGTTTCGGCAAAAAGTTCGTCTATAAGGTCCTGGAACTTGGTTTTAGGTTTTGAAATTTCTGCTGCCATCATCTGTTTTTCGGGGTCACCGCTTGTCAGCAGTTCTATGATTCTGTTGCCGATGTTTACCTGATAGTCAAGATAGCGTCTTTGCAGTTGATAGAGTTGCCAGTCAAGCTCAGTACGGACATCCTGGTCGCCTATCTTTTTCAGAAGCCCGAAGTCGATAAGCGGACGGTCGAAACTGCGGATAACGTCGAAAGGTATAAAATCTGCATCTTCCGGGCTGAACGTGAATGTCACTATGTCTTTTATTCCGTTTGTCAGCTCTACTTCATTGTTCTCGTTAAGTCTTCTTACAGAACTGTTGAGTATGGAGCTTTTTCCTATACCGTTCACTCCACTGAGGATATTGACATCTTTCCTCAAATCCCATGCAATGTCTTTTCTGCCCCAGAGGCCTTTAATGACAATACGCTTTATGAACTCGGCTTGTTTCTTCATTTGTGTGTCTTTTATCGTTCTTATCCAACAAATTTAGTCATTCTCTTTGAATAAATCAACCATAGTCGGTCAATTTTTCAAATATCTTGTAACTTTGCACAGCAAAATAAATTTAAGGTATAAAGGATATGAAGAGTTCTAATCTGAAAGCCCATCTGGCGCTTTTGTTTGCTGCCAGCATGTGGGGGCTTATGGCGCCTGTGGGTAAGGCTGCCATGGAAGCCGGTATTTCCGGTCTTGCACTTGCCAATATGCGTATGATAGGCGGTGCGCTGTGTTTCTGGATAACATCATTGTTTGTCAAGAAAGAGGATGTTCCGCCTCGCGACCTTATGCTCCTGTTTTTTGCGTCAATGCTTGGTATCGTATGTAATCAGGGATGCTACACTTTCGGCCTGTCGCTTACCTCGCCGGTGGATGCTTCCATCATGACTACTACAATGCCTATCGTGACAATGATACTGGCTGCCGTATTCCTGAAAGAACCTGTCACACCGCTGAAGGTTGGTGGTATTCTTTTAGGCTCTGTGGGCGCTCTTGCTCTTATACTCAGCAATACCGGTGGTAGCGAGAAAGAGGGAAGTGTGTTGGGCGATGTGCTGTGTGTCACTGCACAGATAAGTTTTGCATGCTATCTTACTATTTTCAAGAAACTAATAGCACGATATAGTGTATTCACTCTGATGAAATGGATGTTCAGCTATGCAGCAATCTGTTTCATACCGTTCTCTTACAGGGATTTCTCGGAGATGCAGTTCTCTTCATTCTCCATTGATGTATGGATGCAGGTTGGATATGTGATACTGTTCGGAACATATTTTGCATATATACTGATGCTTGTAGGGCAGAAGACACTTCGTCCTACAGTAGTCAGTATGTATAACTATATGCAGCCGGTAGTAGGTTCAAGTGTGGCTATACTGATGGGTATGTCGTCATTCGGATGGGTAAAGGCTATTGCAGCGGTTTCAATTTTTGCGGGTGTATATCTTGTCACCCAGAGCAAGTCGCGTGCCGATATGCTAAAAGAAGAATCTTCGTCAAAAAAATAATAATCAGTTAATGAAGGAAAAATCGAATATAGTATCTCCGGTGCTTCATCTTCAGCATCATTACGAACTGTTGAAGGCTGAATATGAGTATGAGAAGGAACAGTTCCGTCAACAGACGGAGGTGATGGGGATAGGGCGCAAGGTGAAGCGCGGAATGTGCTGGTATCCTATATCTGTGGGAAGAAGTTACTATAATGCTCTCAATCAGTTTGTGGTTGAGATATTCCGTACGGAGGACAAGGAGATAGAGCATCTTTTTGAATATGGCCGTCCGGTGTGTTTCTTCACTCAGGATGCCGGCGGGCGACTGACATATATGAATTTCGTCGCAACGGTGAATTATGTGGACGAGGACCGCATGGTTGTGATACTTCCCGGACCGGATGCCATGATTGCCTTGCAGAGGTATGATGTGCTCGGAGTGCAGCTGTATTTTGATGAAACTTCCTATCGTCTGATGTTTGAGGCGTTGAACCGTGTGATAGGGGCGAAGAATAACCGTCTTGCCGAGTTGCGCGATATCTTCCACGGACAGCAGCCTGTATCGGAGTTTTCTTTCAATCCTATCAGATTCCCGTGGCTTAACCGTACTCAGGAAGAGGCTGTAAATAAGGTACTTCATGCCAAGGACGTGGCTATCGTACACGGACCTCCGGGAACGGGAAAGACTACTACTCTTGTGGAGGCTATATACGAAACTCTGCACCGCGAGAACCAGGTGATGGTGTGTGCACAGAGTAATATGGCTGTAGATTGGATAAGCGAAAAGCTTGTAGACAGGGGGGTGAGTGTATTGAGAATAGGAAATCCTTCGAGGGTTAATGACAAGATGCTGTCGTTCACATACGAAAGGAAATTCGAGTCGCATCCCGATTATTCACAGCTGTGGAGCATAAGAAAGGCCATCCGCGAATTGTATTCAGCAAACTGTAAAGGCGCAGACAGGGAAAGTATCAGACTGAAGATTAATTCTCTGAAAGACCGTGCCACTGAGTTGGAGATAAGAATAAACGAATCTTTGTTTGCCGAGGCAAGAGTCATATCCTGTACGTTGGTGAGCAGTGCTAACCGTGTGCTTATGGGGCATAAATTCAGCACATTATTTATAGATGAGGCTGCCCAGGCATTGGAGGCTGCATGCTGGATTCCTATAGCGAAGGCAGACCGTGTGATACTGGCAGGCGACCATTGTCAGCTTCCTCCTACGGTGAAAAGTCCTGTAGCATTGCGTGGAGGATTGGGACATACATTGATGCAAAGTATTGTGGCAAACAAACCGCAGGCTGTTTCTCTTCTGAAAGTGCAGTACAGAATGAACAATGAGATAATGCGTTTCTCTTCCGACTGGTTCTATGGCGGAATGTTGCAGTCGGCTCCAGAAGTGAAATATCGCAGCATCCTTGATTTCGATACACCTATAGAATGGGTTAATACTGAAGGTATGGACTGTAATGAGGAGTTCATAGGCGAGAATTATGGCCGTATAAACAAGCAGGAAGCCGAACTCTCTGTAGGTAAACTGAAGGAGTATATAGAGAAAATCGGCCGTGAACGCTTCCTTGACGAGCGTATAGACGTGGGAGTGATTTCTCCATATAAGGCTCAGGTGCAGTATCTCCGCCAACTGATACGCAAGGATGCATGGTTCAAGCCGTACCGTCAGTATATTACTGTCAATACTGTAGACGGTTTCCAGGGCCAGGAGCGTGATGTTATACTTATCAGTCTTGTAAGGGCTAATGAGGAAGGACAGATTGGCTTCCTGAATGACCTGCGACGAATGAATGTTGCTATTACACGCGCAAGGATGAAACTCATTATCTTGGGAGATGTTGCAACACTTACGAAACATCCTTTCTATAAAAAGCTTAACGAGTATATAGAGAATTTGCTTTAATATTTCGCGTAAGTCGTTAATTATTAACTTGATATAATATTGTTGAACCTAATGATTAAAAGTCGAAAACGGTGTTTTCACTTTGTAAATCATTAGGTTTTCCGTATATTTGCGGACTTATTAATCACAACTTAATTTTTATGTTTAACGACTTATTACAATCGTCTTATTTCTCTGTATTCCTGATTGTTGCCCTGGGCTTTATGCTCGGACGCATCAAGATAAAGGGATTATCTCTGGATGTATCAGCCGTGATTTTCATTGCCCTGGCTTTCGGCCATTGGGGAGTTTCAATTCCAAAGGAACTTGGTAACTTCGGGTTAGTGTTGTTTATCTTCACCATCGGTATTCAGGCCGGTCCCGGATTCTTTGATTCTTTCCGTACCAAGGGTAAAACTCTGATTCTTATTACAGTGCTTATCATTGCGTCGGCATGCCTTACGGCCATCGGGCTGAAGTATGCTTTCGGAATAGATACGCCAAGTGTTGTGGGGCTTGTGGCAGGGGCCTTGACAAGTACGCCCGGTCTTGCTGTGGCTATTGACAGCACTCAGTCGCCACTTGCTTCTATTGCATACGGTATAGCCTATCCGTTTGGAGTTATTGGTGTGATTCTTTTTGTGAAACTTTTGCCGAAACTTCTTCGCGTAGATTTGGATGAGGAAGCAAAGCGCCTTGAAAAAGAACGCAGGGGACAGTTTCCGGAACTTAAAACATGTATATTCAATGTGACAAACGAAGCTATATGCGGACGCTCTTTGGCTCAGCTTAATATTCGTGCCATTACAGGCGCTGTGGTTTCTCGTCTTAAGATTGGTGATGAAATTGTGATTCCTACCGCATCTGTAGTTGTAAATAAAGGTGATGTGATTCAGGCTGTAGGTAGCGAGGAATCTTTGAATAATCTTGGAATAATGCTTGGCGAACGCGAGGATGGTGAGTTGCCGTTGATTAATACCCAGGTTATAGAATCACTGCTTCTGACAAAGAAGGATATGATAAACAAGCAGTTGGGCGACCTTAATCTGCAGAAGAACTTCGGATGTACCGTTACCCGTATCCGTAGAAGCGGTATCGACCTTTCACCATCGCCCGAACTGGCATTGAAATTTGGTGACAAACTGATGGTAGTAGGCGAACAGGACGGTGTACAGGCTGTAGGCCGTCTGTTGGGTAATGATGAGAAACGTCTTTCGGACACTGATTTCTTCCCAATAGCGATGGGTATCGTTCTTGGTGTATTGTTCGGAAAACTCAATATATCGTTTGGAGATGGTATGTCATTCTCTCCGGGGCTTACCGGTGGAGTATTGATGATGGCTCTTTTCCTGAGTGCAATAGGAAAAACTGGTCCTATTCTCTGGTCTATGTCCGGTCCGGCGAATCAGCTTTTGCGCCAGTTGGGATTGTTGCTGTTCCTTGCAGAAGTCGGTACATCTGCAGGAAAGAATCTTGTTTCCACATTCCAGGAAAGCGGATTTCTGCTCTTTGGTGTAGGTGCTTTGATTACTATTGTTCCTATGCTGGTAGCGGCGATAGTAGGCCGTCTGGTATTCAAGATAAGTATGCTTGATTTGCTCGGTACCATAACCGGTGGTATGACCAGTACGCCGGGTCTGGCCGCTGCTGATTCGATGACAGACAGTAATATCCCGGGAGTGGCCTATGCAACGGTTTATCCTATAGCGATGGTGTTCCTGATATTGTTCATACAGTTTATAGCACTGGTAGTGGTGTAAATAATAGATATACAATAAGGGCGTTCAGACACTGCTTAAATACTGTTTAAACACTGATTAAGCGCTTATTAAACGGAGTCTGAACGCCCTTTTCGTATGGTTTTATGCCTTGAAATCCGTTCCCGCAGGACGCTGGAATATACGCAGATTAAATTCCTGGACCATAGCCATTACGTGTTCGAAAATCTCAGATTGCAGAGCTTCGTAAGGAATCCAGTCCGGAGTGTCGGAAAAGCAATATATCTCTAAAGGCATACCTTCTGATGCCGGTTGCATCTGTCGTACCATTATCATAAGGTCTTTGTTCACTTTAGGATGATTGTTCAGATAGTTAAGGATATAGTTTCTGAAGATAGCCAAGTTTACGGTTTTCCCGTTTGGGTCAGTTTTCTTGTCTATCAGACC
Source organism: uncultured Phocaeicola sp. (assembly GCA_944320855.1). Taxonomy (GTDB): domain Bacteria; phylum Bacteroidota; class Bacteroidia; order Bacteroidales; family Bacteroidaceae; genus Phocaeicola. The sequence goes on from CALUJF010000009.1 coordinate 36,509, forward strand.
TTTATCTATGAAACCTTGTATCTCTTCCGGGGTGCAGAAGTGTACGGTGTTCATATCTATGTTGATAGAGCGTTTTATTCTTCTTCCTCCTGTTTCGCGCATTCCCCTCCAGTTCTGGAATGAGTCGCTGACAAGAGCATAAGGCGGAATAGTAGTTATGGTCTTGTCGAAATTCTGTACTTTTACAGTTGTCAGAGATACCTCTATCACATATCCGTCAGCCCCGTATTTGGCCATTGTAATCCAGTCGCCCGGACGCAGCATATCGTTTGCAGACAGCTGGACTCCTGCCACTAATCCCAGAATACTATCCTTGAATATCAACATCAGTACGGCTGCCGATGCACCTAATCCGGCAAGTATGCTTGTCGGGTCCTGGTCCATCAGGATGCTTATCAGTATTATTATACCGATGGTGATGGTGATGAGTTTAATCATCTGATATATACCTTTCAGCGGTCTGTTTCTCAGTTTCTCATGCTCGCTTGAGATATTGTACAACGAGTTGAGGAATGTTCCAACCAACAGAATGGTAACAATATCAAGGTATATGAGGCATACTTTGAGTGTGAAGTCCAACAGCTTTGGCGATTGGTCGAAAGCAAACGGCAGGAGTGTATAAAGCATTATTGGAGGTATCATTCGGCTGAATGCCTTCATCATTTCTGTGTTGAACAGATAATCGTCCCATTTGGCCTTAGTGCGTGCCGTGATTTTGTGAATTATCGGGATTACAATGTGTCTGAACAGCTTTGTACACAGAAAAGTGATAACCAGTGCTGCCACAAAAAGAGTGATTTGGGTTCCCCAGCTTATATCGTTTTTTTCTATTCCGATGTTTTGCAAGAGGATTGCAATTTCATTGTAAACATTCTTATCCATTGGTATAATGTCAGTAAGTTATATTATAAGGTGAAACAATACTTATATTCTGTTGTCTGCCCCCCACATCATTTTTTCTCTAAGGGTGTTGAAGAACGTATTGTTTTGCCTTTTTACAATCTTGGTGAAATGATTGGCTCTTCTTATTATCAGTCGGGCATCTTCGTGACAGCTTTCGCTTCTTCCGTCGATGGATATCAGGAAGTTGTGACTGCGGCTTCCCACTTCCAAAGCAATCTCCCAGTCGTCGCGCAGCACTATCGGACGCATGTTCAGACTGTGTGGGGCAACTGCTGTAATACTTATTGCACCGCTTTGAGGAACCATAATCGGTCCGCCTACACTGAGGGAATAGCCTGTCGAACCTGTAGGGGTAGCTACTATCAGTCCGTCGGCCTGATAGATATTGAGAAGTTCGTTGTTTACATAAGCTTTGATGGTTATCATGGATGAGCTGTCCCTTTTCAGAACAGCAATTTCATTCAGGGCATACGGGCTGCCTTTCAGAATATTGTTTTCGCATGTGAGTTTGAGTACACGTCTTTGTTCGGCTATATACAGTCCCTGATATATCTCGTCGAAAGTTTCTTCCATCTCGTCAGGAGATATGGCTGCCAAAAAGCCGAGCCGTCCTGTATTTATACCTAATATTGGAATCTCCTTTTCTCCAACTCTGCTTGCTGCTTTCAGAAATGTTCCGTCGCCTCCTATGCTTAGAGCCATGTCGGCAGTGAAATTGTTCCCGTCGAATATCTCCAGTCCGCCTAAATCGGTTTGTGTATGTATTCTGAGAAACTCATAGAATTCACGGCTGATACATATTGTCGCTTCCTTCTTGCGGAGAATGTCCAACAAATGGGTTACGTGGGCAGATTTGTGTTCCTGATATGTATTTCCGAAAATGGCAAATTTCATCTTCTTTTGCATAAAGTGTAGCTTATTATCAATCTTTTTTGTCCCGTATGTTAGTTAGTTATCGTAAAACCTGCTAAATTTGCATTCTGATATGCAAAGATATAAAATTCATACATTATGACCAAACTAAGCGTGAATATAAACAAGATTGCCACTTTAAGAAATGCGAGAGGTGGCAATAACCCTGATGTAGAGAAGGTTGCTCTGGATTGTGAAGCATTCGGAGCAGAAGGTATAACAGTGCATCCTCGTCCTGATGAACGTCATATCAGATACAGCGATGTATATGCACTCCGTCCGCTTCTTAGGACTGAATTCAATATAGAGGGATATCCTTCTTCTGATTTTATCGACCTTGTTCTGAAAGTTAAACCGCATCAGGTGACATTGGTGCCGGATGCGCCGGACCAGATTACTTCCAACAGCGGATGGAACACTAAGGCCAATCTGGATTTTCTTTCAGAACTTATGGACAGATTTGGAGAAGCCGGTATAAGGACTTCCATATTCGTGGGTACTGATATTGAGATGATAGAATATGCTGCACGTGCCGGGGCTGACAGAGTGGAATTGTACACAGAACCGTATGCTTCAGGATATAAAAAGAATCCTGATGAGGCTGTTGCTCCTTTCGTGGAAGCTGCAAAGGCTGTGAGAAAACTTGGTATGGGACTTAATGCAGGGCATGACTTGAGCCTTGAGAATCTGGAGTTCTTCCACCGTAATATTCCATGGCTTGATGAAGTGTCTATAGGACACGCTCTGATATGCGATGCTCTTTACTTGGGATTAGAGAAAACTATTGAAGAATATAAAAAATGTCTTTTATGAGTCTTGGAGAGTAAACCGATAACTGACAGGCTCGAAAAAATCAAAATCACTAATTATGATAACAATGACTTTAATGGCAGCGGCTCAGATGGCTGCCGACACGATGTCCGGAGCTAATCCGGTGCTTACTCCGGTTGTCCAGGGCGAACCGCAAATGAATCTCTGGGATATGGCTTGCAAGGGTGGATGGATTATGGTTGTACTGGCTATCATGTCGGTTATAGCATTTTACATCTTCTTCGAACGTGCTTTCACTATACGACGTGCGGCAAAGGAAGACCCTTTGTTCATGGACAGAATACGCGATTATATCAGAAGCGGAGAAGTTAAATCTGCCATCAATTATTGCCGTATAGCAAATACTCCGGCTGCAAGAATGATTGAAAAGGGTATTACACGTATGGGACATCCTGTGGCTGACGTTCAGGCTGCCATAGAGAATACGGGAAACATTGAGGTGGCGAAATTGGAGAACGGTTTGTCTATCATGGCTACCATCTCATCTGGAGCTCCTATGCTTGGATTCCTTGGTACAGTGACCGGTATGGTTCAGGCTTTCTGGAACATGGCTAATGCTGGTAATAATATCGACATCACACTGTTGTCAAGCGGTATTTATGAAGCTATGATAACTACTGTAGGAGGACTTGTAGTGGGTATCATTACGATGTTTGCCTATAACCATCTGGTATATAGAATAGACAAGGTGGTAAGCCAGATGGAAGCACGCACAATGGCTTTTATGGATTTGTTGAACGAACCTAACGAAAAATAATATCATGGCACTGAAGAGAAGACAGAAGATATCACCGGAATTCAGTATGTCGTCCATGACAGACCTGATATTCCTGCTATTGATATTTTTTATGATTACTTCTACCATGGTTTCGCCTAATGCCATTAAGGTGTTACTCCCACAAGGGTCGCAGCAGACATCGGCTAAACCTATGGCAAGGATTATCATAGATAAGAACTTGAATTATTACGGGGCTTTCGGCAATGAAGACGAGATGCCGCTGTTTATAGACGAGGTTACTCCATTTCTGCAGGACTGTGCCTCGAAGGAACCTGAAATGTATGTAGCCTTGTATGCAGACGAATCTGTTCCTTACAGGGAAATAGTACGCATACTTAATATTGCAAACGAGAATCATTTTAAAATGGTGTTGGCCACAAGAAGACCTGATAAGAAATGAAAAAAAGCAAAATAACAGGAATTGCAGGAACGCTGATAGTGCATGTGATTGTCATTGCGTTGCTTTTCTGGCTTGGAATGGATATACCTGAAAAGCAGGAAGAAGGAGGTGTGCCTGTTATGATGGGTAATGCCGAGCTTGCTCAAGGTAGCTCCGACCCGTATATGATGACTGAGGTGGATGTTGCTCCTCAGCCGGAATATTCCGAGCCGGAGATAACGACTCCTCAACCGGCGCCGGAGCAGCAGATGATAACTCAGCAGGATGAACCGTCGCTTCAAGTGAAGGAGGAGAAGCCTAAACCGGATAAAAAGGTTGAAAAACCTGTGGAGAAAGTTCCTGAAAAGAAGCCTGACACAAAGGTGGAAAAGCCAAAAGTAGAAAAAACTGAAGCCGAGAAACGTGCTGAAGCTGAAAAAGCAGCAGCCGAGGCAGCGGCAAACAAGATAGCCGGAGCCTTTGGCAAAGGTGCTCAGATGGGTAATAAAGGCTCTGCCACATCTGGACATGGTGTGCAGGGAAAAACGGATGGCAACAGCACTACGGGAGGTATGGCCGGTATGGGTGGATACGGAACATTCGACCTGAACGGACGTAGCCTCGGAGAGGGTGGCCTGCCTGTACCTGTATATAATGTACAGGAAGAAGGTCGTGTGGTGGTTACCATAGTTGTAAATCCGGCCGGACAGGTGATAAGCACAAGTATCAACAAGCGTACCAATACTGTAAATCCGGTACTCCGGAAGGCAGCCGAAGATGCAGCCCGCAAGGCACGTTTCAATGCCGTGGATGGGGTGGATAATCAGAGTGGAACGATAACTTATTATTTCAGACTTAGATAACTGAATAATTAAGAATTAATAATGAATAATGAATAATGAAGAATGAAATGCTGTAAACCGGCTTGTTTTTAATAGACTTTGTCTTCTTTCAGTTGTTGATTATTAATTCTTAATTGTGTATTTTTTAAATTATTAATTCTTAATTTTTAATTGACAACGTGAAACCAGTAATTTTTCTTGCAGAAGGATTCGAGGAATCTGAAGCTTTGTTGCCATTGGATATTTTGCGCCGTGGCGGTATTGATGCTATTACAGTGTCTGTAACATCAGATAAGATTGTAAAAAGTTCTCATGGAGTACAGATAGTGGCAGATGCTACAATGGAGGAAATAACTGCTGCTGACGTACAGATGATTATATTGCCGGGCGGACTGCCGGGAGCTACTAATCTTGATGCCTGCGCCGCACTTGACAAGATGATTATGGACTTCGCTGCTCAGGGCAAGCCTATGGCTGCAATCTGTGCTGCTCCTATGGTGTACGGCAAACGCGGACTGTTGAAAGGAAAGAAGGCTACATGCTATCCCGGATTTGACAAGTATCTTGATGGAGCCGAATATACAGGAAATCTGGTAGAAAAAGTAGACAACTTCATCTTGGGAAAAGGTCCTGCTGCGGCTGCCGAGTTCGGTTTTGCTATCCTTGAAAAGTTGGCAGGACGCGAAAAGGCTGATGAGGTAAGAAAAGGAATGCTCTATATCTGATGAAGCAATATGTCATAATAGTGGCAGGAGGAAAAGGGCTGCGCATGGGAGGCAATCTGCCCAAGCAGTTTGTTCCTCTTGCCGGTAAACCGGTCCTGATGCGTACATTGGAGAACTTCTTCCTCTGTTCTCCGGAAATAAATATTATATTGGTACTTCCTCATGACCATCAGGAATATTGGAAGAATCTGTGTGAGGAGTATGATTTCTCTGTTCCACATCGTATTGCAGATGGTGGAGAAACACGTTTTCATTCGGTTAAGAATGGTCTTGCCCTTGTAGAAGGTGATAGTGCTGTAGTAGCCGTTCACGACGGGGTACGTCCTTTCGTTTCGCACGATGTGATTTCCAAATGTTTTGCCTGTGCTGAACAGGGAAAGGCAGTCGTTCCCGTAACCGGCGTGGTGGAAACACTAAGGAAGGTCGGACAGGATGGAGTCAGTATCACCGTACCGAGAAGCAGCTACCGACTGGTGCAGACTCCTCAGGTATTTCCGGCCGGAATGCTAAAGGATGCTTATTCATGTGAATATCGTACTGATTTTACGGACGATGCATCTGTAGTAGAGGCTAAGGGATATACCGTGGAATTAGTGGAAGGCAACAGAGAGAACATTAAACTCACCACTCCTTTTGACATGATTGTGGCGGAAGGATTATGTAATACTGATTTATAGATATTTCTCTCTGCTGACAATTGTCAGTAATATTACTGACATATGTAGGTAATATTACTGACATATGTCGATAATGCTACTGACATATGTCGGTAAGTAAAGATTCCTTTACTTTTTTTAGTTCACGCCCCGTCTTTAGTAATAACCAACAAGCTCAACAAGCATTTGTCTCCATCCATATCTATACGCGACATAAAGTATCTACCCGGCGTAGGACCTCACAGAGCCGAAATACTTGAGAAGGAATTGGGCATACGTTCCTTCAAGGACTTGCTGTATCATTTTCCTTATAAGTACGTCGACCGTAGCCGCATATATAGAGTGAGGGAGATAGACGGTTCAATGCCGTACATTCAGCTTAAAGGGCAGATACTTAGCTTTGAAACGTTCGGCGAGGGAAGGCAGCGCAGGCTTGTTGCCCATTTCAGCGACGGAACGGGCGTTGCAGACCTTGTCTGGTTTCAGGGATTGAAGTTTGTTACGGCTAAGTACAAATGCCATGAAGAGTATATCGTGTTCGGCCGTCCAACGGTTTTTGGAGGACGTGTGAACATTGCCCATCCTGATATAGACCCTGCCGATGGAGTAACGCTTTCGTCCATGGGGCTTAGGCCGTACTATAATACGACGGAGAAGATGAAGCGGATGAACATCTCATCCAGTGCGATAGAGAAACTTGTCACAAATCTGTTTGCAGCCATTGGTGAAGACACTCCGGAAGAAACGCTCAGTCAGGGGATTATTTCAGCCCACGGTCTGATGCCTCTTATGGAAGCATTACGGAATGTTCATTTCCCAAAGAATCCGGAACTTCTGCGTAAAGCACAGTACAGGTTGAAGTTCGAGGAACTGTTTTATATCCAACTTAACATTCTTCGCTTCTCGCGAGAACGTAGAAACCGTTTTGGAGGAATCGTATTTTCCAAGGTCGGTGAGTATTTCAATACTTTCTATTCCGAATTCCTGCCTTTCAGTCTTACCGGTGCACAGAAACGTGTAGTGCGCGAGATGCGTCGTGATATGGGAAGCGGACGACAGATGAACCGTCTTTTGCAGGGCGATGTTGGTAGCGGTAAGACTCTTGTAGCTTTACTGGCCATGCTTATAGCCCTGGACAACGGATGTCAGGCATGCATGATGGCTCCAACAGAAATCCTTGCGGCTCAGCATTATGAAACGCTGACACGTTTTCTTGACGGCATGGATGTGCGTGTGGAATTGCTGACAGGCTCTGTGAAAGGAAAGAAGAGGGAGACAATACTCAAAGACTTGCTCAGCGGCGATGTTCATATTCTTATAGGTACTCATGCAGTAATAGAGGATACAGTGGAATTTGCGTCTTTGGGACTTGTCATTATTGACGAGCAGCATCGTTTCGGGGTAGAACAGAGAGCAAGACTTTGGACAAAGAACAAGACACTTCCGCACGTATTGGTCATGACGGCAACCCCTATACCCCGAACACTTGCCATGACACTCTATGGCGACCTTGACGTTTCCATTATAGACGAGCTGCCTCCGGGAAGAAAGCCTGTGACTACCGTACACAGATTTGACAGTATGCGTGCGTCAATGTATGAGTTCGTGCGCAATCAGATTAGGGTGGGGCGACAGGCCTACATCGTCTATCCGTTGATACAGGAAAGTGAGAAGATGGACATCAAGAACCTTGAGGATGGATATGCCACGATTTGTGAAGTCTTTCCGGAATATAAGGTAAGCAAGGTTCACGGCAAAATGAAACCTGCGGAGAAGGATGAGGAAATGCGACGCTTCGCCCAGTGTGAAACACAGATACTGGTTGCTACCACGGTGATTGAAGTAGGGGTGAATGTGCCGAATGCTTCGGTAATGGTGATTGAAAATGCCGAGCGTTTCGGACTGTCACAGTTGCATCAGCTTCGCGGTAGGGTTGGTCGAGGTGCCGATCAGTCGTATTGTATTCTTATGACGGGCTATAAACTCTCCGAGGACACAAGGAAGCGAATCCAGATAATGGTTGATACAAATGATGGCTTTGAGATAGCCGAGGCTGACCTCAAACTTCGTGGCCCGGGTGATATAGAAGGTACACAGCAGAGTGGTGTGGCTTTCGATTTGAAGATTGCAAATCTGGCCCGCGACGGACAGCTCCTGCAATATGTGCGCGAGATAGCCGAAAAGATAATAGATGAAGACCCTACAGCATCAAAACCTGAAAATGCTGTTATATGGAAGCAATTGGCAGAAATCAGAAAGAAGAATGTAGACTGGTCTGCTATATCATAATAATGAAAGGAGTTATTGTGAAGTGCGTTGTTGAACGGATGATGAACGTGTTGTGAACGGCGAATGAACATATCTATCACCATTTAAATGTATAATTAAGGCTGTCCCAAATCTTATATTGAGACAGCCTTTTATCTATGTATTAGTCTTGTAATCGACTGTTTATACGGACTTATTTGTTTCCTGCCAATTCTATCAGCTTGTCTACAGCAGCATTAAGGCCGTCAGGGTTCTTACCGCCTGCAGTAGCGAAGTGAGGCTGGCCTCCACCGCCACCCTGAATCATTTTGGCAGCTTCGCGTACCATTGCTCCTGCATTCATACCTGCTTTTACAAGCTCTTCGCCGAGCATTACTGTAAGCATTGGCTTACCTTCATACGCACTACCTATTGCAACAAACAGATTGCCTCCCATTTCGCCTTTCAACTGGAATGCAAGGTTCTTCACTATTTCTGCCGGTAATGGAAGAACTGCACTTACAATTTTCATGCCGTTCACTTCCTTAGCGTTTTCTATCAGTTTAGCCTTAACGGTAGCTTCCTTTTCTTTCATGAACTCTTCTACCTGTTTCTTCAGACCTGAGTTTTCTTCGATATATTTGTTTATCGCAACTTTCAAGTCAGGAGCGTTGTTGAAGAGTGCCTTCAAGTCAGCCAATGTATCCTGGATAGTGTCAAGCATTTCTTCCACCTTAGCACCTGTTACAGCTTCGATACGGCGTACACCGGCAGCTACAGAACTTTCAGAAATGATTTTCACCATACCAATCTTACCTGTAGCAGATACATGAGTACCACCACAGAATTCTATTGATGAACCGAATTGAACTACGCGGACTTCGTCACCGTATTTCTCGCCGAACAGAGCGATAGCACCAAGTTCCTTAGCCTTTTCGATAGGCAGATTGCGATATTCAGTCAAAGGAACGTTTTCGCGTATCTTGGCATTAACCAAATGTTCTACCTCACGAATCTGTTCAGGAGTAACCTTCTGGAAGTGTGAGAAGTCGAAACGCAAAGAGTCAGGAGTCACGAGCGAACCTTTCTGTTCTACGTGTGTACCGAGAACCTCGCGCAAAGCTTCGTCAAGCAAGTGTGTACATGAGTGGTTAGCTGCACAAGCACTACGCTTGTCTGTATCCACGCAAGCCATCATAGGAGCTTCAGGATGTTCAGGCAGTTTCTTTGCGATATGTATAGGAAGATTGTTCTCTTTCTTGGTGTCAATAATCTCTATAGTTTCGAATTCGCTTACCAATACACCTGTGTCGCCTACCTGACCACCGCTTTCAGCATAGAAAGGAGTGTCGCTAAGTACTATCTGATACAGAGTCTGGTTTTTCTGTTTTACCTGACGGTAGCGGAGGATGGAAGTTTCATACTCTGCATAGTCATATCCTACGAAAGTAGTCTCGCCTTCTTTCAGTGTAACCCAGTCGCCTGTTTCTACAGCAGCAGCGTTACGTGCACGTGCTTTCTGTTTCTCCATTTCAGCTTCGAAGCCTTTCACATCGGCAGTAAGACCGTTTTCGCGGAGGATAAGTTCAGTAAGGTCGAATGGGAATCCGAATGTATCATACAGAGTAAATGCATCTACACCGCTGATTTCAGTCTTTCCGGCAGCTTTGGTTTCGTTCATAGTCTTGTCAAGCAGGCGTATACCTGTTTCAAGAGTACGCAGGAATGATTCTTCCTCTTCCTTGATAACCTTTTCTATCAGGTTCTGCTGAGCTTTCAGTTCAGGATAAGCACCACCCATATTTTCCACCAATACAGGAACAAGGCGATACATGAAAGCCTGCTTCTGTCCGAGGAATGTATATGCATAGCGCACTGCACGACGCAAGATACGGCGGATGACATAACCTGCTTTAGCGTTGGATGGCAACTGACCGTCAGTTATTGAGAAAGCGATTGTTCTTATGTGGTCAGCTATAACTCGCATAGCTACGTCAGTCTTTTCTTCTTTTCCGTAAACCACACCAGCTAAGTCGCCTATCACTTTGATGATTGGCTGGAATACGTCAGTGTCATAGTTTGAGCGTTTTCCCTGCATAGCCATACAAAGACGCTCGAATCCCATACCTGTGTCGATAACCTTTGCAGGAAGAGATTCCAGGCTGCCGTCAGCCTTACGGTTGTACTGCATGAACACAAGGTTCCAGATTTCAATCACCTGAGGATGGTCATGGTTTACAAGTTCGCGTCCCGGTACAGCCGCACGTTCTTCGTCTGTACGGAGGTCGATATGGATTTCCGAGCAAGGTCCGCATGGTCCTGTATCACCCATTTCCCAGAAGTTGTCATGTTTGTTACCGTTTATGATATGGTCTTCCGGCATATACTGTGCCCAGTAACCAGCAGCTTCGTTGTCGCGTTCAAGTCCTTCCTCAGGGCTTCCTTCGAACACTGTTGCATAAAGGTTTTTAGGGTCAATCTTAAGAACGTCTACCAGGAATTCCCATGCCCATGAGATAGCTTCTTTCTTGAAATAATCGCCGAAAGACCAGTTACCGAGCATTTCGAACATTGTGTGATGGTATGTGTCATGTCCAACCTCTTCAAGGTCATTGTGTTTTCCGCTCACACGAAGACATTTCTGTGAGTCTGTTACACGTTTATATTTTGCCGGATGATTTCCCAGGATAATATCCTTAAACTGGTTCATACCTGCATTGGTGAACATCAGCGTGGGGTCATCTTTTATCACCATTGGTGCCGAAGGTACAATCTGATGTCCTTTCGACTCGAAGAATTTAACGAACGAGTCGCGGATTTCATTTGCTGTCAACATATTTATATTCTATGATGGTTAATATTTTGAAAATTGATTTGCAAAGATAACTTGTTTTATTATTTTTGTCGTTAAAATTGGTGCAAAATATTGATATCTTGTATCTTATTTTTTCATAAAACGAATAATAATGCGTAAAGTTTATTACATATATAATCCTAAGACCAGAACTTACGACCGTATTTACCCTACTTTGCGCCAGAGAATAATGAGTTATTTGAGGCGTTTGTTTGTCGGAATGGGGTTGGGTGCCGGAAGCTTCCTGTTTCTCTTCATTATCTTCGGTTCACCGTCCGAAAGGGGACTTCGTACCGAGAATTCTCAATTACAGGCACAGTATCACATTCTGTCTACCCGCTTAGATGAAGCATTGAATGTCATGAAGCAGATTCAGCAGCGCGATGATAATCTGTACAGAGTCATTATGCAGGCAGACCCGGTGAACGACAGATTGCGACTTGCCAGTTACGGCAATACAAACCGTTACGGCGAACTCTTGGATATGGCAAACTCACGACTGGTAGTCAATACTTCCAAGAAGATGGATTTGCTTGCCCGACAGCTGTACATCCAGTCCGAGTCATTCGATGAGGTTGTAGAGATGTGTAAGAAGCATGATGAAATGATTGAATGTATTCCGGCCATTCAGCCTGTGTCAAACAAGGATTTGAAGCGTACGGCTTCAGGTTACGGAACTCGAATAGACCCGATATACAAGACCGTCAAATTCCATGAAGGGATGGACTTTTCGGCCAATGTGGGAACTCCTGTGTATGTAACAGGCAATGGAAAGGTAATAAAAGCCGGATGGGAGGGCCTTTACGGAAATTGTATTAATGTGGACCATGGTTTCGGATATGTCACAAAGTATGCACATTTGAGCAAGATAAAGGTAAGAGCCGGACAGAACGTAGTAAGAGGTGAGATAATCGGTGAGGTCGGCAGTACCGGAAAGAGTACCGGACCGCATCTGCATTACGAGGTCCATGTCAAGGGAAAGGTGGTCAATCCTGTAAACTACTACTTCATGGATTTGAATGCCGAAGATTATGACAAGATGGTTGAGATAGCTTCCAACCATGGTAAGGTTTATGATTGATATTAAAGATTTAGTCTATGGGTTTACGTTCAGATAAAGAGTTGAAGATATATTATTCCATAAGTGAGGTCGCACAGATGTTTGGTGTGAACGAATCTTTATTGAGATACTGGGAAAAGGAGTTTCCGTTCATCTCGCCGAAGAAAACCGGAGGGAATGTGCGTCAGTACAGAAAGGAGGATATAGACAATATCAGACTCGTATACCATCTTGTGAAGGAGAAAGGTCTGACACTGGCCGGAGCCAAGCAAAGACTGAAGCAGGAGAGGGAACTTGAAGCCAAGAATGTAGATATCATAGAACGTCTGAAGGAGATAAAAGAAGAGCTCCTCAGTATTCGTAAGGAGCTCGATTATATGACTTAATCCGTTGTATCGTCGTCAAAGTTTTCAATTCTTGTGACTCTTTTCACATTCTCTATTTTCTTGAGATTATCACAAATGGTATTGACATCATCCACGTCATGCACGTAGAGTTGTATTCTTCCCACGAAAATACCATCGTTCGATTCAATATGCAACTTGTGAATGTTTACGTTAAGCTGTTGTGAGATAACTTCAGTAACCTTGTTCAGGATTCCTATTCCGTCAATACCTTTCACGAATACATTCACAGGGAAATACAGAGCCTTTCCGGTTTCCCATTGTACGGCTAAAAGTCTGTTGCCGAAACTTGACTTCAGTTGCGCTGCTATCGGACAGTGCAGCTTGTGTATGATAACCCTGTTGTTGTCGTCTATATATCCTAATACATCATCTCCCGGAATAGGTTTGCAGCAATCTGCTATGATATAATTCTTCTGTATAGTGTCCGGAGTCAGTTTTACTATCTTTTTCTTGTCTATATCGATAGCCGTTTCTTTCTCCTGTTTCTGAGTCTTGCTCTTGCTGTTGCCTCCGAGACCGAATGGAATGAATTTCTTCCAACTGTTACCGCTATTCTTTTCTTTGAATTCTTCTATGTCATTGTCGCCAAGTTTAATAACTTTCTGCCCTATCTGCAGCATTAGCTCATCAGCCGATTTCACTTTGTGCAGTATACATAGTTTCGAGATGTTTTCCTCGTTCATCTCAATTTTAGCCTGCTTTAGGAATTCGTTGAGTATATCTTCTCCCTGTTGCTGCGTTTCTTTACGTTCTCTTCTCAAGATAGCCAGTATCTTAGCCTTGGCCTTTGCGGTAGTTGCAAAGTTAACCCAGTCTGGCTGTACTTTCTGCGATTTTGATGTAAGAATTTCCACCTGGTCGCCGCTTTGCAGCTTGTGGCTCAGAGGTACTAATTTATGGTTGACCTTTGCGCCAATACAGTGGCTTCCAAGGAATGTGTGTATCGAGAATGCAAAGTCCAGTGCCGTACAGTTTTGCGGCATGGTCTTGATTTCACCTTTAGGGGTAAACACGAATATCTCAGAAGCAAAAAGGTTCAGCTTAATTGTGTCAAGGAAGTCGAGAGCATCCGGTTGCGGGTCATCTAAAATTTCCTTTATGGTGTGCAGCCATTTGCCGAGTTCGCCTTCATCCTCACTTATTCCTCCTTCCTTATACTTCCAGTGTGCGGCAAATCCCTGTTCGGCTATTTCGTCCATTCTTTCGCTTCTTATCTGCACTTCAATCCATCTTCCCTTGTTACTCATAAGTGTGACATGCAGTGCCTGGTAGCCGTTTGCCTTAGGATGGCTCACCCAGTCCCTGAGTCTGTCAGGATGAGGCTTGTATATGCTTGAAATGGAAACGTATATATTAAAACAGTCGATAGCTTCCTTGTCCGGACTTTCAGGTTCGAATATTATTCTTACAGCCAAGATGTCATAAATCTCCTCGAAGGTGATATGCTTTGTCTGCATTTTGTTCCATATGGAATAAGGAGACTTCACTCTGGCCTGTATCCTGTATTTCAGTCCCATGTTGTTGAGCTGTTCTTTTATCGGGGCTGTGAAATCTTCGAACAGGCTGTCGCGTTCAGCCTGAGTGGCTTCCAGTTTCTTCTGAATCTGGTTATATGCATCCGGATGTTCATACTTGAAGCTTAAGTCCTCAAGTTCTGTCTTTATCTTGTTCAGACCAAGCCTGTTTGCCAGCGGAGCATATATATATAATGTCTCTCCCGCTATCTTATATTGTTTGCTCGGCAGCATCGACCCAAGAGTACGCATGTTATGCAGACGGTCGGATATCTTAATAAGAATTACCCTGATATCGTCGTTCATCGTGAGCAGCAGCTTCTTGAAGTTTTCTGCCTGTGCAGATGCCCTGTCACCGAAGATACCTCCTGAGATTTTTGTCAGTCCGTCAACAATCAGTGCTATCTTTTCGCCGAAAAGATTCTGTATGTCTTCTACGGTATAGTCAGTATCCTCTACCACATCGTGCAGAAGTGCGGCACATATTGATGTGGAGCCTAAACCTATTTCACAGCATGCTATTCTTGCCACTGCTATAGGGTGCAGTATGTATGGTTCGCCGGAACGTCTTCTCACACCCTTGTGTGCCTGTTTGGCGAAATTGAATGCTTTTGTTATTATTTCTACTTTTTTGCGGTGTCGGCTTGCAAGGTATCTGTCGAGCAGTTCCTGGAAAGCTTCGTTGATTATTTTTTCGTCAGCTTGTTCTTGGGTAAGTTTCTCATCCGTCATATGCATATTCCTCCAAAAATAACATAAGTGCAAAAATATAAAATAATCAAAAAAAAGCAAGTATTTCTGTGGTAATTAATTGAAATACTTGCTTTTTATTTTCTCGTTATCTTATTCTGATAGTCTTTCCGGCACGTATGTTGCTGCCTTTAATACCGTTCAGCCTTCTTATCTGGTTAATGCTTACTCCATATTTTGCAGCTATACCTCCCAATGTTTCTCCGTTTCGTATTTTGTGGTATACTTCAGCCGTTTTCGGAGTAGTCACTTTTACAGTAGCTCTTCTGTTCTGATACACCTGTGGCTTGTAGTTGTATATGCTGTCTTCGTGCTCAAGGAAGCAACTCACCATATTGTTGGGCAGTCTTAGTGCATATGTTTTCTGATTGCCCGGAATAATGTCCTTTCTGAATTCCGGATTAAGTGCGCGCAGCTGTTCTATGTCCATCTTGCACACTTCTGCTATCTGGTTCAGATTCAGACTCTTATTGATATGTATAGTGTCAGTGCCTTCCGGCATTTGCATTGCCATAGGTCTGATGTTGTGTTCGCAATAATAAGTCATTATGTAGTTCGCAGCAACAAAAGCCGGAACATATCCTCTTGTTTCTTTTGGCAGGAAGTTGTAAATCGACCAGAAATCTGTTGCTCCTCCGGCACGTCTTATAGCCTTGTTTATGTTTCCCGGTCCGCAGTTGTATGCAGCCAATACCAGATTCCAGTCGTGGTATATTTCATACAGGTCTTTCAGATATCTTGCTGCAGCGTAAGTCGATTTTATAGGATCCCTTCTTTCATCGATGAGAGTATTAACTTCCAGACCATAGATTTTCCCTGTGCGAAGCATGAACTGCCAAAGTCCTGTTGCACCTTGTCGCGACACTGCATTAGGGTTAAGAGCCGATTCTATGACAGGCAGATATTTGAGTTCGAGCGGCAGATTGTATATTTCGAGTGCTTCCTCGAAGATGGGCATATACAGATTGTTTGCACTGAGCATGAATGCTACGGTTTCTCGCAGTCTTCCTGTATATTGGTCTATGAATTTTCTTATTATCTCGTTATACGGCATTTCTATTACTGCCGGGATTCTCTGAAGTCTGTCTATGTATACAGAATCGCTTATATTAGGATTTGAAATACCTGACTCACAGTTTATCGGTGTGATGTAATTCTTTGATATCCAGTCTAAGTAAAGGCTGTCAGTTGCAGACAGCATTCCTTGTGGCAGTTCTATTTCCTCGTTTTCTCCCAATTCATTCTTTACGGTTATGGTTTCCGTTTTCTCTTGTGCATATAGAGTGGAGAATCCTAAAGATAACAGGCAAATGATAATCTTCTTCATAATTTAAAATTTTATATTGCATTGTAGACCGACTCCCTGAGGACGATTGCGGAACGCATCGTTGAATAATGTCGGTTCAAGTTTTAAACTCAAATCTCTTGATATGTCGAAATCGGACAGTTCGGCATCTACATAAGCATCAATAACCGAAAGCAGATAAACACCAATGAAGGCAAAGATACTGAGGTCTCTCTGTCTTCTGTATACGTCTTTAGCATTCTTGAAGGTTTCCTGATAGTATTCCAGATTGCTTTCTATGTCGACATACGAGGGTATGAAGTCCTTGTAACTGTCATTGTTAGGGTTGTCGCTCATTATGTCCTGATAGGCCTGCGAGTAGTCGTTGTACATTTTGGTGTTCCACGTCAAGGCATAAGCGCAGCCTACAAATCCCCCATATATTATAGGAAGTTTCCAGTATTTTTTATTGTAAATCTGTCCGGCTCCCGGCAGTACCATTGCCATCCATAATGATTTGTTGGAATCCGGAATCCATCGTTTGGATGGTGTCTGCGGGGCGTTCATTACGGAGTCCGATTTTGAAGACAGCATAGCCGTGTCCACCGGTGCTTCCAGTTTCATCAGCTTGTCGTCGATTTCCTTCTCGAGATTCTTTATTTCTATACTGTCCTCAGGCATCCGGCTTATGATAGTGTCGTTTCTCACTATTGTGTCGTTTCCCACTATTGTGTCATTAAGCATTATTGTCGCGTTTTTGGCCGCACAGACAGCCTGCATCCCGTTTGCTGTGAATAACAACATCGAGATACAGCATATAATGAAACTGCTATATATGTGGAATTTCGGTTTCAAAACTAATATCTTTATTCAGTTGGTTTTAATGAATCCAGTATTTCCATTATTCTTTCCAGGTCAGCTTCGTCCTTGAATGGAATACTGATTTTGCCTTTTCCCTTTGCACTGCATGAGAGCTGAACTTTTGTTCCGAAGAAGCTTGACAGATGGTTCTGCAGCACACCGAAGGTTTCCGGAAGTTTGCTTTGTGCAGCCGGCTTTTCCTGTTTTTCGGAGTTTAGGGCCTTTACAATCTCTTCCACCTTTCTCACTGAATATCCGCTGGCTATTATTTCATTGAATATTTTCAGTTGTGTCTGAGGGTTTTCCACAGAGAGTAATGCTCTGGCGTGTCCCATGTCTATTTCCTTGTTTTTCAAGGCCATCTGTATTGTTGCAGGCAGTTTCAGCAGTCGTAGGTAGTTGGCTACGGTTGTTCTGTTCTTGCCCACACGCTCGCTCAGTCTTTCCTGAGTCAGTTCGTATTGTTCTATCAGGTGCTGATATGCGAGAGCTATTTCCAGCGAGTTCAGGTCTTCTCTCTGTATATTCTCTATCAGAGCCATCTCCATCACATTTTCGTCGTCGGCAGTCTTTATGTATGCAGGTATTGTTTTCAGTCCTGCAAGCGCCGAAGCCTTGAATCTTCTTTCTCCTGCTATAATCTGATATGAGTCATCGCTGATTTTTCTTAGGGTGATAGGTTGGATGATACCTACTTCAGCAATCGAATCTGCCAGTTCCTGCAAGGCAACCGGGTCAAACTCACGTCGTGGCTGGTTAGGATTGGCAGAAATTTTGCTCAACTCTATTTCGCCGATATTTGATGAGCCTGAAGTCTTCACTTCCTCGTTGGATATCAGCGCATCCAAACCTCTTCCCAAAGCAAATTTTTTCTGTACTGCCATATTCCTATTTCGTATTTTTCGTTATTATTTCGTTGGCCAGGGCCAAGTGGTTTTTTGCACCGGTCGATTCAGCATCGTATAATATTGCCGGTATTCCGTGGCTTGGTGCTTCGCTCAGTTTTACATTTCGCTGTATGATAGTCTTGAACACCAGTTCCTGAAAATGTCTTTTCACGTCGTCGTATATCTGGTTTGCCAGACGCAATCTTGAATCGTACATTGTCAGAAGGAATCCTTCAATTTCCAGTGCCGGATTAAGTTTCGTTTTAATTATCTTAATGGTGTTGAGCAGTTTGCTGATTCCTTCGAGTGCAAAGTATTCGCATTGCACCGGAATAATAACAGAATCGGCAGCTGTCAGTGCGTTGATTGTTATCAGCCCTAATGATGGTGAACAGTCTATAAGTATATAGTCATATTCATTCTTCATTGGTTCCAGGGCCTTTTTCATAATCTTCTCTCTGTTGTCCAGATTAAGCATTTCTATTTCTGCTCCCACCAGGTCAATGTGCGATGGTATAATGTCTAATCTGTCAATATCGGTCGTGTAAATGGCCTCTCTGATGTCTGTCTGGTTAATAAGACATTCGTAGATAGAGCAGTCTATTTCATTTACGTTTACTCCCAAACCGGAAGAAGCATTAGCCTGTGGGTCTGCGTCTATAACTAATACCTTCTTTTCCAGAGTGGCCAGTGATGCAGCCAGGTTTATTGTTGTGGTTGTTTTTCCCACACCGCCTTTCTGATTGGCCAAAGCAATTATTTTTCCCATATTAATCAGTTTTATACTGGTGCGAAATAACTAATAATTAGTGATACCGCATATTAAAAAACTGTTACTTTTACAGAAAGTGTTGATAACTCACCGCTTTTGTTAATAACTAAATCGGGACAAATATACTGAAAACCACATAAAAAAACGAATAGATATTACGAAGATTAATATTTGAAAACGTATTGTCACATAGTTTTTTTTGTTCTGTATTCCGAAAGGTTGTAACTTTACGTCGTTTTAAGTCGAATCTTAATAAACATAGTTGAAATATGGCAAACTGCAAACCTCTTATACTGCTGTCGAACGATGACGGCTATCAGGCAAAAGGAATCAATGAGTTGATAAAGGCGCTACGCGATGAGGCTGAACTCGTGGTAGTGGCTCCGGACGGTCCGCGTTCAGGTGCGTCGGGTGCCATCACTTCCTCCACTCCTATATGTTATGAAAAGGTGAAGGAAGAGCCCGGGCTTGTGGTGTACAAGTGCAACGGCACTCCGGTGGATTGTACCAAGCTGGCGCTGCACACCATCGTAGAACGTACTCCGGACTTGATTATAGGAGGCATAAACCATGGAGATAATTCGTCTGTAAATGTACATTACTCCGGAACAATGGGGATAGTGATAGAAGGAGCTCTGAAGGGTATTCCCTCTATCGGATTCTCTCTTTGCAATCATGACCCGGATGCGGACTTCTCGTTTACTCTGCCATATGTAAGGCAAATTGTGAAAGCCACATTGGCAAACGGGCTCCCGTATGGCACATGTCTTAATGTCAATTTCCCCGATACTGATAGTCTGAAGGGAATCAGGGTATGCCGCCAGACAGACGGAGTGTGGATAAATGAGTTTGCAGAATGCAGCCATCCGCGCGATAAAAAGTATTTCTGGCTTACAGGCTCTTATAAAAATTATGAACCGAATATCGAAGGAACAGACCATTGGGCGCTTGACAACGGCTATGTGGCGATAACTCCTACACAGGTGGATGTCACGGCATATGCCCTGATGGAGAAAATGAAGTCATGGAACTGGACTATTTAAGGGGACAAGGCTACAGTTACAAGTTGACAAGGTTCTCCATCCGGATGGTAGCCTTGTTGCCTTGTCAACTCGTCAACTTGTAACTAAAGAACTTAAAAACTTAAAAACTCACGAACTCACAAACTTAAAAACTCACAAACTTAAAAACTCACAATGAAGTATTATCTGATAGTAGGAGAGGCCTCAGGCGATTTACATGCATCGAATCTTATGCGTTCGCTGAAGAAGCATGACGAGAATGCCGAATTCCGTTTCTTCGGGGGCGACCTGATGCAGGCGGTAGGAGGAACATTAGTCAAGCATTACAAGGATATGGCCTATATGGGTTTCATCCCTGTGCTGCTGCATCTGCGTACCATCTTCCGCAATATGGACCTGTGCAAATCGGATATCGTGGAATGGAAACCGGATGTGCTGATTCTGATAGACTATCCGGGATTCAATCTGAAGATAGCCAAGTATATCAAGCAGCATACTGATATACCTGTATACTATTATATATCGCCTAAGATATGGGCCTGGAAGGAATACCGCATAAAGGCTATCAAGCGCGATATAGACAAGATGCTTTCCATTCTCCCGTTCGAGATAGATTTCTACCGTAAACACAATTACCCAATATCATACGTGGGAAATCCGAGTGTAGACTCTGTTATGCGATATCTTGACAATCATCCTTCCGACAGAGCTGCATTTCTTAAAGACAATGGTCTGACGGACAAGCCTATAGTGGCAATTCTTGCAGGGAGCCGCAAGCAGGAGATAAGGGATAATCTGACGCGCATGATGGAAGTAGCCCGTGCGTACCCGGACTATCAGTTTGTCGTGGCCGGTGCGCCCGGTATATCACATGACTATTATAAGCAGTATATAACTCCCGAAACCAATATCGTATTCTCTCAGACGTACAGACTGCTCCAACACTCCGTAGCGGCTATGGTCACATCAGGAACGGCAACGCTTGAAACGGCTTTGTTCGGAGTGCCGCAAGTGGTTTGCTACTATATGTCTGCCGGAAAGCTTGTGTCCTGCTTAAGGAAGTTCTTCCTGAAGGTCAAGTATATTTCGCTTGTAAATCTTATCGCGGGAGAAGAAACAGTGAAAGAGCTTGTAGCCGACGAGATGTCTGTCAGCAATCTGAAGCATGAGTTCGCTGCAATATTGCCCGGAGGAACCAAACGCGAAGGTGTACTGAAGGGCTATTCGGACCTGAAACGTATATTGGGAAATCCCGGAGCGTCCGAAAAGGCGGCAGAGATTATAGTTGAGGCGTTAAGGTCGAAATAGATTCGCATATATATTATATAAGGTGTCCAACCGGAATTTAAATAGCGTTTAAATAATGTTTAAATGGTATTTAAATTCCGGTTGGACTTTTTTATGAAAATTCTTCGACGCAGAAACCGTAACAGGCGTTTTTCCCAATAAAATTCCATGTTTTGCCATCAATAATTGACCGAATGGAAATAAAATCATAAATTTGGGGAAAATACGAATTCTATGATAAATACTTTATTTAATTATCTGATGTACATTATGCCTGTGCTGGCTATAATAGTGTTCATCGCTCTCTTCTTTGTAAAGGCCGGCTATGGCATATTCCATACCAAAAGTTGGGGCTTGAGTCTTCCCAATAAAGTGGGGTGGGTGATAATGGAATGCCCTGCCTTTATCCTTATGGCAACAATGTGGCTGACAGGGCAATATACCATGATGTCCGTTCCTGCCGTTTTCTTCATCCTTTTCGAGATACATTATTTCCAGAGGGCGTTTGTGTTTCCGCTACTGATGAAAGGCAAAAGCAAGATGCCTGTCAGCATAATGCTTATGGGAGTAGTGTTTAATCTTATCAACGGTTTTCTGATAGGATATTCATTGTTTCATATCGGTCATTCTGATAAATATACCGTCGAATGGCTCTGTTCACCATATTTTATAATAGGTGTACTGATATTCATTTCCGGAATGGTGATAAATCTTCATTCGGACAATGTGATAAGACATCTTCGTCCGAAAGGAGATACACGTCATTATTTCCCGCAAAAAGGAATGTACCGTTATGTCACATCGGCCAATTATCTCGGAGAGCTGATGGAGTGGACAGGATTTGCCATACTGACATGCGATGCTGCGGCATGGGTATTTGTGGTATGGACTTTTGCCAATCTCGCTCCTCGTGCATACGCCATAAGGAAACGCTATGTGGAGGAATTCGGAACTGAAGTGGTAGGAAAAAGAAAATGTTTGATACCTTATATATATTAGGAATATGGAAA
This sequence comes from uncultured Phocaeicola sp., assembly GCA_944320855.1. Classification (GTDB taxonomy): domain Bacteria; phylum Bacteroidota; class Bacteroidia; order Bacteroidales; family Bacteroidaceae; genus Phocaeicola. The sequence goes on from CALUJF010000009.1 coordinate 58,491, forward strand.
CATCAAAACTCTTTACAGAATATAAGATTGGTCCTTTGACGCTGAGAAACAGGACCATACGTTCGGCTGCGTTTGAAAGTATGTGTCCCGGCAACAAGCCGTCGAAGGCTTTGTATGACTATCATGTGTCGGTTGCTCATGGTGGAGTGGGAATGACTACTGTGGCATACGCTGCGGTGACACGAAGCGGACTGTCGTTCGACCGGCAGTTGTGGATGCGTCCTGAAATCGTTCCCGACCTGAAGAAGCTTACTGACGCTATCCATCGTGAGGGAGCAGCTGTTAGCATTCAGCTTGGACATTGCGGAAACATGTCGCACAAGAGTATCTGTGGCGAAACGCCTGTAGGTGCATGTACCGGATTTAATCTCTATTCGCCTACATTTGTCCGCGGACTCCGTAAAGATGAGCTTCCTGTTATGGCTAAGGCATACGGAGATGCGGTGAGACTGGCTCGTGAGGCAGGTTTTGATGCCGTAGAGATACATGCCGGCCACGGGTATCTGATAAGCCAGTTCCTTTCTCCATATACCAATCACAGAAAGGACGAGTATGGCGGTTCGTTGGAAAACAGAATGCGTTTCATGGACGAGGTTATGGCAGAGGTGATGAAAGCTGCCGGAGACGATATGGCTGTCTTGGTAAAGATGAACATGCGCGACGGCTTCAAGGGAGGAATGGATATTGACGAGAGCCTGAAGGTGGCACAGCGGTTGAAAGAGGACGGTGCGCACGCTCTTGTTCTCAGTGGAGGTTTCGTAAGCAAGGCGCCTATGTACGTCATGCGTGGCGCGATGCCTATAAAGACTCTTACTCATTACATGGACTGCTGGTGGCTGAAATACAGTGTAAAACTTTTCGGACGCATGATGATACCTACAGTGCCTTTCAGCGAGGCTTATTTCCTTGAGGATGCGCTGAAGTTCAGAGAGCAGATAAAGGATATTCCGCTGGTATATGTGGGCGGACTTGTCTCAAGAGAGAAAATAGATGAGGTACTGAACAAAGGATTTGAGTTCGTGCAGATGGGGCGTGCCTTGTTGAATGAACCGGGATTTGTCAATCGCATGAAGACGGAAGAATGTGCCAGATGCAATTGCGGACACAGCAACTACTGTATAGGCAGAATGTACACGGTCGATATGGCATGCCATAAGCATCTGAAAGAGGAACTGCCGCCTTGTCTGAAAAAAGAAATTGAAAAACTGGAGAACAAATGATGAAGAAGACTGCTGTAATAACGGGAGCCGACGGAGGTATGGGCTCGGAAATAACCAAGGCCGTTGCGCTGGCAGGTTATCATGTGATAATGGTGTGTTACACCAGTTTCAAGGGTGAGGAAAGAAAAAGCAGGATTATTCTTGATACCGGCAATGATGATATAGAGGTGGTTCAGGCAGACTTGTCTTCGATGGAGTCGGTGGTTGAGGCTGCAAGAAAGATTAAGAGCAAGACTCCTTCGGTGGAACTTCTGATGAATAATGCCGGTACGATGTGTACACATTTCACACGTACGGAAGATGGCTTTGAACATACTGTGGCAGTGAATTATCTGGCTCCGTATCTTCTTACACGCTTGTTGTTGCCGTTGATGCACGAAGGAAGCAGGATTGTGAATATGATTTCGTGTACATACGCCATCGGCAAGATTGGGCCCAATTTCTTTACGAAAGGACGTGAGGGCGGTTTCTTCCGTATTCCTATATACAGCAATACCAAACTTGCACTCTGGCTTTTCACCCGTGAACTTTCGGAGCGCATTAAAGACAGGGGAATAACGGTAAATGCAGCCGACCCGGGAATAGTTTCCACCAATATCATCAGAATGGATATGTGGTTCGATCCTCTTACAGATGTTCTGTTCCGTCCGTGTATCCGTACCCCTCGTAAGGGAGCGGAAACGGCGATACATCTTCTGCTTGATGAAAAGTACGAAGGTGTTACCGGCGGAATGTTCGCCTCCTGCAAGCAGAGAAAGTTGAAGGATAAGTATTTGAGTCATCCGCAGATGAAAGAGCTTTGGGAACAGACGGAGAAGAAGCTGGAAAGCTTTTTGGTTTCTGAAAATTTGTAAGGTAATAATCAAATAAGTAATTTTGTGTTCCTAAACTTAAAAACTTGCGACTCAAGACATAAGTACAAAAGAACATATATAATATAAAAATCTGTTCTTTTGTCGAAAAGTAAAAACAAACTTATAAACTCAAAATATATGGCTAAATTCAAAAGAATCCTCCTTAAACTGAGCGGTGAAAGCCTGATGGGAGAAAAGAAATACGGTATAGACGAAAAGCGCCTTGGCGAGTATGCACAGCAGATTAAGGAAATCCACGATATGGGTGTGCAGATTGGTATCGTGATAGGTGGTGGTAACATCTTCCGCGGACTGAGCGGTGCAGGCAAGGGATTCGACCGTGTGAAAGGCGACCAGATGGGTATGCTTGCTACAGTTATCAACAGCCTCGGACTTAGCTCTGCTCTTGTGGCTGCAGGTGTGAAGGCACGTGTACTTACAGCAATCCGCATGGAACCGATAGGCGAGTTTTATACCAAATGGAAAGCCATCGAGGCAATGGAAAACGGCGAAGTGGTAATCATGTCAGCTGGAACAGGAAATCCGTTCTTCACTACAGATACAGGCTCTTCATTGAGAGGTATCGAAATTGAGGCAGACGTAATGCTGAAGGGAACACGTGTAGACGGTATCTATACTGCAGACCCGGAAAAAGACCCTACTGCAACCAAGTTTGACGAAATCACATACGATGAAGTTCTTGCACGCGGACTTAAGGTTATGGACCTTACAGCTACATGTATGTGTAAGGAAAACAATCTGCCTATCATCGTATTCGATATGGATACAGTAGGTAATCTGAAGAAAGTGATGTCCGGTGAAAACATCGGAACTTTGGTTCATCCTTGATTTCCGGTTGATATAGATACATAAAAAAAGAAAGTTATTAACAGCTTTGCATATACCTGTTAATAACTTTCTTTTTTGTTAATAACTCTCTTGTCTGTTTATAAAATGAATTTCCTCACCTCGGCATTCTTCATGTGCGGAATGTTGTACAGCTCATTTGTATCTACTCCCAATATGTGAGCCTGGATGGAGCGGTTGATGAGGCCATGAGCTACTACCAGTACGTCCTTTCCTTCATATTTTTCTCTTATGTATTCCACTATGCGTCTGCCACGTTCGTAAAGCATCTCTTTTGTTTCCGCATCTTTCGGAGGATTCTTTGTATTGACTGAATCTATCTTGAGTCCTGTCCATGACCCCCAGTCAATTTCTCTCAGAAGGCTGTTCTGTTCCCAAGGCAGATTTCTGTCTGCCATAGCTATACAGACTGTATCAACAACACGTTGCAAGTCGCTGCTGAGTATGCAGTCCAGGTGTATGTCGCGGAGTTCTTTTCCAAGGTTCTGTGCCTGCTCTATGCCTTCTTCTGTAAGTTTTCCTGGCATATGTCCCTGAAATATCCGCATCAGGTTTTCTTCCGTTTGTCCGTGGCGGGTGAGGTAGATTGTAGTCATATTTACTATAATTTGTTTTAGTATTATGTAATGTTACATTGATTTATATATAGTAGTATGAGAACAAGAAATCCCGGTCGTAATGACCAGGATTTCTTATATTACAAAGGTAAGAATTCTTTTTTGTTCCACCAAACAGCTTGTTTTCGATATTCTTTCAATCTAACAGCACACGCAAATGAATTCTATCAGTGTAAGTTCTTTTGTGAGATTCATGTTTTATGATACTCAGCACCATATGAAATCTGAAAAACTTGGATAATAGACATTTTTTATTTCTTTCCTTGAAAAAAGGAAAGAAATTGCTATATTTGTCATTTAAAAAAGGAAAGGCTATGAGAAAGGATATTATAAAATCTCTGATTGCTATAAAACAGAGTGAAATACCGTTCGATGTTATAGATAGAGACACTAAGCTGCCTTTAGCACGTAAAAAGATTATAACAGTACCAGGTGTACGACGATGTGGAAAATCTACCATGATGGAGATAGCTATCAACGAACTTGTTGCAGGCGGAGTACCTTCTAAGAACATTTTATGGTTAGGTTTCGACGATGAACGATTAAAGAGCATGGACGCATCACAACTTGATGAGGTTGTTGTAGCCTATATGGAGATGTATCCTGACGTGGCATTCAAAGATGTACATATCTTTTTGGATGAGATTCAGTTAATAAAAGACTGGGAATACTTTGTGCTGCGCCTTTACAAATCTTACTGCAAGAATATTTATGTATGCGGAAGTAATGCTACGATGCTCTCCAAAGAATTAAGTTCCGCATTGAGAGGATACCCTTTGGAATACGAAACTTTTCCTTTATCATTCAATGAATATTGTCGGTTTATCGGTGTTAAAACCGATAGTTATCTTGAGCAGGACATAGCCAGACTGCGAAATGCTTTCTTGGAATATAACAGCGTAAGTTCCTTCCCTGAAATAGTTCTTACACATACTCGTTCCGAACAGATAAAGTTGTTGCACGGATATTTCGATACAATGATTCTTAAGGATATGGTAGAGCACTACAAGATTTCGAATATCGGTATGGTAAGATATTTCGTTAAGAGGATAATGTCCAACCTGACCAAACCTACATCCATAAATGCCATATATAAGGATATAAAGTCGCAAGGTCTTAAAGTTACAAAAGACGACCTTTATCTTTGGGCCGATTATGCGTGTGACATTTTTCTGTTCATCAGAATTCCCAAATATGAACGTTCGCTCAGCAAAGAACAGAAATCACTCGACAAGTATTATTGTATAGACAACGGTTTACGCAGTGCTGTCATTATGCCACAGAGCAATGACAATGGAAAGAATCTTGAGAATAGCGTATTTATGCATCTGTATAGAAATCGTATGCCATCAGATAAGATTTCGTATTATCAAGGCAACAGTGAATGCGATTTCGTAATACAACGGGAGGAGTCTGTGGTGGAGCTTATTCAGGTGACATGGGATATGAGCGATGCTGAAACAAAAGAAAGGGAGATACGAGGTATTATGGAAGCATCGTCCGCTACCGGGTGTGATAATATGAAAATCATAACCATCGACTATGAGGATGTTATTTACATAGAAAATAAAAAGATTGATGTTATTCCTGCGTGGAAATGGATGTCTGCTAAATGAATACAGCTATTTAAATATTGAGGGACTTATGGGGGAACCTGAGCAAAAAGAAAGTGACTAAACTATTGATTTCAAAAAGTTTAGTCACTCAAACTGTGGACCTGGAGGGACTAGGACTAATGAATCCTATAATGCCAGATAAATTCTTATAATACTGAAAAACAACACTTTAAGTAAAAACATATATTTTATAATTCCATTCAAAGTCTTATAATATCCAAAAACGGGGGAGTGTTAAAGGCTATTACTCCCCCCATTAAGTATTCATAACTTTACTCCACAAAACAAGGTGCTTTATGTCACGTAATATCATGTAATACCAGATAATTCAAGGCATAAAACACATATTCTTATTACTGGTATATTAGCGGTAAATATAAAAAACGGACAGTTATGAAGAAGGTAAATTTCAGTACAAGAGCTTATGCCACCAACAAGGGACAGGTCATGCTCAGAGTTAGATGGGAAGGAAAAAAGAACGAAGTCGGATTCTCTGTAGGTTATACCATTGATCCGGAAAAATGGGATTCCACCAAACAGCTGGTAAAATCCAATACGACACACCAGATAAACGGTAAGGTCGTCTATGCTCGTGAAATCAATAATAAGATTCGTAATTTCCTTTCATGTATAGAAGAAGTCTTTACAGAGTTCTCACTACACGATTCTTGCCCGACAGGAGCAGAACTGAAGGAATCGGTAAATGAGAAGCTTGGTAGAAAAAAGAAAGTTGACATCAATAATGGGGATGAGAAAACATTAAAAGATATTTTTTCGGAGTTTCTGGTTTCACGTCCACAAGAAGGATGTTGGTCCTTGCAATCTAAATATAAATATGAACAGATGTGGAATCAACTTATGGGATATGATTCTAATATTACACTGGAAGGGTTAAACCAGTCTAAAATGTTGGAACTGGTAAACTGGTACATAAAGAATGATTATCATAATTATACGATTGCTAAACAATTTAGAACTTTGAAATCATTTCTTCGATGGGCTGTAAAACATGGATATTCAATACAATCTGGAGTATTGGAATTTAAACCAAACTTGAAGATGGTACACAGAACAGTAACCTATCTTAAATACAAAGAGCTGATGCACTTTTTTGAATATGAGTACCCAAAGGAGAAGGAATATCTATCAAAAGCTCGTGATATGTTCTGTTTTATGGCTTTCACTTCTCTCAGATATTCAGACTTGGCTAAACTCAGATCAAGCAATATTATAGACGGTTATTTGGACTTTTGTACAGAAAAAACAGATGACAAACTTCGCATAGCTCTAAACGAACATGCTCAAAAGATAATAGACAGATATTCTTGGTATAAAGGTGATACTGTTTTCCCTGTACCATCAAATCAAAAACTGAACGATTATCTGAAAGAAGCTGCAAAATTGGCTGGATTAGACAGGGAAATAACGCAGGTCTATTTCAAAGGTAGCACCCGACATGAAGACACTTTTAAATTTTGGGAACAGATAAGCTGCCATGATGCAAGAAGGACATTTGTATGCTGTTCTCTTGCCCTTGGTATTCCTCCAAGTGTGGTAATGAGTTGTACCGGACATAGTGATTACGAATCCATGAAGCCATACATAGAAGTAGCGGATGAGACACAGAAGATGGAAATGGACAAGTGGAACTCTCATCAATACAAGTCAGAAATAATAAGTAGGATGGATAAAATGAATTCTGAACAGTTAAAGACACTTTTTGACTATGTGAAAGGAATAGCTTGATAATAAAGAGTTATATTTGCGGCAGTATCTGAATTACAGGTACTGCTTTATTTTTTGTATGTAATAAACTTTAGTAATTATGAACTATCTTAAAAAGAAAATAATTGAAAGGAAGAAATATAATGAAGGTTTAAAAAGGATTTTTGAGGAATCTAAACGTTTTACCCCTGAGGATTTTTCTCAGGAATATAATAATATATGTAAAAATGAATATTTGTCAGAAATCTCTAAAACATTTTACCTTAATAGATTAAAAGCCTTTCAGTTATTTCATGACGTTATTAATCCATACTCCAGATTGATAACTTATATAATGAGAAATAGATTCACTGAACTTACCGAAGGTTTTTTTGAAAGAGATTATGATGTATTACCAATATCATACTCTGAATTATATGAGTTTTTAATTTCATTGCCAATAGATGAAGCTGAATATATTCTTTGTAAGATGAATATCAGCATTAGTACAATGAATAAATTATTGTCAGCAATGGAGAATGAGGATGAGTCTGGCTTCGTATATAGTTTGGAATCTGAAACTAATGACCTGACTCGTGTTTGCAAGCAGATAAGAATTTTTGAAATGTATTATCATTTTACTTTTTCACAAGTAGACAATTTAAGGGATAATGGTAAAATTGATATTTCAGAAGTTGAAGTAGCTTCTTCTTTACTGGATGAATATATTAACGGATTAGAGCTTAACAAAAAGATTACAGACTTAAATGAGGAGTATACATTACACAAAAAAATAAATAATATAATCCCTGAAGAATATACAAACGAAATAGAAAGTTATATCAGTCAAGGATTAAGCCCTAATTTCTTTTTTGATTATTTCAAAAATAATCTCATTTTGATTAATAGGGTGATAACTGATTTTCCAATAAAATTATCGAAAGAAGAGCAGGAATGCATAAATGAGGTACTCAATAGCAACGAGGATTCCCGACATCTAATTCAGACAACGGAAAGTTATGTCAATTTGGAAAAAACAGAAGAATATATCGAGGAAGTGGATTTTGTTATACCGGATGACTTCTTCTCAGATAAAAAGTATATTACAGAATCGAAAGAGGACGAGTATATTTTCTCTATATATCTAAGCCCAACTAATGATAATAATAAAAAGAAGATACAAGCTCTCCAGACTTTTATCAATACTATAGCAGAAAATGGATACATTGAAGATAATTTTAATACCAAAGCAACCTTTCTTTATAGAATAACAGGTAGGAAACTGCCAAATACTAAACCGGAGGTAATTAAATGGAAAGACGAAATGGTGAAGTATAACTGCCTTTGTCATCTTGTGAAGAATTTCAAGTATGACTTCCTAAATATATTAGAAAAACAGAAGGATAATAGGGTTGATAATCATTCATATGAGAAAGCACTGAGATTTTTGGGTTATTTGGGTGAGATTGATAAAAATCCTTCTGAAAGAGCTGAGAATATAAAAAGAACAATGTTTCTTAGGTATTACGAACAATTTAAAAGTGTATGTGAAAAAAATAAGTAATATGTATACCCGTCATTTTGCCATGTCGCATGGTTTATCAAATTTGCATCTTTCATAATTGTTGGCGGCTCCCCATCCTTTTGTCCCCAATAATTAATCAATTCTAGTGGGACATGGGACAGTAGCGACAAAAAGGTCAACTTTTTTAGGTAAGACACTCCTAAAGTTATTACCCAACAAATGATTTGATGCTGTTGTATTATCAGTTCAAGTTTTATATGAAGTAAAAAACATATCAGAGATAATTTTTCTTACAAGGCTGTCCATAGGGCAGCCTTTTTTTATTGCCCTCTTCTTAACGCTATGAATATTGCTATGTTTTTCCATAGAAATCCATAGTAATGTTATAAAATTCATAGAATCATAGTGTTTTTTCATAGAGTTTCATAGTTGTCATATATCTGAAAATCAATGCATTATATTTGCAGTCGTAATCGAAACAGCAATCAAACTGATAACTATTTATAAAAATTTTGATATGGAAAGAAAAAAAGAAATTAAAGACAAACCGCTTCTACAGGCCACCATTGAAGATTTCTGGCAAGTAGGAATAGAAATGGGACTAGTAGTTCCTAAGCACAGCTATGATTGTGCTGGGATTGAAAGTAAACCCAAATTGATATTAGGTATTAAAGCGCTTGGTCAGGAGTTAGGAATTTCTGTTTCTTCAGTCAATCGCCTTATCTCCCAGGGTACCCTCGATTCTGCTATATATAAGAGGGGAAAGCTAATTTGGTTCGATTTGAGGGAAGTACTAAAAATCCTGAAAAAATAAAAAGTAAGCTATGAGAAGTTGCAGGAGACCGCCGCCATGTAGGAGATCCTACTTAGGCATATTACTACAATTTGTAGGAAGAGTTCTATGACATGATGTAACAAAATTAATAAATCACTGATTATTTTCAGTGAAACAAGTGATAATTTAACGGTTCGATGGGGGATTGACGCCTGCCGAGCCAAGGTTTAACAAATAAAACCATAAAACAATGGATAAAAATTTTAATGCCGAACAGAATGGGGCTGTAATACCATCTGTAAATGAGAATAGCAATCTGCCGACATCAGAACATACTGATGAAAGCATAGTACTAACCAATAAAAAAATAGGAAACATTATGAACCAGAGTAATTTAAACACAGCATCAGAAAACATAGTAGATAACGCATCAGTAGATGTAAATCAGAGTCCAGTAGAACAGCAGGGAAACATTACACCTGATAGTAATTGTAATGCACTATCAAATCCGACCACCCCTGTCCCACCAATCGAATATATCTTATGTGGGACGTATCTAAACGGGACAAAGGCTGGGACAATAGTGCCTAATCCCAATCTTAAGGAGTGGGATGGAGAGCCTTTAAAGGAGGACGTCGTTTATCACAGGAACAAAATGTTAGGACTGCCTGAATGTACAATCATGGAAAACAGAAATTCTCCAAGCCGTGCTAAGGATTGGCAAGGAATCTGCAGGGAAAACGGAATGACAAATAGTGCATTGTACGTGAGTGCAAAAACTGTGAAAGATGCCGGACTAACACCTGCGATTTATCAACGTGACACAAAAAAGTGGTGGAAAATCCCAGACGATTTACTTCGAAAGTATTATTCACGATATGATGCAAACGGACGCGGTGCAGGACACGACTTGGATCTTGATAAAGCCATGGTTGATCCTAATTACACCCCTTTCGACTTCACTTTCACCTTTAAAACTTTTGAAAGTCCAGAGCAATTCTTCAAGCAATATATCTCCACAAATCTCGATGTCAAGAAAACCACGAGATCTGAGTTACTCAAGTATACCTCTTGTCGTAACACAGGATCAATCCTTAAAAGTTATTATGCTCTACAGACTGGTGGTTTTGTAGCTAAAGCAGCAAGCTATTACAGCATCGGTCGTGAACTTACCAAGTCTGATATTAAAAAGGCAAGCGAAGGGCAGGATATCAATGTGGATCAAGAAGTGGTAGATTGCATGAGAGACATTCTTGAAACATACAAAAGTGTTTTCTCTGGTGCTGCTTCTCAGAAAATACTTAAGGGAGTACCTCTTGCCGTATGGAGCTGTGATACTTTGAAGAATACTGCTGATAAAAAAGCAATGGCAGATAAGATAAAAGATAAGTTTTCTAAAATGTCGCCAGAACAATTGAGCCAACTACAAGACGCTAAAGGCGTAAAAGGCGATCGGACAAAGACAACGGAGATTATTCTTATAGGAATATTCAATGAGATTTTGAATAGCTAATTATTAACAAAAAGGAAGGTAGTTCACACTACCTTCCGTAATAAGAAAAATATATATGTACATTGAGACAAAGACATTAAGCCGTATAGTAAGTAACCCAGACAATTATTCTGAAGGTGAGACCATTTTCGGTGAATACATATGTCAGGGAGACCTGGCTCTTATTGTCGGTGACACAAATTCAGGTAAGACGCTTCTTGCTTGCGATATTGCTTTAGCCAACAATGATAACCTATGCTATTGGGAGGAGCCTATGACCAATAGGAGCAGAAAGACGGTCTACATCGATGAAGAGCATAACGATTCTCAGATCGCAAGAAGGTATGAAAAGCTACTGGAATGTGCGTCAGGTGATTTGATAAGAGGACGATTTACTGGTGCTGAATATGGTAGTAGTATTGAAGACCGATTATTAGCCATTGAGAACTTGCTTCGTAGTAATAATGATACGAAACTACTTATTATCGACAACCTTATGTGTATGTTGGATAATGGTAAGTCTGCAAAACAGGCTCAACAGTTTATCCAAGGATTAAAGCTAATAAAGGAGAAGTATAATCTGACCATAATTCTGGTTGCACATTTAGCTAAGAGAAACAGCAAGAATCCGATAGAGGTTAAGGATATTCTGGGTAGTTCTGTCATTGCTAACTATGCAGACAGTATTATTGCAATTGGTAATTCTTGTGAAGGAGACGGCATCAAATACCTGAAACAGCTGAAATCCAGAAGTTCGATAAAGATATCAGAAGTTGCAGTTATGGAAATCTCAGAAGAACCATATCTTCATTTTGAATTCCGTGAGTTCGATAATGAGGAGAACCATCTTCCGAAGAAAAAAGTAAGTCGCAGTTCCATTTCACCGTCAATGGGTGATACGGTATTGAGGTTAAAAGATGAAGGACTAACTATCCGAGGTATTGCAGAACAACTCGGCTTATCAAAAAGTGCGGTTGGTCGTTTTCTAAAAAACTAATCCCAATCAACAAGGCTTGAACTGATGATTAAGACTTGGCGCCAGTTTTAGTTGTCGGTTTTGATGGGGGCAGGAAGGGTAAAATCCTTTCTGTCAAGCCACAACTATGTCTGATTTTTTCAGATGTAGAGTTTGAAATAATAATTTTTTTAACGATTAAAAACATTTTAAAAATGAAAAAAGTATTTTTAATGTTATCAAACGGTGCTTTTATGCCCTCAAGTTCCGAACCATACTTCAATAATATGAAGGTTGATCAAACCCTCATGAATGAAATTAAAGGGCTTGGAGGATTAAGTAAAAATCAGGAATTGTATATCCATTATATGATAAAGAAAATAATCGGTTATGCAGAACTCGGTTTTATAAAAGGAACTCGAAAAATCAGTGTTCTTGACATATCATGGCTTGGAACATATGGAGAATGTCCGGAGACTTGTCAATTACATCATATCGGAAAGTATGATAATATGTGTTATGTAAAATTACGGAAAGACATAGACTATTGCGAAGGAAGGTATTTACCAAAAGGAACAATAATTGGAACTTTAAATGAAGACCCTTTCCCAGCAGTAAAAAATCCATATATCTATCGTGAACTATTGGATCCTGACAATTATGGTGCTCCGCATTATACCCTTGACTTCGTGAATAAAAAAATCAACGAAGCATTGCCTGGGCGTAATTTATGGGCTAAGGCTGATGACCTTGATTTTTTGAGTATTTACGATTTGGATATTCTACCACATATGAAAACCTATTGATTTTATGAAAGAGAAAAGAATAGAAAACGTACTTCTGAAGTATAGTAAGAAGTATAATTTATGGGTAAACAAAAAAGGTACCCATGTATACAGGGAATATAATAATTATAACAGTTTCCTTAAGATACATCAAAGAACAGACGGAAGCAAATATCTTGAACTTATGGATCAAGGTATAGTTGAACTGGATGAACTTGTAGCTGACTGTTATAAACCTATGCCTCGTGATGGTAAGAAATATGTGCTTTTTCATAAAGACCATAGTATACAGAACTGTAGTGCATCAAACTTGGAATGGTATGAGCAGACAAGTTGCAGAAGAATTACAAGAAGAGGTCTTATTGCAACGTCCGATGGGAGATTTAATGATGGCAAGAAAGAACTTCTGGTAGTCAAGAATATTGGAGGTGCATATATCTACAGAATGCTTGGCATTGATCCTCTATTATATTATGACAGGAGAAACAAGTATGGAATAAGTGAAAGGAGAATTGTACATCCTGATGACCTTATGGCTGAAGTCGGTTTCGTGATGGGTGATAAGTCTTTGTTAAAAAAAACCAAAGTCCTACATAAAGATATAGATTACCTGAACTTCAACATGGATAATCTGGAATGGGTTGAAGAAGAAAGTCAGGAATATCAGAACTACAAAGCTAAAAAGAAAGCTGATATTGATGAACTGACTAAAAAGCTTAATCCTAATAAACCATTGATATAATAGGAATGGTTAGGGGGTAAGAGGTTGGAGGATGGAACATAATACCTGAAAGGTGGAATAAAAAATCTCCAAAAAGTTGAAAAACCTTTATAAAGGATATAATTCTCTATATAAATTTTTCCATCCACCCTCCGGTTATGTACTATCCCTCTACCCCCTTCCCCTCCTTCGGAAGTGTATTATAAGAAAGAATATTATGAAGAAAGTTATAATTAAAGTAGAAGAAAGAATAAAGTACTTGTCTGACATGAAAGACTTATTTGATGTTTTGCCAGATAAGGGACATTACATATTCAACAAGAAAGTATGTGGTTGTGGTGCTACAGAGTTATTTCTTGGCTGTGATAAGAAATGTATATTAGCAAGCCCGAGAAAGAATCTGTTATACAATAAATACAGTCAGCATCTTCAGGACAACTACCATCTTTTCAGATATAATGGAGATAAGGATAAGTATTTCTCCAATGGTTCTATAAGCTCAAGTGAAACCGTAACATACAAGGATAATCTCAGGGACTATGTAAGAGGTGGTGGAACTAAGATTCTGACTACCTATGATTCCCTTAAACATATTCTTGAGATACTACTGGATGAAAAACAGAATCTTGAAGAATGGAATGTTGTAGTGGATGAATTTCAGGTTATGTTTTATGACTGTCATTTCAAGGCTACCACTGAATATGAATTTTATAAACTCTTACAAGGTTTTCCAAATGTAGTATTCCTATCTGCCACACCGTTCCTTGAGGAATATCTGGACAAGCTTGATTTCTTTAAGGTTCTGACCATGTATGAACTTGAATGGCCTGAGAGTATGATAGAAAAGCCGAGAGTAAAAATAATCAAGACATCCAAATCCATAACCCAGCTCTGTAAAGGTATAATAGAAAATTACAGGAAAGGTGAAGGAGAAACTACGCTTGTTGATGGAAAAGAGATTAAGGCAAAGGAAGCGGTTCTATATATCAACAGCGTAAAGGATATAGTAAAGGTTATTAAAACTCTGAACATTAAGCCGGAAGAAGTAAATATAATCTGTTCCTCCACCCCTGAAAATATAAGCAAGCTGAAAGAACTGTCTAAAGAGAAAGGTATGGATTATAAGATTGGTGATATTCCAGGGAAAGGTGAAACCCATAAGATGTTTACTTTCTGTACCTCTACCGTATATGTTGGAGCTGACTTCTATTCCGACAAAGCCTATTCCTGTATTTTCGCCAATCCTAAAGTTGAAAGTCTTACCATAGATGTTTCAGTGGACATACAGCAAATTATAGGACGACAGAGACTTGATTCTAATCCATTCAAGAATATGGCTACACTATACTTCAATACAAAAGCGTCGGATATGACTGAAGAAGCTATGAATGAAAGTATAAAGCAGAAGAATGAAAAGACAAATAGACAGATAGAAAACTTTAAATCAGCTCCACACAAGGAAGAATTCATAGATGGACTGAACAAAAAGCCGAATCATAAGGAAAACTACTGCTGCATTAGTAAGGATGAAAAGGGTAATCAGGTAATAGAAAAGAATCCGCTCCTTGAACTTGCAGACAGGAGAGCATGGGAAATTTCCAATAAGATATACAACAATGACCTTTCGATGTTTACTGCCTTAAGTGTCAATATGAATGTAACCAAAGATATAGACAGTGATGATTCTGAGGTTAAGGTCATGTTTCAAAAGTGGAATGAATTGAGAAACTTTAAGGACAGAGCTTTATTTTATTGTGAAGCCTGTAAAGATATTCCTGATGTCTTGGATAAATGCTATTTCATACCGACTAAATACAAGGAATACTACGAAGCCCTTGGTGAAGAAGGTATGGAAAATCTGGAATGGAGAGAGGATTATATAAAGAATGCTATTGCCCCCATCCCTTTTGAACAGAGGCCGAATGATAAGATTGTGGAGAAACTAAAGTCTAATCTTGAGGTAGGAAAGTTTTATACAAGGTCTGAGGTTAAGGAACTACTATGCAACACCTTTAAAGAACTTGGACTGAAAGGTAAACCAAGTGCATCCGATATTTCCTTTTACATCGATTGTGAAGAGAGGTCAAAGAGGATAGAAGATAAAAAGGTGGCAGGATATCAGGTTATTTCACACTACAAGAAAAGAGTAAGCCTGTTCAAGATAATTACTGATGTCAAGAATCCTATAGACTATAACTTGGATGATATTCTGGAAATGATAAGGACAGGTAATGAGTTCGACCTTAAGAAGAAAGCTCAGGATGTCAGGAATGCTAAGGATAAGGATGAAAAGGACGAGAAGAAAAAAAGAATCCCTGCTGTAATATGGAACGGAACCTTTAAAAGCAAAAATAAAAACTGCCTAAAAGTCTATTCCTCTTATACAGCCCTCGACTTCGACCATATACCTCAAGAAAACATGCAGGACTTTATAAACAATCTCAAGAAATCTCCCCATGTTTATGCTGGCTTCAAGACTCCAAGCGGTGAAGGGTATAAAGCTATCATCCTACATGACAACCTGGAACCTCGTTACCATGATGACCTTTATGAACAGCTCTTGAACCATTATAATTGTGAGGTTAAAGATACATCAACGAGAGACCTGGCAAGAGGGAATTATCTTTCTTATGACCCTGACTTATGGATAAACACTGATGCTGTACCTTTCCATTTTGTTCCTTCCACCCAGACCCCAAAAGAAGAAAGCAAGGTAAGGACTGAAACTGTAATAAAGACTGAGACAGGTGAGGAAATTCTTGTCTTGGATGATGATGAAGCTTCGGGATTTCTTTTAAAACTGAGTAAACAGATTATATCGGATGAAACCATAATAAAGTTTCTGAAGAGTATATGGACAGGAAAAGCTATAGGTCAGGGAAGAAATAATGCTTCTATGTCTTATGCCGGGGTACTATGTAAGGCTGGCATAGAGAAGAGTAAGGCAAAAGAAACCATAGAAGAACTTATACCGGACTTCGATATTTCAGAGATTATAGACTATGCCTATTCTCAAAATATATACGGTTGTGAGAGAAGACGGTATATTAGAAAGAAGAAGGATTAAGAGAAAAAGGAGTCATCGATTACCGGTGGCTCTTTCTATTTCTGTTGTCCCGGATAGTTGATATTCTTGGTGGGACATGGGACAGTGGGACAACTAAGGTTAGACATAATGCAGGTAATGGGAAGTTCACAGATTCTCCTGTGATGAACATGACGCAGGAAGATTATAAGAAAATGGGACAGAAAAAGAAGGGGAAAATCCAACTCTGGCTTCCTCCCTTCAATAACTGATAAAGCAAAGGAGTCATCAATGAAACTTATCACTGGTGGCTTTTTATATAATACAGAAACTTTAATCTTCAACATCATTCATATGGTTAGTTTTTACGATGCATGGCTTTCTATTCTCAATCATATATTTTTCCTGTTGCAATGTAAATTCATCAAAAAAAATCATCGCCATACAATAAATCTCTGTAACTTTAATTTATGGAAACATAGTGGTAATCGTTTAAATGTTATAATTCAGCACTATAAATTTAATACTTTTATCACTATATTCCTAATTATCAATGAAATATATTTATTCTTATTTCGAACTCACATTAATATAAAAATCCTCTATATAAAGATGGAATATTACCATTTCCTATGATGCAGTTCAATTCCAATTCGTCACCATCCCCTCTATAATCCAATGTGAAGAATCCCAGCGAATCAGGATTGCTTGTTACCCTACCATAATTAAGTTCTAATCCAACGTAAGGAATAGGAGATACCGACGAGATGGTATGAAATAAAATACTACAATCATATTTGCTCTCAATTATATCTTTGTTCCGATTTCCATCTTTTGTTTTATCCTGTCTATCGGTTGTCTTCATCAACCAATCCTCAACTGTTTCATTCATTACCAACTGTTCTTTTATCAGATCTTTTACTTCTTGATGGTAGCATTGTTCAAGTCCGTCAAACGCTATTGTTTTCAGTTTGAATTTGGCTTTGGGAATGTTCAGCTCTTTGTCCGA
>CALUJF010000010.1 GCA_944320855.1 uncultured Phocaeicola sp.
ATGAAGATAGCATTAATTGGATATGGAAAAATGGGCAAAGAGATAGAAAAGATTGCCCTTTCACGCGGACATGAGATAGTTAGCATCATAGATATAAACAATACACAGGATTTCGAGTCGGAAGCGTTCCGCTCGGCTGATGTGGCAATAGAGTTTACAGCTCCTTCTGTGGCTTACAACAACTGTTTGTCGGCCTTCAAGAATGGTGTAAAGGTTGTATCAGGCAGTACAGGATGGATGGGCGAGCATGGCGACGAGATGCGCCGTATGTGTGCCGAAGAAGGTGCCACTCTGTTCTGGTCGTCAAATTTCAGCCTTGGTGTAGCTATTTTCTCTGCCGTAAACAAGTATCTGGCTCGTATAATGAATAATTTCCCGGGATATGATGTGTCAATGGTGGAAACTCACCACATTCACAAACTTGATGCTCCGAGCGGTACTGCCATAACTCTGGCTGAAGGAATCCTTGAGAACCTCGACCGTAAAGATAAATGGGTGATGGGAACACTTACCGCACCGGACGGTACTGTAACAGGTACTACTGAGTGTGCTGCAAATGAAATGCCTGTAAGCGCAATCCGTCGTGATGAAGTACCGGGTATCCACACCATAACATACGAATCTGAAGCTGATTCTATCATCATTACCCACGATGCCAAGAACCGTAAGGGATTTGCTCTTGGAGCAGTGCTTGCAGCAGAATATACAACTGAGCATACAGGATTCTTAGGCATGAATGATTTGTTTAATTTTTAAGTTGACAAGGCTCCCATCCGGATGGAAAACCTCGTCAACTCGTCAACTTGTAACTAAAAACTCAAAAACTCAAAATGATACAGGCATCACGTAAACAATGGATAAAGTTTGCCATAGCAATGGCACTTTATTTAGCATTCATCATCTGGCTGAAGAGCTGGCTTGGTATAATTGCCATACCGTTTATCTTCGATGTTTATATAACCAAAAAAATACCTTGGACATGGTGGAAGAAATCTACCAATCCGCTCGTCGTAACCGTTATGAGCTGGGTGGATGCCATCGTATTCGCTCTGGTAGCGGTATATTTCGTCAATCTGTATTTCTTTCAGAATTACGTCATTCCTTCATCTTCACTGGAGAAGTCGTTGCTTGTGGGCGACTATCTGTTCGTAAGCAAGATGAGCTATGGAGCAAGGGTTCCGCAGACTCCGCTTCACATGCCTCTCACTCAGCACACGCTTCCGGTGTTCAATTGCAAATCGTATCTGGAATGGCCTAAATGGGATTATAAGCGTGTGGAAGCTCTCGGGCACGTACAGCTTAACGATATCGTAGTGTTCAACTTCCCTGCAGGTGACACTGTGGCTACAGCCATGCCGGCAGAGGATATCTACCGCATAAGCTATCAGGCCGGTAAGGAACTTTCCAAGCCTATTGACATGTCTACACTCACACCGTTGCAGCAGCGCGATGTATATGATTACTATTATTCAGTAGGTCGCAGATATATCAATGAGAATAAGTCTATGTTTGGCGAAGTAGTGAGCCGTCCTGTAGACAGACGCGAGAACTACGTGAAACGCTGTGTAGGTCTTCCGGGACAGACACTCGAGATAAAAAACAAGATTGTTTATCTGGACGGCAAGGCAAACAAGGAACCGGACAACGTACAGTACAGATATTTTGTACATACCACCCGTCAGCTTCCTGACGAACTGTGCAGGGAATTAGGCATAAGCAAGGAAGACCTTATGGCATACTATCCGCAGGAATCTGTATATAACATTCCGCTTACGGAAAAAGCCAAGGCTGCACTGCTTGCACGCAAAGACCTTGTGAAATCTATAACAGATGTTCCGGGAGATGATGCAGGAGGCTTGTATCCCGTAAACAAACTTACCGGATGGACTACCGACAACTATGGTCCTGTATGGATTCCTAAGAAGGGTGAAACCATAGAACTGACAATAGACAATCTTCCTATATACGAACGCCCGATACATGTGTATGAAGGCAACAAGCTGGAAGTGAAGGACGGCAAAATCTATATCAACGGTGAGGAAACAAACAAATATACCTTCCGTATGGATTATTACTGGATGATGGGTGACAACCGTCATAACTCTGCCGACTCACGCTTCTGGGGATTTGTTCCTGAGGACCATATCGTTGGTAAGCCAATCTTCATCTGGCTGTCGCTCGACAAGGACAGAGGATGGTTCGATGGAAAAATACGCTGGAACAGACTGTTTAAATTTGTGGATAATATAAAGTAGATTCTATTTCAGTTGACGAGGCTCCAGTTACAAGTTAACAAGGCTCTCCGTCCGGATGGTAACCTTGTCAACTCGTCAACTTGTCACCTGATAAACTAAAAATGAAACCCTGGCTGACATATATCAGAGTCATAGTCATAGCCGTGCTGGCGGTGATTATAGTCAGAACCCTGTTTGTCACATCATGTTTTATACCTTCTTCAGGCATGGAGAACACACTTTACCGAGGAGAAGGAGTCCTGGTGGGCAAATGGAGTTACGGATGGCGTGTGCCTCTGCAGTCGGTTTTCGGCTATAAAAGGTTGCTTCCTTCCGAGGTCAGACAGGGTGATATAGTGGTATTCAACAATCCCATGCCTGCCGATACGTCATTGTCAGTGGACAGGAGAGAACTGTATATCAGCAGGTGTATAGGAACTCCGGGTGACACTCTGATGCTGAACAGTCAGCTTATGGCCGAAGGAACAGAAGTGTTCAGCCCTGATGCAAAAGCTCTTTATTCATATCCGTCAGAGAGGGAAGAAACAATGGACAGCGTGTTACATTCTTTAGGAATAACCGACAATCAGTTAGCCGGATATACACCCGAAGGCAATTATATCAGAAGTTTCAGCTATTACGAACATTATCTCATAACCCAAAGACTTGACCGGCAGGTGAAACTTGCACCGCTTTATCCTGAAAATAGCCGTAAGGCATATCCTTTCGTAGTTCCGCAGAAAGGAATCCCGGTAAAGATATATCCGTGGAATGCAGCCCTTATAGGCAATATGATAGCCTTTCATGAGAAACGTGACGCTTCTCTGAAAGGTGACACGGTGTATGTAGACGGCAAGCCGGTGAAAGAATATACATTCCTGCAGGATTACTATTGGATGGTGTCCAATGATCCTGTAAACATCAACGATTCGCGCCTGTTCGGCTTTGTGCCGGAGAATCATATCATAGGCAAGGCATTGAGAATATGGTATCCTTCGAAGAAGGGACGGTTCATGAAAAAAATTCAGTAAACACAGAAGATGGAAAGTAAAGATATTATCCTCGGGTCGGCATATTTAGCTCCGGTTTCATATTTCGCAGCATTGTATTCCTGCAGGAAAGCTTATATTGAAAGATATGACCATTATATGAAGCAGACATACCGCAACAGATGTGTGATAGCCTCGGCTGACGGACCTCTGTCGCTGACCATACCTGTGGAGAAATCATCCGATGGCAAGTGTGCCATGAAGGATATCAGAGTGTCGGAACACGGCAACTGGCGTCATGTTCACCGCAATGCGTTTGTGGCTGCATATAAGCAAAGCCCTTTCTTCGATTATTATGCCGATGAGTTCAATGCCTTTTTCGATAGGAAATATGAGTTCCTTTATGATTTCAATATGGAACTCACTCAGTGGCTGTGCGAACAGATAGACATTCAGTCCGAACTTGTTCCTACAGCGGAGTATATGGATGCCGGCGAAGGTATTCTCGATTTGCGTGAGGCAATACATCCTAAGAAGTCTGCCGTAGATATGGTTTCATTCTATCGTCCCGTACCATACTATCAGGTATTCGACTCCCGACACGGATTCCAGCCGGACTTAAGTATCGTGGATTTGCTCTTCAATATGGGGCCGGAGAGTCTGTTGGTGCTGAGGGATAGTACTTGCCTATAAAAATTGTGCTTTTTGCAAGAAGTAATTATAAGTATCTTAAGTTCGACTTCTAAGTCCGTTTCGGTGGACGGTAACTCCTTCTAACTTCTGCAAGTTTAGCCAATCCGTATCTCCAGAAGTGGTTTTATGAACGCTAAATGAACACCCTGTGAACAGTAAATGAACGGTATTTTACGTGTCTTTGGACGTTTCTCGTCCAGCTCGTTTTACGTTCATTTTATGTTCATTTTATATTCATTATACGTTCGATGTAACTGGATATCGGTATGCCGCAGGTAGGAAATATGGGAAGGTTACAGGCTAAAGGAAGAATTTAATGTTAAAAACAGAGGTTTTATGGTAATTATAAATTAAGTTTTATATATTTGAACAGGTATGTGAAAATATCGGGTCTTTTTTATATACCTTAACGTAATATAGACCTTAATCTAAAAAAACTATTATGGACAACAAGTTTTTTGCATTCTTCGAGCCGGTATGGGATTATATCGACAATGGAAAGTTTTATCGTGAACCGTTCAGGTTGCTTTATGTAATTATGGCCGTCTTAAATGCTTTGTTCCCACTTTGGGTTATATACGAAGCCGTTGATAGCGGAGTGTTTGATTACATCAGTGGCGGAGCAGTGTTTGCCATGATTTTGGCATTTCTGGTATTGATATTCCTTGGCGCAATGAGTTTCTGCCTGTGGTTTAACCGTCAGGAAAAAGTGAAAAATTCACTTCACGAAGACCATGAGTTCGTGGCCATACCTGTAGTGTCTCACTTCATACAGACATTGGGTGAATGGTTTGGGTTCTATTTGGGAGTAGGAGGATGTTTGATATCTTTCCTGTTTACCATCTTCGGCCAGAACGATTCTTTAGGTAATCTGATTCCTGTCGGCACAAGTGTTTTGATGATAATTATGTATCCTGTGACAGGCTTCTTGATTGTGGTGACAGGACGCTTGATAGCAGAAATATACAGGGCATTGGCTTCAATAGCCAACAATACAAAGAAATTCGCTGAAAGCAGGCAGTGTGTCGATGCTCCTGAAGTTCAGGCCGATGCAGATGCCGCAAGTACCGTGGATGTACAATAGGCGTGTTTCGCCGTCGCTTGCCTTTCCGGTTATCTTTTGGAAAATGACATGTAAATAATATTCAGATAAGGAATTAAAGGCTCCGCCGCTCCGTATGTACGGAGGTTGGTGGAGCCTTTGCCATGTCTGTATATGTGGATTGGCACAATGAAAAGCAAATCTTGCATTAAAATGTTTTTTGTGGAAAGCGGTTACAAGTAATTCAAGTTTTTGAAGTAGTAAAGTAACTCAAGTTTAACTTCGTTGACCGTTGGTTTGGTTTTACCAAAACTTACAGAAGTTAGAAGAAGTTACATTGATTTGCGTGAGGCAATACATCCTAAGAAGTCTGCCGTAAATATGGCTTCATTCTATCGTCCCGTACCATACTATCAGGTATTCGACTCCCGACACGGATTCCAGCCGGGCTTAAGTATCGTGGATTTGCTCTTCAATATGGGGCCGGAGAGCCTGTTGGCGCTGAGTGATTCAATGAAGCTATAAATCTGTTCCATAACGCGCTATATGGCAAACCTGTACATCAACCGCTTCCTGAGTGAGGGCAGGCTGGAGAATATCGGATATAAGAATCATCCGGTATATGTGGCTGTGCCGGGGAATTTCGGGGTATAGTTTATTACGGTGAGGCTTAGTACAAAAATCCCATCATCCATAAAGGAATTTTATTGCCATGTGGGGTTTCTATGTCATCCGCAAGAACGTAAGAATCAGGAATGTCTGCAATCTGGGAGTAGGATTTGTTTTCTCCTCCCACCTCAAACGTCCATTTTCCGTCAATTCTGAAATCTCCTTGTGCTTTTCCGTATTCTATTGTATGGGAATGGCTTAGCTGATTTACTGTGAAGCATTCTCTGACAGTTCCAATCTTTACAGGTACTGTTGCGAGAGCGTAAAGCAGATTTGGTGAGTCAAGAAATATCTTGTCCGGTTTTTGCATTTTTTTTACTGAAGTAATGTCACTGTATAACAGGTTTATGATTTTTGCATCGTTAAGATGGTTCAAGTAATCAAGTACGGTGTTTCTTTGCAAACCGGTAACAGATGACAATTTCGATATGTCGACTTCGTAAGGCACATTTTGAGCTAACACATTAAGTAATGCCTTTATTTTTCTGGTATTAGCCGTATTTATGTTTCTGAGTTGCGGGAGTTCTACGTCTATTACATAATTTATAGTTTGTTCTATTAAAGTATAGTAGTCGATTGGATTAGTCAGATAGAATGGATAATAGCCGTATTTCAAGTATTCATGGAAATATTGAATAGGGCGGCATTTGCTGTTTACTTCCATGGCAAGGGACATAGGGTTTTGCAATATATTTTCCAACGTGTAAACAGGAATGTCTATGTTTTTGTAAAATTGTAGAAACTCTCTGAACGATAATCCAGGCATGTCATAACCCCGGCACCGGCGAGACAAATCAGCATCTCCATTTAGAAGACTTAGCATGGAAGAACCGCTCAAAACTATCTTCATGTCCGGATAGATTTCAGTAATTTCTTTTATTTCTCTGCTCCAGTTTTCATATTTATGGACTTCATCCAAAGCTAAAAACTTACCTCCACGCTTATAAAATCTTTCGGCTGTTTCTATTATTGTATGTTGGCTGAAGTATACCCAATCCAAAGAACAGTATAACGCTTCTTCGCTACCGGGCACAAAGTGCTGTTTAATGTATTGTCGCAGTAGGGTGGATTTGCCCACTCCTCTGGCCCCTCTTATGCATAGCATCGGAGCAGACCAGTTGATTTGTTGCATGAAGCTTCTGGTGATATTCATGCTTGTAGCGCGTAACATTGCGTTTTGTTTTTCAAAAAGTGTATCCATGACTATGATTATTAATATATATTGCTTTTTACGGAAAGCAATTTTAGTGAGAAAATGCTTTTTGCAGAAAGCAAATGTATGCATTTTTTGTTTAATATAAAAAGCATTTCTACTATAATTTTATATTCCTATTAAAAAATATATTGGAATAAAATGCTTTCCGCAGAAAGCATTTCCGCCCAAATATGTAAAAAACTCTAACACTTTTCATTATAAAGGAATATAATGTTACTTTTGCAGGTAATTTTCATGCAGATGATAATAATCTGTTTATTTGTAAATTAATTGTTAAGAGTATGAATAACAACATTCCACCGATAACGAAAAATCTGCTTATCATCAATGTGCTGTGCTTTTTCGGCGCGATAGTGGCAGAAAGATATGGTATAGATGCCGACAAGATTCTGAGCTTGCACTTCTTTATGGCATCCGATTTCAATATGGGGCAGTTAGTGACATATATGTTCATGCACGCAGGATTTACCCATATTTTCTTCAATATGTTTGCGCTGTGGATGTTCGGGCGTGTGCTTGAGCAGGTCTGGGGGTCTAAGAGATTTCTCATATACTATATGGTGTGTGGTATCGGTGCCGGACTTATCCAGGAGTTGGTGCAGTTCATTCAATACGAAACCACATTGGTAAATTACGATGGCGTACAGACATCCCTCGGAGTTATCCCTATGGAGGAATATCTCAACATGATGCGTACGGTCGGGGCTTCGGGTGCCGTATATGGTATCTTGCTGGCATTCGGTATGCTTTTTCCGAACAGCCAGATGTTCGTATTCCCTCTTCCTTTCCCGATAAAGGCGAAGTTCTTCGTTATATTCTATGCTTTGGTGGAGCTGTTCATGGGAATGTCTGCCAACGACAATGTCGCTCATTTCGCACACCTTGGAGGTATGCTTTTCGGTTTGATTCTTATTTTATACTGGAGGAAGAAAAATGGCAACGGACAGATTTACTACTGATTTGAAGTATAACTTCTTCGGCCGTGATATAGTAGGACGACTGATACTGATAAACTGTGTGGTTTTTGTGTTCGTGGAACTGGTAGGCATCTTTCTGATGCTTTTCAATGTCCCTTATAATCCTGTCGCGTCATATCTCAGTCTTCCGGCCTCATTGAAAGCGTTTATATATCAGCCATGGTCGATTGTGACGTATATGTTTATGCATGGCGGCATATTTCATATACTGTTCAATATGTTATGGCTGTACTGGTTCGGACGGTTGTTCCTGAACTTCTATTCGTCAAAACACTTGCGCGGACTGTATGTCCTTGGCGGATTGTGCGGCGGACTGCTTTACATGATTTCGTACAATGTCTTTCCGTATTTTGAATACAGCAGAGAGATAGCTACACTTGTCGGAGCATCTGCCTCGGTGCTTGCCATCGTTGTGGCTACGGCGGTCAGGGAGCCTGAGTTCCCGGTGCAGTTTATGTTTATAGGTACTGTCCGACTGAAATATGTGGCACTGTTTATGGTGCTCTTCGATTTGCTTTTCATGACCTCCAGCAATGCGGGTGGGCATATTGCCCATCTTGGTGGCGCGGCGGCCGGTTTCTGGTTCTCTACGGGACTGGCAAAAGGCAATGATGTCACAAAGTGGATTAATGCTGTTATCGATTTCTTTGCCGGAGGATTCAAACTGCCGAAACGTAAACCGAAAATGAAGGTGCACTATGGCGAACGCCGGCAGCAATATGATTATAATGCGCGTAAGAAGGCTGATGAGGACGAGATAAACCGTATCCTTGAGAAACTGAGAAAGTCCGGTTACGGAAGTCTGTCGGAGGATGAGAAAAAGAAACTTTTTGATGCAAGCAGAAGATGAAATTCATTAGGAATACATTCAAGTTCTTTTTTCTGGTTATAAATATCATTGTAGGTATATGTTTCCTGATATGTGCCTACAGTCCTATGATTTCGCCTGTGCAACATCCTTTGTGGGCGTGTGCAGGACTTTTCATTCCGATATTCATAATCCTGAACCTGTGTTTTGTGGTGTTTTGGGCCTTTATGAAATGGAAAATGATGATTGTTCCTGTGGCTTTCTTCCTGTTGGGATGGAATTCGCTCATGTCCTATTCTCCGATTAATCTTTCTGCAGAAGCTTCTGGAGGCGATACATTGGAGTTGCTGACTTATAATGTGATGCAGATGCAGCGTCAGAAAGCGGCCGACGGAAGCCGGGTAAATCCCGTATTGGATTATATCAGAGAGTCCGGTGCGGATATAGTGTGTCTTCAGGAATATCCTGCGCATAATGCAAAGATAAAGAGCGCATTGCAGAAGGTTTATCCCTACGTGAGAGTACACACGGTGAACGGAAATTCCATGGCATGCTATTCCAAATATCCCGTTAAACTTATCGAGAATATAGATATAGAAAGTAGGAATAATGCCAGTGCGGCTTTCTCCGTCAAGTATAAGGAACATGATATACCTGTGATTGTCAATCACTTGGAGTCGAACAAACTTGATGCCCACGACAAGGAGGTTTATACGGATATGCTAAAGTCACCGAACGAGAATAAGGTGAAGAGCGGAAGCAAGTATTTGTTGAACAAACTGGCTGATGCGATGGCGATACGAGGCCCGCAGGCGGATGTCATCTCGGAATATATCGGGAAGAACTATTCTCCTTATATGATAGTGTGCGGCGATTTTAACGATACTCCTGTGTCGTACGTCCACAACAGGATTTCGGAAAAGCTGCAGGATGCATATATTGAGGCTGGAAACGGACCGGGAATAACTTATAACAGAAACTTCCTGTATTTCAGAATAGACCACATCATGGTGGGCGATGCCTACAGGGTGTTGGATTGCCGGGTGGATGATTCGATTGATGCTTCCGACCATTATCCGCTGAGATGCAGATTGGAAATAAAATAGTAAACAAGGTTTTGCTTTAGGAAACAAGGCTTCAGTTACAAGTTGACAAGGCTCTCCATCCGGATGGTAACCTCGTTAACTTGTCAACTCGTTAACTTGTCAACTCGTCAACTTGTAACTAAAAAAACTCATAAACTTACAAACTCAAAAACTCACAAACATATGAAACAAGTAATGATGGCTTTGGCTTTAGGCGGTATGGTATGTGCATGCGGCCAGAAACAGGCGGATACAGTAAATCCGTTTATGACAGAGTTCCAGACACCGTACGGAACTCCGGACTTTAACAATATCAAGTTGGAACACTATGAACCGGCTTTCCTGAAAGGTATCGAACAGCAGAATGCCGAGATTAAGGCTATAGTGGAAAATCCGGCTAAACCTACATTCGAGAATACTATTGTTGCACTTGACAACAGTGGCGAGATTCTGTCAAGAGTGGCAGGTGTGTTCTATGCTCTTACTGAGGCTGATACCAACGACGGACTTATGGCCTTGGAGGAGAAGATGGCTCCGGTATTGTCAGCTCATAATGACAATATCTATCTGAACATCGATTTGTATCAGCGTGTGGCTGCTGTTCACGAACAGGAGGCTAACGGAGAAATCCAGCTTACTACAGAACAGCACTATCTGCTCGATAAGTATTATAAGAGATTTGTATCGTCGGGAGCTTCTTTAGACGCAGAAAGCCAGGAAAAGCTTCGCGAGATAAACAGAAAACTGTCTACTCTCTCGATAGAGTTCGGCAATCATGTATTGGCTGAGAATAATGCTTTCCAGTTGGTTATCGACAATGAGGCTGACCTTGCCGGTCTTCCTGAGTCGGTAATAGCAGGCGCAGCTACCGAGGCAAAGGCTAACGGTATGGATGGCAAATGGCTTTTCACTCTCCAGGCTTCAAGCAGAACTCCGTTCCTGCAGTATGCACAGAACCGCGAACTGAGAAAGAAGATGTATCAGGCATATACTAACATGGGCAACAACGGCGATGCCAACGACAACAAGGAGGTCTTGAAGCAGATTCTTACTCTTCGTCTGGAAAAGGCTAAACTGATGGGATTCGACAACTATGCTCAGTACGTTCTTCAGAACAATATGGCCAAGACTCCTGAAAACGTGATGAGCTTCCTGAACGAGCTTTGGAAATATTCTATCAAGAATGCAAAGGCTGAGGCTGCCGAACTTCAGAAGATTATGGATAAGGAAGGTAAAGGAGAGAAACTTGAGGCATGGGACTGGTGGTATTATGCAGAAAAACTTCGTCAGGAAAAGTATAACCTGAATGAGGATGAAATCAAACCGTATTTCAGCCAGGACGATGTGAGAAACGGACTTTTCTATGTCGTAAACAAGCTGTATGGAATTACTCTCACAAAGGTTGATTCTATCTCTGTATATAATAAGGATGTAGAAACTTACATCGTGAACGATGCAGACGGTTCATTCCTCGGTGTGTTCTATTCAGACTATATGCCACGCTCAAGCAAGAGAAGCGGTGCATGGATGAGCAACTTCCGCGAACAGAAGGAGGGTGTACGTCCTATTATATATAATGTAGGTAGCTTTACAAAACCTGTAGGTGATGTTCCTTCGCTGCTTTCTATCGATGAGGCCCGCACTATGTTCCACGAGTTCGGACATGCGCTCCACGGAATGCTTTCACAGTGTAAGTACTATGGTGTTTCGGGTACATCTGTAGCGCGCGATTTCGTAGAACTTCCATCTCAGATTATGGAACACTGGACTGTTGCTCCTGAAGTGATGAAAGTTTACGCTAAGCACTATCAGACAAGAGAAACTATCTCTGACGAGCTTATTGCCAAGATTGAGAACCAGGCTCTGTTCAACAGCGGATTTATGACAACCGAGCTTCTTGCAGCAGCAATTCTTGATATGGAATTCCATCTGCTGACTTCAACAGAAGGACTCGATGTTATGGCATACGAAAAGCAGGTTATGGATAAGCTTGGATTGATTTCTCAGATTGCACCACGCTATCGTGCCACTTACTTCAACCACATCATCGGTGGATATGCAGCAGGATACTATGCTTACCTCTGGGCTGAAAGACTTGATGCCGATGCTTTCAGTGCGTTCGAGGAAAAAGGCCTGTTTGATGAGGCAACTGCTACTGCTTTCCGCAAGAACATTCTTGAGAAGGGTGGCTCGGACGATCCTATGAAACTTTATGTGGCTTTCCGCGGACAGGAACCAAGCATTGAACCGATGCTGAAAAACAGAGGATTAAAGTAATACGGATTTGATAATATTTGATATTAAGGTCGCAAAATAACGTTTTTGCGACCTTTTTTGTTCATATTTAGCAAAATATCAGCATTCTTTCAGCTATAAACCGAAAAAAAAGCTATATTTGCAACCTTGAAAAAACGTATCTAATTAAAAAGTAAAATAAAGTAAATTAAACTATCATGCAAAACAAAGGATTTGTAAAAGTCTTTGCGGTATTATTGACCCTTGCATGTGCCTTTTATCTTTCGTTCTCGTTCGTGACTCGTCATCACATGAAGCTTGCGGAACAGGACCCGAAGGGTGTGGCACATTACCTTGATTCTATGCAGAATGAAAAGGTATGGCTTGGAGTTTATTCGCTGAAAGACTGCCGTGAGATGGAGATTGGTTTGGGTCTTGACCTGAAGGGTGGTATGAACGTCATTCTTGAAGTGTCTGTTCCTGACGTAGTAAAAACACTTGCTGACAACAAGCCTGACGAGGCTTTCAACGCTGCTGTGGCTGAAGCTGCAAAACAGCAGATTACAAGTCAGGAGGATTTTATCACATTGTTTGTAAGAGAGTATAAGAAACAGGCTCCTGAAGGCAAGTTGGCTGAAATCTTCGCTACTCAGCAGTTGAAGGACAAGGTTAACACTCGTAGCACTGACGCTGAAGTGGAAGCTGTTCTTCGCGAAGAGGTTAAGGCTGCAGTAGAAAATTCATATAACGTGTTGCGTACACGTATCGACCGTTTCGGTGTAGTTCAGCCAAACATTCAGACTCTTGAGGGAAAGATGGGCCGTATCATGGTCGAACTTCCCGGTATCAAAGAACCTGAACGTGTGAGAAAACTTCTCCAGGGTTCTGCAAACCTTGAGTTCTGGGAAACATACGAAGCTTCTGAAATCGTTCCTGTTCTTGCATCTGCAGACAGCCGTGCACGCGATATCCTTTCTGTTTCTGAATCAACAGACTCTGTAGAGGTTAAGGCTGAAGCAGCTGCTCCTGCAATATCTGCTAAGGATAGTCTTACTGCTGCATTGAAGGGTGAAACAGCTGAAGCAAAGGTAGACATGGAACAGTTGAAGAAGGAACATCCTTTGTTGTCTGTTCTTCAGTTGAACCAGAGCGGTGTAGGCTGTATCGTAGGTTATGCTGACTATAACGACACTATCCAGATTAATAAAGTGTTGAACATGAAGGAAGTGAAGAGCATCCTTCCACGCGACCTGAAACTTATGTGGGGTGTTAAGGCTTCGGATATGGACAAGACAGGCCGTATCTTCGAACTTTATGCCATCAAGTCTACTCAGCGTAATGGACGTGCTCCACTTGAAGGTGACGTTATCGTAAATGCACGCGATGAGTTCGACCAGTTCAACAAGCCATGTGTAAGCATGTCTATGAACACAGAAGGTTCTCGTCGTTGGGCAGTTCTTACTAAGCAGAACGTAGGTCGTGAAATAGCTATCGTATTGGACGGTTATGTTTACAGTGCGCCGCGCGTAAATGGTGAAATCACCGGCGGAAACTCACAGATTACAGGTAACTTTACTCCTGAAGTGACAAAAGACTTGGCTAACGTATTGAAGTCAGGTAAGATGCCTGCTCCTGCTCGTATCGTTCAGGAAGACATCGTAGGTCCGTCGCTCGGTCAGGAATCAATCAATCAGGGAATCATGTCGTTCATTGTAGCCCTGATAGTCCTTATGGTTTACATGTGCGTGATGTATGGATTTATTCCGGGTATGATTGCCAACCTTGCATTGTTCGTAAACTTCTTCTTCACGCTCGGTATCCTTACTTCATTCCACGCTGCGCTTACTATGTCTGGTATCGCCGGTATGGTATTGTCACTTGGTATGGCTGTGGATGCTAACGTGCTTATCTATGAACGTACTAAAGAAGAGCTTCGCGCTGGTAAGGGTACTCGTCAGGCATTGTCTGAAGGTTACTCAAATGCGTTCTCGGCTATCTTCGACTCTAACTTGACTTCAATAATCACCGGTGTCATCCTGTTCAACTTCGGTACCGGCCCTATACGTGGTTTTGCCACAACGTTGATTATCGGTATTCTCTGCTCGTTCTTTACGGCTGTGTTCCTGACTCGTATTGTTTACGAACACTATATGGGCAAGGACAAGTGGTTGCACCTTACATTCACTACCGGTATCTCCAAAAACCTGATGCAGAATGTACACTATAACTTCATGGGTGCTACCAAGAAGTCATTCACATTCTGGGGTATAGCAATAGTAATATGTATCATCTCATTCTTTGTTCGTGGTCTTGCACAGAGTATTGACTTTACAGGTGGACGTAACTTTGTGGTTCAGTTCGAGCAGGTTGTTCAGCCTGAAACAGTACGTAACCTCCTTCAGCCAAAAGTGGGTGATGCCAACGTGCAGGCCATTGCGCTTGGAACAGACGGAAAGACTATCCGTGTGACTACTAACTATCGCATAGAAGAGGACTCACCGACCATTGACGCCGAGATAGAAGAGTTCATATATGAATCATTGAAAGAGGGCAATTTGCTGGGCGAAGGAACTACGCTTGAAATATTCATCGACCGTGACAACCGTGCCGGAGGTTCTATCATCAGTTCCCAAAAGGTAGGTCCGAGCATGGCGGACGATATAAAGACTTCTGCCATATGGTCTGTGATATTGGCACTTGTGGCTATAGGTTTGTACATACTTCTCAGGTTCCGCAATATCGCATTCAGTATAGGTGCCACAGTCGCTTTGGCTGTAGATACACTGCTGATAGTAGGTGCATACTCGCTGTTCCACGGAATTTTGCCGTTCTCTCTGGAGATTGACCAGACTTTCATCGGAGCTATCCTGACGGCTATCGGTTATTCCATAAACGATAAGGTGGTAATCTTCGATCGTGTGCGTGAATTCCTTGGATTGTATCCTTTGCGTGATCGTTGGCAGTTGTTCAATGATTCTCTGAATACGACTCTTTCACGTACGGTCAACACTTCACTCAGTACTCTTATCGTGTTGTTGAGCATTTTGATTCTTGGCGGCGACAGTATCCGCAGTTTTGCGTTCGCCATGATTCTTGGTGTTGTAATCGGTACACTTTCTTCATTATTCTTGGCTTCTCCTGTAGCTTACCTTACAATGGGTAACAAGTTGTCTGAAGGCGAAAAGAAAGCATGACACACAGATGATATACAAAACAAAAAATCCCGACCATTACGGCCGGGATTTTTTATTTGATAGTAAACATGAAATTCATTTCATATAGTGACAGCATAAAAAAAGAAGCACAGAGTAATGCATTTCGCAATGTATTATTTGTGCTTCTTTTTTATGCATTATATAATGCATTCATTGATTGGACTTTCTTTTGTACCCTCGAGGGGAATCGAACCCCTATCTAAAGTTTAGGAAACTTCTATTCTATCCGTTGAACTACAAGGGCGGTTAATACCGAGCTGTTTGCAAATGTTTTGCAAATGCATTGCAAAAATACATCTTTTTGGTGATTATGCAATAATTTATGTGAAAAAAAACGTATGATTATACGCTTTGTAGAAAAATATTGCAGTTTTATTGTTTTTTTGAAAGAAGTTTGCCATTTTTGTAGACAATAATATTTTTGAAAATTTAAAATTGCAGCATTATGGCAGAAGAAATAACAGTCAAGGAGATTGACGAAGTGGTAGTACGCTTCTCAGGAGACTCCGGCGACGGTATGCAGTTGGCCGGAAATATGTTTTCCAATATATCAGCTACTGAGGGAAACGACATCAGTACTTTCCCTGATTATCCTGCAGATATACGTGCTCCGCAAGGTTCGCTTACCGGAGTGTCAGGATTCCAGGTACACATCGGTTCCGGAAAGGTTTATACTCCGGGTGATAAATGCGATGTGTTGGTAGCCATGAATCCGGCAGCCCTCAAGACACAATACAAGTTTTGTAAACCTCAGTCTGTGATTATCATAGATACTGATTCGTTTACCAAACGCGATTTGGAGAAGGCACAGTTCCAGTTGGAAAATCCTTTCTCTGAACTCGGAATAAAGAACGAAGTGGTAGAGGCATCCATCACAACCATGTGTAAGGAATGTCTGAAAGACAGCGGACTGGACAACAAGTCTATCCTCCGTACAAAGAATATGTTTGCTTTGGGATTGGTATGCTGGCTCTTCCAGCGTGATGTTAAGATAGGAGAGAAAATCCTGCGCGAGAAGTTTGCCAAGAAGCCTGAGATAGCAGAGGCTAACGTACAGGTTCTTTATGCCGGTTATCAGTTCGGTGCAAATACCCATGCATCCGTTTCAATGAGTTACAGAGTTCCTTCAAAGAACCAGAAAGCTCACGGACGCTATATGGATATAAACGGTAATAAGGCTACATCCTACGGACTCATTGCAGCGGCAGAAAAAGCAGGATTGCAGCTCTATCTCGGTTCGTATCCTATTACTCCGGCCACAGATATACTTCATGAACTGTCAAAACACAAATCGCTTGGAGTAAAGACCGTTCAGTGTGAGGATGAAATCGCCGGATGTGCTTCGGCTGTGGGTGCTGCATTTGCAGGAGCTTTGGCTGTGACTTCCACTTCAGGTCCGGGTGTCTGTCTTAAGAGTGAGGCTATGAACCTGGCTGTAATTGCAGAGTTGCCTTTGGTCATTGTGAACGTACAGCGCGGTGGCCCTTCTACAGGTCTTCCTACAAAATCAGAACAGACAGACCTTCTTCAGGCACTCTACGGACGTAACGGCGAAAGCCCTATGCCGGTGATAGCAGCATCATCGCCTACAGACTGTTTCGATGCGGCATATACAGCCTGCAAGATAGCTTTGGAGCACATGACTCCTGTCGTACTTCTTACAGATGCATATATTGCCAACGGTTCTGCAGCATGGAAATTGCCTGATTTGAACGAATATCCATCAATCAATCCTCCATATGTGACTCCTGAAATGGCTTCATACTGGACTCCGTTCCTCCGCAATTATGAAACAGGCGTACGCTATTGGGCTAAGCCGGGCACTGAAGGATTCATGCACCGTATCGGCGGATTGGAGAAGAGCAGCGAAACAGGTGCCATCTCTACAGAACCTGAAAACCATCATCTCATGACTCAGCTCCGTGCAGAGAAAGTAGCCAAGATAGCCGATACACTACCATTGCTCGAAGTGGAAGGAGAAGAGGATGCAGACCTTCTGATAGTAGGTTTCGGCGGTACATACGGACATCTACATTCAGCCATGGATATACTCAATGCCGGTGGCAAGAAAGCTGCCCTTGCACACTTCCGTTTCATCAATCCGCTTCCTAAGAACACAGAGGAAGTACTTCGCAAGTACAAGAAGATTGTCGTTGCGGAACAGAACATGGGACAGTTTGCAGGCTATCTGCGCATGAATATAGAAGGATTGCATTTACATCAGTTTAATCAGGTAAAAGGTCAGCCTTTCGTAGTACAGGAATTGGTTGACGCTTTCACTAAAATAATGGAGGAATAATCTATGAGCGAAACAAAATATACAGCAGCCGATTATAAAGCAGGACAGCCTCGCTGGTGTCCGGGATGTGGCGACCATGCTTTCTTGAATTCATTCCATAAAGCGTTGGCAGAAATTGGAACTGCTCCTAAGGACATAGCCGTAATATCAGGTATCGGATGTTCGTCACGTTTGCCTTATTATATGAACACATACGGTATGCACACCATTCACGGACGTGCAGCAGCAATAGCAACAGGTGTGAAAGTAGCCAACCCTCAGCTGACAGTATGGCAAATCTCAGGTGATGGCGACGGTCTTGCCATCGGTGGTAACCACTTCATCCATGCCATCCGCCGTAATGTGGATATCAACATCATACTTCTGAACAACCGTATCTACGGATTGACTAAAGGACAGTACTCACCTACATCGGAAAGAGGATTTGTCAGCAAGTCATCGCCATACGGAACAGTGGAAGACCCGTTCCGTCCGGCAGAACTTTGTTTCGGAGCACGTGGACGCTTCTTTGCACGTTGTGCTGCAGTAGACGGCAATCCGTCTGTAGAAGTGCTTAAAGCGGCCGAAAAGCATAAAGGAACGTCTGTAGTAGAGGTATTGCAAAACTGTGTAATCTTCAACGACGGAACTCACAACTCTATAGCCAAGAAAGAAGACCGTGAGCGCAACGCCATCTATCTGGAGCATGGCAAACCTATGCTGTTCGGTCCTGACAAAGAGTTCGGACTTATGCAGGAAGGCTTTGGCCTGAAGGTCGTGAAACTTGGTGAGAACGGTATCACCGAAAAAGATATCCTTGTTCACGATGCACACTGCATGGACAATACCCTGCAGCTGAAACTTGCCCTTATGGAAGGCCCTGACTTCCCTATAGCTCTCGGAGTAATCCGCGATGTTGAGGCTCCTACATACGAACAGGCCGTAGAAGACCAGATAAAGGAAGTGTCAGAAAAGAAGAAATATCACAATTTTGCCGAACTTCTCGATACTAACGATACTTGGGAGATTTAATAATCAGAATCAGCCGGAGAATATCTCCGGTATGAACGAAAACGGAATGCACCACAGCAGATGCATTCCGTTTTTTTACAGTCTTTCATAAACCTTTACCCAGTCTATCATCATCTTGACGGGCAGTTCCTCTATATTTGCCTTGCCTACCCATGCACCCTCTATCTGCATGTCTATCAGAATGTAGTAGGGTGTTCCGAAAGGGAATTGTCCTTCCTTGTCGGTATCAATCTTCGGGTATGTATGAGTGACTTTCCCGTTGACCGAGAATACTATCTTGTCCGGCAAAATCTCCACACCATATACATTATATCCGTCGGGATTGATTTTCGCCTTTGCCGTATGCGGTGGGTTCTTCTTCTCGTTCAGGGTATGCGTGTAGTGCGTATGTACTGTCTGATACACAAAATCATCGTGGTTGAGCCTTTCCATGATGTCAATCTCCCCGGCGTCCGGCCAATTGCCCTTTTCCGGCAGCATCCATATGGCAGGCCATACCCCCTGTGCTGCTTCCAGTTTGGCCCTCACTTCCACTTTGCCATAACTTATGGCGAACTTGCCCTTGGTGAATATGCCGCCTGTCAGGAATCTTGCCGTGTCTTCGGGAGCCGTTCCCTTGTTCTCCACCCCGTGAAGAATCAGCTTTCCTCCCTTTAGCTCATAGAGCGATTCATGGTCGGACATATACCTTTTCCAGTCCGGTTTCCCTCTCGGGATTTTGCTCCATCTGTCATGGTCTATGCTTTTGCCTCTGAAATTTTCTTTCCAGACCATCCTGTAGCTGTTCTTTTCTCCTCGTGCATTGGCATCGTGGATGGAAAGCAGGCAAACCAATATAATCAATAATGCGTTTATTCTGTTCATAACAATTAGTCTTTTATTGGAAAACGAACAGGAAAAGAAACCGTAACACGTTCGTGTTCCGCCCGCGTCACGTACGTGTTCCGCGCGTTACACGTTCGTGTTCCACCCGTTACACGTTCGTGTTCCGGTTTCTTCGTCGAAGAATTTTCTTAAAAACTTATATTCGTTGTTTTAAATGTAAACTTAATATTCGATATGTCCGTATGAAACATTCTTTATCTCGCCCTTGAAGCCCATGTACTTGTCGCCAATGGTTTCGAGTGGGAAAATCAGTGTTTCAAGATACCAGAACCGGTCTTTTCTGTTATGTTTGGAGTTATATACCTCGCGTGTGCGGCCTTCAAGCCTTTCCGCTTTCTTTCCGTTCACGAACAGGGTAGTGCCTTTCACATCGCCCTCTATGCGTATCTTAGTCCATTCTCCGGCCGGCATGCGGTAGTCGTGGAACACGAATTCATATCCGTCGCGGCGGAAGGCGAACTTACCGGTGTTATGCCAGTTGGCTATAAACTCAGAGTGAGGGCCTTTGAACAGGATGGCATCTATGGCAGGAACGCTGTCTGTGCGAAGCTCAAATTCCACTGCATACGGATAGCCTATTTCCTTGACACTGTTTGTTACAGTTTCGCTACCGTTCAGCGACAGTACCTTTCCGTCCTCTATAAGTTTGCCCGGCTTCTCAACCTTTGCCTTCAGATTTACTCCCGGAGCTTCCGGAGTAGTGCTGCATAGAGCTTCGAAATCCTTGAAAGGTACAGCCTCCTGGTTTTCGCCTTTCCACAGCTTGTCAGACAATAGCTGTATTGCAGGGAAGCAGCGTACGTGTACATCCTGCTGGCTCACTCCGTTGCCTACACGGTCGTTCCATACGGCAAGCATAGCACCGAGAAAGTTTGGATTTCCGGTTTCTACAGATTCTCCCTTTCTCATCATTTCCGGTTTCCAGTTGTTGTACAGCCATTCATATTCTAAGAAGTCGTGATAATAGTTTACGTGAGGCACTATGTAGAGGAACCAGTCGCAGAGGTTCACCACCTTTGCCCCTGTCGCAAGCGATGTTTTCACATCCATCCAGTTTGCGTTCCATGCACTTACCACACATCCTTCAAGATTGACCTCTGTTTCGCCTTTCATCTTGCTAAGGCTGCCCCAAAGGCGCGGAGTCTTGTCGTATTTCTTTATCAGACTGATGTAATGGTTTGTAAAACGGCGGAACTGTTCAGCCTCTTTCAGATTATATTCGTCTGTACCGATATGTACCTCAGGACCTATGAAAACAGGACTTTCTCCACTCAGATATTCGTCGAACAGCGAGTCTGCAAAGTCGTAAACCTCCTTCTTGTAGAGGTCCAGATGGTCCGCGCCGTATTCCTTGTTGTCGGCAGCGAGTTGCGGATTATAGTGAGTAAAAGCCAAAGCATGTGCCGGAACGTCTATTTCCGGAATGATGTTTATTCCGTACTGCTGAGCCATAATCTGCAGGTCGCGGAACTCCTCTTTAGTGTACGAGCCGTCCTTCGCGGTCAGTCCCGGAAATCTGTCGCTCTCCAGTCGGAAGGCAGAGTAAGTCTTGTTCCAGTCATTGTCCGAGAATTCCACGAAACCGTTGTCGTTCAGATGAATCTGCAGTTCGTTGATTTTGTAGAACGAAAGAATCTTCACGTAACTTTTCAGAAAATCGAGTGTGAAGAACTTTCTTGCCACGTCTATCATGAATCCTCGGTTAGGATATTTCGGAAAGTCCGTAGCCTTTCCCTTTTGAAGACCGTTGGGCTGGTTATACATCATCTGCAGCAGAGTCCTTGTACCCCAAAAAACACCTTTAGTGGTTTCAGCCTCTATTTCTATCTTCGTACCTATTGAACATTCATAACCTTCGTCGCCCAAACGGTCTTTTTTATTGTTTAATGATAAAGAGATATCACCTTTCTTGGCTTTTCCTGTGACGGATACGGTGTATTCGTATCCGAACATTTCCTTCATGTCGTCGGCTAAAATTGCAGCCGTTTGCATGAGCAGACTGGAATCCTTCTTGCTTATAACGATAGTTCCGGTCTTCTCAGGCACAAACTTTCCGCTCTGTCCTTTCCAGCTTTGCAGTGCGGGGATAACTTTTGGTACATTGTTTACGGCGAAAGATGAAATGCCGAATATGCATGTGATGATTAGTGTGAGTGTTTTCTTTATCATGGTGATTTTCTTATTGGATTTAGTCCTAATGCGTTATTGTCTTGTTTGTGAAAGATGTGAAAGTGAAATTGAGTATATTTTTATCGTTCTTATATTAACTTCCTAAGCAGTGCTGCTTAGGAAGTTTTTCTTGAGTTTATTTTATAATCAGAAATTGGCTATTGTTTTTTCTGGATAATCAGAGGTTCTGCGTCGGTTGAGCCGATTGCAAATTCAAATCCTGAACTTACAGCTTGTGTATTCATATCGCTAATATGGCTGCGAAGCTCTTCAATAGAATTAACTTTTGTTCCTATATTATTGGAAATATTATTGTTAGAATAACATTGTTCAATAGTAGGAGAATAAGTTCCGCTTTTATCTCCTGCAAATCCGTTCGACTTTGCGTTATCTGCAGAATTTGTAATATTAATATTTGTCAAGGAATAACATGATGTTATATTACCTATGGAGTTATATATATTTCCAATAAACCCTCCTGTTTTCCAATTAAGATTATTTGTTATGGAACCAAATGAGTAGCATACTTGTACATTTTTTCCAGTAGGACTTTGTATTAATCCAGCAAATCCGCCTATATCACCTTGGGCGTTAATCGTTATTGTTGTGTTTGAATAACAACCATAAATATTTCCTCCCCAGTGCGAACCGACAAATCCTCCGATTCTATTAGTTGTTTGGTAACCACTTGATAATGTTATTGTACATCCGTTGCCTACATATGAACCAATAATATTACAGTTCGTAGTTTCACTTTTTCCAACAAACCCTCCTGCATTAGTATTGGTTGTAGGCTCTGCAATTACTTCAATATCTTGTATCGATGATGAAGTAATGGTTGCTTTATTATTCCCTACAAAACCGCCAATACATTCATTTGTTGCCGAACCTTGAACAAGGCCTGTTTGTACATGGCAATTATCTATTGTTCCGTTGTTTTCAGCTGCAATGGTACCTGCTATAATTGCTTGTTCTAATGTAACATTGTTGATGTTCAGATTGCGGATTGTCCCAGTATTATTTCCAATAAAACCACATTTGTTATTAGTGGCTGCGATGGTCAAGTTTGAAATAGTCTTTCCGTTGCCGTCTAAAGTACCATCAAATGTGGAAATAGGAGTAAAATCTATACCATTGAAATCAAGATCTCTTGATAACTGATAGTACATGCCTGAAGTATTGCTTAATCCTTTGAACTTATCTACATTGTCAATAATGTATGGTGAAGCTTCTGTTCCTTCTCCTACTAAAGTGTTATCAATGGCAAGATTTAGTTCTTGGGTGTAATAGAATTTGTTTTCTATTATAGGAGAACTTACTTTAAGATTATATGAATAAGTATAATCTCCGGAAGCTTTACTTTCTATCGCTTTTATGTTGAACTTACTTGCAGCGGAAATCTCAGTAGTGCGTAGCAGACAATATGCGCTGAACTCTGCTCCTGAACCTTTACCGTCACCAAGTGTCACTTTAAGGCTGTTTACAGGAGAACCGAAAGTTTTTGTTCCGTCTGCTTTAATAGTAACATTGCTGTAGAAACCCAGTTCCTGATTGTCTGGAAAACTTATTGTAAGTTCGTTAAACTTTTCAACGTTGCTTACTGCACCAACATTTAGTTTGAAAACTGCATTCTCATGATTGAATGCAAGGGATATATTTTGTGTTTCATCAGCTGACAATTCGGCTGAAGCAGTCATTAACTCATATTTTTCAATATCATTTAATTCATTGATGCTTTGATTTTGAGTCTCAAAGTTAAGCTTCACTCCTTCATTGTTAACTTTTATATAGTTTGCATCTCCATAGAACGCAAGAATATTTGTTGTATTCTGTGCTACAGCTACTGTCCCCTTGAAAGAAGCAGTCTTCTTGTCTTCACTTAAGGATTTAATGGTAAACTTAGTAAACCCGGAGTTCTCAGCATCAATATTTACTTCTTCAGTCAATCCGGTATTAGGAGAACCTACATATATAAAATCGTCTTCAGACCAGTAAGCCTTTATGGTATTTCCGTTTTCTTCGTACGAAGTACGCGTAGCTGTACCGTTGGCAGATGCTGTGATAACGAGAGTTTTGTAAACAATCTCAGTTTTATCATTGTCAGTGTTCTCTGTGCCCTGTTCTGTATCTGCAGGAGAATTTACTATTTCCATTTCATCATTGCATGATGAGAATAATACAGAACATATTGTGAAAAGTAAAATGTATTTTGTCTGTCTTATGAACATAGCTTTAAATTTTAAGTGTTAATTATTTGTTGTCAACCCATGCTTCACCCCATACGCCACCAGAGTAGTCATTTACTGTTCCTCCTGTTTGACTACCGGTCATGATGCAGCCTTCTATTTCAATATCGATTACTGTAGTTTGTGGAGCCTCATACATAGGCTTCTGTTCTTTGATTGTTTTCTTCATTTTTTTAGGTATTTAGGTCTATAATTAGTTTAAAGTCAATTCTATAATGCAGTCTGTAGACGGTTTAAGTTCCGAAGTATGCAGTACCACACCGCCTTTTATTCTCTCCATATTCACTTTGTCTTGTGAATCAAAAAGTATGGCCTTCTTTACTTTCTGTTTCAGTGGTAGAGTGACGAACTGTGGCATTTTATCAGCTATAATGTGTACATACAGTTTGTCACCTTTTCGTGTTGTTGTACCCCATTCTGCAGTCATAATATCGCCGGCAGTTGTACCATATATTGTTTCTCCATATTTCCTAAGCCATTCGCCCATTGCTTTTAGTCTGTCGAGTGCCAGTTCCGGTATTTCTCCGTTCGGTTGCGGTCCGATGTTTATAAGCAAGTTTGCACCTTTACCTGCAGTTCTCACTAATAGTCGGATAAGCTCTTTTGAGGATTTATAGTTCTGGTCTTTTACTTTATATCCCCACATCCCGTTCATGGTCTGGCATGTTTCCAATGGCAGGTTGCCTATTTCGGTTCCGGCCGAGTAGCCTGCCTTGTTTTCCCCCGGCAGGTCTCTTTCGAACATCTGGAAATCTTCTCCCTGTTTGGGAGCCTTGTGGTGGTTGTTACCGATAAGGCAAGCCGGTTGGAGTTTGTGAATCAGTGCATATTGCTCTTCCAAACGCCAGTCGAAGTTTTTAGGTTGGTCCCACATCCCGTCGAACCATATCGCGCCAATAGGGCCATAGTTTGTAAGCAGCTCTGTCAGTTGGTTGTTCATGAAAGAATAGTAAGTGTCCCATTTTCCGTGCGACTTTCTGCCTGTCTTATGCCCTGTTTTACCAAGAGGGTAATAATCCTCCCTTGTCCAGTCGAGGTGTGAATAGTAGAGGTGCAGTTTTATGTCCTGTCGCGCACATTCGTCTGCAAGTTCTTTTACTATGTCCCTTTTGAAAGGAGTGGCATCGATAATGTCATAATCAGAATATTCAGTGTCGAACATCGAGAATCCATCATGATGTCTGGTCGTGAAGCAGATATATTTTGCCCCTGCATCCTTGAATGCCGAAATCCATTTTTCAGCATCGAACTTTGAGGGGTAGAATCCTGAAGCTGCCTTTGCGTATTCATGGCAGTCCAATCCTCCTGTCTGCAAGTACCATTCGCCTTGTCCGAACATGCTGTAGATTCCCCAATGGAGGAATATACCGAACTTGCTGTCGCTGAACTCTTGTCTTGCTTTCAGGTTTTCCTGAGTGGGAACATAGCTCTCAGGTTGTGAAGCATGTATGTTTGTGGCTGATAGTAATATGCAACTTACAATGGTATAGAAGAGTCTTTTCATGCCTGTGTAAATTATTAAGGTCAAAACATACAGGTAGTGTAAGTCCTTAATTTAAGAGCTTACAAGACCTGTATGTTGTGTTATGGTTTATGAATTATTTTTTTGTTATTACTAATGGTTCTGCATCTGTTGTACCGGCAACGAATTGGTAGTCTGCCCAGTCAAGTCCAGTATTTAAATCGTTAGCCATGCCTTTAAGTTCTGCTGCTGATTTTTTAGTTATAGTAATTCCTGTGGCTCCATCAGGTATAGTTTGTGTACCATTAACGTAATAACAGTTTGTTGCTTTAACTTTTTCTTTGCTGATTTTATCCTTATTTATAAATGCTGAATTTTCAAAATTATTGTTTATGGATACGCTTGTATAACAATTTGTTATATTTCTATCTCCATTGCCAGTACAATTACCAATAAAACCAGCATTTGTACTTGCCTGCAAATTTGAAGTTACCGTTCCGGAAGAATAGCAACCTTTGATTGTAACTGTACCACTTCCAACCCATGTCGTTCCGATAAATCCGGCAATAGTAATAGCTTTGCCTTGACCTGTTGTTTGTGCGTCAGAGACTTGAACATTACTACTGCAGCATCCTTCTATAGTCCCGTTACCGTAGCCCAAGAATCCGCCTATGTTACTTCCACCACCTGTTAAATCGCACTCATGTGATACAGTCACGTTATTTGCAGATGAGAATTTTACAGAGCCTAAGCTTTTTCCTGCAAAACCACCGATATTTGTTTTGCTTGTAGTTCCTGAAGCAATAGTTATAGAACTATTGTTCACTTTACATTCATTAATCGAACCAATACCTTTGTTTAATCCTACTAACAATCCTAAAGCTCCTTGGTGGTATTGCATCACTCCTTGTGAATTAGCACCTTTTTCTTTTTGATCTACTTCGGCGGTTATTAACGATTTGTTTATTACAGAACAGTTAGATATATTACCGGTGTTTGTTCCTACCAATATACCTACACCATTTTCATCATCTATTGTTCCATCTTGTGTAATCACTACATTGCTTGCGGTCAAATTTTTAATAATACCATTGTTTATAGCAAATAAACCACCATTACCATCTGTCAATTCTAATTTTAATTTAGAAATAGTCATTCCATTACCATCAAATGTACCATCAAATTTAGCAATTGGAGTAAATTCTATATCTGTAAAGTCCAAGTCTCTTGATAACTGATAGAACTTACCTGTAGTTTCAGTCATACCCTTGAACTTATCTACATTATCAATGATATAAGGACTTGCTTCTGTTCCTTCTCCTGATAAATCATTATCAACGTTTTCCGATTTTATTTCTACATCATAACTGCTTGATGAAGAAATCTCTTTTGTTGTCTTGTAAGTATAGTCACCAGACGCTTTTGCAGCTTTAAGAGAAATATTCATTGTTGCAGGAGTTTCCGATACTGTAGGAATAAAACTGATTGTGTATTCATTGTTTTCTCCAGCAGTTAGAGCCGCAGTCATGCTTTTCTGCATAGTATATGTGCCAACA
Organism: uncultured Phocaeicola sp.; assembly: GCA_944320855.1. GTDB lineage: Bacteria > Bacteroidota > Bacteroidia > Bacteroidales > Bacteroidaceae > Phocaeicola. The sequence goes on from CALUJF010000010.1 coordinate 26,792, forward strand.
CCATCAGCGGTAAATTCTTTCGAACTGGTGAATCCCATTGTGGAACTTTCATCGAAACTCAATGTGGCTTCTGTCAGACCTGAAACGTCTGTTGTCTGTATTTTAAGTTCAGCACTTGCATTTTCTACACTGAAAGTTGCATTAATGCTTTCTTCTCCTGTATAGTCAGCTGTTGCGCTCATCAATGTGCCGTTTTGTGAAGCGAGGTCTAAAGTGACCTTCGAAGCTGCTACTTTCATGTCTGCCGCATTGCCATAAAATACTAAAAGTTTCTTTCCTGAAAGGTTTGCCGGTATTTCTCCCTCGAATGAAGCTGATGTCGCACCTTCACCTATTTTGCTTACAGTGAATTTGGTAAAGCCAGAACTCTGATTGTCAATAGTTACTTCGTTTTCTGCAGCTGAAGGACTTCCTACATAAATAACATCTTCTACTACCCATTTCTTTCCTGTAGCGGTTGCATTGATGATAAGATTTTTTGTTTCTGCTGTAGTTGCACTTCCGTCCCCCTGTTCTGTTCCGTCAGGTTTAACGGTAAAGTCTTTTATCTCGTCAGAGCATGATGAAAAAATTGTTAGGCCGACAAAGGCAGCATAAACTGTGCTTTTAAAAAAAGTATTCATGATTTCTTGTTTTATGGAATTAAAAAAATGTATTCGGAATTATAGTAACATACCATGTACCATGTATATGTACCTGGCGGTAAAAATAGGAAGGATATATTAATCCCTGATTACTTTTCTCAAAAAACAGTTGGATTTAAAATACTTTATAGACGGGCATAAAGAACGGCCCTATAGATTATAAGGTCTTATTGAGGCGGTTACATCCTTATTGGGGGGATTGATGTAACTTTCGTCCGCAAATATAACAATATTTGTTATTAAAACGAACAGATGAATAGTTTTCTCTCTTTCTTTTAATGTTTTTTATTATTTTGGAACTCCAATATATGTTTATTCTGTGTTCACCGGGCGTTCAGTGAACGTTCTGTGAACACGGAATGAACATGAAATGAACTGTCTGCGAACGGCGGTTTGTCGCGGTTCTATTCCTTGTCTTCGTTGTTTTGGTTTTTGAACTGTGTAGGTGTAAGTCCGGTATATTGCTTGAATGCCGTACTGAAATATCTCGGAGTATTGAAACCTACCATTGCTGCTATTTCATTTACGCTGTATTGTCCAGAAGACATTAGTGTGATAGCTTTCTCCATTCTTAGTTTGTTTATGTATTCATTTCCACCCATATCTGTAAGGACTTTCAGTTTTGTATATAGTGATGTCCTGCTCATGGCCATTTCGCTACATATCAGGTTGATGTCAAGAGCCGGATTGTCAATGTTGTCGAATATTACTTTATTAAGTTTCTTCAGGAAGTTTTCGTCAGCCAAACTGAATGTTTCGTTGGTCGGTTCCGGCAGTATCCCGAAGCTCTGATAATGCTCCTTGGCTTTCTTCCTATTGTAAATTATACTGTTTATAACCGACTTAAGCTCTTCTGTACGGAATGGTTTTGACATGTATGCGTCTGCGCCTACCTTATATCCATAGCTTTTGCTTTGCTCGTCTTCCATAGCAGTAAGCAGGATTACCGGTATATGGCTGATACTAATGTCTTGTTTTACAGCCTTACATAGCTCAAATCCGTTCATATCCGGCATCATGACATCACTTATTATAATATCAGGATTAATGGACTGGATTTTATCAAGAATTTCTTTACCGCTGTTGGCTGTAAATATTTCCTTGTAATAATGTTTCATTTCTTCAGCCATAAATTCTGTAAGTTGCCTGTTGTCGTCAATAAACAGAATTTTTTTGTCTTCAATTTCTTCGTTGCCGTTATCGAATACTATGTTGTCTGTATTGTCATTGCCTAATATTTCGTTTATGTATTCTTTAGGTTTACATGCGAGTGTTTCTTCATTACCCCTAAGTATTGGTATTTCAAAAAAGAATGATGCACCTTTATCACTGTTCTGATAAGCTCCGATTTTTCCTCCATGTTGTTCAACTATTGCCTTGACATAGGATAAACCGATTCCGCTACCACCGGTTTCGTTTTTGCCTTGGTAGAATCTTTCAAATAGTCTGTTTATATCTTCGTCTTTAATCCCTGCTCCTTGGTCGGAAACATTTACTTTGACTGTATTTTCTTCTTTATTTAATTGGGAAGTTACAGTGATTGAGGTATTTTCCGGACTATGCTTCAAAGCATTTGATAACAGATTGGTTAATACAATCGTGCATTTGTTCTTATCAAAAGACAGCTTTCCGATTTCGTTATCTGTGTTTACAGTCAGAGTTATATTTTTTATAGAACATTCATCATTGAAATCAGTGCATACATCCTGCAACCACGAATTAAAGTCCTGCTCTTTCAGAATAAGTGTATTATAGCCTGTTTCCATTCTCCTCATGTCAAGAACCATATTTATTATTTCTTTCATCCTGTTTGTCTGTTTGTATATTTTCAGGAGTGATTCGTATATCGGAGAATCCTTTTCAAGACCTTTTAAAATTCTGTTTAATGGTGCATGTATAAGAGTCAACGGTGTTCTCAGCTCGTGACTTATGTTGATAAGAAATCTTACTTTGTCTTCATATATCTTTTGTTCGTGTTCTTTCATTATCCATTTCATCTTGTTCTCTTTCTTACGGATGAAATACATGAAAGAGCCTACTATAACTGCCAAAGAAAATATTATACATAATGACAGGAACCACCAAGTTTTGTACCATGGTGGTAATACAATTAAAGTCAGAAGCGGATAGTCTTTGATATAATTCCCGTCTTTAAAATCGCAAGTAAGTTTGATGTGATATGTTCCCGGATTAAGTACCGGAACATACATTTCAGGGTTAAAGCTTTCTCTTATTATTCCGTTTATATTATATGTATATAATTTATTGCTTAATATGTCCCCGTCGCTAACGGTTACTCTAAGGCGTATATTCTTACTGTTCCATGGAATACTGATTTTACCGTTTTTTATATTATATTTTTTATTTTCTCCATTGATAATGAAGTCTGTGATATATATATTGTGATTGGATTCATGTATTTCCGGATTATTTATAACATCAGTGTTCAAATATAGAAGTCCGTTTGTTCCTCCTATAAACATTCTGTTTTCTGAAATATGAGCATATGCCATCCTTGAATATTCGTTTGGCAGTACACCGTCTGACTCGTCAAACATTATAATTTTATCTCTTATAGGTTGATATACGAATAGTTTCTTTTCTGCACCTACCCACACATTTCCCAAAGTGTCACATATTACAGTATTGACTTTTGTGAACAATGGTGTGTTTTTGTGCGACATTTCTTTTTGTCCTTCTATCCATGAATGAAGTCCGTTATTCGTTCCAATCCAGAATGTTCCGTTTTTGTCTCTGTCAACGGATTGGAATTTTATTTTGAACGGGACAGATAAGATTCTGTATAATTTGTCATCATCTTTTTTAAGTTTGTATATCGAGTGTTGGTCATTAATGTATAGGTTTCTGTCATCTTCCGAGAAACAGTAAAGGCTTTCATTGTCGCGTATACCTCCCTCATACTGTATAGTGTCGATTTTGTGTGTATCAAGATTATATCTGTATAAGTCATTGCTTAACAGAAGTATGCAGTTCTTGTATTTACGAAGCAATACAGACTTCCCGCTATTGAACAGCGAATTGTTAAGTCCCTCATCTTCTATTATTAATGGAGTTTTTTTACCGCCTGATTTGTCTAAATAATAGATACCTTTTGAGAATACCGATACCAGAATTTTATTGTCTGATATGTGGCATATAGATGAAACCTGATCTCCCCAGGTCGTTTCGTAGTGTCTGAAGGTTTCACTGGAAAGGTTGAATGAATTGACACCTCCGCCGTCTGTTCCTATCCATAAAAGTCTTTCCTTATTATTATATGATAAAGTCAATACGGATTTATGGCTAAGTGCCTTGTCGTGACCTAATACTGTTTCACCATAATGTACCATTTTTACTTTCTTTATGTATATAAGTCCTCCTCTGGTACTTCCTGCCCATACATTGTCGTATCCATTGCCGGATAAACAAGTTATAGTATTTACCGGTAGCGAATGAATATCACCGGAAATGTGTTGCATTAATTTTATTTCTCCGGTTTCTGGGTTAAGTATGTTTATGCCTCCGCCATCAGTGCCTAACCATATATGACTGTTGATTTCTTTTATGTCAAGAATGATGTTATTGCTTAATTCTGAATTATTTACAGTGTAGTGATGAAGTAATTTCCCATTTGTGTCAAAGCATTTCAGACCTTGATTGAAATCTGATAACCAAAGTCTTTCTTTTGAATCTTTAATAAAAGCCATCGGATGTGTGGAAAAGCTGTCAAACTCTGATTTTATCTGTACTCCTGTCTTTAAATCAATCATAAGCAGTCCGTACCATTTGCTGGCACACAGAATCTTGTCATTGTCAAGATTGATAATGGAATTAAACATCAGATTGTTCTCTGTCCCTAATTTACATACCTCTTTAAAGGTTTTTGTGTCGTATGTGTATTTGTAAATCCGATTGTTTCCACCAAACAATATGCCGTCTTCTATCAAACAAGCCGAATAGGCTTTTATAGCTTTATTGTCTATTTGTGGAACAGTGAAATTATCGTATTCTGCCGAGTATCTGGCAATACCTTCTGATGTAAGAACCCACATCGTATTTTCTTTGTCTTCGATTATCTTTGTGATGTTTTCTCCTGGTATTGAGCTTTGGTTATTTTTGACATGCGAGTATCTTTTTCTTATCTTGCCGTCGAATCTTATCAGGCCTTCCGGAGTGGCAATCCACAGTATGCCGTTTTCGCTGTTTATGTGAATCTGGTTGATGAATGAAGTCATGTCATCAAACAATTGTATTTGTTTGAAGTAGTAGTGTTCCTCATTGTTTTCAGCTAAAACTATATTATGAGTTAATAGAGTGAATGCTATTATAAGGAATTTCAGAAGTCTCATATTATATTTATGGTACATATTAAAATATTCGATTAACAGAAACAAAGATAATATTAAATCTCAAAAAATACGCTTTTAAACTCCATAAATCTTCAATTGTTTAATTTTGGACTATAGTTTGACTGTTTTTGAACCATATACTTATCGCTAAAATCTAACTTTGTGATGTCAAAAAAAATAGTTTTTAATTTAATATTAATGTTATGCAAAAACACAAAACGTACAGTTTTCTATGCATGCTATTAATAATGTGCATGCTGCTCCCTGCAAAAGTGTTTGCCCAGTCCGGAACTATTACCGGAACGGTGGTCGATGAAACCGGTATGACCGTAATTGGTGCTACTGTTATGGTTAAAGGAACTAACGACGGTACCATTACAGACATGGACGGTAATTTCTCTTTACAAGGAAAGGTTGGAACAACCTTAGTAGTCAGTTATGTGGGTTATGCCACTCTTGAAGTAAAAATCAATAAACTTACAGGCAATAATCTCGTATTGAAAGAAGATAGCGAGGTTTTGGAAGAAGTTGTTGTGGTAGGTATGGGTACACAGAAACGTAATACTATTACAGCTGCTGTGGCTACAGTTAATCAGGATGCTATCGTAAATCGTCCTGTAACCGACCTTACAAGTGCACTTCAAGGTAACGTTGCCGGTTTGAACTTTGCATCGGATGCTTCGGCTGACGGTGTAGGTGGTGAAATGGGTGCTGAGATTAAATTCAATATCCGTGGTATCGGTTCTATCAACGGTGGCGAGCCATACGTGCTTGTCGACGGTGTGGAACAGAGTATGCAGAACGTTAACCCGGCCGACATTGAAAGTATCTCAGTATTGAAAGATGCTTCTGCTGCGGCTGTGTATGGTGCTCGTGCTGCTTATGGTGTTGTATTGGTCACTACTAAAAGTGGTAAGAGTGGTAAGGCTCGAGTTACTTATCGTGGAACAGTAGGTTTCAGTTCACCAATCAATGTTCCAACAAGTATGAATTCATTAGAGTTTGCAAATTATGTAAATGAGATGAGAACTAATACAGGACAAACAGCATTGTTCTCAGATCAGACTATCGAGAAAATGCAAGGATTCATGAATAATCCTTATTCGGCTGAATTCCCTGGTATTGAAGTGAATCAAGCCGGAGATGGTTGGGCTTCGTCTTATTATAACCAGTATGCAAATACAGATTGGTTTGACTATTATTTTAAGGATAATGCGTTACGTCACTCACATAATTTGAATATTTCAGGAGGTTCGGATAAGGTTACTTATTATATAGGTCTCGGATATACATCGCAGGATGGTTTGATGGATCATGTTGAGGATAATATCACAAAATATAGCGTTAATGCCAAATTACAGTTTAAAGCAAACGACTGGTTGAAATTTAATTTTAACAATAATATGTCGCTTAATATGATTAAGCGTCCGATGGCCAATCAGACTATTTTTTACGGAATAATTGCTGATAGATATCCTACTCAGGTAACAAAACTTCCTGTTGATAATTATAATATGCCTGAGTGGAATGAGATGCTATATATGCAGAATACAAAGTATAATCAGAACAGAATTTCTGATGCATTGTCTATGTCTGCTACTATCACTCCTCTTAAAGGTTGGGATATCATTGGTGAGATGAAGGTGCGTCTTGATGTGGAGAATAATGATTTCGTCATGGGATTCCCTAAAACTGCTATGCACGACGGCAGTGTAAAGACAATTACCGGAGGTAGGCAGGGTTACCAGTATCCTGGAATGAGCTGGAGAAATTCACAGTTCGGTTCATATACAAAAGGTAACATGTTCAATTATTATCTGTCGCCAAGTGTTTCGTCTTCTTATACAAACCAGTGGGGTGACCATTTCTTTAAAGCTATGGCCGGTTACCAGATGGAATTACAGGAGAATTCAAATGGATTTACTTACAAGGACGGAATGTTGAGTGAGGATATTTTCTCGTTTAACAATGCCAACGGTGTTCTTTATTCAGGAGATACCCGTAACCATTGGGCTACGATGGGATTCTTCACACGTCTGAACTGGAACTACCAGAATGTTTATTTCCTTGAGTTCAGCGGACGTTATGACGGTTCTTCAAGATTTGCTCCCGGACATAGATGGGGACTTTTCCCTTCTTTCTCAGCAGGTTATGATATAGCAAGGACAGAATATTTCCAGAAACTTAATACTCCTATCTCGCAGTTGAAAGTTCGTGTGTCATACGGTCGCCTCGGTAATCAGAACGGCGCCGGCTTCTATGATTATCTTGGAACAATGATATTGAACTCTGCACATCAGAACGCATGGCTTCTTCCTGGTGATTCGAGTGGTTCAATATCCAAAGGCACAGTTGCCCTGACTCCGAAGATGGTAAGTCCATATATTACATGGGAAAAGGTTGACAACGCCAACCTTGGTCTTGACTTGACTTTGTTGAATGACAGACTTACTATTACAGCGGATATTTATCAGCGTATGACACGTGATATGATTGGCCCTGCTGAAGCTATTCCTTCAATAGGTGGTATTATCCCGGAAGACCGAGCAAAGGTGAACAATGCTACTCTTCGTAACCGCGGTTGGGAACTCTCTGTAAACTGGCAGGATGAACTGAAATGCGGTTTCAGCTATGGAATTGGTTTCAATTTATTTGATTATAAGGCTGTAATCACTGAATACAATAATCCTGAAGGTATTATCTACAATAACCACACGGGTCTTGACCGTAACAAAGGTTATTATGAAGGAATGGATATAGGTGATATTTGGGGTTACGTTGCCGACGATTTGTTTATGTCTAACCAAGAAATAGACAATTACCTAAAGACCACTGACATGTCATTCTTTAAACCTGATTCCCAGTGGCAACCTGGAGATGTTAAGTATGTTGATGTAAACGGTGATGGTAAGGTAGATCCGGGAAACGGAACTTTGGCTGACCATGGAGACCTGAGAATTATAGGTAATACTACTCCAAGATACTCATTCGGTATCAACCTTAATGTCGGTTATAAAGGTTTTGAGGTTTCAACACTTTTACAGGGCGTGGCAAAACGTGACTTCCCGATGGCCGGTAGTACATATTTGTATGGTGGTAGAAACTATTTCAAGGAACATTTGGATCATTTCACTTATACGACACCTGACGGTTATCTTCCACGATTGACAGATGCAACTACTGGAGGTGGAGATACAGACTGGTTGGTAAATACCGGATATAATACAACAAGATACTTGATGAATGCAGCTTATATGCGTATGAAGAACTTGATGGTGTCATATACATTCCAGAAGAACATTGTGAAGACATTGGGCCTGGAAAACTTGAAAGTTTATTTCACTTGTGACAACTTGTTTACTATAGATAATCTGCCAGATGCATTTGACCCTGAAACAATCAACCAGGTAAATACATGGGCAGGTGGTAGTAACGAAACGGCTCCAGGCTTGACTACGCCTCTTAAACAGAACGGTAATGCCAAGGTATATCCTATGAACCGTAACTTTGTATTTGGTATAGATTTAACTTTCTAAATAATTGACAATATGAAAAAAACAATATTTATGATGTTGATGGCAGCCGGAACGCTTGCTACGTCATGTTCGGATTTTCTGGACCGTATGCCATTGACTGAACCAAATAACGAAACCTATCTTTCTACAGAGAATCAGGTACGCAGTTATATAAACGGTCTTTACATAGCTTTGCCTTCATATTCGCAGTATGGTATCGGAGTACGTGGCGAGGACAAAAACAGCGACAATATATTGGCTGAAAAATATGATTTGCGTTTGAATGGTGAATATACTGCTTTCAGCGGTTCTACTGAATGGTCAACCGGCTATCAGAACCTTAGGGATGTGAATTATTTCTTCCATTATTATATGATTGACGAGGCTGCCGAGAATGACAATATCCGTTCTTTGAAAGGAGAAGCTTATTTCCTTAGAGCTTATTGGCATTTCTATTTGCTGAAACGTTTCGGTAATATTCCTGTAATGGATGCTTTTTGGGATGATAATGCTACTGTCGAAGGATTACAGATAGAACAGAAACCACGTAATGAGGTCGCTAAATTTATTCTTCAGGATTTAACAGATGCAAAAAATTTGCTCCATCCGCGCTCTGAGTACAGTGGCCTTAGAATAAATAAGGAAGCAGCAATGGTGCTTGCCATGAATGTGGCTCTTTATGAGGGCAGTTGGGAAAAATATCATGCAAATGATGCTTTCGCTCCTGAAACAAATGAATCAAAGTATTTCTTTGAGCAGGTTATGGCTTGGGGAAATGAATTGTTCAATGCCGGAATAAAACTTAACACAAAAGAAACAGACCCTTTTGGAGCTAAGAATACGGGAGATGCATATGCCAATCTGTTCAATAAGCAGGATTATTCAAAAGTTCCGGAAATCCTCTTCTGGAGAAAATATTCTGTTGCCGAAGGTGTTTATCACAGTGTAACAACGCTTTTAGCTTCAGGTGTGGTTGACAGTGACGGTGCGGCTGGTATTTCACAATCGCTTGTGGACAATTATTTGAATGTTGACGGAAAGTTTATTAATCCGACAGATGTTAAGTTTAAAGATTTCAATGACACATTCGATGATAGGGACCCTCGACTTCTGGAAACCGTAATGCATACAGATCATAAGTTCAGATCTGCTACTGTGACACGCCCGATGTGTGTGAAAGCATATACAGGAAATAAAGACGAAGATGCTGAAATCCTTCCTCCATATCTTACAGGAGACGGTAATGGTAGAAATGTAACAGGTTATCATATAGCTTTAGGTGTTGATACTACTTATACAAATTCATCTTTCTGGGATACGGGGTTACCTATTATAAGATACTCAGAGGCATTGCTTGCTTATGCAGAAGCTGCGGAAGAACTTGGACAATGTAACGATGAGGTTCTCGACAAGACAATCAAGGCTTTAAGGGAAAGAGCAGGAGTTACTTATATCAAACCATCTGAAATGGGAAAAGATCCTAATTTCTCAAATTTTGGATATGAAATATCTGCAAACCTTCAGGAAATCAGACGTGAACGTCGTTCAGAATTAGCTTTGCAGGGATTTAGATTTGATGACTTAATGCGTTGGGGGGCACATGAACTTATTGTCAACAAAAGAGGCAAAGGTGCTTATTTAGGTGAAGATGGCGTTTTGTATAAATCATTTAATACAAGTGTACAGGAAACAGCTGATGCATTAAAGCGTGTGTTGGTAGACAATAACAAATGGATGGACCCATTACAGGCTCTTTTACCTAATGGTTATCAGTTTAATCCGGGAAGAGATTATCTGTTGCCAATTTCACCGGATGAATTGGCTTTGAATAAGAAACTAAAACAAAATCCAGGTTGGGAATAAATAAAAGATTACAAGTTTATTGAGGTGATTATTTGAAGGGACATGCTGGGGGGCTTAAGTCTCTTCAATATAAAACAAACTTAAAAATATAGAACAATGAAAACATGTATTAAACAAATATGGACTTTCTCTGTTATTGTTATGGCTGGTTTTATGGTTGGCTGTAAAGACGATGCTACTATAGGAGCATTACCTGAACCTGTTGACTTGACCATGACGATTGCAAATAGTAACTTGGTTATGGGAGAGAACTTGGATATTATTTTTGCTGTAACAGATGATAAAAGTGAGATATCAAATGAAGATTTCAATATAGAACTTAGTCTACAAAGTGCTGATATTGAAAAACCTTCTATTCTATTTGAAAATTTCCCTTCTCAAGTGACTTTCAATAAAGGTGAAAAAACAAAAACTGTATCAGTTCCTGTTATTAAACAAGGTATCTCTTCTCAGCATTTTGTTACATTGAATGCCTATGTTCGCAGTTATAAACTGAATAATCCGTCACAAACATTTACCGTATCTGATTATCATTATGTAACAGTGGGTATAAAAAACAATTCAGACAATACTGTAAAGGAAGGAAGAAATTTCGTTTTGACAGCTTCCATTGACGTTCCATCCGAGGAAGACATGGTTATCAATGTTAGTGCAAATGAAGAAGAAAAATCTTTTTATGAAGGATTGCCTGAAAGTTTGACACTTTCTAAAGGAGAGACAACGGTGGAAAGTGAAAAAATACAAATGGTAAGCAGCCAAGATACAAAAGAGGATAAAGTGTTGACACTTAAACTCTCAACTGTATCTGAAAATTATCCGTTGAAATCCAGTGAGATAAAAATAAATCGTCCTGATTTGGATACCAGTCTTGACCCGATACCTGTAAGGGATGAACGTTATTTGTATGGAGATCCGGATATGATGTTTGTTTCAGCTGCTAATGAAAAAGCAGTTCTTGAATGGGGACAAGATTATTATGAGAAGATGGAAGTTGGTGACCCTCATCCAAATCGAGGAAAAGTTTTACCTGAAAATACATGGACTTTCTATAGTGCGTATGAGTTCCATCCAATTTCTGCATGCGTGAAAACGGTGACAGGCCCGATGGGATATACAAGTGACAGATATCCAAGATGTTTTGCAGACCAAAATACTGGTGCAATACAGACTGCCGGAGGCTGTGACAATAGTAGATATGGTTGGGTAACAGATGAAGGTTATCTGAGAATGATTACATTGAAAGAAGGTACTAAAATTAATGGTGAAACAAACTTGCAAGGTGGCGGTAAGCCGATTGGTACTGTAATGGATTTTGGAACCTCAGCATTTTATGCTTGTAAACATAAAGCTGACAATAATGGAATATCATCTACTTATGAAGCTCAGAATCTTAGAATTTATCCGGGAATGAGAATTGAAACAAGAGCAAGAGTCAGGGGCTGTGAAAATACTGGAATGTTGCCTGGAATATGGTTACAAGGTAATGAACAGGTAAATGGTGATCCTGATTGGAATGTATGGCCTGATTTCGGTGAGATAGACGTGATGGAAAATAATTCAACAAAATTACCTAAGAATGTTGAGGTAACATTCCATATTGGATATCAGACTCCGGGAAAAGGTGATGCACATAATCCAACAACTGAAAATGGAGTTCCTAATTTCAATGGAAAACTTGAGGAGTTTAATATTTATTGGGTAGAATGGGCGAATAATGAAACTGTTATTTGTGGGATAAATGGTGAAGAAACACTTAGATTAGTAAAATCTAAAATTCCAATAAATGCACGATGGCCATTCGATGATGAAGTGAATGATCAGGGATTGTATTATATACTTTCAATGATGTTCCTTGGCGGAAATCCACCAAGTGCAAATAAATTTGCAGGGCTTACTACAGATCAGGTAAGAGCAAAGAATTATGACTGGTCTAACTCACCGGTGCCTCGTATGGAAATAGACTGGATACGTTTCTATGTCAACAGTACATATAAAGATCATGATAAACCTTATAGAAAATCTACATTCTATTAATGTAGGTATTTAAAAACAACAGTTTGGCGGAGGCCATGATATCTCAATATCACGTGCCCCGCCTTTCTTTATAAATAGTATAATACGTTTAAACGCTATTTAAATACTGTTTAAATGCCATTTAAACACTGCATAAATAGATATGAAATATACGGAATGTTCATACACGCTTCATTTGGCGTTCACAGGGTGTTCATTTGCCGTTCACTAAAACAGACGTATATACAAACTTCAGGAATAGGAATAAAGAAAGTAAGACATTAAAATTTTACTATAAATGAGACTGAACAATTTAATATATTCATTGGCTATATCATCGCTTATTCTTCCATTTTCATCGTGCGCGACTCAGGAAGAATACTACACAAAGCATCTGGAGTTCCCGGAAGGTATAACTTTTGAGCAGAAAATTGATATGGCTTCACGACTGGTGCCGACCCCACAGCAACTTGAATGGCAGAAGATGGAGCTTACGGCTTTCCTGCATTTCGGTATTAATACATTTACCGGACGTGAATGGGGTGATGGTAAGGAAGATCCGGCTCTGTTCAATCCTACAGAACTTGATGCGGAACAGTGGGTGCGCACTCTTAAGGATGCGGGCTTCAAGATGGTTATCATAACAGCCAAGCATCATGACGGGTTCTGCCTATGGCCTACAAAGACTACTAAACATTCCGTGGAGTCTTCTCCTTGGAAAGACGGCAAGGGGGATGTAGTGAAGGAACTGCGTGAGGCTTGCGACAAATACGGCATGAAGTTCGGAGTATATCTTTCACCATGGGACAGGAATGCTGAATGTTATGGCGACTCGCCGGCATATAATAAATTCTTTATTGAACAGCTTACAGAACTGCTCACTAACTACGGTGAAGTACACGAGGTATGGTTCGATGGCGCAAATGGCGAGGGACCTAACGGTAAGAAGCAGGTTTATGATTGGGATGCTTTCTATTCTACCATCCGTACCCTTCAGCCCAAGGCCGTTACAGCCATTATGGGTGATGACGTGCGTTGGGTAGGTAATGAGAAAGGTATTGGCCGTGAAACAGAATGGAGTGCAACAGTTCTTACACCGGGTGTATATGCACGTGCTGCTGAAAACAACAAGGCTCTTGGTGTTTATGGTAAGGCTAAGGACCTTGGAGGTAGAGATATTCTTGCTAAAGCAAAGGAATTGTTCTGGTATCCTTCTGAAGTTGATGTTTCTATCCGTCCGGGATGGTTCTACCATAAGAATCAGGACGGTAAGGTGAAATCCCTCAAACATCTTACTGATATTTATTTCCAGTCTGTGGGATATAATTCTGTGTTGCTTCTGAATATTCCTCCTGACACAAGAGGACTAATAAATGAAGCTGATGTGAACAGACTAAAAGAATTCAGGGCTTATCTTGATGAGGCCTTTGCTGATAATAAGGTAGTTGGCGGTGATAAACTTTGGAAAGCAGCTCAGGGACAGCAGAAAGAATATGTGATAAAAGATAATTCCGAAATTAATGTGGTAATGCTCCAGGAGGACATCTCTAAGGGACAGAGAGTAGAGGAGGTCGATGTGGAAGTATTCACTGACGGAGCATGGAAGACTGTTGCCCAGGGAACTACTATAGGTTATAAGAGGATGTTCAGATTCCCGGCTGTTGAGGCTGAGAAAATGCGTGTCACTATTAAGGCTTCAAGAAATATTGCCAATATATGCAATGTAGCAGCTTATTATGCAAAGCCGCTTTCAGATGATGCAGCAAATCAGGAATGGAACAGTCTGCCACGTGATAGTTGGAAAGTAATTTCTAATTCACCGCTTGTAATCGACCTCGGAAAGAAGGTTTCACTTTCTGCATTTACTTATGCACCGTCCAAGGCGGAAGCAAAACCTGATATGGCTTTCAAATATTCTTTCTCTGTAAGTTCTGATGGCAAAAACTGGAAGACATTGAAGAAAGACAGTGAATTCAGTAATATAATGAATAATCCTATTCCTCAGACTGTATCTGTAGAAGGAGCGGACGGTATTAAATTTATACGCTTGGATGCTGTTTCTGTAAATGGAACTCCTTCTGTAGTAAATATAAATGAGGTAGGTGTAAGCGTTAGAAAATAAACATACGAAAACTATCACCAAATAATGATTGTGATGAAAAAATTAGGTTATGCTATAGTTCTCGCCATAGTTTCCTCTTTAGGGGGAGCTATGGCGCAGAACGTTAATATATTACCTGCACCAGAACAGTTGGTGACAGGTGGCGGCTCATATATCCTGAATGGCGGAGCCGGGGTTTATGTGGATAATAAGTCGCAGAAGAATGTGGCTGAAACTTTTATTTCCGATTACAGGGACTTCAGTGGAGTAGAACTGAAAATGACCGGAAAGAAGGTCGCGTCGATACGCCTTGTCACAGACAAGACCATGAAACCTGAAGCATACAGGCTGAAAGTAGATGCAGATGGTATAACGGTAGTAGCCGGGTCGGAAAACGGTTTCTTTTATGGCTTGCAGTCTTTGCGCCTGGCTTTTGGCTTAGAGCACAAGGAAGAAATCCCTTTTATGGAAATATCCGATAGTCCCCGTTTTGAATATCGTGGACTGATGCTTGATGTGTCGAGATATTTCATGCCTAAGGAAGATGTGATGAAGGTGATAGACTGTATGTCTATGCTGAAACTGAATAAGTTGCACCTTCATCTTACGGATGACAATGGTTGGAGACTTGAAATAAAGAAATATCCTAAGTTGACTGAAGTAGGAGCATGGAGGGTTAATAGAAAACAGCAATTATTCTCCGATAGAAGAAATCCATCGCCTGAAGAACCTACTCCAATAGGAGGATTCTACACACAGGAAGATATGAAAGAGATAATAGCTCATGCACAAAAGAGATGTGTGGAGATAATTCCTGAGATAGATATGCCTGCTCATTCAAATGCCGCATTAGCTGCTTATCCTCATTTGGCTTGTCCCACTGTTGACAAGTTTATAGGTGTGCTTCCGGGACTCGGCGGAGCAAATGCGGATATTATTTATTGCGCAGGAAATGAAGAGGTGTTTTCTTTCCTTCAGGGAGTTATAGACGAGGTAGCTGAACTGTTCCCGTCAAAATATATCCATCTTGGAGGTGACGAGGCATGGAAAACTCATTGGAAAAAGTGCCCGAAGTGTCAGGCAAGGATGAAGGAAGAAGGGATAACTCATGTGGAAGAGTTGCAAGGTTACTTTATGGCAAGGATGAGCAGGTATGTTCAGAGTAAAGGCAAAACAGTGATGGGATGGGATGAACTGACAAACAGCACTGTTCCGGAAGGGGCTATCGTGTATGGATGGCAAGGACTGGGCAATGCAGCCCTTAAAGCAGCAAAACAGGGACATAAGTTTATAATGACACCGGCTCGACTGCTTTATCTGATACGTTATCAGGGACCGCAGTGGTTTGAGCCTACTACATATTTCGGCAATAATACATTAAAGGATATTTATATGTATGAACCTGTTCAGGAATCGTGGGAAAAAGGATACGAAGACTTGCTCATGGGAATACAGGGCTCTATGTGGACTGAGTTCTGCAATTCCACACAGGACGTCACATATCTGATATTCCCACGCCTTGCTGCTGTGGCAGATGTGGCATGGTCTAGTAAAGGAAAGAAAGATTGGAACGGATTCGTGAAGTCGCTTGATAATTATCTTTATCATCTTGATGCAAAAGGTGTGATATATTCAGAGGCAATGTATAATATACAGCATAAGTGTACTGCCGAGAATGGAATGCTTAATCTGCAACTTGAATGCGAGCGTCCGGATGTGGTTATCAGATATACTATTGACGGAACAGAACCTGACTCAAATTCAGAAATCTATAGTGATTTCATTACTGTCAAGAATGGATGTACGGTGAAAAGTGCTACATTTGCCAATAACAGGAAAATGGGTAAAACTCTTACACTCGATTTGGGATGGAATAAAGCTACTGCCAAGAATGTCATATCAAAGAATATAACAGACAAATTGCTTACAAATGGTGTCAGAGGCAGTCTTAAACAGTCTGATTTTGAGTGGACAGAATGGTATACCAAGGATGAGTCATCATTTGTTGTAGACCTGGAGGATATTAATACTGTAAATAAGGTCGTAATCGGATGCCTGACAAACTATGGAATGGGAGTGCATAAGCCATCGTCAATAAGTATTGATTTTTCAGAAAACGGAAAGGATTATACTTGTGTGGCAGAACGTAAATTCTCTAAAGATGAGATTTTCAAGGAAGGTAATTATATTGAGAATATAACATTCGACTTTGAGAAATGTGATAATGTGAGGTATATCCGGGTTAGAGCCACAGATGCAGGAATGAATCCTGAAAACCATCTCAGACCGGGACAACAGTCAAGATACAGGTTTGATGAAATAATGGTGTTCTGATTAAGCACTTAAATATTTATATTATGGAAAGAATCTTTCTTACCGCTGTTTCGTGTGGTATTCTTACTTCGGTTTCCGGCATGGCTGATAGCCGACAGCCAAACATAATAATGTTCCTGGTTGACGACATGGGATGGCAGGATACGTCCGTTCCGTTTCATAACAATGAACAGACACCGCTGAACAGGCGTTTCCATACCCCGAACATGGAAAGGATGGCAAGAATGGGTGTGAAATTCACTCAGGCTTATGCTTGTGCCATATCTTCTCCTACAAGGTGTAGCTTGATGTCTGGGATGAACGCTTCAAGGCATCGTGTTACGAACTGGACATTGGAACTGAACCAGAAAACGGACAGTAAAAGCAGTGTGATAGAATTGCCTGACTGGAATTATAACGGCATACAGCCTGCCGGAGAGGATGGTAAGATAAGTAATGCAACAGCCATTACACCGCTGTCACAGATTCTTAAAGACAACGGCTACAGGACTATACACTGCGGAAAAGCGCACTTCGGGGCAAGAACTACTCCGGGTGCTGACCCTTCTACAATGGGATTTGACGTGAATATTGCCGGAGGACCTAATGGTGCGCCAGGCAGTTATCTTGGAACAAAGAATTTCGGTGAAGGAACGCGTTTTGAGGTTAAGGGACTGGAGAAATATTATGGACTGGACATTTTCCTGACTGAGGCACTGACTATTGAAGCCGTCAAGGAAATGAAGGAGTCTGTCAGGATGAACAAACCGTTTTATCTGTATATGTCGCATTATGCTGTCCATAGCCCGTATGATGAGGATAAACGTTTCTCCGGCAAGTACAGGGGTAAATATGACGAGCAATTGAAGGCGGGAATGAATGAGAAAGAGGCAAGATATGCTGCATTAGTAGAAGGCATGGACAAGAGCCTCGGTGATATAATGGATTACCTGGAACAGAATCCGGAAGTGGCGGCCAATACAATTCTGCTTTTTATGTCGGACAATGGCGGCCAAGGGCTTAACAACGTACGTCAGGGAGTGGCCAACCGCGACCAGAATTATCCAGCACGCGCAGGCAAGGGCTCTGCCTTTATGGGTGGGGTACGAGAACCTATGATGGTGTACTGGCCGGGAGTGACAAAACCAGGTACTGAATGTGAACAGAAGGTTATAATAGAGGATTTCTTCCCGACTATCCTTGAAATGGCCGGTGTCAGAAAGTATAATACTATACAGAAGATAGACGGAAAAAGCTTTGTAAAAGCTATCAGGAGAGGCAAAGTGACAGAGAAAGATAAGGCTATAGTATGGCATTTCCCAAATCTCTGGGGTGAGAGCCAGAACAAGGAGGAGGGATATGGGGCATATTCTGCAATCCTAAAAGGTGATTATCATCTTATATATACTTGGGAAAACGGTGCTTTACGCTTGTTT
Source organism: uncultured Phocaeicola sp. (assembly GCA_944320855.1). Lineage (GTDB taxonomy): Bacteria > Bacteroidota > Bacteroidia > Bacteroidales > Bacteroidaceae > Phocaeicola. The sequence continues at coordinate 45,026 of CALUJF010000010.1, forward strand.
AATATAAAGGATGATATCGGTGAGCAGAACGACCTTGCGGAAAAGATGCCCGGAAAAGTCAGGGAACTGGCTATTGAACTTTCTGATTATCTGAGAGAAAGACAGGCTCAGAGACCGTCGGTGAAGGCTACAGGAAAAGTTATTCCATTCCCTGATGAAATATTTTCAAATGAATAAGGCATCAGTTGACAAGTTAACAAGGTTTATTTTATTGTAAACATCATGTAAGGGGCCTTGTCAACTTGTTTGCTCGTTAACTTGTAACCTGAAAGTTGAGCTTACGAAACTTAAATTATTAATTATTAATTTTTAATTAACATCATGAATATTTCATACAACAGACTACCGGTTTATATTGCAGGGACAGCTGCAATGGTAGCCGCAACTTCATGTTCCGGAGAAAAAAAGGAAAAGGAACAACAATATAACATTGTATATATTATGACAGATGACCATACGGCTCAGATGATGAGCTGCTATGATAATCGTTTTGTAGAGACACCAAACCTCGACCGTATTGCTGCAGATGGCGTTAAGTTTACAAACAGTTTTGTGGCAAACTCTCTGAGTGGTCCGAGCCGTGCATGTATGTTTACAGGAAAGCACAGTCATGCGAACGGTTTCTATGACAATACTACTTGTATATTCGACGGTTCGCAGCAGACTATGCCTAAGCTGTTGCAGAAGGCGGGATATCAGACTGCAATCATAGGAAAATGGCATTTAGAGAGTCTTCCGACTGGTTTTGACTATTGGGAGATATTGCCGGGACAGGGTGATTACTATAATCCTCGTTTCATAGAGATGAACAACGATACTATTGTAGAGAAAGGATATCTGACTAATATCATTACAGAAAAGAGTATCAACTGGCTGGAGAACCAGAGGGATAAGGATAAACCTTTCTGTCTGTTTGTGCATCATAAGGCTTGCCACCGCAACTGGTTGCCGGAGTTGAAGTATCTGTCGCTTTACGAAGACAAGACTTTTGAATTGCCGGATAATTTCTACGATGATTATGAGGGTAGGGAGGCTGCCAAGACTCAGGAAATGAGTATTCTGAAGGATATGGACATAATGTATGACACCAAAATGTACAGGGCCGACAAGGACAGCCGCCTGAAATCGACTTATGAGGCTATGATAAACAGACTTGACCCTGAAGACCGTAAGGTGTACAATGATTTCTATCAGCCTATCATAGATGAGTTCTACAAGAAGAATCCTAAAGGAAAGGAACTGGCAGAATGGAAATATCAGCGTTATATGCGTGATTATGCAAAGGTGTTGAAGTCGTTTGATGATAACGTGGGGCAGTTGTTGGATTATCTGGAGCAGAAAGGCTTGCTGAAGAATACTCTCGTGGTTTATACTTCCGACCAGGGATTCTATATGGGGGAACACGGATGGTTTGACAAGCGTTTCATGTACGAAGAGTCAATGCGTACACCTCTTGTTATGCGTATTCCTGATGATTTCAAGACAAAGGCTAAAGGTGAGATTCCTCAGATGGTACAGAACATAGACCATGCGCCTACATTCCTTGACTTGGCTGGGGCTGAGATTCCTGAGGATATACATGGAGTGTCTGTGCTTCCACTGTTGAAAGGCGAGAAACCGGCTGACTGGCGTAAATCCCTTTATTATCATTTCTATGAGTATCCTGCCGAACATATGGTGAAACGTCATTATGGAGTGCGCACAGAAAGATATAAACTGATTCATTTCTATAATGATATTGATGTTTGGGAACTTTATGACTTGCAGGAAGACCCTAAGGAGATGAATAATCTTTACGGCAAGGAAGGTTACGAACAGATTACTGAAGACTTGATGAAGGAACTCAGAAAACTTCAGGCTCAGTATAAGGACCCTATTGAAGAGAAACTGTTATCAATTAATTAATAGATAGTTACAAGGCTTAGCTTTAGTTGATGAGGTTTCAGTTACAAGTTGACAAGGCTCATTCCGGATGGAGAACCTTGTCAACTCGTCAACTTGTCAACTTGTTAACTTGTAAACTTGTAACTTATAAACTCAAAAACTCAAAACATGAGAAATCGTTTGTTATTTGTTCTTGCCACGTTTATGTTTGCATTTACCTTTGTGGGACTGAATGCGCAGAAACGTTTTGATAGCAAGAAACTGTATACGGTTAGTTCCGTAAAGTATAAAGGTAAGGTTTGGACTTATTCCGGAGTGGCTCCCAAGATGAAACTTACGGCAGCCAATGAGGCTGATAAGGCGCAGCTTTGGGCTATTGCTGATTTGTCGGGCAGTTATAGACTGGTGAATCCGTTTGATAACTTAGCTGTACAGGCCGGAGAGAATGGCTTTGTACAGGCGGTGGAAACTAACGGGTCGGACGAGATGCAGCTTTGGCTCATTAAGCCGGAAGGTAAATATGTAAGACTGGTTCCATCAAACAAGGCTCAATGGATGGCTTTGTGTAAGGAGGACGGAAGTATAGTTCTTGTAGATGCAGCAAAGGCCGGTAAGGATGAGGCAGCTTTGTTTATGATTACTGAAACTAAGGTGGCTGCACCGGCATCTGCTCAGACTGCTGTACGAGAAAAGGTTTACTGGGAAGACGAAACCATGTTTGCCGAAAATAAGGAAACCGGTCATGCCACTTATACTCCGTATGTAAGTGAGGCGGAAATGACGGCCGATAAGGAATTCTATGCTACACCATGGGTTTATACAAAAAGTAAATCTGTCGAGTTCCTGAATGGTGACTGGTATTTCAATTTTGTGTCACAGCCTTCCGAGCGTCCTCTCGATTTCTATAAAGAAGATTATGATGTAAGAAGTTGGACAACTATTCCTGTACCGTCAAACTGGGAAATGCACGGATATGACAGACCTATATATTGTAATGTAGAGTATCCGCATTCAAATACTCCACCTTATATTGATGCACGAAAGAAGTTCAATGATGACGGAAAGAATTACGGTATCAATCCGGTTGGCTCGTATGTGAGATTCTTCGACTTGCCTGAAAATTGGAATGGAAAGCGTACGTTTATCCAGTTCGGGGGTATCTACAGTGCGGCATTCGTTTATCTCAATGGTAAGTATGTGGGATATACTCAGGGAGCGAACAATGTAGCCGAGTTTGACATTACAAAGTTTGTAAGAGAGAAGGACAACAAACTTGCTGTGCAGGTGTTCCGCTGGAGTGACGGTTCGTATCTTGAATGTCAGGATATGTTCCGTATGAGCGGTATATTCAGGGATGTTTTCATTTATTCAACTCCTTTGGTAAGTGTAAGAGACCATTATATTACTTCAGAACTTACTCCTGAATCGGATTATAAGGATGGAAAGATGAAGGTGGAACTTACTCTTGACAATCGTGACGGTATGACCGGTGATAAGGATATAGTGGTAAGACTGTCGGACCCGGACGGAAAGACTGTGGCTGAAGAAACACTTTCTGTAAGTTTTACTGGTAAGAAACGTACTGATAAGCTGAATGTGAGTTTCAGCCTGAAGAACCTGTTGCCTTGGACAGCTGAAACACCGAACCTTTACACTGTGTCTGTCATACAGCGTAACGGTGGCAAGGATGAGATGGCATTCTCTACCAAATATGGATTCCGTTATATAGAAATACGTGGCTCGTTGGTTTATATCAATGGGAAACGGGTATTCTTCAAGGGAGTGAACAGACATGACACTCATCCGCTGTACGGACGTGCCGTTACTACTGAGTCTATGCTTGAGGATGTGCTGCTGATGAAGAGAAACAATATCAACACAATCCGTACATCGCATTATCCAAATGCTGCAAAGATGTATGCAATGTTCGACTATTACGGTCTTTATACTATGGATGAGGCTGACCTTGAAGACCATGCAAATCAGTCGATTAGCGGTATGCCTTCATGGATTCCTGCATTTGTAGACCGTATAGACCGTATGGTTTTGCGCGACCGCAATCATCCGAGCGTTATTTTCTGGAGTCTTGGCAATGAGTGTGGAGGCGGTAATAACTTTGAGGCTTGCTATGATGCAGCAAAACGTCTGGATTCGCGTCCGGTGCATCATGAGAGTACTCGCGACGGTAAGGAATATGGAGGAAACAGATTCAGCGACATGTACTCGAAGATGTATCCGGGTATGGACTGGATGGACAAGTATGTCAATTCGTTCGACAAACCTATGTTTATCTGCGAGTATGCTCATGCGATGGGTAATGCCATCGGTAATCTGAAGGAATACTGGGACAGTATTGAAAGCAGTAATTCCACTATTGGTGGAGCTATCTGGGACTGGGTGGATCAGGCTATATATGAGCCTATAGAAATACTTGATGGGACATATGAAGGCCGTCTGCACACAGGATATGATTTCCCTGGTCCTCATCAGGGTAATTTCTGCTCTAACGGTATTATCCCTGCAACGAGAGAGGAATCGCCGAAACTGAAAGAAGTGAAGGCTGTTTATCAGTATGTGAAATTTGCTCTTGAAGGAAAGAATGTAAAGAAGAACACGGTTTCTGTAAATGTAAACAATACATACGATTTCATTACGCTGAATGGTTATGAACTGTTGTGGGAGACTGTTGAGAATGGAAATACAGTTGGAAGAGACAGTATGCTTCTGCCTGCCATAGCTCCTGATATGTCGCAGGATTTCGCTCTGAAAGTTTCAGGAACAAACTTGCGTAAAGCAGAAAAGAATGGAAGTGAAGTTATGCTGAATCTTTATGTCCGCAATACTAAACCGACTGAATGGTCGTCTGCCGGACATGTAGTGGCTCAGAAACAGTTTGAACTTTCATCAAGAGGAAAGCTTCCTGCACTTAAAGCCAATAGCAGGGTAGCCGGGCTGAAAGTAGAAAAGGGTGACAAGGAATTGACGGTGTGTAATGCCTTTATCTTTGCCGCTTTTGACACTGCTACCGGACTTATGACAGAGTTGCGTATAAATGGTCTGGATGTGATATACGGAAAGCAGGGATTCCTGTACGACAATCACCGTTTCATAGAGAATGACCGCCGTCCTACCGATACTTCAAACGGTCTTGAACCTACCGGTACATGTAATGTGACGGAGGAAAAGGACGGAAAGGTAGTGGTAACTACTTTGCGTAGTGGTTCTCTCTGCGATTCTGAAATCATATATACATTCCTGCCTAACGGAATAGTTGATATGGATGTCAAGCTTACTCCAAAGACCAAGGAACTCTATCGTGCAGGACTGGTATGTGCCGTAAATGCAGGACTTGAAAATGTGGATTATTATGCATACGGTCCTTGGGAAAACTATATCGACCGTAAAGAAGGTTGTATGATAGGACGCTATTCTACTACTGTTGATGATATGGTGGAACGATATGTTAAGCCGCAGAGTATGGGCAACCGTGAGTCGCTCCGTGAGTTGAAACTTACAGGAAAGGATGGTTGCGGAATCCGAATAGAAACAGAAGGTGCGGTAGCATTTTCTGCTTTGAGATATACCGATGCAGATTTGATGAATACCCAACATATGTGGGAACTGCAGAAACGTCCGTATATAGTGCTTCATCTTGATGCACAGATGCGAGGTCTTGGAAACGGAAGTTGCGGTCCTATGACGTTGGAAAGTTATAAGATTGCTCCTATGCCTTTCAATTATAAACTGAGAATATCATACACAGACTGATAAAATCAGAAAATGCCACAAACTGACAATCCGGTTTGTGGCATTTTTGATTAATCCCAGGGGTATTTCACTCCCCATTCTTTTCGCAGTGCATCCATCTGATGCATTATTCTTATGGTTTCTTTGTGAGGCATGTAGGGCGATTCTTTCCAACCGTTTTCGATAGCCTCTATTGATGCCCTTACCTGATATTCGAAACCTGTAATCTGTTCAGGAGCCTTGTATTCGGCTTTCAGCTTATAGTCGGTATCGAAAATCTTTATGCATTCAGGATTGTTGATATTCTCTATTACCATGAAGCCTTTGTCGCCTGAGATAACTCCCATTCTGTCAGTCTGGGCATAAACGGAAGATTGCAGAGATGCCATCTTGCCGTCGTTATAGAACAGTGTGATGTTTTCCTGACCGTCAACTCCGGTAGCTGTCAGCTGGCATGCCGAGTGTATCTCCTTTATATCGTTTCCGAAAGCCATAGCTGCGAAGTTCAGGGTGTAGACACCTATGTCGAGAAGTGCTCCACCGGCAAGTTCCGGTTTTGCTATTCTGTCCTTGTCGGCAATCACGTATCCAAGGTTTGCAGACAGGGTGTATGGTGTGCCTATCACTCCTTCGTCCAGCAGTTCTTTCATCTTGACAGACAGTGGCATATAGCGTGTCCAGATAGCTTCGGTTATGAACACGTTCTTTTCTTCAGCCAGACGGATAAGTTCTTCAGCCTGACGGGCATTAGCGGTAAATGATTTTTCGCATAGTACCGGCTTACCGTTCATTATGCACAGACGTGCATGCTCATAATGATGTGAGTGTGGAGTAGCTATATAAACTAAGTCAATCTCACTGTCGGCAACCAACTCTTCATAACTCCCGTATGCCTTGCTGAAATTCCATTTTGAGGCAAATGCCTGTGCTTTCTCCAAACTTCTTGATGCCACTGCATAGTTTTCTGCCTCCTGCATTCCGTTGATGGTGGCAGCCATCTTTTCTGCTATGTGTCCGCAACCGATAATACCTATTTTGTATTTCTTCATAAGTTGTTAAGTTTTTAGTTTGCTGCTATTTTCTGCAAAGCTATAAAAGTTTGGGAATATTTATAGACAACGGCATGTCCTTTTTTGTACCTTTGCGGTATGAAAAAGTACGTCGATGTCATAGTGCCGCTTCCCATTGCGAATACGTTTACATACTCTTTGCCTGAGGCTCTTGAAGACCAGGTGGAGATAGGGTGTCGTGTGGTAGTTCCTTTCGGAGTAAAGAAGTATTACACGGCCATCGTTGTGAAAATACACTATTCGGCACCTGAGGAATACGAAACGAAAGATATATCTGAGGTACTTGACAGAACTCCTGTGATGTTGGAACGCCAGTTGGCTTTCTGGAAGTGGGTGGCAGAGTATTATCTGTGTACGCTTGGTGATGTCTATAAGGCAGCACTTCCTTCAGGAATGAAGTTGGAGAGTGAGACTGTGGTGGAATATAATCCTGATTTCGTTGCTGATGAGCCTCTATCGCCTAAGGAGCAGCGTATACTTGACATTCTGAGTGTCGATACAGAGCAGTGTATCACCCAGATAGAGCGTGCGGGAAATATAAAGAACATTCTTCCGGCAATAAAATCGCTGATGGAGAAGGACGCTATCCGTGTAAAGGAAGAATTGAAGCGAAACTATAAGCCTAAGACAGAAGTCCGCGTACGGTTGCAGGACGGTATGCGCGATGAGGCTGTACTACAGAAACAGTTTGACTTTTTAGCACGTGCTCCAAAGCAACTTGCTTTGCTGATGAAGTATATAGAGTTGTCCGGATGGATGCAGGAAGGAAAACTACTGAAAGAAGTCTCAAAGAAGACACTGTTGGAGGCTTCCGGTGCATCGGCATCAATTCTGAACGGTCTTATCGACAAACATATCTTTGAAACTTATAACCACGAGATAGGACGACTTACAGCCGGAAAAACAGAAACAGTCCCATTGAATCCGCTGAATGAAATCCAACAAAGGGCTTTTCATTCTATAATGTTGTCATTCCATCAGAAAAACATATGTCTTCTTCATGGAGTTACAGCCAGCGGAAAGACTGAGGTATATATCCATCTGATAGAAGAAGTAATAAAAGCCGGAAAGCAGGTTCTTTATCTTCTTCCTGAGATAGCCCTTACCACGCAGATAACCGAACGATTGAAGAGAATCTTCGGCTCTCGCCTTGGGGTATATCATTCAAAGTTTCCCGATGCCGAACGTGTGGAGATATGGCAGAAACAGCTTACAGACAATGATTATGATGTGATACTCGGTGTACGCTCGTCAGTCTTTCTTCCTTTCCGCAGACTCGGACTGGTGATAGTGGACGAGGAACACGAGACATCCTATAAACAGCAGGACCCTGCACCGCGATATCATGCCCGAAGCGCGGCTATAATGCTTGCATCGCTCTATGGTGCAAAAACTCTTCTCGGTACAGCAACTCCGAGTCTGGAATCATATTATAATGCCACTCACGGAAAGTATGCTTTGGTAGAGATGACGGAAAGATACCAGCAGATACAGTTGCCGGAGATAGAGGTGGTAGATATCAAGGAACTGACACGCAAAAGACGCATGTCCGGGCACTTTTCACCTTTCCTATTGCAGAAGATGAGAGAAGCACTCGAGAACAAGGAACAGATTATCCTTTTTCAGAACCGTCGCGGATTTGCTCCGATGATAGAGTGCCGCACGTGCGGTTGGGTGCCTAAATGCAAGAACTGCGATGTGAGCCTTACCTACCATAAAGGACTGAACCAGCTGACGTGTCATTACTGCGGGTATACATACAGTGTGCCAAAGTCATGTCCGGCTTGTGGAGGTGTGGAACTCGTGAACCGGGGCTTCGGAACAGAAAAGGTTGAGGACGATATAAAACAGATATTCCCCGATGCCACAGTGGCACGTATGGATATGGATACCACCCGAACACGTACAGCATACGAAAGGATTATCAACGACTTCCAGGAAGGAAGGACAGATATACTTATCGGAACCCAGATGGTTTCCAAAGGATTGGATTTCGACAGGGTGAGTGTGGTAGGAATTCTGAATGCCGATTCCATGCTCAACTATCCCGATTTCCGTTCGTACGAGAGGGCCTTCCAGCTTATGGCCCAAGTATCAGGTAGGGCAGGACGCAAGAACAAGCGCGGTATGGTAGTGCTTCAGACCAAATCACCGGATATTCCGCTGATACATCAGGTGGTGACTAATGATTACAATGCGCTCTATGATGAGCAGTGTGCCGAACGAAGCATGTTCCGCTATCCTCCGTTCCACAGACTGATATATGTGTATCTCAAACATCGTAAGGAAGATGTATTGGAACAGGCCGCCGACTGTATGGCTGCATATCTGCGAAACGGACTTGGCGACCGTATACTTGGTCCTGACCGACCACCGGTAGGGCGAATACAGACGCTGTTTATCAAGAAGATAGTTATAAAAGTTGAACAGCAGGCATCAATGTCGAAGATACGCACATACCTCCAACAGGTACAGAGGGCGATAATGGAGGATGAGCGATTCAAGTCGTTGATGGTTTATTATGATGTAGATCCGTATTAGAGTAGACAAGGTATCAGGTACTAGATACTAGGTAGTAGGTACTAGGAAACCTCGTCAACTAGTCTCTAGTTAACTAGTACCTAAAAAGGAACCTCGTCAACTCGTTACCTAATATTAAAACAACTAAAAGTATGAATATAGAATTAGACGTACACACCCATACCATAGCCAGCGGACATGCCTTCAGTACATTGCAAGAGATGGCGCAGGCGGCAGCAGCTAAGGGACTGAAGCTGTTGGGAATAACAGAACATTCGTCCGGTATTCCCGGAACGTGCGACCCTATTTATTTCCGTAATCTTCATGTCGTACCCAGACAGATGTACGGCATAGAGCTTCTTCTTGGAGCGGAGATAAACATAACCGATTTCAATGGTAATATCGACATGGACGAGTTTTATCTCCGTATGTTGGATATCCGTATTGCAGGTATACATTCGCTGTGCTATACTCACGGAACTAAGGAGCAGAACACCCGGGGAATGGTGAATGTGATTTCAAATCCATACATCAATATCATAAGCCATCCCGGAGATGGAACTGCAAGCCTTGATTTTGAGCCTATAGTACTGGCATCGAAAGAACATCACACACTTTTAGAGATAAACAACAGTTCGTTGAAACCATGCCGTAACAAGCCTGAAGCAAGAAACAATAACTTGGAAATACTGCGATTGTGCAAGAAATACGAAGTACCGGTCATACTTGGTAGCGATGCACATATTTCTTTCGATATAGCCGAGTATGGCTATGCGCTGCAACTGTTGGCTGAAACGGAGTTTCCTGAAGAACTGATAATGAATACCGATGTAGAACGATTTAAACAGTATATAAGAAAATGAAAATACTATTCGTGTGTCTTGGCAATATATGCCGTTCTGCTACTGCAGACGAAGTTATGCGTACCCTTTTGAGAAAAGAAGGTCTTGACAAGGTGGTCGAGATAGATTCTGCCGGAACAAGCTCATACCATCGTGGCGAGTTGCCTGACGAACGTATGCGCATGCATGCTGCACGCAGGGGGTACAGACTTGCACATCTGTCGCGCCCGGTATGTACAGACGATTTCTATAATTTCGACCTCATTCTTGGAATGGACGACCGCAATATATCAAATCTTCGTGATATGGCTCCGGACATTGAAACGGAAAAGAAGATTGGCCGCATGACGGATTATTGCCGCACGAAGGTGGTTGATTACGTTCCTGACCCTTACTATGGCGGAGCACAAGGATTCGAGAATGTATTGGATATACTGGAAGATGCCTGTCAGGGGTTGTTGGAAGAGATAAAGAAAAACTTATCTAAATAATTTTCAGACCTTGTTTAGATTGTGTTTGTTTGCTGTTTAGCGGCGGTTCATTATCCGTTCAGTGAACGTTCACTGAACGGATAATGAACATGAAATGATATTATAAAAGACAATTGCTTAAAATTTCAGCCGGGTATTTTTAGTCTTTTCGAAGGCAGGATTTTATATAATCCTCTATTTCTTGTGCTGTTACGGAATATATTGGAGCAAGTTGCTCGAAATGTGCATCCCTTGTAAATCGTGTGCTGTTTGTCAGAATAGCAAGTAAATTTTTCGATTTCATTCTATGACCTGAATAATCAAGTGTTAATGAAATCAGTTCAGGAATAGGTATGCCGGTTTTTAGGATAGAATATATATCATAATAATCTCGGAAATTACTTCTGCGTAGCATTACTTCCATTTTCATGGCGCCAATAGATTTTATATCTGCAAGGTTGATATTATTCAAACAGTGTACAGGTTTATCTACAGGAGAGTATTTTGGACATGCGTAAAAAGAAAACTTTACATTATTCAGTATAAATTCCACATGATCTATATCTAAAATGTCTCTATGTTGCACATCACCTATTTTAGAAAGTTCTTTTTCTATCTGATACCATGCAACTTCCATTTTCTCATCCTTGGAATTTCTCCATTTCATAAAATCCAAATCTTCGCTTTGCCTGGTACCTATTTGTAATGACAAGGCTGTGCCACCTACTAAAAAATATGGCTTTATACATTCAAGTTTGGAAACGGCTTCGAAAACTTGCTGAGTATGTGGAGCTAAACCTTTCATGATAACAGTTTATTAAAATGACGTGTTGCCATTGATTTTATATAAGCATCCGGCCTTTTTATTTTAAAATAATACCATGCAAAGAAACGGTTGAGGGTATAGAGATATTCTTCACGTGGAATAAGGTAATCCAGCCATACTTTCTTAATTTTTTTGAAAGGATATATTATAAATAACCTATTAATATCATCTAAATCAAGGTGCAATAAAGTCTTTTCAATCAAAATTTCATCAGAAATATTTTTGATTGAATCTGCATTATGTGACCAAAAACAGTTTTCTTGTTTTAGTTTTGCCAATAGCTCTTGTTTTACTGCATCGTATGACATGTCTGATATCTAAGTAATAATACAAAAATATATATTATTATTTTTGATTGCAAATTAATCCTTTTTATTTTTCTCACCAAACATAATCAAGTATAGCAAAAATCACGGTAGTGGGAGCATGCCTGTTTTCTAAATGCGAAATTGCACATTTCGTTTTGAGAAATCTGATGATTCCGGTTATAGAATATCTGTTATTATTTTTGCAGGGATTTCCAATTTGGAGAAGGCAAACATTTTCTTACCCAAGTCCTTCAGTGAAGCACCGATATGATATACATCGTTATTATCAATAATGAGGAATCTGTCGTGGCAATTACGGTAGGTTCTTATATCAATTTGCGGATATTGTTCATTGTGCTTCTCAAGGTCAAGTTGGAACTGTGGTGTTATCTTTTGAGTATAGATAGTAGCAGAAACATTAGAGCTACGCTTGCTTAACATTAGCAGTACAGACTCGTCTATATAGTTGTCAATCAGCAGTATGGATTTTCTTGCAGACTTTATAATATTCGTAGCAAACTTATAAGCATCAAATATCTGGCCGTTGAAGAAGATACCTTCAACAGGTGGCAATGAGGTGCGGACAAAGAAGTCTATTTTCTTGTCAATTGCATTCAGCCTGATTTCGTGTTGCATCAGCTTATCGTTTACATTCTGCTCAAGTTCCCTTAGTCTTTGGTTTATTGAGTATCCTTTCAGTAAATATTCTTTCAGGACCTTGTTTGCCCATTGACGGAAAAGTGTAGCATTCTTGCTGTTTACACGATAACCTACTGATAATATAGCATCGAGATTATAAACCTTGGTTTTATAAACTTTGCCATCAGAGGCAGTTAGTTCCAAAATGGAACATACTGAATTTTCTTCCAGTTCTTCACTGTTGAATATATTTTTAAGGTGCTTTGTTATAGCTTGACGCCCAGTTCCAAAAAGTTCTGCTATTTGAGCTTGTGTCAGCCAAACCGTTTCGTCACCCATTCGTACCTCAAGCTTTATAGCCTCGTCCGGTTGATATAATATGATTTCTCCATGTTCCATAACTTACCGTTTTTTATTAGCTTTACATCTGCCGATTCCGCAAAAATATTGAATATTATCTGTGATTGCAAGTCTGAACAAGAAGAGATTATATTTTCCGATAGATTTATTTGCACATACCCTCATATTTCTATTTCTTTGTATCTGAAAGATAAAAACTATATAAATACACCATGAAACAAACTTTTGCACCTTTTGCCAAACCGCTGTATGTGATGACAAAACCTGTTGGGGCAGTATGTAATTTGGCTTGCGATTATTGCTATTACCTTGAAAAATCAAATTTGTACAAGGATACTTCAAAACATGTGATGAGCGATGAGCTCCTGGAGCGATTCATAAAAGAGTATATCGGCTCGCAGACTATGCCACAGGTACTTTTCACATGGCATGGCGGAGAAACACTTATGCGTCCGTTAAGCTTTTATAAGAAGGCAATGGAACTTCAGAAACAGTATGCAGGGGGAAGAACTATCGACAACTGTATTCAGACAAACGGTACGCTGCTTACTGACGAGTGGTGCCAGTTCTTCAAGGAAAACAACTGGCTTGTGGGAGTATCTATCGACGGACCACAGGAGTTCCACGATGAATATCGCCGCAACAAGCAGGGATTGCCGTCGTTCGTAAAGGTCATGAGGGGAATTGAACTTCTTAACAAACACGGTGTGGAATGGAACGCCATGGCTGTGGTGAACGACTATAATGCCGATTATCCTGTGGAGTTCTATAACTTTTTCAAGTCTATAGACTGTCACTATATCCAGTTTGCTCCAATCGTAGAGAGAATATTCAAGCATAACGACGGCCGTCATCTGGCATCGCCAATGCAGGAGGGAGATAAATTGGCCGATTTCTCCGTATCGCCGGAACAGTGGGGAAACTTCCTTTGCAAGCTCTTCGACGAATGGGTGAAGAACGATGTGGGACAGTATTTCATACAGATTTTTGATTCTACACTTGCCAACTGGGTGGGCGAACAGCCGGGAGTATGTTCTATGGCAAAGACTTGCGGACATGCCGGAGTGATGGAGTTCAACGGTGATGTCTATTCGTGCGACCATTACGTGTTCCCTGAATATAAGTTAGGCAATATCTATCAGAAGACACTCGTAGGGATGATGTACAGCGAAAGACAGCAGGAATTCGGGCTGATGAAGCAGAAATCGCTGCCTACACAATGCAAGGAGTGTGAGTTCCTGTTTGCATGCAACGGTGACTGTCCGAAGAACCGTTTTGCAAAGACTGCTACCGGCGAACCGGGACTGAACTATCTCTGCAAGGGATATTATCAGTTCTTCAAGCATGTAGCTCCATATATGGATTATATGAAGAAAGAGCTTCTCGCCCAGCGTCCACCTGCCAATGTGATGGAGGCTATACGCAATGGAGAGATTATACCTGAATGACGAATCTCCTTTACCGATAAAACAGCCCGGATTATATGAAACGCCTATATCTATAAACCGTAACACGTACGTGTAACGCCCGCATCACGTTCGTGTTACGCGCGTGACACGCTCGTGTTCCACCCGTTACACGAACGTGTTACGCTTTCTGTGTCGAAGAATTTATTGGCAAGTGTGGAAGAATCTTTATTTCTTTAACTCCGGATAACTGATACGTGTATGATACATGGTTTTCAGTTTTTCCTTGAATACGCTTTTCACTACAGCTATATCCTTGAATGTGATAGGGCACTCCTTGAAATAGCCCTCCTGAACCTGTGAGTCTATAATCTTTTCCACTAAAGCAGATATGCTTTCTTCCGTATATTCATGAAGGCTTCGTGAGGCGGCTTCCACGGAGTCGGCCATCATAAGTATGGCCTGTTCTTTTGTAAACGGATTCGGTCCCGGATATTGGAATGCTGTTTTGTCAACTTCTTCGTCCGGGTGCTCGTTCTGATATGATATGTAGAAATACTTGGTGAGTCCGTTTCCGTGATGAGTAGTGATAAATTCTTTAATTACCGATGGAAGATTGTGCTTGTCGGCCAGTTTCAGACCGTCGGTTATATGGCTTATTACAATCTGCGCACTCTGTTTGTAGTTTAGTTGGTCGTGTGGATTTACTCCCGACTGGTTCTCTGTAAAGAATGCCGGATTCAGCATCTTGCCTATGTCGTGATACATGGCTCCTGTACGCACCAACTGACTGTTTGCGCCGATACGGTTGGCTGCTGCGGCTGTCAGATTTGCCAGTTGCAGTGAGTGTTGGAAGGTACCCGGTGCAATTTCTGACATTTCTCTCATCAGTTTGGTATTGATGTTTGACAGTTCCACAAGAGTAACATTCGATGTGAATCCGAACGTTTTCTCCAGAATGAACAGCAGAGGATATGTGAACAGCAGAAGCAGTCCGTTTATTACGAAATTCATATATACATAAGTACTCAGTTGTGCAATCTCGCTTACGTGTACGAGGTCAAGTGCCAGATAAAGCAGTGAGTATGTGACAGTTACTATAAAAGCACTGTTCAGCAGCTGTGAACGTTGCGACAGCTCCCTCAGACTGTATATTGCCGCCATACCTGCCACAGCCTGCAGAAGGATGAACTCATGAGGGGTTCTTAAGGCGATGGATGTGATAAGTATCGTAATTATATGAGCCATAAAAGCTGTGCGCGAGTCGAGGAATATCTTTATGAGCATAGGAATCATGGCAAACGGAACGATATAGACACTTAGAAACGCATGTTCTACCATCAGAAATGCTATTACCGGAAACACGGTAATGATGCTGAACAGTAGATATACCTTACCCTTGACCTGATAGAAATCGCGGCGGAATATCTCAAGATACACCATAAACAGAGCTACCATGATGGATACGAAAAGAATCTGTCCGAACAGGGTAAGACGTTTCTCGGCCACTGTTTCGCTGCGGCTGTTCCATTCTTTCTGCATGGAACGGAGTATGTCGAACTTCTTCTGGTCAATGATTTCTCCGCGGTCGATAATCTTCTGTCCGTTCATCACGTATCCTGTGGCCCATGATATATTGGAGAGAAGTTCCTGTTTGGCTGTCATGGACTTCTCCGAATCGTAAGTCAGGTTAGGGGTGATATAGTCGTTGAGATTGCATTGCTGTAACAGAATCTTGTTGAAATGCACAGTATCGGCGTTTATCAGTTTCTCGTAAGCTTCCTTTATGGTGTATATCTCGCTGACACTCCTTTGGACGGCTGTGTTTTGTGTTATAGCCTGTATTGTGGACACACCGTCATGGTTTATCTGTTCCATGTCGGTAGGCGATATCACTCCTGTGTCGTAAATCTTCTCAAGAGTTTTCTCGATATGTCTTCTGTAATTGGCATAATCCTTAATAATCAGGGATTTGTCGTTATAATCTTTTTTCAGTTTCTCTATCATCTCCTGTCCTGTCTCAACATTGAGGCGGTAGTACGGAGCATAGAATTTCAGGATGCTGTCCTGTTCGGCTTTTACCTGGGCATCGTCTTTGTAGATAGGAAAATCGAATGATGCTTGCAGCAGTCCGTATTTCCATGGCTTGTTCAATTCGAACTGATAGTTGAACTTACCTTCTTTGGGCATGAAATAGACCATGATTGATACAGTTACTACAAAAATAGCGCATCTGTAAAGAAACTGTTTGTATGAAAATGTATTGTCTTTAGGGAAAGTTTTCATAATCAATGTATATTTTGGGTGCAAAATAAGTAAAAAACGGGAAATTTAGATTACTTTTGCGTAATATTTTAGTTGAAAATCAATATGTCAGAAAGAAAAGTAAGAGTTCGTTTCGCACCAAGCCCTACAGGTGCGTTGCATATCGGCGGTGTGCGTACTGCCTTGTACAATTATCTCTTTGCCCGTCAGCATGGCGGAGACCTTATTTTCCGTATAGAGGATACTGACTCAAACCGTTTCGTTCCCGGTGCGGAAGAGTATATCATCGAATCGTTCAAATGGTTGGGTATCAAATTCGATGAAGGCGTAAGTTTTGGTGGAAACTACGGCCCTTACCGTCAGTCGGAACGTCGTGATATATATAAGAAATATGTTCAGGTTCTGTTGGATAACGGTAAGGCATATATAGCTTTCGATACTCCTGAGGAACTTGATGCAAAAAGAAAGGAAATTCCAAACTTCCAGTATGATGCCTCTACACGTCTTTCTATGCGTAACTCATTGTCAATGAGTAAGGAAGAAGTGGATGCACTTATTGCTGAAGGAAAGCAGTATGTGGTACGTTTCAAGATTGAGCCGAACGAGGATGTACATGTAAATGACATTATCCGTGGCGATGTGGTTATCAACTCGTCTATCCTTGATGATAAAGTGCTGTACAAATCGGCTGACGAACTTCCTACATACCATCTTGCAAATATCGTTGACGACCATTTGATGGAAGTTACTCACGTAATCCGCGGTGAAGAATGGTTGCCTTCCGCTCCGCTTCACGTGCTTCTTTACAGAGCATTCGGATGGGCAGACACTATGCCTGAGTTCGCTCATTTGCCTTTGCTGCTTAAACCGGACGGAAACGGAAAGTTGAGCAAGCGTGACGGCGACCGCCTTGGTTTCCCTGTATTCCCATTGGAATGGCATGACCCTAAGACCGGTGAGGTATCTTCAGGCTATCGCGAATCAGGCTATCTTCCTGAAGCTGTTATCAACTTCCTTGCTCTGTTGGGCTGGAATCCGGGTAACGACCAGGAAATCATGTCGCTCGACGAATTGGTTAAGCTCTTCGACCTGCACCGTTGCAGCAAGGCCGGAGCCAAGTTTGACTACGAAAAGGCTCGCTGGTTCAACCATGAGTATATCCTGAAGAAAGATGATGCAGAGATAGCAGAGTTGTTCAAGCCTGTACTGTCGGCAAATGGCGTAGATGCTTCAGCCTATAGCGATGCTTATCTCACATCTGTAGTTTCATTGGTTAAGAGCCGTGTGAACTTTGTTAAGGAATTGTGGGAACAGGCTCGTTTCTTCTTCGTTGCTCCTGTAACTTATGCAGAAAAGGACATCAAGAAACGCTGGAAAGAAGATACTCCCCGCATCATGAACGAGTTGATAGAAGTTCTGCGTGGCATTGAGGATTTCAGTTCAAAACCATCGGAAGACATCGTTATCGGCTGGATTACAGCTAAGGAATATCACATGGGTAATGTGATGAATGCTTTCCGTCTGGCTGTGGTCGGCGAATGCAAGGGGCCTCATATGTTTGATATTACAGAACTTCTTGGCAAGGAGGAAACTATCAGACGTATAGAAAAAGCAATTAATGAAATAAAGTAATATAAAATATGACATACCACCTGCTCTCTTTTTTCATAAGACTATTGTCTTACATCCCATTTTGTGTGATGTACTTAATATCTGACTTATTATATTATTTTGTATATTATGTATTTCGGTACAGAAGGAATATTGTACGCAAGAATTTGACAGAGTCGTTTCCTGAGAAAAGTGAGCAGGAGCTAAAGAGAATCGAGAAGGATTTTTATCACTTTTTTACAGACAATATTATTGAAAGTCTTAAGATGACAACAATGTCGAAGGAAGAAATGAAGCACCGTATGAGATTTATAAATATTGATTCTATAAATTCTGAGGTCAGAGAAGGGAAATATATAGGTCTATATTT
The DNA here is from genome assembly GCA_944320855.1 of uncultured Phocaeicola sp. Classification (GTDB taxonomy): domain Bacteria; phylum Bacteroidota; class Bacteroidia; order Bacteroidales; family Bacteroidaceae; genus Phocaeicola. Next base: position 63,344 of record CALUJF010000010.1, read on the forward strand.
AGGACATTACGGCAATTGGGAATGGATTTCATCTATACCTTTATATTTCGAAGATAGGAATGTGGTAGGAGCACAGATATATCATAAATTAAGTAATGAGAATATGGACAGACTCATTCTGCACAATCGTGAAAGAATGGGTGCTGTATGTGTTGAAATGCGAAAGACTGCACGTTATGTTAATGAAATAGTAAACTCAAATAAAGTTTGCGTTGTTGGTTTCATAGCAGATCAGGCTCCACGTAAGAAAGACTCTCATTATTTTATTCCATTCTTAAACCATATTGTACCAGTATTAACAGGTACCGAAAAAATAATAAAACATTATGACTTTGAGCCTTGGTTCGTTAATGTAAAACGTGTAAAACGTGGTTTTTATGAAGTGGAGTTTGTTCGTATGCATGATAACCCTAAGTTGTTGCCGGATTTTGAACTGACGGATATTTACTATCAGATGTTGGAGAAAATGATTATGGCTAATCCCGAATTATATTTATGGACACATAATCGTTTCAGGTCAGCAATAAAACAGGAATCATAATAGAATTGAAATTTTTAGAACAAAAACAATAAAAGCCTTATTAATATGGATATAGATTTTGTAATCACATGGGTTGACATGAATGACCTTAAATGGCAGGCTGAGTTTGAGAGATATTCAGGTAAGAAAGAAAACACTAAGAACGGAGTATCGAAAGCTCGTTTCCGTGATTACGGTTTCTTGAAATACTGGTTTAGAGGTGTTGAGAAGTTCGCTCCATGGGTTAGAAAGATACACTTCGTTACATGTGGTCAGAAACCAGAATGGCTTGATACAAATAATCCAAAGATAAATTTGGTAAGCCACAAGGATTATATTCCTGAGCAATTTTTGCCTACGTTCAATTCCGGTGTTATAGAATATTATTTACATAGAATCCCGGGGCTGTCAGAACATTTTGTATATTTCAACGATGATTTCTATATAATAAATAAAATAGGTATAGAACGTTTCTTTAGAGATGGTTTGCCATGTGATATTGCTGTGTTCAAATATAATCCATCTTGGGCGCAGTGGTATATTACTCTTAAAAATAATATTAAGATTATTAACCGTCATTTTAACAAAAAGGAAGTCATGGCTCGTGACCACGAAAAATGGTTTGACAGAAGTTATGGCTCAAAGGTACGTTGGAACTATATACTTAAGCCTTATAGCAAATTTATAACATTACGTACTCCTCATAATGCTCAACCATATTTGAAAAGCACTTATGAAGAAGCATGGTCTTTTGCCTATAAGGAACTGACGGAAAGTTCTGTAAATAAATTTCGTGCAAATAATGACTATACACAAGAACTGTTTCGTACCTGGCAAATCTGCAAAGGAAATTTTGTGCCATATAATACATATCAGGACACTAAGATGTTCCCGTTAATGATTAAATCCAAACAGGCTATAAAGGCTATCCGACAACAGTCGTATAAATTGGTTTGTTTGAACGATAATATTCATATTCGTAATTATACGCAGGTAATGGAGAACATTAAGAATGCATTTGAATCTATACTTCCGGAGAAATCAAGTTTCGAACTTTAACTGCTTTTATAACCGCTATTGAAATGAATAAAATACTTGCAGAAATTATAGCTGGTGTAATACCTCATAAGATGACACGTAACAGATGGCGAGGCATTTTACGCTTTGGAATTTTTAATGCAATTAGATTGCTTTATAAATTAAAACATAATAATACAGAACCAAAGTGCTATTTGGCTGTTTGTGCTATAGTAAAGAATGAAGGCCCATATTTCAAAGAATGGATTGAGTGGCATCATAAGATGGGTGTGGATAAGTTTTATGTCTATGATAATGAGAGTACGGACTGCATAAAAGAGGTTCTTGCGCCATATATAGAATCAGGTTTGGTGGAATATACTTTTTTCCCGGGATATAAGAAGCAGCTTGCGGCTTATGACGACTGCTTAGAGAAAAATCGGTTTGATACAAGGTGGATTGCGTTTATTGATTTGGATGAGTTTATTGTTCCTGTAAAAGATAAGACTATTCCAGAATTCCTGAGTAGATTTGAAAATTTTCCGGCAGTAGAAATCAACTGGTTGATTTATGGTAGTGGTGGCGCTAAAACAAAAGAACCTGGAACTATGATGGAGAGGTTTAAGTATCATTCTCTTCCAGAGCATTATTTGAATAGATATGTAAAGAGTATAGTAGACCCACGTAGAGTTTTTTCAATGATAGGTTGCCATGAGGTAGCAAGAATCTCCGGATATGCTTCAGATTCACATGGTAACCCTATAAGACAATATTTTCGTGAGCGCGAGCCACAACACGACGTAATTCGTATAAATCATTATGCTGTGAAGTCTTATGAGGAGTTTATGGAGAAACAATCTAAAGGAAGGGCTGCCGGGAAAGCAAGGTTTATAACAATAGATTATTTTAATAGATTCGATCTGAATAATATAAAAGACGAATAATAGAGAGACTGTTCTATAAACTATAAGTTTCCCCAATTGCGTATTGAATAGCATAGCTTTTACCCATAACATCGCTATAAATCTTAAATTCGAAGGATTCTGTTTGGCGGAAAAGACTTTGAAAGATTGTGGCTCCTCTACAAGACAGAGGGTGAACCTAAAGGAACTTCCATTAACTTATCCTGCATTAGTAACAACATTCTTATCCTGCATTCTATGACTGGTTCAAGAAGACACAGAAGGAGATTGTACCTATAGAAGTGGAAGGTGTTCAGGAAGAGTTGATTCAGACAGGCAATGCACAGCAGGATGTTGCCAAGGACAAGCCCACGAGTACATCTCCCCATAAAGGAAGTATCATGGTAACGATAAGAACTAAAGAGAACTTGTGCATAGAGAAGAAAGTCTTAGACTGCAATCAAGGACTGAAAACATTGGTAGAGAGATTAGTCGGATTATGCTAATTATTAACGGATTGCATAACTTCTATTATCTTCCTGAACTTCATGACATGCAATGCAAGGCCCGGCGTTTATGCGAGATAATCCGTTGCAGATATCACCGCGATTCGATGAACGGTGATGTTTACATGTTCATGTCGAAATACCATCGCAAGGTCCGCGTGATACACTATAAGCGCAATCCTACTATCTTCATGAGAAGTCTTTTATGAAGGGTCGCAGGTTCAGTAAAATTGTAAGTTTACCCATAAGCTAATCTGCATGATACGGCTTTATGGAAGCTTGTATCTCTGGCCTATAGTAATATCAGCAATAAATGAACTATGCCGTTAGCTGACTGACGCTAGTTTCATAACAATTGGCCATAAAATATAGAAAAAGATTTCAGTTGGTGCAAATTTCTCCTCTTCGTGACGTGTGAGCGTCGCCGACATTAAAAGCTATAAAAATTAACCCATTACACAGTTTATCTGACACGACTTTAATACTATTTTTCAAATTTAGATTTCTTTGGAAAATAACTTTCTAAGAAGGCTCTTGCTCTTTGTCTGTTCTCGTTTGTAGCATATTCTGAGTCGTTCATGCAAAATAATATTGGGTTGAATTTTTTAAGTTTTTTATAATGCTTCTCGTTATGTATATGTAACCTAAATGAAGTCTTTTGCGTAACATACTTTAGATGTGCATGTCCTTCAGCTAATGCAGCATACGATAATAAGCTTCTTTGTATATCATTATAACAACGGACATGATTTGAATATGTTGCTTTAATTTCATTATAGAAAATCTCTTCTATATTTTCAAAATCACTTTTTACATATGCATCTATGTTGTGGTGTGCTTTGCCAGAAAAATAAATACCATATTTTTTTTCAACTAATTCAGCTGCATTTTTTATTATTTGATTATAATTGCTTAGCTGTTTACCTAATATTCTTTCTTTATACCATAATGTGAATTTCCTGAATGGTCTGCGATTAAGTCTTATTATAGGTAGTCCGTCGTCTGCAAAAAAAATTTCTGGGGTAACATATTGGTTAATGTACATGTCATCATTGGCATAGATGAAATGTTCAGACAACTCTGGTATTTTGTATATAAAATGTTCAATTACTGATGAGTTGAAGCAGGGGAGACATTCGGGCGGCATAATATCCTTATGATCAATGATTTTAACTTTTGGATTAGTCGTATCCAGCCAATCTGGTGTCTGGTTGTCGGTTACTATAAATATTTTATGTATCCATGGTGCATACATTTCAATTGAACGCAAACTATATTTCAGTTCGTCATTATTAGTGTATCTGCCTTCGCAATTTACTCCTGAATTTTTAACAGGTTTTCCAATACAAGCATTGCGTTTTGCTGCCCATATAGGGTCACTTCCATCTACCCAAAGATATACTAAGTCTATATTCATGATGCTTTCTTTTAAAATAAATCAACTTTTGATGTCTTCTTTGTAAGTTATTACTGAAGTTTGAAACAAAAATAATAGTAGTAACTTATGTTTCTTATACAAAGTTAATGATTTTCATTAATAATTATGTGTTTTTTTAGAATGTTTTTATATATATCATTAAAATTGTATTTATATGTCGTTTGAAAATATTAACTTTGCAAAAAGTTAGTTTTCAGCTGTTTGTAAATACAGAAAAAGCAGGAAAGAAAAACATGCTATAACCACAAAATGAAAGAAACAAATATTGCATGTAATGTTGAAAATAATGACTTTAATCTATGTTTTTGTCTGTAGGTGAACAATAAAAAATATCAAAAAAGTGAACTATGTATAAAAAGTATAAGGTCGTTGTAAATACAGCTGCAGGTAGAAGAAGGTATATGAAATATTTAATACCTTATGTGCTTTCATCTTCTATTGTTGATAGATATGATTTATGGATTAATACACATAATACAGCTGATATTGAATTTTTTAAACGGTTAGCAGAAAAATATGATAAAGTTAATTTAGTCTGGCAACCTGATGAAATAGTAAACGGGAATAAAACTATAAATGCATTTTATAAACAATGTATTGAAGAAAATACAATATACTTCAAACTTGATGACGACATAGTTTGGATGGAACCAGACTTAATAAGAAAAATGGTAGAGTTTAGGGTTGATAATCCTGATTATTTCTTAGTGTCTCCTCTTGTTATAAACAATTCACTTTCTACATATTTATTACAAGTCCGTAAGAGAATATCATTTTCGAAATATTATAATGCTTCTTCAAGTCATAAAGTATTGTGGAAAAATGGCAGTTTTGCATTTCAGCTTCACCAATGGTTCATTGAGAATTTCTTGAAAACACATACTTATAACAGCTTGTATATAGGAAAACAAGAAATGGGAATGACAAGATTTTCAATTAATGCAATCTTGTGGTTTGGTGATATAATGAAAAGGTTTAATGGTATTGTAGAAGGTGATGATGAAGAATTCTTGTCATGTATTTATCCGTCCAGTAATTCACTTATAAACTGTTGGAATGGTGACGCTATTTTGTCTCATTTTGCTTTTTTTACTCAGAGATTTGAACTTGATAGATCTGACATATTATCAAAATATGGCGAAGTATTAATGGCCGAATGGGAAGGCACATCTAAAATGGATATTTATGAGTCGATATCTAAAATTTTAGAAGAAATTAATCTTGATATCAAGAATATTATGAATCGTCCATCTCCATATAAAAAAGTGGTATCGTATAGATCTACACGTAAAAAGGTGATTCTGAACTTTAAATTGTATATCAAATATATTGAAAGAAAAATATTTGTGAGAAGAAATTTTATATTAAAGTAAAGTCTGTTTAACAGCTTTCTCAGCACTTTAAAATAAGTATTTGTTTTTTGGATATAATGTATCTATTAGCATTAGAGTAACTTGTATAGGGAATATTTGATAAGTATATTTTAATTTAAAATTAATACATTGATCACGAACTTGTAATTTTCATGCAGAAATTTGATTATTTAATAGTCGGTAGCGGATTGTTTGGGGCTACTTTTGCTTATAGGGCAAAAAAAGCCAACAAGAGTTGTTTGGTAATTGATAAGAGAAGTCATATCGGTGGTAATGTGTATTGTGAGAATAAATATGGGATAAATGTTCATAAATATGGAGCTCATATATTTCATACATCTAATCAAGAAGTATGGAACTTTGTAAATAGTATTGTTGAATTTAACAGATATACAAATTCACCTGTTGCAAATTATAAAGGTAAGCTATTCAATTTACCCTTTAATATGAATACTTTTTATCAAATGTGGGGGGTAGTGACCCCAGGAGAGGCAATCGAGAAAATAAATTCCCAACGAAAATATATGTTGGATAGAATTGAGTTGTCGGATACCAAAGAACCTGCAAATCTTGAGGAGCAGGCTATATCTTTGATAGGCATTGATATTTACGAGAAACTTATTAAGGGTTATACAGAAAAACAGTGGGGTAGGAAGTGCACCGAACTCCCACCGTTTATTATAAAAAGACTTCCTGTAAGGCTTGTTTTTGATAATAATTATTTTAACGATAGGTACCAGGGAATACCTATTGGTGGTTATAATAAACTTATTGAAGGGCTATTACAAGGAATTGAAGTTCGGACAAATACTGACTTTTTTGTGGACAGAAAGCATTGGGAACAAGTTGCTGATAAAATTGTTTTTACTGGAAAGATTGATGAATTCTATGACTATAAGTTTGGTAAGCTTGAATATAGAACAGTGTATTTTGAAGAAGAGGTCTTGGATTGTTCAAACTATCAAGGGAATGCCGTTGTAAACTATACAGATGTAGAAATTCCATATACTAGAGTGATTGAGCATAAACATTTTGAGATGTTTGGTGATGAAATAGACAAGTGCAAGAAGACTGTTATATCAAAAGAATATTCTGTAGAATGGAATGAGAATATAGAACCATATTATCCTATAAATGATTTAAAGAATAATGAATTGTATCAGAAGTATAAATCTTTAGCTGATAATGAATCTGATATCATTTTTGGAGGAAGGTTGGCTGAATACAAATATTACGATATGGCTCCAATCATCGAAAAGGTACTCAAAATGGATATAGAATAATTATTTATAAGACAGAAAATGAATTGGGCTAAAAATAAGTTTTTTGTATTTAGTGCATTTAAAGTTTATTTATATCTGTAGTTCGGACTTTTATATATTTATTATATGGGTGAAAAAGTATTTAAGATTTTAGTTGTACATCATAAAAAAGATAAAGTATATAGCGATGATGTATATATGCCTATACATGCTGGAAAGAGTCTGTCTAATATTGAGCTTGATATGATTGGTGATAATACAGGATATAATATAAGTAAGAAAAATCCTTATTATTGCGAGTTGACTGCTCTTTATTGGGCATGGAAGAACCTTAAAAATATAGATTTTATTGGACTTTGTCACTATAGAAGGTATTTTGATTTTTATGATAGGGTTCCTTCCATATATTATGTTAAATATGAGTCAATTGATAAAATGGATTCGTTTGATTTTATATTACCTGAGAATATCAAGACAAAGTTGATAAATGGAGAGATAGTGGTTCCTGTTAATAAGACAATGAATAAAACTGTTTTTAAAGACTATTGTAAGAACCATGTTATAGATGATTTGCGTATGTTAAGGAGAATTTTGGTTGAAAAATCATCAGATTCTTATGTAAGGGCTTTCGATAAGGTAATGATTGGTAATAAATATTCTCCATATAATATGTTTATTATGTCATGGAATGATTTTGATAGGTATTGTTCTTGGCTTTTTGATCTTTTATTTGAGTTAGAAAAAAGCATAAATTTGGATTCGCGTTCTAAATACCAGCAACGAATATTTGGATTTATGGCAGAACGACTATTAAATGTGTTTCTTATTGCAAACAATAAGAAACTGGATAAATATCCCGTTATAATGTTTCGTGAAGATTCTAACTACAAGAGTTATTCATACTTAAAACGTTTCTCAAGTTTGATATTCAAGGGAATTCAGTTTGTAATAAATAAAGATCCCAAACGCTACAAAGAATTTATAAAAGGGTAGAACGTTCAGAAAAAAGATTGCCATAAGAACTTGAAGGTTCGTGGCAATCTTTTATATTTATTTAGGTAAGTGCTTGATTATTTTTCGAATTTAGACTTCTCGGGGAAACGTTTACTTAGAAAAACTTGCACCCTTTTTCTGTCTTCATCGTTTGCATATTCAGAGTCGTTCATGCAAAAGAAAACAGGATTATACCGTTTCAGCTTATCGTAATGTTTTATGTTCTGTATGTGAAACCTGAAGGATGTTTTTTGTGTTACTTCAATCAGATGGCATCTTTTTTCTGCAATGGCAACGAATGTATATATACTGCGTTGTATATCGTTTGCTTGACGTACTCTGTTGGACAGGGTTTTGTCTATTTCATCTTTGAATATAAGCTCTACATGCTTACAATCGCTCTTTAAGTAGGCATCAATGTTATGGTGCGGCTTCACGTTATAATAAGTTCCGAACTTATTTTCAACTAATTTGGCGGAGTTGCGTATTATTTGGACATAATTTTTTAGGGGAATCCTGAAAAACTTCTGTTTGAACAGTAGAAACCAATCTCTTAATCGGCTATGTATTATTCGGATAATAGGCAGACCATCCTCTGCATAAAATGTATCAGGACTGACAGGCTTGTTTAGAAGCATATCGTCGTTAGCAAATAAAAAATGTTCCGAAAGTCCTGGTATCTTGTATAGGAAATGTTCAATTACACTCGAATTGAAACAAGGCAGAGCCTCGGGTGGTAGTATTTCTGTATGGTCTATAACTTTTATTTTTGGATTCGACTGGTCAAGCCATTCCGGTATCTGATTGTCAGTAACAATGAAAATCTTCCGTATCCATGGTGCATACTTCTCGATGGATCGCATACTGTATTTTAGCTCATCGTTGTTTGCGTATCTTCCTTTGCAATTAGTTGATTTCTCATTAGACTTTCCGATAATTATGTTCCGCTTTGCTTGCCAAACTGGGTCGCTGCCATCAACCCATAAGTACACTATATCTATTTCGTTGTTAAAGTTTTTCATTTCTTCTATTTTAAATTGTTCTTAATTAATGAATGTTATTTTTCTATTATTTGCATATTTTACAACAAAGATAGTTTTTCTTGGTGAAATATATAGTCAATAGTTCGTTAAAAATTAGCGTAGCCTAAGTGGCTCTGGCAGTAAATAAAACGAGTTCTTTGAAAAGTCTGTCAATTAAATGCGTGTCTGTTTCAATCCCAGACACGTAAATAAATCGTTCAAGCATGTAAACATTGTGTATTACTTGCATATTCCGGCGGATACCCGTTCAGCATTTCCGGTGATATCCGTTCACTCCCCAGTTAGTATTCAGTATCGTTGGCAAAGTTAATACTTCTTTCTTAGACTTTCTCCCGATAAAGTAAATTTAATGGCCTTGTGCACGATTCTGTCAAGGCATGCTTCCGCAATAAGCTCACTTTGGAACACATCATACCAGTCTGTAACAGGAAGCTGGCTGGCAAGGATGAGTGCCTTTCTGTTGTATCTGTCATCTATGATTTGTTCAAAGTCATGCTGTATCTGTCCGTCCAGCTTGACCATTCCGAAGTCATCTATAATCAGCAGGTCATGTGCGTTCAGTTTACGGAAGAAGTTTGTTTCCCGTCCTTCCAGATGTACAAGTTTCAGGTTTTCAATAAGCATATTCATTGTGAAGTATAATACCTTCTGACCGTTTCTGCATGCCCTGTCCCCCAGAGCACATGCGAAGTAGGATTTCCCTGTTCCGGCCGGTCCTGTAATGATGACCGTCATTCCGCCCGTAATATAATTTCCGGTTGCAAGGTCGGCTGCAGAGCAGGCCTTTATTCCCCTTGCAGTGTCTGTTTCGAGCTCTTCCATAGAGGCTTTCAGACGGAATCCGGCATTCTTTATAAGACGCTGTATTCGGTTGTTCCCTCTCGTATCACGTTCGTGCTGGAGCATAATCTGCATGCCTTCACGAAGTGTAAGCTTGTCCAACTGATGTGTTTCTTCAAGCGAGCTCCAGCAGCTTGCCATTCCGGGAAGCTTCAGCTCGTGCAGTGTTCTTTCTGTTTCGTTATTCATCATTCCTATAAATTATTATTGGTTTATGTCATTTCCTGTAAAATAGCTTTTTCCACGCATGTTTCCGTGGTTTGTCGGTGTAGGCGCATAGATTACCGTTTCGTCGGCAGATGCATTCATGGCGTTACGTCTGAGTATGGCCTCAAACTTGCTGTAGGAGTAAATACCGTACTCCATGCACTGGCGGCAGGTAAGGTCAAAGATGACAAGGTCGTATTTCCGTCTGAGGCTGACTATGGAGTTGCACAGCTTATAATACACCTCTTCAGGCTGTGTGGTACGTTTGGGATCAAATATGCGTTTTACATATTCATGGCAGTCAGGCGATAT
>CALUJF010000011.1 GCA_944320855.1 uncultured Phocaeicola sp.
CTTCCTGCATTCTTTCTTTGCTTCACAAATTTATCTTTTCTATTTTATCTGTAATCCTCGGATGCAAATCTAAGGTACATTTCGTTTTGTCCTTTTATTGTTCTTTTGTTGCCTGTATTTCAGTATTATGTTGCTGTAACTCTTCGTCAACACGTTTTTGAGCTATCTCATAATAGCTCTTTTCGGTTTCAAAGCCTATATAATGTCGTCCTGTCCGGATTGCGGCTACTGCAGTTGTGCCCGAGCCTATGCAATTGTCCAGAACTATGTCTTTTTCGTCCGTATAGGTTCGTATCAGATATTCCAGCAAGGCTACCGGCTTTTGCGTCGGATGATAGAATGCGCCCTTGCGGTGTTCCTTGGGTATGGCGATTACCGAAGTGGGATATTTGTCATCAGCCATACGTATGGGAGACAGTTCTGTCTTTCCATAGCAACGGTTGGTAAATCCTTCTGTTTTCCGGCGGCTGTGGTTTCTTTGTTCCGGCAGGCTGGGCTTCATCTGCGGATGATAAACTGGTTGGTGCCTGTAGAAGATTATAATATCCTCATGCTGGCGCAGCGGCATCCGGTTGGCGTTCAAGTGTCCTGTTACCCTGTCCTTATGCCATACAAGGTTATACCTCCACATTTGTGGCTGTGAAAGCATAAGTTTTGCTGTAAACATGCCCTGTGAAAACAGAATGATAGGACTCTCCGGCTTGGTAATACGAAGGTATTGTTCCCACAGCAAGTCTAAAGGGAGTTGTTTGTCCCATACTGCTGAGCGGTTTCTGTTGTTCAGTACGCCATACGGCAGATCGGCAATGATGGCATCTACACTGTTGTCTGCCATCTGGTTCATTCCTTTCAGGCAGTCCATATGGTATATGTGATCTGTTTCTATCATAATCTTTTATTGTTTGCTATTACCGTTTACCAGATAGACAAATGTTCCGTATTTCAGCTTCACCTTGTTTTTCTTGATGGCCTTACCGATAGCGTTGCTTGTTTTCTGGTAGGCATTCTGCATTGCTTGCATTCCCCATTGAGTCAGACTGTTCCCGGAACTCGTAGTGTTCATGCTGATGTTGCCTGTTACGGCACCGCTTGCAACATCTTTGCTCGTTTCCCGAAACTGGCTGTTGGGTACATATAGCCCTTCCAGTCCATCCGTGTCATACAGTGATAGATTTACTTTCACCAGTTCATCATCTACCAGTATGCTGTTGATGCTGCCTTTTACCCGTCCCGAGGAGAATCCGTTCATGGTTGCATACAGGTAAGAACCGCGTTTGACTACATGGTCGTCAATTTCCACGTCATCAAGCAGTCTTAGACGTACACGTGAACCGTCAATAGCCTTGATATTTTCATCAATGATGGCCTGTATGAGTTTTGGCTCGCGGGAGTTTTTAGACAGTGTGTTGAAGTAATCGGAGGTTGTCTTTACTTTCTTCACCACTTCACTGGCTTTTTCTGTTTCTGCAGGGGCTTTCACCGAACGGCTGTCTTCTTCAACTCTTCCCGCAGAATGGATTGTGTCCCGGGGTATGGCTGTGGCGTCAGAGTCTCCAGCAATAGGCTCTATAGCTTTCTGTCCTTTTAACCTCGCTTCTGCCAAGGCCTTCTCCAGTTCTGCAAGGGCTTCTTTTTCTCTCTCTTTGGTATCGGTCTCTTGTGCGGCCATAGCCTTGTCTTGCTCCTGCTGGTCGAGCAGGGCAATGTCATTTTGTGTGTATTGCGATTCATAAGCTTGTTTGTTTTCATCCGGTTCATCACGGTCGATATTATCTACTGCGGAATAGTCTTGTATTTTACCCCATGACTTTGCCATGTTCTCATATTTGCTTCCGATTCCGTCTCCGTCTTTGATTTGGGCATCCGGAAGTTCTGGATTCAGAAATTCCGTCGTCTGCAGCGTTTTATCCGGAATCTCTGCTTTTTCTGCATGGAACAGGTCGAAGATAAAGTACGATCCGCCCATCAGCGGAATGTAGAGGATTGCCGGTAACATAAATTTGGGCTGCCTCCAGTTGATTTGCTTGATTTTTTCTTTTATATCCATTGCTCTCGTTAATTGATTTGTACATATTTCCCTTCTAGGGCACACGTCTTTAATATTTCAGCATTGTCTTTCCCAAAGGCGATAAGTATACTTCCACATCCGGGCGAATCACCGCGTGTACCATCCGGACGATAGAATCTGATGCGATGGCGTAGAAACTTCATGGCTATTGCTTTCTCGAAGATGATATCCTGGAACATCTTGGAATCACATCGGTTATATAGCAATGCGATACCGTTGCCATGTTCTGCCAGCCTACGAACAAACTGCTCTATAAGCGGGCGTGAGTAAGGAGGATTGAGCCATACGCGGCCTTCCCATTTTTGAGACAATCCGTCAATGCGTTTGTCATACATGACTGTAGCTGTCGGCCATAGCGGAGCGACCGGTGCACAGGGGTCAAGGTCGAATTTTCCCAGTGCTTCCAGTATCTCTTTGGGAGTATACCATTCATCTGAAGCCTTTTCTGTCCTTTCAAATCTTGTATTCATACGTGTCATGTTGTGTTTGCTTTTTACTTGGTTTAGCTTTTATGGGCTTTTGTCTTCTGCTTTGCTGCTGTTCTGTTCAGATGGTGGATAAAAAACTTTTCGCCGTTCTTTGAGTACGGAATCTTGCATTTCAGTTGCTGTTCGTTGCACTGGCTGATGACGGTACACTACAGAAATGCGGTAAATGTTCCATACCAGTCCACCTAAGACAAAAGCAAAAACGATGAACAGAAACAAATTCCGGTGCATGTTGGCAAATCCCTGTACTTTGGCTGCCGCCTTGTCTATTCTGGTTGCCTTGGCAAATTTGCGTCCGGCTTCTACGTCACGCTCATAGCGTTCCTTGTATTGCGGATCATTCTTGTCCGGCATTTTCTCGCCGAACAGCATCCGTCTGAATCCTTTGATGTTCATAGCCCTGTTCTTTAATAGTTTATTTTGGTTTTCTGTTCTATGTCTTTGTTAAGCAGCGTGCGCCAGTTGGTGATGAGCAATCCGTGGGGGTTGTTGTCGGTTCTCGGCACTCTTTTCAATTGGCCTGCCGTTACCAGTTCACGCATCAGGATGCTGCTGCGGCGTTCAATACGTTGTCTGCCATAGTAGGTGAACTCCATTTTCTCCTTGTCAAAGGCTATGCTGTCACAGAAAATGGAAAATACGGCACTTGTACCCAGGATATTGGAATAGAACCCTTTTTCCTTTAGTGTATTGTACTGTGCAAGTCCTGTTTCATCCACCAGATACATGGCTTTTTCCATCGTGTATCGGATGTATTTGTCATCCGGTGCCAATGTGAAGAAATAATGATGGAACATTTCCACATGGCTTCTGGCTTCTACGTCCAGCGTTTCGTCCATGGTCGTGCGGTTTACAAGTATGGGGACGTTTCCGTCAAGTACATACACTTTTTTCTGGGCGTCAGTAACCATGGTACGGGCTGTCCAGATACTCGACACACTGATGATGATACATCCTATGAGGAAAGCGGTACAGATTATACCTACCAGTTTTATTTTGTTCTCTAAGTTCTTTATTACCATAATTTTTTTATTTAGTTGTTCAATGTCCTCATATATTCTGCATGAAGCATTGGTATGAGTGTTAAGCGCAGCTCCGGCAACAGCCGTTCAAATTCTTTAGCGAAATATTTGACGTCATGCCCAAGGAGGATAACTTGTACAAATACCCACCAGATTCCTTCTCTGCGTTTCTTGGAGTTTTTTTTCAGTTTGGCACGGTGCAGTCTGTACACCAGATAATCTACTACCGGTACGACATATCGGTCGTCACGCCCGAAGCATTCATCCAGTTCCTCATATTTCAGGTCATACGGGTAATTGTTCAATATATACCTGGCTATTTCGGTAGTACGCTTTTGCGCAAAGCTCATGAATGCTTCATCTTCCAGCCATTTGTCAATTATCTCTTTGCTTTTCATACCTTCTGTTGATATATTGTTTTATCTCATTATTCCTCCTACGGCTCCGGTTGCCGTCATCTTGGCCTGTTGGGCAACCCCTTCTCCGAAGTTTCGGGTAGAGAATGCCGTATCGCCTTCCGGAATCATCCACGCCGCAAGGTCAGGTACTAGGTTCAGACACTTGAGCGCCACGATACTTGCCGCCATCAGATAGCCGGCAGAGAAGAACGAGTTCTGCAGGTAGGCTGCCATAGTCTGTTCGCTTGCGGTTATCGCCGTCAGGTTCTCCACTTGGATACATAGTACGATGTCAAACAGTAGCAGCACGTAGAAACCCACGAAGTACAGCATTGCTCCGTAGAAGTGTACGGTCAGATATCTGGTCAGCCATTTGGCCCAGGCACCTTCCCACTTCGGCAGGAGAGAGAATGCCCATTGTATTGGGCCGAAAATGGTCAGCATTCCCAGCAGGATCTGCTGGCAATATATCGTTGCCCACCATCCAATACGAAAAACGATTAGGGCAATGAGCATGATGATTTTATCAATCCCCACGATTACACCCGAGGTCAGTGAGGTAAACCACAGTTTGGCTGCATCCTTTTCCATTCCTGTCACTTCGTCCACACCGGTCTGTTCCATTGTAGCCTCTATCAGTCCGGGGTCCGAGGTTCCTGTATGGGCCACGTCCGCCTGAGCCTGAAGGCTGGTATATAGTGTGTCGCGCACGTATATCAGTTCCTGCACTTCCGCAAACTTGTCTGATATTTGGGTGGCTTCCGCTTCATAGAGGTCATGTGTGTACGAGCCGATGCAGTTGGGTATGTAGGACAGGAAGTCCAGAAAACACCAGCTGTTTCCGCTGTTAGCCATTCCTGTGTCTGCCGGTGGATACCACCAGCACAGTACGACAGAAACAGCAAGAGGCCGGAACAGTTTCATAACATCCAGCGGCTCGTGTTTTACCATCATTTTGTAAGTCATTCCGGCTGCCATAACAAGAGAAAACAGGGCTGCCAGTGCCATGCACATTTGTAGAATCCACCAGAAAGGGCCTTGTGATCCTGTAAAAGTGGCGTCTGTTAGAAATTCGTTCGTCTGGAATATCACGTCATCTATTTCCTCTTCGAGAATATTGATGCCGAAGTCCGATAATATGTTTCCGTCTGCCATTTGTTCCTCCTTTCCCTCTTATCTGTTTACTGTTTCTTCTCCGTTACCGCCTTGTGTGCCGCCTGCACCCTGCGAGCCGCGGACGGCAAAGCGCGACTCGTTCCATCGGCTCATTGCTTCCCGGGCTATGCTTCCTTTCTCGGGAGTTCGGCCCACATCTTCCGCATTCAGAAGCTCACTTGCCAGCGAAGCGTTCTGTCGCTTGGCCAGGTAGCCTACAAGTATCTCGTTCTGTCGTGCCACGTCCTCATAGATGCGCAGGTATTCCTTCTTGCGCTGGGCGTTGGGCATGTAGGCATCCCGTGTGGCGTTTATGGCACATTCATAGATTTGATAGTACTCTGTCCACCTTTCTCGGTCGTCGGTGGTACCGCCGGCAGTCAGGATGCGGTCGATGTTTCGCTTGAAGCGTTCCATCTGTCTGTTTATCTTGTCTCCTTCAGCCTGCCATGCAAGGTCTATCTGTCGGTCGGCTACGTTCAGGGCCTCTATTTCCGCACGCTTTACCAGTGCGGAATCTATTGCTTCCGCATCGTCCACCTGACCGTAAAGGTTGGCTCCTGCGATTGTGCGGAACGACAGCTTGTTCTTTGTGGCTGCCGTCTTCTTGTAGTTATTGTGCAGCGCCCAGTAATATAATTCGGGAGTGAGCGCACCCGTACCGGTTTCCATTACCGTAATCTGGTTCTGCTTGGGAGAGTCATGGTTATAGGTCGCATACTGTGCCTGAGCCATCGTAGCCTGAAAGGCTATCACGGCAAGCAGTGTTAATGTTTTTGATGTCTGCTTCATATCTTTTTTGTTTTTATCGTTAATAATCCAGACGACCGGCACCGCGCCAGCGGCCGAAGGCACCGTCTATGATTTCCTGTTTGGTTCTTTCTCTGTATATCTTCGCTTTCCAGTAGCCGATTCTTACCTGAATGTATCTCCAGGTCTCTATGTAGGCCTGGTTCAGATGACGCTCGATGTCATCCAGTGAGCGGTTCACCGATTCCAGTACCATCAGCAGGTCGGCGGTCGAGCAGGCGGCGGCTCCCGTTGCATAAAGCACAAGGTCACTTACCGACTTGTACAGCTGTTCTCCGTCATGGGCAATATCCCGTATGGCTCTTTCGTTAATGGTGATTATCAGCAGATCCGACGGATCTACACGCCCATGCTGCAGTATCTTTTCGTTATAGGCTCCCAGCATGTCCTTGTAGTCACTTATTCGGTCGCTCACCGTGTTGTAGGTGTTCTTTACATTCAGCACCGTCCGCAGCGACTGGTACATCACGTCAATCACGTCAAAAGCCCGGGTATAACGGTCCAGATCTATATTCAGTTCCTTGTAATTGCCTACCTCGTCCCGGCTGTATTCATGCAGCAGCTTGTTGCTGTATTCCAGCGTGCTGCGTGCCAGTAACAGACTGCGTTGTTTCTTGTGATCGTTGATGTAGGCTTCTACCGATACGATGTCAAAAGTCCATTGGGCTTTTGCAGCATCCGGCAAAAGGGTAATCAGCAACAGACCGATAATCAGATATTGTTTCATGGCTCTGCCTCCTTTCTGCTTGTCCTTTCCGGAAGGTTTCTGGCATTCTCCACCCATCGTTCATGGCATTCTTCCACCAGTGTCCGGCGGCGTCCCTCGTCCCAGTCGAGTGTAGGGGCGATGTCCTTCAGTACGTCAATGATACTCCGTTTGTAGTGCATCATCTTTTCCAGTGATACAAGGTCGGCGTATATCTTCGTGATGCGCGAATCCACTTCTCTGGCTATCTCCAGACGGTCGCTTGACCAGAGCAGATGATATACCTCTCCGGTGGGTGTCTCTTCCAGCGGAGGGGTTTTCATATATTCCGTCGTAATCTTGCACGACGGATACTGGCGGGCGATTTCCGCTATACGGTCATTCACCAGCTTCGTCTTTTCCGCATCCGACATGCCTGGGTCCAGAGTGATTACTTCGGCTACATGGGTATCCGTGTACTCCGAGGTAAGTTCCCAGCTTATCTGTACGATAGCGCGGTGTATCTTGATGCCGAGAAAATATTTCGGCTTTCTGGCAATGGATGCCGTTGCCCGGAATGTGATCACCCCGTCAATGTTGGGCATGGTGGCCTTACGGACAAATGTATAGCCGCTCCATGAGCCGCTGTCCTCCCAGCTGAGTCCGTAGGTGGTCTTGCAGTCCTGCATGATGGCCGGGATGCGGTAATAGTCATCCGTAGCCACCGAATTGTCCTCTGCAGCATCGGCCTTGGCCTGTTCGTATTCCGACAGCTTCCGTTCCCATTCGGAAAGTTCCGCCTTCAGCTTGTCTATCTGCGTTTTGTTCGCATTGTATTGCTGGCGGAGTACGGCAGCTTCTTCCACACTGGCTTCCGAAATCTTTTTCAGCAGTATGGCGTTCTCGTCATCCAATGCCTTGATTTGTGCTTCTAGCGGTGCTTTCCTGTTTTGAGCTTCCTGAATCATACCGTCTAGTTCCGACAGATCCAATTCGTCATCCGTAACCGAGGTCTGCATGGCACATTCTTTTGTGTGTGCGTTTGGAGAGCTGCCGCATTTTCTGCATTTGTACTGAGTGCTTCCTTGCCCGAGAGTTACACCGTCCGCACAGGTTACGCTGATAGTCACACTCTCACATCCCTGAAGCTTTACTTCGTCTGTGGCCTGGTAGTAGTTCCTACCGTCCGATGCTATATAATAGGTATAGCCGTCCTCGTTTTCGTTGAACTCCGACAGCCGTGCGTTCAGCTGTGCCTTGAAGGTATTCAGGTCCATTGAGTAGGAGTCGAATACCTCTTCATAAACGATTTCCTCATGGTTCCAGCTTTTCTTTACATGAATCTCGTAGGCATAGGCTTTCTTGGTCTGTTTGCCGCCACGACTGATAATGTAGCTCTTCATCCAGTAGTTTATACTGTAGTTGTATCCGTCATTCTGCCTGTTGAGCTGTTCCACACGGTCTCTCGACCCTCCCGCATATCGTTCTGAGTTGGCCAGTGCCTGTTCTCTCTGCGAAACGTCCGGGTAGAATCCGGCATCCGTGGTGGAAAAGCGTGTCCATTCACCACCGTTGAGGATGCTGTTGTCGTCTGTGGGAGGATAGTAGTCACACAGTACGGTGCTTCCCTGGTCGCGACGGGCTATATACCAACGCTGGGTATAATAGGTGCCGGCTGTTTCATCCAGATAGTCTGTTATCCAATGGGTAAGGTTATAGTTGCTGATGTCAAAGAGACCGGTCACATTGTCCGGACCGCCCACCATATCAATCAGCAGTCCGCCGGCATCTTGTTCGGCGCGTTCCATCAGTCCGCTGTAATGGTCGTACAGATTGAAGATTTCCTCCACCTTTCCGTTCATCAGGTTGTGAAACGCACTTTCCTGCAGCAGGGCTTCTCCCAGATTGGCTGTACCGGAGGTGGCAAGTCCCACTCCCAGATTGTATAGGTTGTCTATATCCTGACGCAGGTTTTCCTTTGTGAAGTTACCCGGAACACTGGCCAGATCGTCCAGCATACGCTGCCAGTCAATGTTTCCTATTTCCGACAGTCTCAGAAGCGGAGCTATTTCCTCGTTGATTTTCAGGAAAGTGATGTCCGAAAAGGTCAGTGAACTGTTGGTCACGATGCTCTCAAACTGCATACACAGGTTTTTCGTGTCGTCGCATACCTTCATCAGATAGCTGCCCCAGTAGATGGCCGTTTGCGGCGAATGGAGCATCTGTTTGGCTACTACCACAATTTTGGGCATGATTTTTTCTGCCACCATGCGATAGATACGGCGGTAATAGTAGTTTTCCGTACTGCTGCACCATATTCCCAGATCCGTGAAAGCCTTGTGTTGAAGAAATTTCGACGCAAATATTCCGGCAGCGGCCACTTCCGCAGCGTTGTAGTGCTTCAGAATATTGTCCACCTGTTCACCGTAATAGCCCTCCGCTACGGCTTCCGTACCGAATGCAGCCGCCATGGCAGCTACGGTACGTGCGTCGTAGTTCACGCTGTAATACTGGGCATGTACGGGTCGGGTGACTGCCAGCAGTAGTATTGTTATGATAAGTGACAGGTGTTTCATTTGCGATTGCTTTTGCTATAGGTTACTCCAATAAATGGTATCATACACGTTGATTTCCTCTTGTCTCATGCCGGTATGCAGACCTTTTTCGGCAAGCATATCCTTTATGGCCTGCAGGTTCTTTCCTTTGATAAAAGGAATACTTGAAAGCTCTTCCTCGGTTTTCCTGCACAAATCCTCTATGGTAACAATACCCGCCTGCATCAATGCCTTTCGGATAACCATATACGAACCTGTTGGAATGTACGTGCTTGAGATATACGTCTTTACATTCATTCTTTTCATTTGTGTGGAATTTTATGGCTTTTCAGTAAGAGTTTGGAATGTTTCTGAGATGTTTAATAAGGCTGTCCGCTTCTGTTACAGCATTATATGCAGACAGGTGCTGGTGAACGAAAAGTTCTAAGGCTATTTTATATCTTCGTTCTTCCCATTTGTCGGCTTCTGTATTTTTTCCTATGGAAATGCTTGGTTGATTTCCACTCTCTTGAAAGTCAATGCCGGCATATTCGTCCAGTTCCTTGTTTGTCATACCTAACTGTAATGCATATTTCCCCAGAATCTTTTCAATCATTGAAATGCTTCTTTCACTCAGATATCGGGTATGCGCCAGTTCTTGTTTGCTTTGGCTGCAAAGGTCTCTGACGGTGAATATGCCGTTTTTCTGAAATATTCTTTGAACACGAACGCCATATTGTTTTCCGAAGTCAAGTGACTTTACGCTCTTACTGATATCCATTTTTTTCATTGTCTTCTTATGGTTTTGATGGTTTAAGATTCAATACTTTCCCTGCTTCATTCACTTTCTTTGCGAAAGGGAGTGATTTGCTGATTCCGCTGGCATCCCAATCACGACAGTAAGCTTCGATAGCTTCCTGATGAGAACATCCCAGTTCTTTCTTGTATAGTTTCAAAGCTTCCTTTTCCGCACGTTCCGTCGTATAGGTCATATAGCATTCATGCGGTTCCTCCACACCATACACACCGCTTGTCGTTCCTCTTCGGATAAATACTTCCCTGAAGAAACTTCGGCCCTCCTTGTTTTCAAGGCGGTTTACAGTGAATATCTTTTTGCAATCCACTTCGGTAAGTCCGAGGATTGCCTTGATTTCATCGAAGCGTTCACGGAATTTGCTTTGATCAAGCAGCATGACCACGTCCGAATTGTTTATGATGGCCTCTTTTACTATCGGACTGCCGATAATATCCTGTATTTCCTGTGTTACAACTCCCACAGAAGCCCAGAATTTACGGGCTGTTTTGTACATGAACTTGATATACTCGGCCATCAGCGGACTGGCAATGGCTTTCCATGCTTCCTCAATGACAAGCACCTTCCGGTTCTTCTTGATACGCATCTTCTGCAGGAATACATCCATGATAATGAGCGTGACAAGAGGGAACAGGAGGGGGTCATCTTTTATACTGTCGATTTCGAAAACAATGAATGTTTCATCAAACAGACTGCTGTCCATATTCTCATTTAATGTCTTCTCATGGTTGCCGCCCCGATAGAAGTCTTTCATCATATACCGGTAGGTGGAAAGGTCAATCCCTGAAATTCTGTTTTCACTGCAAATGTCCGGGATACGTTGTACGGAGAACTCGTAAAATGAATTGAAGGAAAGCTCCTTTACCTTCAGTTCTTTGCGCCGTCTTTCCATCTCGTTTATCATTCTGTCAATACGTGCATCACGCTCTCTTTCGCTTTCATCACGCCTGTCGTTATGATTTCGCTCATCTATCTGAAGACTCTTTTGTAAATCCTCACGCTGCGTTACGGTAAACCCTTCAAAACCATTAAAATACGTGTCGTAGTATTCTGTAATTACCTGCTCTATCAGGCGGTCTTCCGTCTTTGTCACCGTACCCTGCGAGCCTTTCCAGATAAGCAGAACGAGATTTTTCAGGAAGCCGGTCTTTTCCACGTTCAGCTCGGCACGATTGATGCGGAACGGATTCATGGTTATCGGCTTTTCTTCCGTATAGCTGATGTACTTGCCGTTCAGATATTCACAAAGTCCTTCATAGGAATTACCGGTATCTACCATCACTACATCCGTACCTTGCTCGTATAGCTGGCGTACTACCGAGTTCATGTGGAAGCTCTTGCCGCTTCCGGAAGGGCCGAGACAGAAGAAGTTCGAGTTGTCTGTCAACTTGTATTTTCCTTCTTTTCCTGTTATGTCGATAGCCACAGGTACACCCTGACGGTCAGTATAATATATCTTCAGCGGGGTTTCCTCGCTGTGCTGGATACGCTCTTTGTACATCAGACACATGGCCGCGTCACTGAGTGTCAGAAAGCGGTCATAGTCCTCGCTCATGCTGTAGCAGTTACCGGGGAAGGAACTGACAAACAGTTCCAGTTGGTTATAAGCCCGTTTGCTGATATGGATGCCCAGACGTGAGAAAGTATTCTCCAGATGGTTTGTACATTTCTGCAAGTCAGTATTAGCCGGAACGGCTACTATCAGGTTATAATGGGTATAAACCAGCTGCTTGCTCTCTCTAGCGATTACTTCCTGTACTCGTTTTATGTCTTCTACTGCCATTTGGTTTCCAGGGTTTGGTATGCTTGCATGGCGGTTCTTCTTCTTGTCAAGTAAGGCCAATTCTCGTTTCTGGTTAGGCAGGAAGATTATCTGGTTATACACTACAGTTTCTGCATTTGGTATGTTGTCTATGGCCGAAAGCAGATCAACAGGCATCTCACTGTTGTTTACCTCAATATTTGAGTATGGACGTATAAGCGGCGGCAGGCTTACGCAATCCACATCTACTAGGCTGTACACCTTGCAGCGTTTGCCACCCATTGACAGATTTTCATCACTCGCTTTGAAGTTGGTCATCGAAACTGTCTTGTTTTTGAAATCCATGGCAAAGAAGCGGTCTACATAATTGCTCGCCTCTGTTTCATTCAGGAATACTGCCTGTACACCTGCATCGTGCAGTAGGTCATGCACCTTGCGGATTTTTACCAGAAAGTCACGCCACTTCTTGTTGTCAAATGAGAAAAGGCGGCTTTTCTTGGATTCCTGCGTAATTGTCAGATAGCATACACTGTCCGTATAGTGTCGTCCGTTGAAGTACCTGAAATAAGCTGCCGACAGGAATTCATGCTGATCCCCGCTTCCGTCTTCAAATTGTTTGCGGATAAATATGTCTTGCTTATGAATGGCATACCCTTCGCCTAAAGTTTGTGCAATGGCAGAAAACAGATGTGTAAATTCATAATAGCCGTCTGTATTGGCTGAGTACTTCTGTACCGGATTTTCTATTTTCAGGATGGCGGAATATTCTCCGGTTTTGGTATATACGATACCTATACCATCCGTATTCTCTACAGAGAAATAGATGTCGCGGAAAATGTGCTTTCGTTTTCCTCCGGTACCGAAAGCATGGACAGAAATAGCCATTCCGATACATAAGGCGATGAAGATTAAGAGAATATATATAGTCATTTCTGTATTATTTCAATCAAATAAGGGCAGATTCACCCTCAGTGAAGGCGAACCTACCCGCATTCAAAATTTAACATTCAACTTGCCCACACATGTCTCATGATGGTTTATTTTTATTCAATCACATTTTCTTGGAACTTGCATAGACGAACACTCCCTTGTCAATTCGTTTGGAGTGCAGTCCCTGTCTTTGTTTCACGATGATCAGTGAGATACCTGCCGAAAGGATAGCCGTCAGGGCTATCAGTCCGGCAACAAAACCGAGCAGGCAGTAGGCAGCAATGAAGCCAACAATGGCTCCACCTGCCGTACCTGCAGCCCAGTAGATGTATCGCCCCTGAATCCCCATGAGTTCAAGCGGACGTTGCAATCCCTTGAACACCAGATAGTCGGGATAACGGGTCTCTTCGCTTTTCATCTTCTTTTCCCTGTTTTTAGGCTGTGATTCCAAAGAACAATGGAAGTGCCTGAGCAGCTGCAATCAGGAAGATGCAGGCACCCACTACCATCATAATCTTCTTCTTCACATCCTGTTCCTCGTTGTTCATGGCGATATAGACACTGATAGCACCTACAATGGCAACTACACCGGCAATGGCATAGCACAGCTTGACCATGATTGGCACATACTTCGCAATTTCCTCTGCCACGGTGGAAAGTGCATTGGTTCCTGCCGTGTAGTCACCGGCCGTATTTTGTGCCATGAGTGAAGTTACTCCGCACAGCAGCATAATCAAAAGCATCTGCATTTTCATGGATGCGGATGCTGTCATCCTTTTGAAGAATCCCTTTACTTGCTTGAACATTCTTTTTTACTTTTTTGTGTAATACTTGTGTTTGTTTTGGTCTCTTTTTCCTATGCCTGATTCTCTTTATATTCTGTATCCGAAAAAGGCCGGAAATACGATTGATGCTCCGATGATGAACAGGCAGGCGCCTACCAGAGTGGTTATTGATTTCGTGATACCGTCTTCACCTGTGTTCATTTTGATATAAATCTGGAGCGCGGACACGACAGCAAAGACTGAGGCGAATGCGTAGCAGATGTACAGGACATACAGCATCATTGTCACCACATAGTCGTGCATTGTCGCCAGTGAATCGGCGCCCCAACTGTAGTTTACGCTTCCGCATTTGGCGAAAGCATAATAGGGCATCAGACATAAAATACATAGTAGTTTTCTCGTTAGTTGCATTGTATTGTTTTACAGTTTGTCTCTGATTGGTTTCCAGGCTAAGTCCGGACGGTTGTCTATGTGTCCTCCCGATACCATTGCTTTATACATCTCTTCTGTCGTGAATGCATCCGACAGATACGGTTCGGTTTCTTCCATCTTTTCTTCGGCTTTTGCTTTCAGCCGTTGTAATTTCTCTTCTGGAGTTTCTGTTTGGGGAGCGGTTTCAGGTTCTTGCTGTTCTTCAGTAGGGGTACTGCCTTCTGTTTCATATTGCTCGCCACCTACGCTGAAACCGGTATCACTTTCTGTGACTGCGACGCTTTCTTCCTCAGACGGATCCAGGTCGAATACCTCTTCCTCTGTCTTTTCTTCCCTTTTTTTGCCATAAAGTTCCTGTGCGATGATTACGGCGTAGTAGATGATATATGCCACCGTTAGGACAATAGCGAAAATTAAGTATGATTTCATATTTTATTATGATATGATTATATGGTTTGAATATGATGCCGCAAAGAAATATTTAAGATTCTATATTTTGAAATAATTGAATATTAAATATATATCATCTTAATAAGATTTATCCAAAAAACAAAAAATCATATTCAAAAATCATATTATAATTATCGTGTTGATTGAGATTGTATCATAAAAGATTTATTGTTTTCGACTTTTCTATTGTTCAGGAGAGGAAACTTATGCTATTGGAAGGAAGGCACCTTACATAGTTGAGGTACTTGAAAAATCGGTTCTGGTTGGGGTGGTAAAAATCAACATAAAATTTAAACTGTATCTTTCGAAATTGATATTCTGATAAATATTGTGTTTGACATTAATAAAAAGCGCATTTAATATGACTTTTATAAATAAATAAATAGCTATATTTGTGGTGTAAGACCTTAAAAATGATTGCCTATGAAATTTATTAATTTAAAATTTGCTTCGTTTGCCTTTTTATTATTGGCTTCGTGTAGTAATGATGAATTTATATCATCTTACAATGACGACAATGCTTCTATGGTCACGAGAAGCGTTATGGATTTAAGATACCCTTTGAATAGTTTTGTTACGACTAATTCATTGAACAGTACAGATGCTAATACTGTAACTTCTATCTTGGATGTATTGCAAGGGAAATATGGAGATGGTTATATTCCAGTTTTTAAGAAAATTGCTACAACTAACCCTGTTAGTGAAATTAAAAGGGGAGCAATAAGTGGTAATGCTCCGGCGAGTTATAATCCCTCTACTAATATTGTTACATTAAAAACTGGAACTACAATTCAGCAAAACTATGTGCAAGAAGAGTTTATCCATGCTGCGCAAGACAGAACTTATTCTGGTGGTATTGCACAGTATGTTGGAACGACCGGTAC
The DNA here is from genome assembly GCA_944320855.1 of uncultured Phocaeicola sp. GTDB lineage: Bacteria > Bacteroidota > Bacteroidia > Bacteroidales > Bacteroidaceae > Phocaeicola. The sequence goes on from CALUJF010000011.1 coordinate 15,218, forward strand.
TCCCAATATAGAATTTGAGGCTAAAATCATTCAAGAAATGATGTATTACATAGTAGATGGAGGAGGATTTGGAAATTTGGGATCGGGACCTGTTTACAGCGATGAATATATTCGTTGGATCGTTGCTGTATGTTCTGATGGTTCTTCTGAAACTTTCCCAGACTTAGACAAAGTGTTATCAACAAAATACTCAAATTTAGGCTATTATGACTTTTTGGACTACTTTAAGATTAAAGATAGTCAATATAATCATAATACAATATATTCTTTGAGACCTCAATTAATTGATTATATAAATAATAATTATGGATTATGAAAACATTACAATATATCATCTTAATATTTAGTGCATTGTTATTGTCAACATTTGGCATAAATGCTCAAACGGTGACACAAACATGCAACAATAAAACATATGTGTTTGACTCAGTAAATAAAAAAGTCTATAGGTTAAATTCGGCAAGAAGCAATCTTCCTAAGCTCACTTCAGAACATTTCCATGCCCAGCAAATAACTCCTTTTAATGATATATACAAACAGGTTTTGTCAACTGAAAGAATAAGTGAGTTGTCGGGAAAAATTTCTATAGTTTCAATATGTTGTAATCCCTATGGGGTAGTACAGTCTGTAGAATTTTTATTTATGGATGAAGTCTTCTTTACTGTAAATGAAATTGAACAGTTGGAATCTGCTATCTTAAATTATAAGTTTAACATTGTATTTGATTCGGAAGCCGCAGAAAAAGGAAACAGAAATTACTATTTTGCTATGGCTTATAGGTTCCCTTCAAAATAAAAATTCAGTACAAATAATGTAGTCGTAAAAAAGACAAGCACCCTCGTCTGTGGTTCATTTTTCTCTAAACGCACTATTAGATAGTGACTTACCTCTAATTGTATTGACTAATTATTGCAATTGATATGGATAAAAAAGAAATAAAAGAATACAACGACTCCATAAGAAGAATGTTGGAGCATGAAGACATGATAAGGAGTCAAAGGACAAATTGGTTTCTGGTAATTCAGGGATTACTGATTAATGCGATTTTAATTGTTCTGGAGGTTGAAGATGTCAAGTTTCGGGCAATAGCTGTATCTTTATTGTTGATTATCGGAACATTGGTTTCGCTTTCTTTTCTCTATGCGGCATATTTAAGTTCCAAAGCTTCCAGCGAAGGGAAAAAGATTTGGATAAAGATTGTGAATGAGAATGGAGTGAATATTGATGATTTCCCTCCTATATGTTTATTGACAAGATATAAATTTCAAAATGGCGAATATAAAAAGGATTCGAAAGATAAATTGCTTCCGTGCATCTTTTTACCCATCTTTTTTTCCATTTTAGAAGGAGTGTTATTTTGTTGGACACTATATTTGATTATAGCAGAGGAATTGCCACATATCAATTTTTAATTCTATGCATAATCGAAAATTACAGCTTGCCTATTGGGTGAATAGAAGCTGCATATCATAAATTATTAGTCCCGATTCGGTGAGACTTGTTAAGTTCCGTATCCGATTCGGGACTAATGGTGTTTTATTGGAGTTATTCGAAATAACTTTTGTGGAAACTGTCATCGGTTTGGTTATGATACACCGCTCTCTTCCATGAACGCTTTGAATCCGTTCACAGTTATGTCATTGGCCTGCTCATACATATCCTCCATGCATTCAAGAATTTCCGGGTAGTATTGTTATAACCAATTAAAAGGATGGATTGCCAGTTTAAAAAAATTAAGCCCCCCCTGACAAGGAGAGCTCCTGAAAAAAAGTGATATTTGAATATTACATTTTTCTGTTCCGCAGATAATCATTCAGATCCTTATATTCAAAATATCTTGATGACTCGTCGCTAGTGTGTTCTGCATAAATTCCCGAGATTGTCTCTACCGTCTTTTTCCCTGCCATGTCATTGTCAAGGTAACAATGGATTTGCTGGTAGTCATCTATGGCTCCCAAAGTTTTCTTCAGGTTATTGACTGAATTCATGACAAGGTAATCAGAGGGAAAGTCAATACAGACCTCTTTGTTGCCAGACTGTTTTAGTGTCAGGTAGGAAAGAAAGTCCATGAAACCTTCGAATATGCAAACATGACATTGTATTTCGCCATTCTGGTGTCTGATGATAGATATATCTTTGGTTTTGATGCATCCTTTGTAATATGGATTGCGGATTTCGAATCCTTCTGACTGGTTTTTGAAACCAAGGGCAAAATATTTTCTTCCTCTCAGTTCATAGTGTATCTCTTTGCAGAACATTTTTGCCACATCTGTATTTATAAGTCGCGTCCTAAGATAAGAAAGCAAAGCATGGTTCTTTAGCGGAACTACAATCATATTGCTGATTTCCGGATCTATCGGTTGTGATACGGGGCTAGGTAAACGTACGTGTGGTATAACAGTTCCTTTTATGTGCTGCTCTATGTGGGCCAGTACTTCACTTACACTGTTTGTCTGGTACAGATGTTTTCCCAGCTCTACCAGGTCACCGCCGGTTGCCGCTCCAAAATCATACCATTCATTGAGCCTGCTGTTAACCTTAAACGAAGGTGTCTTTTCTTGTCTGAACGGAGACCGGTACCAGTACTGTCCGGCCTTTACATATTGTGCGTGATACCCGATTGATGCCAGGTAATCCACGATACATAATTGTTTTGCTTCTGTTATAGTCATATCATTTTCTGTTTTATAATCGGTTTAGTTTATATTCTATACATATAGGTACTAAATTAAATTGAATTATATAAAGGCCCGGCCGTTGTCATTCTTCATCAAAAAGCATGGCTTCGGCTTTGCTCATGTCATAATAGAAAAGTTTGTCTCGTTTTATAATCAGTTTCAGATTGTCTGTCAGGTACTGCAATAATTTGACCATGACATTACGCCCGCGTTTGAAGCCGATACTTTCATAGGAAACCATCAAAGCTTGTAGCATATTTTCAAACCCCTTGATGGGCTTGTCATTAAAGGCTGCTGACAGAGCTTCCCGATGCTGCTCAATGCTGAGCTCTGTATAGCTCGATCTTTGCTTGGGTTTCGGCTTATCTAGTGAGGTACTGCATTCTGCAAGAATTGGAAGTCCGTTGTCATCTATGGTAAAGGCAAAAGGCTGGAACTCTTTTTCACGGATGTGCAAAGCATGTACCTCGCTGACAGACGGATTTTCATTGTTCTTACTGATTACAAGAACTGTTTCCGCTTTATTACTCATTTCAGTACCAATATGTCCGCGCACATTGTTGTCCCCTTTGTTAAGATGTAAAACACAGTGAATGTGCAGATCGTATTTTGACGACCATTCCATCATCTTATTGATGACCTCCACAGATTCGCTGGTACTGTTGATGTCCAACATGAGATCACGTATTCCATCTATAATGACTAATCCGTAGCCTCTTTTCTGTTGTAATGCATAGTCAATTATCTGTATCCTTAATGATGGAGAATATTCTCGTAAACCGATAAAATCAAGATTTTCGTTATCGGTTGTTGTCGGCAGATCGGCCAGTTTTAAAATGCGTTCAAGTACATTGTGACAATGGTATCTGCTTTGTTCGGTATCTACATACAAAATTCTGCGTTTGCCTTCCGGTAAATGAGCACGGTAGTTCAACACTTGCTTGCCGGCCAATGAAGCGGCAACGATAGCTGATACGTTAAAGGTCTTTTTTGATTTTGCCTTACCTGTTGATGCGCTGAAATTTCCAAGCGTGGCTATTGTCGAATTGTCTATCCAGATAATTTGTGGTGGGGTTTCGTACGTGTCTGTTACCTTGATCTGACAGGCTGACAGCATCTCCGACAATTGATATATATCAAGCTCTCCACCTGCGGCGTAATTAGTTTTTCTTTCTTCTTCCATATTGATTGTGATTCTTTAATGGTTGGGTTGCAGAAATCTCAGTAGCTAAATGTATGGCTTCATCTGCAGCTGGCTCATAGTTCTGCAACAGCCAATCATCCAGATCTTTCTTTGAAAAATAAATTTTCTTTCCCCGTGGCTTGTAATGGGGGATTACTTTGTTGGCGGTAAGTTTGTAGAGCAGACTTTCGGATACACCGATATATACACAGGCTTCCTTGAATGTAAAGACATTTTTTGTCGTATAAATACTGTCTTCAAGTGTGTTCATACGTTCCAGGATACCTTCAATGGGCCCCAGCTTTTTGATAACAGCTTCCATTTCGCTCAACTGTTTGTTCAACCGTTCCATGAGTGTTGTTCTGTTCGACATATAATAACCTTTTAAAATTTGACAAAAAGAATGTTCCTCCGTTAAGCAGCGCGCTAACGGAGGATAAAGGTACAATCTGTATTCTCTGATACAGAATTTATTGCGTGATACTAAACACGTATCACTGTTACTATCACGCTTTTACCTTTCACATTCTTTCATTTCAGTCTTTTCTTGTCATTTTCTCAGTCTTTCTATTGTTTCCCTTATATTGTAGGCGGCGGCAGTCATATTGTTTTTTGCCGCAGATAATGCGGATGAAAGACTGGAAGCAGAAATGAATCTCTTACCATCTTTTGAACGTAAAAAATGCCCTTTGCTAAGGATGGATTGCCAGTTTAACTGGATAAATCTGTTTTCCAAAAGGGCATCGAACAAAATTGCCAATAGGCGAATATTGTTTACTTGTATGCAGAATCCTTTTTCACAATAAAGAAGATTCTGCATATCCTTGACGGTAAGTACAGAAACACAAAACAGATGGTAGGTATCGGCGCAAGCCGTAATACCTGCCATCTGTTCTGCTGTAATTTTGCATCCAAAAGAAAGAGGAGGAGTACGCATTAGAGTACTCAAACTATGTACTTCTGTTGCTTGGGGCGGCACCGATGAATCGTACATCTGTTTTAGCACCATGCATTTCTCAAATGATAATGAATCATGAGTAAAAGAACTGCTTACAATTTCAGAATACTCTGTCAACAGGATCTTCACTATGTGAATATTCATTTCATGACAATTCCTGCAAACAGCATCGTTACATTCTATATAACGGTGACAGTTTACAAAATCATCAACATAGCGCCAGTACTGTTTGCCGCATTCCAGTACCTCATGCAAATAAACCTTTTGCGCTTCCTGTAGCAGGACGCATAGTTCGTTCGCAACATCTTCTGCTGTTGTAAAATGCTGCATGTGTTTGCCTTTCTCAAAAAGAGAGAGGGCAATAGCCTAAATCTTTCATGATAAAAACTTTTAGTTAAGTGAAACGATATTGTCATTGGTTCTACCATAGTTGGTAAAACCTGATATTTTTTATAGTATTTGTGTTTATTGAAAGTCTTCAGTCAAATAATTCGTTTATCATGTTGACTGCTTGGACTTTTCGTCGTTCTATCATCTTGGCGTATATAAGAGCCGTCTTTATATCGGATAGTCCAAGTAACTTTGATGTTGTAGAAAGGTCAACTCCCAGTGTGAGCATCATCGTTGCAAATGTGTTTCTGGCAGTCTTGAAAGTAATCCGTTTACTGATTCCTGCAGCCTTGCCCCAGGCTTTGACTAGCAGGCTGACCATAACAGGTGAAGGCAAGTCGAAGACATAATCATCGGCTTTCTTTTGCCCACGTTCCGGTATCCATTTTATCGCCTCTGAAGATAATGGAATGAGTACGGGGACTTTGCCTTTTTTCGTTTCCATTTTAAGCTGATATTGTCCGTGCTCAACATAAATGTCATTCCATTTCAGTCCACGTATATTGCCTATTCGGAGTCCGCAGAAACAGGAAAACAAGTAGGCGTTCTTCACTTCTCCATTTCTTATTGGAGTAGCTATCAGCGAGCGTATTTCATCTATCGACATGTATTCACGTTTGCACTCTGGTTTATGAATCTTACAGGAAGAATTTATCTGAGTAAATGGATTTACTTTTAGATAGCCGGCACGGACAGCAGCATTTAATGCACCGTTAAAGACCCGGTAATAATTGTATAGTGTATAGTTAGATACAGTTTTCCCATTTGGCCGATATTCTTCAATCAGATAATCAATGAACTCTTGGCAAAACTTTTTATCAATTTGTTCTAAAGGAATTGACATTTGTGCATAGTCGCCAAGAATCTGCATAGTAACTTTTATTTGATTGCTGTCCTTTTTCTCTTTTTCCTTTTGATTTTTCTTGTAGATATTCATCCAATCAGATAGAGACATTGCTTCCTTGGCATTACTGTCTTGATTGGCTAATTCTATGTTCCGTTTTGTCTTTATTGCATTGGCAGCAGCCAATATGGCCCGATTCTGCCTCCGGGCATTATTATCAGTTTCTGGTATCAGATACATTTTCAAATACTCGTAGGAGCGCTGTCCGTTACGGTACATATCCAGATATAGGCTGTAGTTTCCATTAGTGAGTGCCTTCATCCGGAGTCGGACAGGTTCTTTGACCCTTGTTGTTTTTTTCACTCGTGCCATAGGATATATTCTGTTGCTTATCTAACAAAGTTAATGATTAAAATCGATAAAAAGAAACAAATAAGAAACGAAATGTACCTTAAAATAAAACATAATCCTATATTGATATAAGTAATATGATATATCCTAATTCTTTGGATAATAGATAATTGAGATAATAAATAAAAGTGTTGTATTATTTTGAATTTTGAGTATTTAATAAATTCGTATAATTTATATGTAAAAAGTATTGATTTGCCATAAAGTAAACGTGTGTAGTATTAATCCTTAATTTTAACTATGCTATATTCTCATTTATCTCTATTTTGTGTTTCCCCGAAGTTGTTCGTAAATTTTTCCTTACAGTTTCGAATGATGAGTTCACAAACCATTCGCTGAATGTCTCCATAACAAACATAGCTGCCGCTTCACTGCTGAGATTATATTGAAAAGCAATATTCCAGGCAAAGTTCTTCAAGGAAATTTGTGTAACCGTCATTCGTTTTTTTATGTGAATGCCATTAATGGAAAGAACTTTACGGTTGCTAACAAAAAAACGGACACATTCATTTATTTGAAAGATTTCTGACTCATCAAATCCCAATTGCTGGAATGTTTCCCGTGCATATTTTAATACGGCACATAGCTTTTCGTTTTCTTCTTTTTCTTTTTGTGAAATGTATTGCTGATGCTCTTGCTGATATTCATAATGAAATAGCTCCATTCTTTTTCTCAATAGAACCAGGTCACTTTCTTCCTGAGTAACATGAGAGGTATTTTCATTTACTTCATCTACGAAAGGAGTTGATTCCAGTTCTTTGAACATACATATGAAATAATGTAATATAAGCTTGAGTGGAATATAAATGGACACAATAAAAACAGGCAGTAAGATAAGTTTTGCACCAAACAGATTACATGCCTGGAATGCAAACATTGATGCCAACAGTATTGTTATGGCTTGGACTATTAATGACCAGAATAGGTTTCGTTTGGGACTCATATCTATTTTTCTTTATTGATGTGACAAAGATATAATAGATTTCCATAAACAAAGAAAGACATGAGCTCTCTGACGAATGGTAATTTTTTGATTTGTAGTTGGTTATGAAAAGAAGGACCAAACAACTGCAAATAAATTTGCAAAAATGAAAGGAAATGAAAGCAAATGAAAGCAAAAAATATTCGGTTAAAAAAATATAAATATGCATAGTGCGATTTTCCAGGCCTAAATAAACTCATTTTTTTGTATATAAGACTCATTCTATATCGTAGGAATATGAAATTTATATATCAGCTTTTTTAATGCCAAAAAACGATTTAGTTTAGTTTATTCTCCTTATATATAGGTACTAAATTAAACTGAATTATATAGAGGGCCGCGCGTGTTATCTTTTTATTCCGGACATTATGATGTTTTATGTAATATGTAAGGATATCCAAATTATCGGAGATAATCATATTTGTGACATAAGAGGGTTATCTATTAACTCCCAGAGTTATTCAGGAAAACCGTAACCTTTTGTTCTTGCACCTCCATATTAATGTTTGCAGTTTTACGTCCTGCTTCTCGAAAGAATAGATTCTTTGTTCTGATTTTTCCTAAGTGCAATGTCAATTTAATTTCACCTCCTCAAACTTACCGTTCGATGATTCTGATATAAACTTAGCGTTTGGTGAATAGGATTGGAATTTACATTGTGCATTAATTACCAAGTTTCGTGGTCAAGGTTTATAATTGTCTTGAAGATATTATATTCTTTATCCCAGCATATAGTTGTACTTGAAAATTGTGCATTGCTCATGAATTTACGACCTGATGATTATTCAAAGAAGTCTAAGCCGAGAAACGATTTTTTTCGTATAATTGCTCAATCTTTTTTGAAGTTTTTTTTATTCCTAATTATAAGCTTTAAAAAGCATTGTTATAAGATGTTCATATTTGTACCATGCTATATATAACCAATTGATTTACAGTGTGTGTTACTTTTGAGGAAGTTAAGTAATCACTAACATATATTAATATGAAAGGCGTGCAGTCCGATGGATTGCACGCCTTTTGTATATAAATGTTAGTGTTTTTCTTGAGTTATTAGGCTATTAATATTGTTACGAAATATTTGCAATCTGCATTTCAATAGTTCGTTTACTGACTCCTATTTTTTCTGCCATCTTATCTTGAGATATAGAACCGTCTGATATTACAAGATCAAGAATGCTTTGTGCAGTCCGTCCCAATCGCTTTTGTTTCACCGAAGATTTTTGCAAATCACCGAAAGTTTTCTCCGAACTTTCTTCGTTTACAGGGTACTTTTCGAGGGTACTATTTACCCTGTTGGCAACTTCCTCAACAGGTATCCTTCCGTTCTCTCCCCAATTCAAACTATAGAATGTGGTATAGAAAGAAATTGCTTCCGTTTGATATTGTGGCTCTTTGCCCGGCAGGAAATTTGGCAGTTTCTCCGTAAGTTCCCGTATTTTCCTTAAACCTGAACCACGTTTCTCCATATAGTCCAATTTGGTAAACATATCCGCAATGACAGGGTTACGGCGCATGGACGGCACTTTGTATATGTTTCAGTCTTGGATTTGTGCGCCATAAAGCATTGCACCGGGTGATACCAATTCTACCCGGTCATCATAGAAATCAAAAGGATATGTTATTTTGTTGCCATTAAACCACACAACAATGCAATTCCAAAACTCAGAAATGTTCCTGCCAGGACATACTCTGTTTTCGCTGTATCCGTGTCTTTGAATCGAAGTATGGATTTTGCTGCTATGATAAAACCGATTGCTTCATATTGACCAATGACAACTAATATGATTGTAAGAATGCGTTCTAAATTTCCAATCAACGCTCCTGCATTTTTGATGTTTTCACAGGACTGCGTTTCTCCAACTTGATATTTCTTCAAGACTAACTTAATCAAGATATTGGCAGGTTTAATACACAATAATATTGCCAATATGAATAGAGGTATTGAGAAACTGCCATTGCAATCTATTGATTGGATTGGCAACTTTGTTGTAGTGTCGAAGGAAAATGTCACTATAATCAGTATCGCAAAATGAGCAATCTGATCAATCACAAAATTCCACAATCCTTTGGGACTATATGTTTTGACAACATCTATCACCAGATGGGAAAAAGCAATGGCAAGGGCATAAAATCTGAATTCATAAACAGGAACAACAGCCCATGACACCCCACTGATAATAAGCGAATGCACATACAGGAACCAGCTATTAAACTTCCTTTCCTCTTTCTGTGCACAGTATTTATCATTTTGCAGGTAAAAATCACCTATAATATGTGCCAATAACAGACTTAAAATCAACCAACTATTCATATTCTTCAAAATTTATCTGTTCAAAATATTTTATGGCTTCTTCTATACAATACCATTTTGTGACTGTAGAAGCGTTATTTACACTGGCTTGTGATATACCTAATTTCTTGGCTATGTCTGCCTCTTTGAAACCAAGCAATTTATAGTAAACGACTTCACTTTGGCGCACAGTCATATCATTTAATATGGCATCGGTCAATAGTGCTATAGTTTGTAAAGGGGCAGATAATTGCTCTTTACTTGCATGAACAGACATTGTTCCCTTATTCAGGGAACTCATTTCCTCAAGTGCACGTCCTGACAGATATATGGCCTCACCATCCCAAATACCTTGTTCTGTATTCACTATTCTCATACCTCCGATACCAATGGCCATACGTATTCCGTATGTATGGAATTTTTTTGTCTTTTCATTCTTAGCTGTGGAAAAAGATTTGATGCAGGATTTGATTATAAAGGCTATCCGGAATACGTTTGATACATTTTGCATTACACACTCTATATAGTCCCCTTTTATTTGGCGACCTTCAAAATCAGGATAACTCACTTTTAGCAAACCAAATAATGATTCTATCCTTTGCTTTAATCCTATAGTTTCATTCACAGACAAGGAAGTGGATGCTACTATATCCGCTGAAATTGTTGCAAACATATTATTGTCCATTAATTTGATAACAAAGATATGAATTTTCTTTTACCTCACCAATAATTATAGATTAAATAGTCTATAATTATCAAATATAGATTAACTAACCTATAATAATAATTTATATACAATATAACCTATAACCGAGTAGAAAGAAAAAGCGACTAATAATTTAAATGCTATTCAAACAGCATTTAAACAATATTCAAATTCCATTCGAAAACTATAATGAAAGCACAAAATCTGCCAACAATACCGCAGATTCCTGTTCTTCTTTTGGAGCATCCTTTGGTTTCCATGCCACTATAAAACGTACTGTTGCAGACTTTACGTCATATCCCCTTTCCTTCCATTCCATCAATGTATATTGCATTTTTTGAGATAATCTACCTACAGGCTTGTTATTAACGGTTTCATAAAGAGTAAAATCTCTGTAAATCAACGAATCTCCTGATTTCAAGGATAAAACCTCGCGCTTTATACCTTTAAAATAGCTCAGAAAGACATCTTTATGTGACAACTGTAGGACTATTTCTTCAGGCATGGAATATTGTTTATCATCAACAGAATATTTGTCAGCTCCAAGACGGCTGAATAAATCACAGTTGGTGTGTATGTACAATCTGTTTTTGGCACGTGTGATGCCTACATAATAACGGCGCATAAGATTGTCATCTTTGGTATATCCGCCAGATATCAGCATATAGACATCATCAAACTCACGTCCCTTTGACTTATGGATAGTAGATACCACTACCTCCGCACCTGACAGGTCACAGAAATCTTCCAACGAAGATTCCATAACAAACTCCCTAAAGTCGTTGAAATATTTGTTTTTATTAGTCTGCTCAAACAATTCCGTACAACGCTTCACGTATGACAGACTTTGGCTTCCATTGTATGCGGCAAATGTAGCCTGTTTGGCCTCCTGCCACAAATCATCAGATATCAAAGGACTACTTACACGTTTGGATATATATTTCATCAGATACCTCACTTCGGCCATATTGCAGAAAGCGAAACCATCCATCGACTGTATCAACTTGGCACTTATGCCATATCTTCTTAATAAAGCAGTAATAATTACCGCCTCCTCATTAGTCTGAGTGAGTACGCACGATGTACCTTCTTTCTTGTTTTGCAGCAGTTTCTCAACCAACGGCTGGTACATATAATCCGAGACATGACGTGTTACTTCCACCAAACCATTTTCTTCTCTTTTTGAAATGATTGGTGTAGTTTTCATTCTGTTGGAAATATATCCCACGAAACTGTTGGCAAAGCGAACGGGATGTGAAGCACTTCGGTAGTTCTCTGTCATTTCTATAAATCTGCTTCCCGGCTGTTGCGACATACGGAACATATATCCAGAATCCGAGCCACGGAACTCGTAGATATTCTGGTCGTCATCACCAACCGCTATCACACGCATATCCTCGTTGTTTGACATAAGAGCTTTTACAAGTGCAAATTCTTCCGCTCCCATATCCTGTGCCTCATCTATTACAAGAACGGTCTTCCCTATCCTGTTTGGTTCTACATCACCATTGTTTATCATTTCCGCGGCTTTGGCTACAACATCCTTTACTTCATCAAGATTGCCTATCCTGCCGAGCAAATCAAAACAATAGGAATGGAATGTCTTTATCTCGACGAAATGTGCGGCATTACCAATCAGTCCCATAAGCCGTTGCTTGAACTCTGTAGCTGCAGCACGTGAAAATGTAAGCATTAAAAGTTGCTCATGTTTTACATCTTCCATCAGAAGCAGTGAAGCAAGTTTGTGTACAAGTACGCGCGTTTTACCGCTTCCGGGACCTGCTGCAACTACAATACAGCGTGATTCTTTATCGGATATTATCTCCATCTGACGTTTAGACAGTGCACCAAACAACTGCTTATATTTCCCCGGAGTGATATTTCTTTGTATCTCACTCACCCTTTCTCCCTTGAAGTATTTGGTCACGAACTTTCTGTAATCCATCTGGAAATAGTCCTGCACATACTGTAATGCGGCATTATAATCTTTTACCATAAGATTGGCATACTCGCCCACTATATGTACCTGCTGTATTTTCTGCTTATAGAATTCATTAAGCATACGATAATCGTCAATTTTATATCTTGACTTATTATCTTTTATCCTTCTGATGTCCATAGCATTGTACAATACGAGGAAACCTCCTTCCAGTTTTAAGGCACCTATCTTAGACAGATAAAGAAGAGCTTCCTCCACATCTTCCAACTGCAGATTCTCAAGTCCTCCGAACAACGATTGCGGACTGGACTTTATCATATTGTACAATTCCACTACAGAAAATTGAACAGCCTTACTCTGTTTATCCTCCCTTTCAGCCTCAGCCGCCAACTTATAAAGCCATTCTACGGCAAAGCGTCCCACTTCAAGCCTTTTCTCAAAACGCTTTAACGTAGATTCCATATCGGCCAGGCGGCGGATTTCCATATTATGAGCCGGATCTTCTTTCTTGCGTGTATACCCCTTTACAGTGAGAAAATATAGCAATGTACGGATATCTTTCTCTTTAGATGTAGCTATACCTTCTTTTACGGCATTGTCGTTCAGCTGTTTGCACGATATATGCAATGATTCATCAGGTATATGATTGAGAATATACTGCTCAAGTTTTGCGAATTTTTCAAGAATAAGACGTGACTTGCGTTCCGAGTCACCGGCATCAAGCAAATAAGCCGATATATCTCTACTGTCGGCCAATATACCTTCCTGACGCATTCTCTCGACAACAGATACCACCTCCCATTTGTTCAGTCCAAGAATATCTGCAAGATAATCGACACGTGACTCAGCCTCAGAGTCCTGTGCCTTTGCTATGTTTTTCTGCGAAATAAGAGATTTTATAATCCTCACGGCATTCTCTATCTCATCACTTCCGAAAAGTAGAGAAGCAGACAGACGACCACGTGCCTCGTCCATATTTTTTACCGTAATGCCGGTGGCATATACATGAGGAACGTTGTTTCCACGTTCAAGATATCCGCTTTGCTCCAATGCTGCCAAAGCCGTCCTCACACGTGTTTCTATGTCAGAAACGGAATCATCCCATCCTGCCTGTCTTGCAATCTCCAAAGCCGAACAGCACACTCGCATACGCTGTTTTGTCAAGTCTTTTACAGCCTTCCATACTTGCTGTATCTCACTGATACTCAACTTTGTCTGGTTAAGTAATATGAAATGTTTGTCCAGGTCATTGTCACTGTACAGAACGTAACACTTAGCGTCAAGTTGCGGGTCGCGCCCTGCCCTACCGGCTTCCTGTACATAGTTTTCCAGGGAATCAGATATGTCATAATGTATTACAAGTCCAACATCTTTCTTATCAATGCCCATACCGAATGCGGATGTAGCCACAATTATACGCACCTGATCGTTCATGAAAGCATCCTGGTTGGCTATCTTCTCATCCGAATCCATCTTTCCATTGAATGGCAAAGCCTTAAAACCGTCACGTGACAGTCTGACAGCAAGGTCTTTCGTTCGCTTGGTACGTGACACATAGACAATAGTAGGACAATCCGTATCAGAAACAAGATGCCTTAGTTTAAGATATTTATCTTCGTCTGTTTCTGCATATATCACCGAATAGCGCAAATTGGTTCTCGATGCAGAAGAGGCAAAAAGTTCCAAATCAAGGTCCAACGTCTGCTTGAAATAATCGCAAATATCCTGTACTACTTTCTGTTTGGCCGTAGCGGTAAAACATGAAACAGGAATAGGATTCTTGCACTTCTTCTTTTTCTGATATTCTTTTATAAACTTTCCTATATAAAGATAATCTACTCTGAAATCCTGTCCCCAGGATGAAAAGCAATGTGCCTCGTCTATTACAAACCTTACTACATGACGTGACAAAAGAATCTTTTCAATAGTTTTCGAGCGAAGCATTTCAGGCGCTATATACAATAGCGAGGCCTCACCGTTCTGCACACTCTGAATGGACGATGCCCTCGTGATTGGGTCGAGCAAACCATTTATAGTAACAGCATCGGTTATACCTCGGTCGGACAGATTGTCTACCTGATCCTTCATCAGCGACTGTAACGGAGAAATCACTACCGTCAGACCATGAACGATACGCCCTTCCATGAGTGCCGGCAACTGGAATGTAAGTGATTTTCCTCCGCCGGTAGGGAATATTGCCAAAAGAGATTTACCGTCCACAGCCGCCCTTGCGGCTTTCTCCTGAAGTGGCTCACCGTCGTAGGTTCTGAACTGTTCATAACCGAAAAATGCTTTCAGATTCTGTACCACATCGAGCTGAGAATTACAATAATCGCAACCTTCAATGCATCTTTTATTACGCAATTCTTTAACTACGTATTCCACCTCCGGGAAATTACGAAGCACCCATCCGGGCGTAATGGAACGATAATCCGTGGTATCTATAAGAGCCAACGCATATGCCAATTCGCATGGGTAACAATGAATGAACGTTTCAATATCAGCATGCAGGCATATCTTCTTTGCATAAAGACACTTTATCACTTCGGACAAGACGTCTTCGCCCAAATACTCTGCACCAACCATACTGAGGAAGCCTTCAAACTCCTCTTTACCTCTCAAGAGTGATGCAAACATTTTTTGCCTTTCATCCGGAAGTGATTTCCAGCGCGATATCTCATCAAATAGCAAATCCTTGGCTTTTTCGCAATCGTTTACGGGATTGTTCAATTGGTCGTTAATCAGTTTATCATCTTTTATAAGTCTATGATAAGGACGTTCAGGAAACAATAATGGAGAAACGTAGAGGGTATCAACCAAAAGCCAACGGCAAGGTTCTTCTTTGAAGAGATATTTCGCATCGTGATGAATTATATTATGTCCACACAGATAATCCACATCGGAAAGGAACTGCAACAATTCCTGTTTCGCAGCCTTATGGAAAACCGCATCATCATATCTGAGAGCACCAATATCATGTATGACGCGGTCTTTCACACCGACCTCCAAGTCTATGAAAGCATAACGCGATGAATCATACGACACATTCCTTTCGCCGACAACGCCTTTTACATTGCCGGTATCTTTAATTCCCATTAGACGGCTCCAGATTGACATATATTCAGATATCAAAAGAATAACACTTATACTACATATCTTTCATCGAAAGATTCCCAAAAGACAAAGAATACTTTTTCAGTTCCTTATGTTTCATCATAAGGTGGTCTATCTTTTCCTTGAGTACATTCTCCTTGTATCTCTCAGGATTCCTCTTCACTTCATATATCTCAACATTCTTATTATCCGCCGTTATCGCTATTATATCAATCTCGCACTGGTTCTCCTTATTTTTCGGATTCCACCAGTTTCCGATAGAACGATAATTCATGCTCTCAACCATCTTTTGTCTGAAATACCTTTCCAATATGTCACCTGTGTAGGTAGTATAATCATCCGATATTATTTTCCGCAATAAATTCCAGTTACCAATTTCCACTATTGATCTGTCCTTGTGAATATATTTAAACCAGAAGCGGAGGAAATTATCAGCAATTTCATAACGGATATTCTTACTGCCCTCTGACGAACCGAAAGGTCTGATTTTTGAAATCAACGAATAATCTTCCATCAGACGTTTTAGAAAACCTCCTGCGCTTATATTACCAAGTGCAGCCTCTATACCAGCCTGAGTATTTATGCCTGTAGATATACATCCAAGTATAGAAAAATATGTTCCGTAATCCTTGCCGAACTCCTCAATAAGTATATTTTTCCCCTCGCTGACAAACAATGAATTATCACGAATCATGTATGAAATCATCGCATCCTTGTCGGTCACTCCATCGTCCATGAAAAGCTCCACATATTTTGGAACACCTCCGGTATATGTATAAAGAGCCAGTAAATCTTCGCTGGAATAATCCGGCTTGAAATCATTTAGTATCTCTTTTATAGTGTCAATCTTGAACGGGTTCAACTTCAGAAGTGCATCACGTCTTCCAAACAAAGGTTCTTTCTTATCCTCAAATATCCTGTTCATCATCCTATAAGCCGAACCACACACCACGAAATTTACAAACGTTTCGTGTCTATATCTGTCCCATACATCTTGTATATGGCTGAATATGGCCGAATTCACATAATAGAACTCCTGAAATTCATCTATTACGAGATTGAAATGCTGTGTTTTCCCCGCCTGCATCAATATTGTAAACAAATTTCTGAAAGAACTTATCTCGTCAGGAATAAAAATATCCAAGACACGCCTTATCTCGTCAGTAAAACGTTTTACTAAAACCGATTCATTATCTCTCGAAACAAACAAATATACAGTTGTGGAATCTTCAAGTGCACGACGAATAAGACTGGTCTTACCGATTCGTCTTCGTCCGGTAACAACAGTCATCCTCGAATGATTATTGGCTGAAAGATTTTGTATCCTTCTTAGTTCGGCTATTTCTTCTGTTCTATCATAAAACTTCATACAAAATGGATATTTAGCAATACAAGTTTCATAAGTTCATATCTTCAGCGTAATGCAGTGAACGCTTTGTGAACATCTTATGAAAGCCCAATAAACGGAATATAAGTAAAGATTATATCGTTCAATGAGCATTCAGTAGCTGTTCAATACACGTTCAATAAAACATCGTCTCCTATACGATAATTCATTACTGAAACAATCACGAGCAATATAGTAACGGTGGTTACTGTAACCTGCATTACAAAAATATGGAAAATATTTGTTTTTTCAAAGATTTATATGCTGTAAAAGAATATAAAAGCCTACCCCATCGTAAACACCCAATGGTCACCGGAACTTTCATTCTCATTATAACAAAATCCTTCCCATTCGAATGACTTTATCTCTTCCGGATTTTCTATACGGTTCTTGAGGATAAAACGTGTCATTTCGCCACGACACATCTTGGCATATATAACTACTGTGGAAAGTTTGCCATTCTTATATACCTGGAAATCGGGAGTTATGACTCTGACCTCACGGCAGACACGTTTCCAGTCGAAAAGTTCTTTCATTTCATTGCTGGCAAGATTTATCAGAACACCGCCCTGCTTCTTTATCTCAGCTATGAAAAAGTCCGTAAGTGCAGGTTTCCAGTAATCGAACATACTTATGTTTCCTCTTTCCGGCAGCTTTACGTCACCTTCAAGACGGTAATTTTTTATTACATCAAGCGGACGCAGAAGTCCGTAAAGGAAAGATGTTATGAAAAGATGCTCTTGCGCATATCTGAAATCGTCATCAGAGAAATCCTTTACTGCAAGGCGTTTGAACACCATTCCTGTGTACGATAAAATAGCAGGCAGACCTTCATTATCGTCCGAGAAGAAATTGTGATATCTGAAGTAATTCTCGGCTGCAAGCTTGGAATTTATTTTCAGCAAACGCCCTAACTCCTCACTGCTGAATTGCGATATATCCATTACGTTTTGCCTTGCTTCGTTCAGAAAAAATGGCTGAGTATTAAATGGAACCTTCTGTTTGCTGTGTGCCGTCATTGTCTTGGCACAGGATATGTATATCATCATACGCGAATACAGTTACTGTTTAACGGTAAAAATTACTGACACTCCTTCACTCCATATATATAATCGGCCCATATACGGGCAGCTGTCTCGACCATCTTCGCGCATGGACGTTTGGCATAATATGCACTGGTCCTTGCCTCAGGAGTAGAAACGATAGGTTCTTTCTTAGACAGTCCCAAAAGGTCGGCACAACGCAACGCTCCTGTATCTTCCTTGAACTTTGCAGCCAGTTCCTGAACCAATGCATATGTAGCAGCCTTACCCTCACGGTCGGCCCCATCAACAGCTCCTTTCTCCAGACCGGCCAGCATAAACATTCCGCAAGCAGCACCACAAGTTTCACGCATACGGCCAATACCACCACCAAAGGCCGACGACATCTTCAGCGCCTGTTCTGTAGTAAATCCGTACATATCGGCAAATGCAGCCACAACCGACTGCGAACAGTTATATCCTTCCTTGAAAAGCGATACAGCCTTTTCTATTCTTTCTTCTTTTGTCATCTTCTCACACCGCTACGTTGTTAATAATTTTTCCTTCGATAAAGCTTTTCAGATTCATTACAGTCTGATTCATCAGTCTTGTACGTGCCTCGTACGTTGCCCATGCGATATGTGGAGTAATGAAACAATTATCCAGGACCAAGAGTGGATTATTCTCCATAGGAGGTTCGTTCACCATGACATCAAGACCGGCCGCTTTGATACGGTGCGCCTTTAGAGCCTCGGCCAAATCGTTCTCGTTAACCAGTCCGCCACGTCCTGTGTTTATGAGTATGGCCGATTCTTTCATCAATGACAGATGATGCGCGTTTACTATCTCTGTTGTCTTATCATTCAGCGGACAATGAAGACTTACTATGTCCGAATTACTGAATACCTCTTCCACTGAAGCGCCCTTTGTCATACCTTCAGGCAAAGCCGACTGCGGCTTGCTGGTATACACTAAAACTTCCATGCCGAAAGCACGGGCTATACGCGCAGTAGCAGAACCGGTGTTTCCGAAACCTATGATACCTATCTTCTTACCATAAAGCTCCATCAGAGGACTGTTGGTATATGAGAAATCAGCCTGTCTGCTCCACACTCCGGCATGAGCTTCTCCGGCATAGCGGCCAACACTGTGAGTTATATTAAGGATGTGCGCAAATACCATCTGAGCCACAGACTCCGTACTGTAGGCAGGTATATTTGTCACTACTATTCCAAGTTCCTTTGCCACGGCGATATCTACCACGTTATACCCTGTGGCAAGTACTCCAACATATTTCAGTTTAGGCATATTCCGCAAAGCAGCAGCATTCAGTACAGTCTTATTCGTCAATACAGCTTCAGCATCGGCTGCACGCTCCAACAGTTGTTCAGGCGATGTCCTGTCGTATACTTTCAGAGTACCCAATTTCTCCAATTCATTCCATGATAAATCTCCGGGATTCATGGTGAATCCATCCAACACTACTATATTCATATCACTTATAGTATAATAAAAAATTATTACATATTATTCTTTAAACCGATTGCCCCACAGCTGTATCATTCTCTCGCTGAGCTTGGACTCCGACGGATTGTTCTGCGGATGCCATATTCTGGTGTCCTTCAGTTCGTCGGGCATGAACTGCTGCTCAACGAAGTTTCCCTTGTATGCATGGGCATACTTGTAGTCCTTTCCATAGCCAAGCTGCTTCATGAGTTTGGTAGGTGCATTTCTGAGATGCAATGGCACCGGAAGGTTTCCTGTCTGACGAACCAGCTCAATGGCTGAGTTAATACCTTCGTATGCAGAATTGCTCTTCGGACTCGTGGCAAGATAAACCGTAGCTTCGGCAAGAGGGATTCTTCCTTCTGGCCAGCCTATCTTCATCACTGCATCGAAAGCGGCATTTGCTAAAAGCAGAGCATTGGGATTTGCCAAACCGATGTCCTCAGAAGCAGAAATCACAAGTCGTCTGGCTATAAACGCAGGGTCCTCACCTCCTTCCACCATACGTGCAAGCCAATAGAGGGCACCGTCCGGGTCACTTCCGCGTATAGACTTGATGAATGCAGATATTATGTCGTAATGCATCTCGCCTTCCTTGTCGTAAGCCAAAGGATTCTGCTGAAGACGTTCCATAACTTTCTCGTCAGTTATCTCGACAGGAGTATCACCGTCCGCCTCGACTACCAGTTCAAGGATATTAAGCAGTTTTCGCGCATCACCTCCTGAGTATCTAAGCATGGCATCCGTTTCCTTAAACACCACGTTCCTCTCTTTCAGAATACTGTCACGCTCTACGGCCTTATGAAGCAGTTCCAGCAAATCCTCCTTTTCCAGCGATTTCAGCACATAGAGCTGACACCGCGAAAGAAGCGGACGTATAACCTCGAAAGAAGGATTTTCAGTAGTAGCACCAATCAGCGTAACCACTCCCTTCTCTACCGCGCCGAGCAATGAATCCTGCTGCGACTTGCTGAAACGATGGATTTCGTCTATGAAAAGTATAGGACTCTGCCGGGAGAAAAAACGGTTAGAACTCGCCTTTTCTATAACATCGCGAACATCCTTCACCCCGGAAGTCACCGCACTGAGTGTATAAAACGGAACTTCCAGCCTGTTGGCAATAATCTGCGCCAATGTTGTTTTCCCTACTCCCGGAGGACCCCATAATATAAAGGAGGATATGCGTCCGGAATCTATCATCTTACGGAGGACAGCTCCCTGACCTACCAGATGTTTCTGTCCAATATAATCATCCAAAGTCCTTGGGCGCAAACGTTCTGCTAATGGTTGAGACATATTACTATAATTTTATCAATATTTTGCTACAAAAGTACACAAATTGTATGAAATCCGCAGATGATAGTATAAAAAAAAGGCCCTTTTCACAAAGAGCCTTTTTCAAGTTTTCAATAGGTATTAGTTTTTTTTTCTTAAGGTAAAAAGATTGTTTTCAGGATAACGTCACAAAGATGGGGTGTTTTTTTGGATTGACCAAATAAAAAAAGATGTCATAAAACATATTTTGCGATTTTACTGTATATTCAATACAAATCCAAGGCATAGCACCCTCATTTTTGTTCATTGCCAAAGATAAGCACTATTTATGGATATACCAAAACTTGTTATATTAATTTTAAGTTTTATATATAATTATTCAATAAAAGAATCTTTAGCTGATATTTTTAAAGTTGGCGATGAGAAAAACATAAAACTTCGGTTCATTTTCTCTATATACAAGCTTTGTTTTTGTAAATACAACTTGTATTTATAAAAACACAATATGTATTTATATAAATATAAGTTGTATTTAGAGAATATGAAAAGACAAAATGAACTTTACGGACAGACATCTTTCAGAAAACAAGACGACACAAGTCAAGAAAGATAACCTGCACAGCCGAATTAAAAAACAATTAAACATACAATATAAAAAGAAATGATTATTTTTGCACATTATTATTAATAAGGAATATGACTGAAATAAAAGCTACTGAAAGTTCAGAAAAGAAAAGTCTGAACTTCATCGAACAAATCGTAGAGAAAGATTTAAGAGAAGGAAAGAACGACGGTAGGATACAGACACGTTTTCCGCCTGAACCAAACGGATATCTTCACATAGGACATGCAAAAGCCATCTGCATGGACTTCGGAATAGCAAAGAAATACGGCGGCGTATGTAACCTTCGTTTCGACGACACAAATCCTACTAAGGAAGATGTGGAATATGTAGAGGCTATCAAGGAAGACATCCAGTGGTTGGGATTCCAGTGGGGCAACGAATATTATGCTTCGGACTACTTCCAGCAATTATGGGATTTCGCTATCCAGCTCATCAAGGAAGGCAAAGCATATATCGACGAACAGTCATCTGAAGAAATAGCTGCACAGAAGGGTACTCCTACTCAGCCTGGAACAAACAGCCCTTACCGCGACCGTCCTATCGAAGAAAATCTTGACCTGTTCATGAAGATGAACAGTGGCGAAATAGAGGAAGGAAAGATGGTTCTGCGTGCAAAAATAGACATGGCAAACCCTAACATGCACTTCCGCGACCCTATCATCTACCGTGTGGTGAAAACTCCTCACCATCGTACAGGCGACAAATGGAAGGCATATCCTATGTATGACTTCGCTCACGGACAGAGTGACTACTTCGAAGGTGTGACTCACTCTCTTTGTACACTGGAATTCGTCGTACACCGTCCGCTTTACGACCTGTTCGTAGACTGGGTGAAGGAAGGCAAAGACCTCGAAGACCACCGTCCACGTCAGTATGAGTTCAACAAGCTGAACTTGAGCTACACTCTTATGAGTAAGCGTAACCTTCTGACATTGGTTAAGGAAGGACTCGTAAACGGATGGGACGACCCACGTATGCCGACTATCTGCGGTTTCCGCCGTCGCGGTTACTCGCCTGAGTCTATCAGAAACTTCGTCGATAAAATCGGATATACCACATACGATGCCCTGAACGATTTCGCATTGCTTGAAAGTGCCGTACGCGAGGATTTGAACGCACGTTCTACACGTGTTTCGGCTGTTATCAATCCTGTGAAACTGATTATCACTAACTATCCTGAAGGTAAGGTGGAAGAGATGGAAGCCATCAACAATCCTGAAGACCCGAACTCAGGAACTCACATCATAGAGTTCAGCCGCGAATTGTGGATGGAACGTGAGGACTTCATGGAAGACGCTCCTAAGAAATATTTCCGTATGACTCCGGGACAGGAAGTGAGATTGAAAAATGCTTACATCGTGAAATGTACAGGATGCGATAAAGATGAAAACGGAAACATCACAACCGTCTATGCAGAATATGACCCTAACACAAAGAGCGGAATGCCTGAAGCTAACCGCAAGGTAAAAGGTACTCTGCACTGGGTAAGCTGCAACCACTGTCTGAAAGCTGAAGTACGTCTGTACGACCGCCTGTGGAAAGTTGAAAACCCACGCGACGAAATGGCTGCCATCCGCGAGGCTAAGAACTGCTCACCTCTTGAAGCTATGAAGGAAATGATTAATCCAAACTCTCTGACAGTGCTGAAAGAATGTTATGTAGAGAAGTTCCTAACAGACGCAAAACCATTGGATTATCTGCAGTTCCAGCGTATCGGTTATTTCAATGTGGACAAGGATTCTACTCCTGAACACTTAGTATTCAACAGAACTGTATCGCTGAAAGATACTTGGAGCAAAATCAACAAGTAATCGTCAGTTGAGATAAAAAATCAAAGAGTAATATCACCAACCCAAGCGGTAAATGATATTACTCTTTTTATTTTACGCAAATGCAATATTCTATTTTTCCTTACCTATCCATGTAAGCCTGTGCCATACAGTTTCCAGAGGTCCGCGCTTGAAATGCCTAAACCACCAATGGCCAAACAGCACTTGAAGAACCAGAAATACGATACCGACAAGCAGACTGCATGTAGTTCCGCACACTTTGTGCAACTCAAGGCCGTAACCGAAATAAAGGAAACTGCCGACTATAGACTGGGAAACATAATCCGTAAGACTCATCCTTCCGTACGGTGCAAGCAGTTTCTGAACCTTTCCGCCACAAGTCCAATAGAGCAAAAGGAATGAAGCAACAATACACAGCATGAAGAACAGATTGTACCATGAGTTAAGAATCGTCTTCAGCGATGAAAGCATGAACTTTATCTCAATCTGTGTGTAGACAAACTCTTTCAGGTAATACACCAATATCGTTACCGGTAATGAAAGACACAAAACCTTAATCCAGAAATTACGTGATTTTGTAAGTTTTTCTTCCGACGAAGCATCGAAATATCCCAATCGTCCCAACAGAAGTCCAATCATAAACAATGATGCTGTCTGGAACACACGTCCGTAGCACCATGCCCAGTTAAGACTGGCCAACTGTCCGGTTACAAGGTTCACCTTTACCATCTCCCAGAACGATGTTCCACCCAACTGCGGATAAACATCACCAAGCGAGAAAATCATCTGCTTTGGATTCTCCATAGGATTGAAAGCTGAGTATATGACTTTCATCCATTCCACCGGCTGAATCATCAGGAAGAGCGCCATAGAAAAAAGAGCATTGTTACTCCAATGTCTTACCGGTACAAGTACAAAACCTACAATGGCGTAAAGCACAAGAATTTCTCCCGGAAAGAAAGCGGCATTGATAAATCCGAATCCAAGAAGAAGCAGAAGTCGCCACATATATCTGTTTCTGAAATCCTCACCCCTCTTCTCCGTGCTTCTGCTCTGCAGATAGAAAGTAAAACCAAACAACAATGCGAAAATTGCATATGTCTTTCCGGAAAAGGTGAAGAACATCATGTCCCACAAACTCGTATCAAGTGCCTTGATTGTTTCTCCCGAAGCTTCTGGAAACGAATAGAAATTGAAATGTTCAATGTTATGGAGCAGCATTATCCCCATTACTGCAAAACCGCGCAGGGCATCGATAGCCACATTACGCGCCTTTTCATCCTGTGTTTTCATCATATTAACAAACAAAAAAATGTCACCCACAAACTTTATAGGTTTATGAATGACATTATAATTAAAAAAAACTTGTACTCTGAAATTATTTTGCAGAATCACCTGTTGCAGGAGCAGCAGCCGCAGCATCAGTCTGAGGAGCAGCAAAACCGGCAGGTGCATTCAATGGGTTAGTACTCTGTTCTTCTACAGCCTGTTTCATGATTACTGAAGAGCTTTCAGCAGACTGAGGAATAACATATGCAGCTGCAATACTTACAACTACCATGAAAGCAGCGAGTCCCCAAGTAAGTTTTTCGATGAAATCAGTTGTTTTACGCACACCCATAATCTGGTTTGAAGATGCGAAACTGGAAGCCAAGCCTCCACCTTTAGAATTTTGAATCATTACAACAAAGCATAGTAACAATGCTGCAAGCACAATCAATACAATAAATAATAAATACATTTTCTTTTATTTTGATTTAGCGTTAATAATCAATCTTTCCAAATATCTTATTTGGTCTGCAAAGTAAATATTTTTTTTTGGATATTTCAAATTTAATTTTTTAATAATTTCCAATGCTTTATCATATCTTTGCTGTTTAACATATATTTTAGCCAACGTTTCCGTGAGATACTCATCACCTGCCCCATCAGCGGAGTAGTCATTCTCCACAGCCTCACCCGATTCCGGTTCATCCTGAACATCATTTTCATCATGTTCGTCTGCCGCTTCATAGAAATCTTCAGAATCAACCAACTCTTCTGCCGCCACACTCATATCGTTAGATATCTTGCCCGATTCAGACTTTTCTATAAAACTGTCAATCAGCTGCTGTCCCCTTAGGGGTAACGGTTCATTCACCGAATCATCGGATTCCGCCCTTCCCTGACTGACCGGATTCAGCAAAAGCTGAGAGGAATAATCCATTACCGAATCTACCGGAATGGACAATTCTGAAGCAAAACCTTTGTCATTTGGTATCTCAGACAAGAAGCGGTCTATCAAATCAAGAGTCCTGTCCGTACCCGAAGGCTTGTCGGCAGAGGCAGAGTCATTGTATTTTGAAATTGCATATCTGTTTCCCTCTATATAATAAAACAGGACGCTCAAATCCGCCACAAACAGTGCGCCACGACGAAGTTCGTCCTTAAAGGACGGAGATTGCAGAATGTACAGATTCTTTAGATAAAGCAACCACGCTGTCTGGAAATACGGATAACGGGATATGAGCGAACGCAACTCATCGAGAGTTTCATTCCCCAACATATCCGGATTCTTTATCCAATCATTCAGTTGCTGCATTTCCATACCTGCCTCAATTACCAGTTAGCTACGGTTGCATTGAATATCTGTTCTACAATCTCATCAATCATCTGATTAACCAGTTCTTCCTGCACTGCAGAGAGCTGCTGAGTAGAATTATATTCACGGCTGGCAGAGAACTGCTGTTCGAAATCCTCCGCATGATTTGTATTGTTTACATACCTTACATTCACAGTCATCTTAAGTTCGGCCATAGTAGAATAACCGTCCGAACCTACACCCTTGTTGTATGCATCGTAATTGGTAATCTCACCGGAAAGCTGCAAGTCGCCATTCTGTCTTACCTGTTTAAGTCTGGTCTGCTGCATATACTTGTCCTGTAGCGCGGTGTTGAACATTGACTCCATAGGTCCCCAAACGAAAGCAGCCGACCTGTTAGGGAAGTTTTCGAATGATATGGTCTTAACCTTGTCGTAGTTGATTGAAGACCCGTTGAATTTATATGACACAGTACATGCTGCAAGAAGACACAGCGATACCGCCAATACGGAAATTATGTTTAATCTTTTAATTCTATTCAAGGCCATATTCTTTTATTTTTCTATATAATGTTCTTTCTGATATTTTCAAATCGTTGGCAGCATTCTTTCGTTTGCCGTTATGTCGCTCCAAAGCTTTCTTTATCATCTCTTTCTCCACATCATCAAGGGAGAGATTTTCTTCCACATAAACTTCCGTATCCTGATAATCAGAAGAGTCGGCAGACTTTACAGGATTATTGATTACCGGAGTTATGGAAGAAACCTTATTGACAGGCTGTATCTGGCTCACCTGAGGATATTGCTGAACATGCGGCACCACCATAGGCACATCGCTGATGACATCAATTGCAGGAGTCTGAAGGAAATGCGAACTGCTGTCCACGCCGTGCGACATAGGATGTCCCGTTTCGCGCTCTGTCATGATTTCATGCACGAGTTTCTTCAGTTCCGTCACATCACGCCTCATATCGAAAAGCACCTGATAAAGTATCTCACGCTCGCTTTCAAAACTTTTATTTCCCGAGTGCGTACCCTTTCCACCGACAAAGGCCGGCAGTCTGGAACTGCTCGCTACGTCAGGCAAATAAGTTGAAAGTATCTCCGGAGTTATATCTCTGTTTGTTTCAATAATCGAAATCTGCTCAGTTATGTTCTTCAACTGACGGATATTTCCCGGCCACGGATATTCCACAAGCATACGTTTAGCCTGTTCATTCAGCTGTATGGCCGGCATCCTGTATTTCTCAGCAAAATCCGCAGCAAATTTTCTGAACAACAATGCTATATCATTCGGTCTTTCCCTCAATGGCGGCACTTTGATTGGAACGGTGTTCAGACGATAATACAAGTCCTCGCGGAAACGTCCCTCTGCAATGGCATCAGCAAAGTTCACATTCGTAGCAGCTACTATTCTTACGTCTGTCTTCTGCACTTTCGACGAACCGACTTTTATATATTCGCCCGATTCAAGCACACGCAAAAGCCTGGCCTGAGTTGACAAAGGCAATTCGCCTACCTCATCGAGAAATATCGTTCCGCCGTTGGCTTCGGCAAAATATCCGTTTCTATCGCTGATGGCTCCTGTAAAAGCACCTTTCTCATGTCCGAAGAGTTCCGAGTCTATCGTACCTTCAGGTATGGCTCCACAGTTCACTGCTATATAAGGTCCGTGCTTTCTTCTGCTGAACTGGTGAATTATCTGCGGGAAGCTTTCCTTACCGACTCCACTTTCACCCGTCACAAGCACCGACAAATCCGTAGGTGCCACCTGCATAGCTATATCAATAGCCCTGTTAAGGCCTTCAGTGTTACCTATTATGCCAAACCGTAACTTTATATTTTGAATATCTGACTTTACCATATAATAAAAATTATCTGCCAAATTTACAAAATCTTTGGGAAGAATGAGTAAATATGGCAGAAAATTACTTTAGAACACTGTTCGTATCATTAATCTTATACCCCATTTATTGGCAGTAGGAAGATGATTATAATTCAAACGCCTCACATATTCTATATGCAATAGCTTGAATATATTGTGTATTCCGGCCGTTATTTCCACATACGGCACCTTCGGGTCCATCACATAACTTGAATAAACATACTTTCCGTTTCTTTCATAATGCCCCGGGAACATCATGAGCATATCATCGTTTCTGTTCTGTTCGATGAAAGGATTATTCTTGTCGGTAAGTGTACCCCACAGACATTTCACACCGATGAACTCACGCCACTTCAGTTTCTTTATCAGAGGTATGCGGTTGAAGAGTTTTCCCTGCATGTTCCATGACATATCCAGCGAAGCATAGCGGTCGTTAAGGAACTCCATGTTATTAATCAAGTTGAATGTTCCGTCCTGTATAATGTACGACAAGTTTGCAGCCGGCATTATCAGCAGTGGGAAAGGAACCTTGTTCCACTGTATTCCACCTTTCAGATGCACATCGAGATTACCCCACGAACTCAACCAGAAACGTTTATATGCAGTGGTCTCTGTCATATTATAAGTATAATCGCTGCCCAAGACACCTTTCAGTCCCACCGTATGCTGCAACGTAAATACAGGAGCATCAAGGTTTACAGGCAATCGTCTTTGCTTGGTATTGACAAAAGTCTCGCCCGGCGCATATCGGAATGCCAACGATGCTTCAGTCACTGTAATATCGTGTGTGTTGAACGGTGACTTAACCCATTTCTGCCCGGACACCGTACCATCGGCAATTGCCGTCTGCAAAGCATTCTCGCCTGCCATAGTACGATAGAACAGCTCTCCGCACGGTTCATAATTGGCATATCTCAACATGGCTGTGGTCTTGAATCCGAACTCACGCTCACGCTCATACTTAATCGTAGCCTTCCGTTCGTAATTATACTGGTCTACCTGACAAACCTTGAATGCAGTAAACACATTATCCTTGTCTGCATTTATGAACTTATCAGAAGGAACCATGTTGTCATACTGATATGTAAACGTCATCGAATGTTTTGGATATTCCCTTGGAAGATATTCCTTCTTATCAAACGAATATTCCAACTCACCCATATATTTAGATTTCCTGTCCTTAAATCCATATGCATAATATCCTTTCAGGAATATATTAGGGTGCAGATTTGCTGTAGTCTGGGCAGACGCTCTCAATCTCAATCCGTCGATATAGTTAGATGTTATCATCGTATTTATCGGCCCTATATCCACCTTACTATCCTTGCTGGTTTCTACATAACTTTCAATTATGGCCTTAAGTCCAAACATTATATACTTAAAACCTTTAATTTTAGCTAAGTCGTCAAGGAAACTACCCATCCTTGTTTCAGATTCGGTAAGTTCTTCCTGCCTGTACTTCTTCCAAAACTCATCATCCCGCATCATGGCGTTTACATCCTTTATTTCGGAGCCTTTTTTCTTGAATAGCTTATCAGGCAATGGTTCAAAAGAGAAATCAAAGTTTCGGGTAGTCCTTCTCACCATATATGAACCAAGAATCTTTTTCAGATATGATAATTCACAAAGCATATCATCTTCCATTAAAGACCACTCACCTGTAGGCAATTCTCCGAACTTTTGTTTTATAATCATGTGGTCGACGAAATTTATATCCGTCTTTTTAGGAAGATTCATCTCGCATTGCTTGACCCTATAAGTAGAGTCTGCCAGAATATAAAGATGTCCTGTGAAACCAAAATCCTGAGAATTGTTAGGAACAAATGTCAGATGGAAGCATTTATCTTTCTCCACATAAACAGTATCCATTATGTAATACTTGTAAAACCTGATTCCGGCATCTGACACAGGGCTGTCAAACGGATACTGGAGGAATCTGAAACGGTCTTCATAGATATCTATATCCTGAAAGACATCTTTCAATACCGTTGTAAGCATATCTCCCGTACTGAACAATTCATTTATTCCTCTGGAATCAATACCCTGTATTATAGTTTTCTCAGAACGAGGTTCCTTTCTGTATATTTTCTGGGACACAGTTTCATCAACAGAAACCGGCAATATACGTTTCTGTGTGACATCACATATTTCCACCTGATCTCTCAGGAAAGGATATTTCTTGAAAAGCCATGATTCTCTCAACGAATCAGGCGTTATGTCATTTACAGCTAAAGTTATTTTCTGATACTTGTTATAAAAATAATAATCTTTGTTTTCAAGATTTGTCCTCTGCTTAGAAGCTATTACCTTTTTCATCAGTTCTACAGCAGGATTATTCTTCCTCGAATACTTTTCCTTACGCGGCTTAACCACGACTTCGTCAAGTACCAGTTCCGACTTCATGCTCACATTCAATTCTCTCGTCTTTGAAGAAACTGTAATATCCTGCCTTGTATAACCAACCATAGAGAATGTCAACTTATTCCATCCTTCATGATAAGGAATAGAATACTTGCCATCTATATCGGTAATAGTACCCACTCCTTTACCGTCATAATATATATTCAAATATGGAATGGGGTCACCCGTATCAGAATCTATAACAACACCATGAATCTGGGCATACAATCCTAATGTCCAAATCCATAACGCCATTAATGTAACCAATCTTTTTACCATATTTTTCAATATATTTTCTTTCAATTTATTTACCATATTCTACAAAGTAGAAATACGGATACACATAAGCCAATCCTGTTTTATTTAAAATATTTTACTCCTGCCTTGGTTTTAAAGGGTCCTGAACAGATAATATGCGTCTGTCTTTATTAAACTGTATAAAATAAGCAATAAACAAGAATACGGCAATAGCCAAACCAACAATATCATACAATCCGAGATGTTGACCGTAAACATCTACACTTATTTCATTCCAAGGAGTATACATGCATATAGTGTTTATAAGTATGATAACCAATCTGAACTCCGTAGGGCCGAAAGAACTATAAGTCAGACGGAACTCACCCTTTATTATAGTAACAATATATGTATATACAGACAATACCAGATAACCAGCCAGAACCAACAACGCAACATCAAGCCTGAACATTGGTGACAGACCTGCACCTACACACATTATACATATAGTAACAGCGTCAAGCGAATGATCTATAAAAAATCCATATACAGGTCGTTGCTGGTTGCGTACACGTGCCAGTGTTCCGTCAAGACTGTCTCCATACCAGTTTAATACCATTCCAAATGAAGCCAGCCACAAATACATTATGTTTTTTGCAGCCAGAACGCAACCCAAAGCATATACAAGAGCACCTAAGACTCCCATATATGTCAGAAAATCAGATGTCACCCATTTAGGCTGACGCTGTGCCAACCATACCAAAGCTACTTTTTCAGCTCTATTAAGTATTGATGTCTGAATTCTTTTTGACTCTTCCTTTCCCATACCACTCTCTTTACTATTTATCCGATTATTATATTATTAAACACAACATATAGACTTATGTTCAGAATCATGGAGCTTTTTTACTGCAGAACCCCTATCCTAAACTACTATAAGCTATTTATTACCTATTTTCATCAATGCTATACCTATAACAATGCATACCACTTCCCTGATTCTTATCAGCAATGCCATAAACACGCCGTATGAATATGGAATGGAAAGCAGAGCCACCGACATTACAAACCCACCCTCGCGAGCACCCAACTGCATAGGCGAGAAGAACATCAGATTGGCAAACAAAGACGTAAATGCTAAAATCAATATACTGTCAAAGAAACTTGCATCAGCAGAAAATATATACAGGATGATATATACCTCAAGGCATGACACCACCCTCGCTATAAATTCCAGCGACAATGAAGTAAAGAAAGTATATTTGTTGTTTCTATACAAATCCTTTATCTGATTGTCTATCTGTACAAAAGTTTCTTCTTTTTTCTCTATTAGCCTGGTTATTTTATTTTTTATAAACGGCATGCGTTGCAAAAAACGCATCAGTTTCATAACCATACCTGAGCGATAGCCTTTTATGAAGAAATATATTCCTATCATACAGGCCACAACAAAGATACTCATGATTATAGCATAAGTTCTGTTTATCTGGTCAAAATACGACAGTATATATATCAATAATGAGAAAAGCCAAAAGCAGAAATGAGAGAAAATGTGCATCATGACATATAATATCACACTCGATGATGCCTTCTCTATTCCGACATATGGTTTAAGCTCCATTATTCTGTAAGGCTCTCCACCCATAAGTCCTACAGGAGTTGTAGAATTAAGCGCAAATCCGGTAATGGTATATTTGAACACCTTCATAAAAGGTACCTTTACACCGTTCAGCCCGTTACAGATAATCGCATACCATGCTCCGGCATTTATAGCATATATGAACATCCATAACAGAAGTAGAACCGGAAACCACAAACCTGCCTTTCTCAGACATGACACCACATCATCGTATGTCATATCCATACCGAAAAGCATTATTACTACAGCTATAACCCCTATTACGAAGAAAATATTCCTGAACTTATTCTTCATATTCAGCGTCAAGTTTCAGTTTGTCGCTGTCGTCACGCTTCTCATAATACTGTTTACGAAGCGGATGCGCACTTATTTCCTTCTCCATACATCTGTTGCGGAACACATCAATAGCCACATAGATAGCCTGACGGAAAGAATCCTCCGATGCTATTCCCTGTCCGGCTATATCGTACGCCGTGCCATGCGCAGGAGAAGTTCTCACGATAGGCAAACCGGCTGTGTAATTCACTCCTTCGTCCATGGCAAGAGCCTTGAAAGGAGCCAGACCCTGATCGTGGTACATAGCCATGATTCCGTCAAAATGAGTAAAATTGCCTGAGCCCATGAACCCGTCGGCAGGATAAGGTCCGAAACACTGTATTCCTTTTGCTTTCAGTTCATTCATAGCCGGAATTATCACATCCTGTTCCTCTGTTCCGAGAAGTCCGTTATCGCCTGCATGAGGATTTAATGAAAAGACAGCTATACGCGGACATCCTATTCCGAAATCCTGTTTCAAAGACTTGTGGAATATCTCTATCTTCTCTTCTATCAGTTCCTTTGTCAGAATAGAAGGAATATCCCTTACCGGCACATGACCTGTGACAAGTGCTACTCTGAAATCATTCTTCATAAGAATCATCAGAGATTTGTTTCCCTCGCCTACACGCTCTTCTATGTACTCGGTATGTCCCGGAAAATGGAATGCGTCCGACTGTATGGTATGCTTGTTTATCGGAGCTGTAACCAGAACGTCTATTCCGCCTTCACGATAATCGGCCAAAGCTCTTTCCAAAGCATCAAGAGCAGCCTTTCCGGCCTCTGCAGTCGGCTTGCCAAGTTCCACCTTAAGTTCTTCGGCAGTACAGTTAAGGACATTCAGTCTTCCGTCCTGTATTTCCCTTGCAGAGTTAATAATACTGAAGTTGGCGGAAATATCCATCGCCTTGCGATGATAGGCCGCGACCTTTGGCGAACCGTACACCACAGGTGTACACAACTCCATCATTTCCGGTTCGGCAAAAGTTTTCAGTATAACCTCATAACCTACTCCGTTAATGTCACCGTGGGTGATTCCCACTCTTATTTTTCGTCTTTCCATGTCAATACTTATATATATTGTAATGTATAATTTATTTTATTGAGTCGCCCGTAATAGTAATCTCAGTTACTCCGGCACCTACAGGTAATTCAAATACCTCTTTCTGTGTAGGGAGCTTAAGAGTATAAAGACTCGCTTCAAGCTTACGCATCAGGTCGCGTTTCAGTTTTCCCGGATTATAGACAAAAGCCTCAACCACAATCACTCTGGCGTTTGCCCTGTCAACCCGGACATGCGACACGAAAGGACCTCCCATCGCATCGTTCCTCATCTCCCACAGACCTCTTGCCTCGAATGCATAATCGCCTTTTACTGCAATATTCTTTACATCGACAAATATAGAATCCGCCGTTTCCATATACATTCCTTCCATAGAGCCGGGGATATTGATTTTCATCACAGAATCGCGCTTATTAATGAAAAATTCCTTTGTAAATGTATTATTGTCCCTGAACGGATATGAGTACATCACAAAGTTCATGTCATTCAGATTGGAAGATGCCCAGAAGAAATCCTTGCCTTCCTTGAATGAATTAAGCTCGTTTGGCAACCAGATATCACAATCGAACAGACTTCCCACCTTTGCCGAAATAGCTCCGTTATGCTTTTCGCGCAGCAGATTTATCTGACGGTTCATCTCCGCACGGGTGAAGAAATCCACTATCACCTGTCCGTGCTTGCTCAGATATTCAGCAAATTCCTCCTGACTTGGCGACTGTATGGTCATTATCATCTGTGGAGAAGCATAGGCATCGCGTGTATATTTAAACTTGGTCTGAGTATAGATATCCTGGATATCCGCTATTATGATATTTCTGAAAATACGCATAACACGGTCAAAATGAGCAGGACGTATACGTGAAATCCTGAACGAGCGTTCAGCCTGCGGCAATCCCGGCACATCGGTGTCAAGTACATGATATAGCGCACTGTCCGGACTCATCCAGCAGTTATCATCGGCCACAACCAGCACTTCGTAAGGTCTTCCACTTGAAACAGGTGTAATGATACTCTTTCCATTGTTACGGCATGAGGCCAGCACAACAGCCAACATTACAAAGCTAAAATAAAAAGCAATACGTTTCATATTTTCAATATGTTATTGGTTTACACTTTCTTTTTTCTCAGCCTGCTGCTTCGCAGTGGAAAGCATGCCGCAAGCAGCAAAGATGTCTTCTCCTCTGGAAGCTCTTATAGTTGCAAACACACCGTGCTGAGTAAGATAATCACGGAATTCCACCATCGAGTCCATATCCGTACCCTCAAGGTCTACGTTCGGTATAGCATGAAAACGTATAAGATTCATCCTGCAGTCAAGCCCTTTCAGAATATTGACGAGTTCCTTTGCATATATAAGGCTGTCATTTACCCCCTTGAACACAATATATTCAAATGAAAGGCGCCTCTGCTTGCTGAAATCATAACGTTTCAGTATTTCAATGATTTCCATGATAGAGAAAGCCTTCTCGGCAGGCATGAGTTCACGTCTTTGTGCCGGGAACGGCGAATGCAGACTTACTGCCAGATGGCAGTCGCTCTCTTCGAGAAATCTCTCCAGTCCTTTTTTCAGACCTACGGTAGATACCGTTATTCTCTTCGGACTCCACGCATATCCATAATCGGCAGTTAGTATTTCCAAAGCCCTAAGCACTTCATCCAGATTGTCAAACGGCTCACCCATTCCCATAAAGACAACGTTTGTCAGTGTATCTCTCTCAGGAATAGAATAAATCTGATTAAGTATTTGTGCAGCAGTCAGACTGTTGGCATATCCCTGCTTTCCGGTCATGCAGAACTTACAGTTCATCTTGCATCCCACTTGCGACGACACACACAATGTCGCCCTGTCATCGTCAGGTATATATACAGCCTCAATATAATCATTTTCCGGGGTACGGAACAAATATTTCACAGTTCCATCTACTGAGCGCATTTCGTGCACCGGAGGAGTAGCTCCGACCTCATATTTCCGCGACAAAAGTTCACGGTTTTTCAGTGATAAGTTTGTCATTTCATCAATAGAAGAAACTTTCTTTTCGTATAACCACGAAGCAATCTGTTTTGCAGTAAACTTAGGCATACCCAAATCTAAAACCATAGACTGGAGTTCGTCCAAAGTCTTACCCAAAAGTGGTGATTTTATGTCAGTCATCATTCAGTTATATACAGTTATTTCGCAAAGGTAGCTAAAAAATAGGATAAAACATCTATTATTACCCAAATAATGACCACTTTCCGACGTAAAGGACAATATTATCCGACGAATTGACCATTAAACCGGATTTAATACGTGAAATAAATAAAGGAACAAGTTATATTACAAGGCCTAAACACTATTTGAATACCATTTAACGCAGTTCACTAACTGTCCATTAGGTGTTTACCGACCGTATTACAAACGATAATTATCATCGCGTTAAAAACACCCTCCAACTACCGTCTTTCTCCCCACTTTGGCATAATTTTCAAATCTTTTTTTCAGCGAACGGCCAGTGAACAATCAACGAACGACTGCTGAACAATCAGTAAACACGTCACCTTATTGTCTTTTCCTGATTTGGGTAGACTGTTATAATCAAATCCTGTTCACTCAATGTTCACTAACCGTTCGTTATGCGTTTACTGACCGATATTGCAAACCCTTTGCAAAAGGTCTTAAACAGGTTTGCAAAACGTATCCATTCATACTCTTTTTACCAATGTAGCTTTGTCAGCCATAACATAAAAATTATGAATTATTTTTCGTGACTCAATATTTTTCCTAAATGATATTCCACAACCCCTTCATTATAAGCAATATCCAATACTTGAACGAGTGCACTTTCCCTATTCTTTCTATATCCTACAAACAAGCGTAAAGCATCATATCTTCGTAAATATCGTTTACCGTCAGCTTCATCTATATAGGTATATTTGTTTAAAGTTGTTTGTTTTAATTCCCGATATTCCGTTTTCTTTTCTCCTTTTATAATCTGGTCAAAGAAAACTTTCTTTATGTTCAGGTTTAACACCTTCATTCCTGTTGTATCATAATTTGATACTTTCTTTACATTTCTTTTTTCCAGACATTCCATTTGAGTATTATAAGTATAATCAATTATACTTCCATCCATTATTTTTTCTATGACAGTATTTATTACATGTAATGGTACTATAAACCACTCTTTAGGTTTATGTATTTCTCCGTTGTTGTCTGTTACACTTATCTGTAAGTTTACCGCATTGAAAAGCTGATGTATTATAGTTTCAAAGATATGTGAGTTCATGTTCACAATCTTATAGGTTTCTATAATTTCAACCGGTGCCATAAGGTATGTCGGCTCTTTCTCTGCATTGGCAATACGTTCTTCTACTGATGTCGTTGAAAAACCTATTTTGTAAAGATTATTCAGTTCTTTTATTGAAGGATTATTTGATAAAGAACGGAGTACATAAATATATCCGGTTACTTTATCTGTACTTTTAATATCTGATTCTTTGAAGAACTTTTTATGAGTTTCCTCTTGTGGTTCTGTGATTGCATAACCATTCTCCATTACATTTTTACGTAATGTTTGAAGAAGAATATCAGATTCTGTTCCATTCTCATAAATACACCTTGTTCTGCCGTCATACCTTTTATTCTGTATATTCCATTGTTTTTCTTCCATTTTATCAAGGTATAACATCTGTCCGTCAATAATGAAATATTGTCCTACTTCAATACTCTCTGTTTTAGATAACTTGACAAGGCTTCTTATACCTTTTCTGAGGTTTTCATGAACCTTCTCAAATAGAGGCTGATATTTGTAAAAATCTTCACAAGGCTTTCTTTGAGCTACATAGTCAGCTTTGCTTCTCTTTTTCTCAATAACCTTCTTCATATCTTCAGGTATTTCAAAAAGAGAACGCTCCTTTTCAGTCATTTCTAATAAAGGGTCATTCAATATATCTTCCAGTTCTTTATCAATATCCATATTATTCCTCCAATAAATTGAGCCTGTCGAAAGGTTTTAATGAAACTTTATTTGGATTGTTTCGGATGCTTTTAAGTGATGCAAACAGTAGCTTTTCCTGTAAATCACCTGTTTTCTGTGGCTCTCTACCGTGAGACTCCACCCAATCTGTTATTTCCACAAGTTTCATTGCCAGACGGTCATTAGCTGTTGGTGCTGTTGCTTTTGGTCTGACATCATCCAATAAAGGATCTTCGAATATATCTAAAAGTTCTTTTGGCCATTCCATATGTTTTATTTCTTAAATTCATCAGGATTAAAGTCCAAACCTCTCATTTTTCTTTCTTTCAGATTTTTCATCATCTGAAGTGCAGCTGCCAGCTCTCGAACTTTGGGGTTCGGATCATCAGCTGAAGGTATTTTACCATTATGCTCTTGAATGTACTGTTTTAACGGACCTTTGAATAAGGTTATTGCTTCCTCAATGGTCAGATTAAACTTCTGTTCAGCTATGGTATTCTGAATGATTTTCAATGTTGGTGCATCAATAGACTTAGACATTACTTCATAAGCCCTTTGAAATGGATTGATAGAATCAATCAGATTAATAGACAATTTGTCTATTTCTATAAACCTGTTTGCTATCTTCAGCAGCTTGTTACCTTCACTCTCTTTTTCTTCTTTTCCCGGTTCAAAAGTGATAGGTTCTCCCTTATCATCCACTACTTCACCACTTTTGAATACAGTATCTAAAATAACACGCTGTCTTACTTCTTCCACTTCATCATCTGTCAGATCCGTATATCTTTCCCTAATTACTTTAGGTATAAGTTCTTTATTCAAGCGTTCGGCAGTTGTAGAACCACTTATAGCTTTTACAACCATTTCATCCTGCAATATCGCGGCTTTAAGGTCATCCAGCTGTTCCTGTACAATCATCTTTGTTTTCGCACTGGATAAAGGTTTCAGTCCTTCCACTGTAATACTCCTTAAATCATCAGAAGATGGCTTTTCCTTATCTTCTTTAATTGTCTTGAAATGCCAGTTTGGTGCCATTACCTGCTCCATAAGAAGCGACGCTGTAATAGCTTTCAAAAAATCATTTACAGCCACCTTTACATCAGCCTGTTCAGCATCAGGCATAGCAATCATATTCACAAACTTAGCAGTTTCTTTACCCTCACTGTCACGTGTGCAACGACCTATAATCTGCACTACTTCAGTAAGAGAGCCACGTACACCGATAGTCAGACAGTTTTCACACCACTGCCAGTCGAACCCTTCCTTAGCTGTTCCTAATGCGATGATAATATCCATATCGTCAGCCTTTTTCATATTCTGAAGATATGTCTGTACCAAGTTACGTTCTTTCTGATCATCCTCTACCAAATCGGCAACTTTCAGCAATCTGCCATCATCGGTTCTTACATAATATATCCCATTGTCGTAGTCCTTTCGTTCCACTTTACCAATAAGACGCATAATCTCCGCAGTTTCTTCATACTTTGTTTTTCCAGTTGAAGCACGTGAATTTACACTTGGTATATGGATAATTGTTTTCTTATGTGTATCAAGCACTTCCGATATATGGTCAAGATAAACTCCATGATAAAAATGATACCCCAAAATAAGATTTTTCAGATACTTGTAACCATTTAACTGCTGATAGTAATTATATGTCACAGGATAAAAACGAGCTTCATCTTCAGAACGTAGGACAGGTACGCCATCACCACGGAAATATGAACCTGTCATGGCTATAATATGCCCGTTTGTATGATTCATCACACGACGTACTATGTCACCCAGCCCTGAATTTGCATCAGCACTTGTATGATGAAACTCATCTATGGCAAGAAGACAGTCATTGAATGTTTCATCAGGCAGTTGGGCTGAAGCATTTCGCAGTGTAGCATGTGCGCAAACCAGTATATTAGCAGCTTTCTGTGTGAAAAACTCACAGAATCTGCCTGCCTTATCCTCTTCATTTTCCGTATCGCATAAATTGAAATACTGTGCCACTTTCCAGTCTGCAAAAAAGCCATGTTCCTTTAGGTTTGTGTTCTTAAAAGAACGACCTATACTCTTTTCAGGTACAGCTACAATAACCTTCTTTATACCTTGATTAGCCAATTTATCGAGTGCAATAAACATAAGCGCACGGCTCTTTCCTGAAGCAGGTGGTGCTTTAATAAGCAAAAAAAGTTGGTTACGTGCTTCGTATGCCTTAGCTTGCATTTCACGCATACCCAAATTGTTGGTTGCGCTTGATGCTCCTGTTTGCTGATATCGTATATTAACTATATCTGTATTTATCTGTTCCATACCATTTACTTGTTTTTACAATAAGCTATTAATTCTTGCACAAACATTATGCACATGATCCAATCCATATAACATAGACCTTGCATCTATCTCCATCCATGAAAACAATGTCTGTATTTTTTGATATTCATTTAGTATGTAGCTTGTATCCACAATAGGATTTTTATGCCTGAAACATACCGGTTCATGGTGTGCTATTCTGTTACGCAAGCTGTTAACCTTATCCAATTCATTGTAAATATAAGAATTGTTATACTGAATAATTGATGACGATTTCGGTTTGTTTGGAAAAACCTTAAGAAGACATTGTTTAGTCAATCTGAACTGTAACGGCGAGTACATATATTTCCACACTCCAAATTCCATTTCTGCAATCAGTTTAGAATGTGAATAGTTATCGTTACGCATCAGTCTGGAGTAAGACTTGCTTATGATTCTTTTTGTTTCATCCAAACGTGTGTCATCATAAAATATTCCACCGGGAAGTACAGAATCCCTCAGCCAGTCACTTCCAAATATAGGAATCAACCGTCTGTCAATGGAATTACGTAAAGCTATTTCAAAACAGCTTACGATAGTAAACATCTCCTGCGACAAATGAAGATTGCAACGATACAAAGTCATAGCCTTTCTGGTATCTCCATTCATTGCTTTCAGGTACCTTTCCATCCTTTTTGGTGAAATCACACGTTCAAATTCTGAAAATATCATAAGAATCTTACTTATTTATTTGTTTATCAATTATTATTATCTATATTTGTATTGTTGAATCCCGGTAGCCTCTGAACAACTTCAAGCTATCGGGTTTTGTTTTTTTTCATCTTCTCATATAATTTGAACAGACATTCCAGCCTTGCTTCATCATTAGCAAACGGATAACCCGGATAACAGCTTTCTACTATATCATCAAGCACCGCATGTGCTTCTTTCAGGTCTTCCGGCATTTTGTCCGGGTCGTACAATTCAGCAAGTGTTCTTTCAGGATAAAAGGCACGAGTTACCAATACGTTTTCAGCAGCTTCTTCTATTTGTTTTTTCTTTTCTTCGATGATGGACGGGAAAGGAAAAGTGTTGTAACATAGTTGGGCTGAATATCTGTATCGGGTTTCTAACCTACCACCTACGGTTTTCACCCATGCCATGTGCATTTTGCTGGTGAGTATACCAAAGAGTGATATATCTTCAGTTCCTAAGACTAAACAACTATCGTGTGCTATATTTTTTTCATCAAAATATCCCATAGGTATATATTCTCTATTTTCTGAAGAATGACGAGGTATCAGAATGAATGATTTACCTAAAGGCTGGGTTATTTGTGCAAAGAGATGGGCTACAGCTGCTAATTGAGGTCTTGATGATTGTTCTCTTATAACCTTTAAAGTCTCTATTCTTTTTCTAATTTCCTTAATTTTAAGATATTCTTCGCTTGATTCTCCGTATAGCCAAATACACCATCTGCATTTACCATTTATAAAGTCTTCTGCTCCTATTAATGGTTTTATATATTTTTCTATTTCGGGTTCATTCTTGATTAAATCATTTTTTTCTTCATCAGAAAGAATTAACTTTCCTCCATCAGCTGGCATATTACCAAAGTTCATTGTTGGTTTATTACTGTCTAAAGGTTTATTTCTACCCTCTACAAAGATTGTAGGTGCATCTAATAAATAAGGAGATATATTTTTAACAATTCTGTAATTTTCACCTGTATACAATCTCTTCTTCTTTATTTCTGTATTATTTGCTACTCCTACTATTATTACGGTTACTGCTGCATTATATTTAGCATTATTCCCCCATTTAAAAGAATTATATGCAAAATTTATTGACAAATCTTTTGAATATATTCTATTCCATAATAAAGCCATTTGCAGACCTTGACATATAGAATTGGTTGATACAAACGCATATTGAGCTTTAGTATTTCTTATATAGTTTGCACCTGCAATGAACCAACAAGATATATAATCTAATTCTCCATAATCAGCTTTAAAAATGATTTTCATATCTTCTTTTTGATTTTCATCTTGGCGACGACTTCCTAAGTATGGCGGATTTCCAAATACAAAAACTTCCTCTTCCGGTTTATGAGGACAAACAATATTCCAGTCTATACGGCAAGCATTACCACATACTATTTGAGTGATATTATGCAAAGGCAAGGCTCGTGTATTTACCTTAAATTCATCAGAGAATTTACGATTCATCTGGTGTTCTGCAAGCCATAGTGAAAGCATGGCTACTTCATGAGGAAAATCCAACAATTCTATACCATAGAACTGCTTTAAAGTTATACAAGAGCCATCAATAAAATTTAGTACCTGTTGTCCAGGCTTACATGAACGTATCACCTTTAATATATCCATTTCCAACAGGCGCAATGATTTATAAGTGATAATCAGGAAATTACCACTTCCACAAGCCGGATCAAAGAACTTCATTTTAGATATTCGCAATAACAGTTGGCGACATTTCTTTTCAATAGGCGCACAAGCGTTACTATAGTCTATTTGTCTTATTGCTCCTAAATCCAACTGTTGCTGAAGCTGTTTCTGCTGTTCCTCTAACTTCTTATATTCTTCACGGAGTTCATCAAGAAACAAAGGATTGATGACTTTCATTATATTAGGCACACTGGTATAATGCATACCTTGATTTGCACGTTCCTCAGGATTTACAACAGCCTGAATCATGGAGCCGAATATATCCGGATTGATGTCTTTCCAGTC
The DNA here is from genome assembly GCA_944320855.1 of uncultured Phocaeicola sp. Classification (GTDB taxonomy): domain Bacteria; phylum Bacteroidota; class Bacteroidia; order Bacteroidales; family Bacteroidaceae; genus Phocaeicola. The sequence continues at coordinate 57,426 of CALUJF010000011.1, forward strand.
CAATTCACCGCATTCTATAATAATCTTACGAGCCTTCGCTCCCATCTTTGGTATTTGTATGTGCTTGGCAAACAGTCCGCCATTTACATATGGGAACTGCTTTATTATGGACAGAGTGTCTGAATTTCTCAAATCGCAATCCATAATATTAAATGCAACATCTAAATATTCTGACAAATCGCTACCGTCAGGCTTTGTGTATTGCTTTATAGATGCTGAAAACAGATTCTCCTCAAATATACCAGTATCTTCGGCAAAGAAACAAAAAAGAAGACGGGTTATAAAGATATTCAAATCATGCAAATCAGCTTCACTGTTGAACTCGTTATATGCACGGAGTTCATCATGTAGCTTGGCAAGTTTTTCGGCAGCTTTTACATCAGCAGGACTTTCCTCTACATAATGTACACGTTCTACATCCATTAACGGATAAAAAAAAGCAAAGTCACAATAAAGGCGATCTATTTTATTCTCGTATGTATCCTTTTCTCTAAGGTCGTATGCAAGCACTGTTTTACCATCACTTACCGTTATGATTTTGGGTAACGCACTTAATACTTGTGCATCTGTTTTCAATCTTTCGAGTTCCCCTGAAAGTTCGAGTGTTGTCGTACTTCTGAAGCAAAAAAGGCCTTTTATAAGGAGTCCTTCAAATGTCCTCAATACACCTTTACCTTCTTTATATCGAGCGATATCACGTTCCCCCTTTCCAAAAGAATATAGTATACGATAGCCTATTTCTTCTGCCGGCACATGATTATCCTTTAATATTCTTAGACGCTCTTCTATTTCTTTATATCCTAATTGTTGTTTCTTTGCCATTATTCCTATTGTTTTTGCTTTCACTATATTCAACCGTTGAATTACAAAGGTATATACTTTTATTTTTATATTCATAACGAATATACATGATTAATCAACTTAATGATAAATATTTTTCATTTATTACACGTAATAATATAACTTTGTGGATAACGATAATCACAATGTATAAATTCAAAGCAAACAATATGAATTACCATAGACTTATATCTTTCATAAAAAATAATTATTTCACTATTACGGTTCTCGGTATATACCTGGGATTCAAACAACCTTTAGAAGAAATATTTGAAGCATTTATCATTAATCCGATATTATCAAAGTTTTCGGTAAATATTATCACTACAATATTATTTTTAGTTTGTGCCATTATTTTAGCTTACAAGACAATTCAAAAAAGGAAACAAGATTCAATGGTCTCAGACAAAAGAATCGGTATGTCCCTGTCTGTTTTTGGGTTATACATTTATTACAGGTGTACATCAAATACAGCATTTACTCTAACATTTCCCTCATTTTTATGCTATATCGACATAATACCATTATTATGTCTGTATTCTACTATAAATCTTTTTAGTAAGAATAAAGTCAACAATTATACATCAGATAACGGATTTCTTATTGACCGACCTATAACCAAAGAAGAAAACGATTTATTAAACCGCAATATAAACGCCAAAGATGCAGTTGAAAAATTAGTAGCAACAAATCCGGGAAATGAGGCTTTTACTTTTGGAATAATCGCTCCGTGGGGTGACGGTAAAACTTCATTCATGAATCTTATGAAAGAATATCTAAATAAAAGATATAAGGATGAATTTGTAATAATGGATTTCAATCCCTGGTATTATTCTAAGAAATCAGATCTTACACATATATTCCTTAATGAGTTGAGTAGCAAACTGTCTCCATACGACTCAATGATAGCAAAAGATTTAGCAAAATATGCAAATGTTATTTCAGCTATCGGAAATACAGGTGCTAAAGCTATTACCGGAATAATCACTTCTACATTAAATAAAACGACATCCGAATTATTTGAGGAGCTGAAAGATAGCATGAAATATATTGACAAAAAGTTCTTTGTTTTTATAGATGATATAGACAGACTGAATTGTGAAGAAATGGAAGAAATATTCCGTTTGGTACGCAACACATCAAGCCTTCCTAATATATATTTCATTCTTGCTTACGACAAGAAATATGTTATGGACACCCTGAAAAAACAATTTGAAAATTATAGTTTAAGATATACAGAAAAAATCCTGCAAGAAGAATACGAATTACCAAAAGCAGATTCTAATACTTTGAAAGAGTTACTACTATTGAATTTAAAGAACAGTTTAAGCGAAGAGGAATTTAAGCAATTAAATGATTTATTAAACGGTAAAAAATACGGTAGTATTAATCCTATGTATTTTATCAAATCTATAAGGAATGTAAAACGCATTGCAAACCAAATGATATTCAGCCTAAGAAAGCTGCATGGAGAAATAGACATCTGTGATTATTTCACATTGGAATTATTCAGACAACAATATAAACCTGTCGTTGACCTTTTGGTAAAAAGAAAAAGTGAAATATTAAAATACAAACAATACGGTAAAAAGTTTGTATATTACGATGGAAAGAATGTTCAAGATGAAGAAAAAAAGACAAGCAAAATAACAGGTAGAAAATATTTTAATATTATTGAATATATTAATCGACATAAAGATGATTTACATATTACAGATAGTGATATAAGCATCATTACAGATTTCATGAATGCCTTATTCGGAGTATCTAAGAGTTCTGAAACAAGGAGTATCAACAATCCACATTACACGGAAAGATATTTCAAATATAATTTATTAGAAACTGATATATCTGAAAAAGAATGGGAAAAACTTAATAAACTGCCATTCGAAGAGATGAAGCCTACTATAAAAGAATGGATGGTAAATAAATCAACTTCACTTATAAACAGAATACATAGCGAAAAACCAAATAACAAACATGACATATATAAACTGTTGCATCTTGACTTTTATGCCGGTAGTTCATTGGATAATCTAATCTATTTTGATTTCAGCTTTATAGATAAACTTTTACAAGATCTGTATTTACAATTCAATGAACCAAATGGTTTTACAGACGAAGACAGAAATGAAATGAGGAAATGTCTTACTGAAAATGGAATAAACTTTTACCAAATGAGATATTTATCTTCTTTATTTGATAATGGGAACTATAATACAAATAATATTTTTGAAAAGGATGAAGTTATTGAAATGCAAACTAATATCTTCAAGCAGTATATCAGCGAAGGACACACCATGTATGAAGTGTTAATCTGTTGGAGAGACACTGCATATGAAGAATTCGTCTCTAATGGCAATGGCACAGGACATACTGAGGTTAAACATTCCGATGATTCAATAAAGTTGATGAAAAAATATGCAGAAGACCATTTTGAGGATTTCATTCAGCAGATTATTACTTATTTTAGACCAAATATAGATTCAGAATATGCAATCAGTAATACTGCTATCAAATTATGGGGAAGCTGGGATAACTTTTACAATTACGTCATAGAATTAAAGTATGAATCTCCTATTATTTCAGAATTTAAAGAGTTCCTTTCAATCTTCAAAGAATATGGATATAATTCATACGTAAAATTCAAGTTTAAAAATATAAAAATCGAATCCTAAGGACAATTCTTGATATGACTTTTCATTAAATAATTCAGAGTTGGCAGACAATTTGTATATATATTTTGAACTATCCGGAAAATCCGGATAGTTCATATTTTATCATGCCATTTAATACCTCATCCCCACCCTCTCTACAAGGTATCTCAATCAAGAAGTAACTTCGCTCCTCATTTGTCTCAATCACAGCAGCTCCATAGCCATTTCTTCTTGACTATTCCTGTATGGTAGGGCACAAACAACAGAATATTTTTATTGTCTGACAGCTGTCGGACGATTGTCTGACACGTGTCAAACAATTGTTTGACAGCTGTCGTCCATTTGTTTGACAGCTGTCAAACGATAGATTTATTTTAGTCTTTTGCTACACACTTTCTATACATTCGTATGTATATAGTGGCGTGTGAAAGATGTGAAAGTGAAATATAGTATGAATTTTACTGGACATAATGTTTTTACCTTCTCTTATAATCATTCACTATCGCCTCTGTTATCCAGTTGGCCAAGGCCTGGCGGTTGTTAGGAATCACCAGACGCTTCTGGTCAAGGGCGTTCTGCATATTGCCAAGCTCCATAAACACTGCTACGGGAGTGGTATTCCTCAATACATACAGATTACGCTCGCTGACCGTTCCACTGAAGCCCCTGCCCGGCTGATGCTTTCTGTATTTGCCTTTGAAAGTCTTTTGAATTTCTGTTGCAAGACGTTCGCCGTATTTGCTTTTCGGAGCGTGGTAGAAATATACGTCTGTCTGCTTGCTTCGCGAACGGCTGTCAACGTGGATAAATATAGCACGCTTATAGTTACTCTTATCCTTGCGGTAGAGATTGTTTATAGCCACACACCTCTGCTTCAATCGTTCTATCTGATTAAGAGGAATAGGCTTGCCCATACAGGTCTCACGCTTGCTGTTCTTAAGGATGTAGGAGTCGCGGATACCGTCTTTGGCATCCTGAATGATAAAATATACCTTTGCTCCCCTCTCTAAAAGTTCCTTGCCTAAACGAAGAATTATATCGTAGGCATATTCATCTTCATGCAGTTCCTTTCCCTGATACTTGCCTATACAGCCCGGGTCAGGTCCTCCATGTCCGCTGACAAGATAGAACACAGCACCTTTCAGTGATGAAGATGACACGGTATAGGATGAATGCGACTTACCGAAAAGAGGTTCTTTTTTCTTAGTTTGAGCAGATACCGAAAAAGATAATACACACAAGAATGACAATAAAAAACAAATGCGCCTCATACTTTTACCGTCAGTCTTTTAACATTTCATCTATCTTCTTGCACAACGACTTGAACTCTTCGTCATTAAAGAGTCTTGTCATCATCACAATCTTTCCACTGCGGTCGATAAGCACATTTCTTGTGATTCCGGCATTTCTTTCAGCATAAAGCGCAAAGATATCTGCTCCGGAGTCAAGTCCAAGCGGATAAGTTACCTTTGTCTGCTTTGCAAAGGCCTTCACACGCTCCAGTGGTTCATCGCGGTCTATACCGTAAAGGGCAAACTGCTTGTTATCCTTGTGCTTCTGCCATATATCACTCTCAATGTAAGGCATCTCCTTACGGCATACTCCGCACCAGCTAGCTGTAAACTGAAGCATGACTACTTTTCCGCGAAGTGATGAAAGTTTCACTTTAGTACCGTCCGTGAGAGTCATTTCGAAATCAGGAGCCATATCTCCTACTTTTACTATATATCCTGCCTTATCGGCTACAGGGGTTTGCGACATCAAATCTGTGACACTAAAAAGGCAGAAAAACATGGCTGCCAACATGAGAAGTCTTTTCATAAGTTTATGAATTTATAATTGATGATTTAAATTTATATTTTATACGGGGTAAAGTTACGAAAAAACATCGGTACTGTGAAGGATGTGAAAGATTTGTAAACATAAAAAAGATGAACAGCAACATGACAAGACAAGTTTTTTCAGTCTTAAAATGTTACTGTTCATCTGATATTATTATTTGCCAATCTTATTACAGAGGCATGTTTCCATGTTTCTTAGGAGGATTGCTCTGGCTCTTGTTCTGAGTCATTTCCAATGCCTGGATAAGTTTGTAGCGTGTATCTCTCGGGAGAATGATTTCATCGATATATCCCTGCTCTGCCGCACGGTATGGGTTAGAGAATTTCTCCTTGTATTCTTCTACTGCCTTGGCCTTTTCTTCAGGAGTAGCCTTGCGGTAAAGGATATTTACAGCTCCGTCGGCACCCATTACGGCAATCTCGGCTGTAGGATATGAGAAGTTTACATCCGAACCGATAGGCTTACTGTTCATAACGATGTATGCACCACCGTATGCCTTACGTGTGATAACTGTAATCTTAGGCACTGTAGCCTCAGCGTATGCATAAACAATCTTGGCTCCGTGACGGATGATACCATTGTGTTCCTGGTCGCAGCCCGGCAAGAATCCAGGTACATCGACAAACGAAATGATAGGAATATTGAAGCAGTCGCAGAAACGGATGAAACGTGCTGCCTTGTCCGAAGCATCGATGTCAAGCACACCGGCAAGATATGCAGGCTGGTTGGCAACGATACCTACAGAACGTCCTCCCATACGGGCAAATCCCACTACCATGTTCTTTGCAAAGTGTGGCATTACTTCGTAGAAGTACTGATTATCGACTACAGGTTCGATGATGTTCTTGATATCGTATGGCATGTTCGGGTCGTCAGGAATAACCGACATCAGCGATTCGTCTGCTCTGCGGATATCATCCGAACATGGCTGAACAGGAGCATCTTCCATATTGTTTGACGGAAGGAAGCTCAACAGCTCGCGGATACCCATGAGAGTTTCTTCTTCTGTATCGCAAAGGAAGTGAGTCACACCGCTCTTGCTGCTGTGTGTGTATGCACCGCCAAGTTCTTCCTTATCTACTTCCTCGTGAGTTACAGTCTTGACTACATCCGGTCCTGTAATGAACATGTGGCTCTTTTCCTTCACCATGAATATGAAGTCGGTAAGTGCAGGAGAATAACATGCACCACCGGCACAAGGCCCCAGAATAGCAGAAATCTGAGGGATTACACCTGAAGCGATAGTGTTCTGATAGAAAATAGAAGCATAACCAGAGATACTTCCCACACCTTCCTGGATACGTGCGCCACCTGAGTCGTTCAATGCAATTACCGGAGCACCGTTCTTGAGTGCCAACTGCTGTACCTTTACAATCTTCTGTGCGCCTGTAGCACTCAGTGTTCCACCGTATACAGTGAAATCGTATGCATATACATAAACCAAACGTCCGTCTATTTTACCATAACCACACACGATACCGTCGCCAGGGATATGGTTCTTTTCCATACCGAAATCAGTACAGTGATGTATCACGAACTTGTCTATTTCGTTGAATGTACCTTTGTCAAGCAACATGTCTATACGTTCGCGAGCAGTCATATGTCCGTTTGCGTGCTGTTTTTCCACACGTTCTACCCCACCGCCTTGAGAAGCCTTCTTGTCCAGCTCCTGAAAATATTTATATTGTTCTTCTGTTGTCATAATTAGTCTTCTTTAATAATATCCAAAGTCATAACTACCTGATTGGCGTTTACAGAATCGCCTTCATTAACAAGAATTTCCTTAACCACACAAGGACCGTTTACCTTATAGTTACTTTGCATCTTCATAGCTTCGATAACCACTACGATATCTCCGCTTTCAAGTCTGTCGCCTACAGCCACCGGTATGCTTACTATCTTACCCGGCATAGGAGAAACAATCTTGTCCTGCTGTTTTTCCTCGCCACCCTTGCGCATACGAAGATACTTGGCCTGTGAATCTATAATATCAATATTGTATGACTGATAATGAGCATTTACTGTATAACTCTTTCCGCCTTCCTTGCGGATAAGTTCTGTGTTATACGATTTTCCGTCATGGATAATAGAGCAGCTTCCGTTTTCGGCCATAACTATATCAACGTCGTAAGGTACTCCATCGATAGTTAGCTGCACTTTATTTCCATCTTTGCTGACCAATGATACATCAGCAATTCTGTTTCCTATATGTATTTCCATATTGTCAGTTTTTTAGATTACAAGTTGACGAGTTGACAAGGTTGCCGTCCGGATGGGATGCCTTGTTAACTTGTAACTGTAGCCTTGTTACCTCTTTTATATTCTAAGTACCCCTTTCTGCAATCCAAATTCTTTCCATCTGCTGATAGGACGGTTATCTGAAGAAGCACCCTTGTTTTCTTCAAGGTTCATCAAATAGTCTATATAAGCAGCTATCATAGCGATGTTTTCTGTTTCTTCTTCTTTCTTGCCGGCCCATTCCTTCAGAATATCCTGATGTTTAGGTATGAACAGTGTATCATAATGACCTTCTACAAAGTCAGGTACATTCATTATATGGCGAAGGTAGCTGATGTTTGTCTTCAGACCGGTAATCTTGTATTCATAAAGCACACGGCGCATACGCTCGATAGCAAATTCGCGTATAGTAGCCCATACTATCAGCTTACCTATCATAGGGTCATAATAGATAGGAATTTCATAGCTTTCGTATACATAGCTGTCTATACGAACACCGATACCGTTTGGTTCCATCAGCTGTTTAATGATACCAGGTGAAGGCATGAAGTTATTGTCTGTATCTTCGGCACAGATACGGCATTCAATGGCATGTCCTCTCTGAATAAGGTCTTCCTGTTTAAGATGCAGAGGCTCGTTGTTTGCGATACGCAACTGTTCCTTAACCAAATCAACTCCTACCACTTCTTCTGTAATAGGGTGTTCCACCTGAAGACGTGTGTTCATTTCGAGGAAATAGAAGTTACGGTTCTTGTCTACGAGGAATTCGATAGTACCTGCCCCCTTATAGTTCACAGCCTTGGCAGCAGCTACTGCAGCCTTACCCATCTTCTCGCGCAACTCAGGAGTTACGAATGGTGATGGAGTTTCCTCAACTACTTTCTGATTTCTGCGCTGGATAGAACATTCTCTTTCGAACAGGTGAATGGCATTACCATAGTTATCACCCAGAATCTGAAACTCAATGTGATGTGGTTCTTCTACGAATTTTTCCAGATAAACAGTATCATCGCCGAATGATGACATAGATTCTGAACGGGCAGTGTTATAAGCCTCTTCCACCTCAGCCTCGCTATGGATAAGGCGCATACCTTTACCGCCACCACCCATAGAAGCCTTAAGCATAACAGGATAACCTATCTCATTACAAATTCTCTTTGCTTCTTCTACGTTCTGCAAAGGTTTTTCTGTACCTGGAACTACAGGCACTCCGGCTGCAATCATGTGTTTTCTTGCCGAAATCTTATCGCCCATAGCATCCATTGTTTCAGGATCCGGACCGATAAAGATAATTCCCTCAGCTTTACATCTGCGGGCAAATTCTGAATTTTCAGAAAGAAAACCATACCCCGGATGAATAGCATCTGCACCATGACGCTTGGCTGCCTCAATGATTTTGTCAATATTCAAATAACTCTCACGAGATGCAGCAGGACCTATGAAACAAGCTTCATCTGCATATAATACGTGGCGAGCCGCTCTATCGGCTTCTGAGAAGACAGCCACTGTTCTGATTCCCATCTCACGACAAGAACGCATAACACGTACCGCAATCTCTCCACGATTAGCTATCAATACTTTCTGTATCATGCTCTATTTTTTTGGTTTATAATCTTTTTATCAAAATTGCCTTCAACGGCACACAAAATCGAATTCTGTGCAAAAATATTAAAAGAATTACAAACACATGCTTAATAACATGTTTTTAAACTATTTGCCACTGCGTATTTCATGTTTTTTAACAACTCAAATCTCAATTCATTACAAATGCCACATGGATATAGCAAAATAATAAAAAAAGCCGGACAACAATAACATAGTGTATCGGCTGCTGCCATATACAATATACTATTGTTATCCGGACTTATATTTATACTGAAGTATATTACTTCTTGCGGGAAACAGTATAAATAACTTTACCTTCCTTGTTTATCATATGCAGATTAATTTCTTTTTTGTCCGCACATATCAATGAGAATCCTGTATCGCTACTGCAGAACTTTGTTCCATCTATAGGTTTTACCTTACGGCTTAGTGATCCTGAAGTATTCACAACATAATCTATGTTGCTATCAGACTTACGGATATGCTGGAAGTTATGTATGTGTCCACACAGATACATATCTACATTCTTATGCTTACGGAGAATAGAATCAAGTCTTTTCTGCAAATCAAGTCTTTCTGAATCATCTTTTCCTGTTTCGGCATATATAGGATGATGTCCCACTACCAATACCCAATCTTCCTTTGCCTCAGTCATGACAGAATCAATCCATGACAATTGTTTATTCATATCCTGTTTGCAAGCGTCAGAATATTTCTCCGTATCTTCACGGTACTTATCAAGAAGCGGAGCCGTATCCACCATTACGAAACGTACGGTAACACCTTCATTCTCCATAGCGAAAGTATAATAGCGATCAGGCACATTCCATCTGGCACTTACTTTGCTATAGTCCAGCACAGCCTGAGTGTTTCCACGGTATTCGTGATTTCCAAGAATTGCATACCATGGAATCATCAGTTCAGGATGGCTGTATATAAGTTCGTAGTTAGTCATCCAAAGTGGGTCGTTCACGCTGCGTACACCTTCAAAATGATGAACGTCGCCTGCAGCGATCACACATTCAATATCCACGTTTTCCGCCATATTGCCCATCAGTTCGGCAATAGGTTTCTGGTCATAATATCCGTTACGGCCAAGGTCATTGGCAAGATAGAAATTCAATGGCTTTTCCAGAGCTTTCCAGCTTTCAGGTGTTTGTGCAAATGAAACAGCAACTACCGCCAAAGCCATAAACAGTGTAATGATGTTTTTTCTTAATGAGATCATAATTATTATAATTTGATTTATTGATTTAATTTACTTGTGCAAAGTAACGATACAAAGCTGAAAAGATTCTGAATTATCTCTATAAAGCAAACAAATCAGAATCTTTTTAAAATATATTTATACTAACACCTATTTATCAGAAACTGATTTTCACACCTGCATTAGCTCTGACTCCATAGAACTCGGCCTGCATAGTACGTTCTTTTGTTCCCTGATAATAGCGTAACGGCTGGTTAAGAAGGTTTGTTGCTTCTGCATATACGGTACATTTCACGTTCTTGCCGAATGTATAACTTGCGTTCACATCCATATAGTTTACAGAATCATAATATCTGTCAAGATCTGCATGTTCGCCCATTTCATCGATGAAATCCGAAGCATAGTTATAAGACAATCTTACGTTAAATCCTTTCTTTTCGAAATAAAGAGAAGCATTTGCGGTATGCTCAGGAGATCCCGGAAGTCTCAAATCCTTTTCATTTTCACGTCCTTCGAAATTGAAGTTCTTTACATTTGTGTAAGTGTAAGTATAGTTACCATAGAAACCGATGCACTTCAAAGCAGGAGCGATAAAACCAAAGTCACGCTGGAAACCGACTTCTACACCGAGAAGGTCCGCATCACCGGCATTTACCGATTTCTTTATCTCCTTGAAATCAACTCCGGGATATCCGGCAAACTCACCGCTTGTACGCTGGTCAACTATAAAATCGTCAATTCTCTTATAGAAAATACCTCCGGAAACAAGTCCTATGCTTTTGAAATAATAGTCGGCACTCAAATCGAAGTTGTAAGATAGAGTTGGAGTCAAATCAGGATTACCTATATAGATTTCTGTTTCTGCAAGATTTATATTCGTACTTGGTACAAGTGCTGAATACTTAGGTCTTGCAAGAGTTTCAGTAAACGAAGCACGTACTTTGAAATCATCGTTTACATTAAACTTATAAAGGACGCTTGGAAGTATATTTATATAATTGTTCTTACGTTCTCCAGTCGGATCCAAAGTTTCGTTCTCATCCGCATCTACGTTCCAGTTGAAACCACTATAAGTAAGATTTGTTGCTTCCAGACGTGCACCAAGCACCAACTGATGACGTTTTCCGAAATTCTGGTCAAAACGCAAGTAACCTGAAGTCACTCTTTCTGTTGCGTCGAAGTTTCCTGACGATTCTTCCAAAACACGTTCTCCCTCCATATCAGAGAAATTCATATTTCCCAAATATTCTTTTGTAACGAAATCTGTTGACTGATACTGTGATCCTGGCATATATCCATCGCGTACCTGCGTGCTAAGGTGACTCATATATTCAGTTCCGAATTTTTCTTCGTATGCGTCACAGTAGTCGTAAACTACAATATCCTTATGTTTGTTCTTGCTGACATGCTTTGCACCGAATTTCAGTTTGTTGCCATAATATCCTAAAGCTAAAGGCAATTCAAAATTCAGTTTAAACTTAGCGTCTGTTTCATATATTTCCTGATTTGAATTTGTCAGTTCGTCCAATCCCCAGTCTCCTGTATTAGGATTAACCTTAGTTGAGATATAAGGGAAGCGCTGACCTGCATCAACAACATCAAGAGCTATATCTTTCTGTTTAAGAGTGAAATATCTTTCTTCAGGACGGTCTTCGCTTGCACGAGAGTAAGACGCACCCCAGTCCATTTTCAATTTACCGAACAGGTGTTCACCTCCCAAAGCCAAGTCCATTGTCTGCTGCAATTCAAGACGGGCATTTCTGTTATCAGAAGAACCTCCTTTGGTCTGAATTTCCACTTTAGCTTCACCATCTGCCGCAGCATCAAGATCTTTATAAGAAATACGGTAACGGTTTTCCCAGTCATGACGACGGTTATAGATACCCTTGAAAGTAAGTTTGTGGTTAGGATTTATATCATAATCCAAAGACAATGAATAACTCTGACGCTGACGAGTAACATAATACTGACGGGTTTCAGCATCAGTAATGAAAACTTCTCCTGTATCTTCATCTCTGTCATATTCAAACTCCACATCGTCCGAACCTATAGGAGCATTCTGATATGAAAGAGCCACCATCATACCGAGTTTATCGTTGAAGAAACGGTCACCGTAAGTAAATCCGGCATTAACCTGTGCTTTCTGGCTCACTACATTATAACCACTACCAAGAGTTGCATTGATAACACGTTTGAACGGAGTACTCTTTGTAACAAGATTGATAGAACCACCGATAGCATCTCCATCCATGTCTGCAGTAACCACCTTGTTTACTTCAATAGTCTGGACCATATCCGAAGGAATAAGGTCGAGCTGTACGTTACGGATATCACCCTCTGCCGAAGGAATCCTGTTACCATTGATAGTTACAGAACTTAAATCAGCCGAAGTACCGCGCACCTGTCCGAAGCGAGCTTCACCCTGGTCATACTGAACATTGATACCACTGATACGTTTCAAAGCGTCACCGATGTTTGAGTCAGGGAACTTACCGACCTGGTCGGCAGAAACCACATTTACAATACCCATTTCGTTTTTCTGTGAGTTTAATGCACGACGCTGTCCCTGGAAAGCACCACCAACGATTACTTCCTGCAATTCAACACCTTCATTAAGTACAATATTTTTCTCAACAGTTTTACCGCCTGAGATTTTGATTTTCATTTCAAAAGGACTATAACCTACGTATGTCACTTTAACCTTATATTCACCCGGTTTAAGATTAGGTAGAATATAGAAACCGTCTATATCACTGACCACACCGGTGTGTAAATCTTCTATAAATATAGAAGCACCCGGCAGTGTGTGATTCTCAGTATCTACCACACGTCCTCTTACAATACCCATTTCTGCAAGCTCTGTGTCGTCTGCAGCGAAAACATTTGCACTAAGTGCTGTTGCAGCCAAGACGCATGCAACACTTTTAAAAACCTTTTTCATACCTTTATTAAAAAAACTTTTTCTGGTGCAAAGGTCTCAATAAGCGGTTACATATTCATTTCGCAGATTTTAAGAATTCAAAACAAAAATATTGCAAAAACATTACAGTAAAAACTATTTATAACTTATAGTTTTCACTTCTCCCCATGTTATAGAAGTAAGGCCATCCTTATTCCACAAACATTCTCTCACAGTAATAATCTTATTATCAGTATCAATACATACAACCTGATAAGACAACAGGTTTTCATTCTTGGAAGAATACTCCCCTTTCATCGGCGAATCCACTCTGAATACAGGAAGAGAAACAGTACCATTGACACCCTTCCATTCATAGAATTCATTATAATTGCAGTCACCGTGAAAATATGCCTTTATCTGTGGATGTGACTTTACGAAACGTTCAAAACGACTCCAATTACCCTCAGGCAATTTGTTAATATTATCAACAGAACAGGTATCACTCAACAGATTTTCAAACTTGTCAACCGCATTTATATTATAAGGATAGTTAGGATTGGTATAATGTTTTGCATCAGCCTCAACAGGGTCATGGGTGAATATTATAACAGGCGAAACAGGATCTTCCTTCATGACACTGTCCATCCACATACGCATATTGCTGTCGGGCCACATACCAATGAACATAAATCTGAGGCTATCCCTGACAAAGGAATATCGTACCTGATTTTCCGAATAATTAAATTCTTTAATCTCACTATGTCCGTACATCGGCATATTATGATTGAATATACCTACCGCACTCGCATCATCACGCTCAGGCGAAAGTTTCTTCGGATATCCTATAGCATTTGATATGTCATGATTTCCGGGAACAACATAAACAGGATAATCCAAAGCATCTATCCAGTCCTTTTTAAATTGATTCCACGATTCAGATGCTGTCCATGCTCCCTTTTGCATTCTGTTTGAAATATCCCCCGTACAAATAAGGAAATCCGGCTTCCCGAATACAGTTCCTGCTCCGGCTCCTCCGTCCGACGGCAGTGGTGAAGAATAAAGCAACGTAAACGATTTCAGCATCTCGTCCACCACCTTATATGTCTCACACTCCTTTCCTCTAAAATTTCTCTTTATTCCATAATGAAGGTCCGAACAATAGATAAACCGTATTTCTTCAGCGTCTAAAGTTAATACATTGATAAAATTGAATATCAGAAAAAGAAAAAGCGAAATAAAACGAATAGTTCTCATTTGTTACAGCTACATTTTAATATTTATAACTTATCAATATTTATCCGCAAAAATAAAGTAATTGACAAATTATAAATACCATAAGGTAATAATAAACTTAACCGGAAACAAATGATGTCATACGTTTGTAACTAAAATGAAAAGAAAACTAAAAGCCAAGTTTAAGAACTATTTAAATACTATTTAAATACCGTTTAAACAGTATTTAAACAGCTCTTAATTCAATCATTTCCGCATTCAACCTTATGCAAACACCTGATAAACTTATCTATAAAACAATCCACCTCCGATTTTGAGATACACAATGGTGGCAATATCCTCAGAACATTTTTTCCTGAATATCCGGTAAATATATAATAGTCATACAGTAAAGAATTGCGGATAACAGATACAGGAACCGTAAGCTCAATCCCTATCATCAGTCCACGCCCTCTCACTTCCTTGATTAACGGAGAATTCAAGGAACGCAATTTACCGATAAAATAGGAACCTACTTCATAGGCATTCTCTATTAGGTGTTCATCTTTCATAACCTGAATAACAGACAATGCAGCCGCACATCCCAGATGATTTCCTCCAAATGTGGTTCCAAGCATTCCCTTACACGGTTTGAAAGCATCGCTTATCAATACTCCGGAGAAAGGAAAACCATTTGCTATGCCTTTTGCCACAGTAATGATGTCAGGTTTTATGCCACACCACTGATGGGCAAAGAACTTTCCCGTTCGTCCGTATCCGGATTGTATCTCATCCAGAATGAGAACGGCATTATACTGTTGGGTAAGCTTCCTTAAAGCCTTGAGGAATTCATCATCAGGAATTCTTATTCCTCCCACTCCCGATATACCTTCTATTATCACAGCACATACATCACCTTTACGCAGCACGTCCTCAACCTCGGCAATATCCATATCTGCAAAATAGACATTGTCATTGGAATTAATAGGTGCGGTTATCAGCGGATTGTCTGTCACTTCCA